>NZ_JABVXE010000009.1:0-121661 GCF_013350085.1 Pseudoalteromonas sp. 0802 | reverse complement strand
GCCGGTTAAATGGTCAACAAAATTGATCCACCCGAGAAAACCAATTACCGTTAATGTGTGCTATTAGTTACGCTTACATAACTGTTTGGGGCTGAATAGTGTTATTCAGACATAAACTTTTCTACTATGAGATTGCGTGGGGGAAATGCGTAATGTAGATACATATAGATTTCGTAGTTTACGGAACGTTTGTATGATCTAGATATTTAGCTCCTTGAACAAGATTAACTCAAAGTATCAGGAGTTACGAATAAAAACACGGCATATACGCGAGTTTCTTACTTAGTAGTATAAAAATATATGAATTATTGTGTGGTTGCTATTAGGATTATTTTTATGCAATAAGATCAAGAAATTGATAGGGATATTGTGTAAATGTAAAAACTAGTGCTACTCTAGCTACGCTTTTCAAGGAAGGAGTTTGTCCTCGTGTTTTCATTCCAAACCCTCGCAATGTTGTTCTTATTAGCTATTTCTAGCTTAAGTATTTGGCTTGCAGATGGTTTCATTACATTCATTGCATTTACCGATGAGGTCGCAAGTATGACTTTTTCACAGCTACTCTATGCAATGACAGAGCTTAATTTGTTTACGATTCTAGCTTTACCAGAATACTGGTATGCGAATTCCAATCATTCATTTTTGGAAGCACCAGCATTTTGGTTTGAGCCTGCAACAAGTATTGCAGGTATCCTCACATTTGTTTTGTTATTGCTATTTTCACGTATTGTTCAACCGTTAACAGGTTACACAATTTCAGCTATCATGCTTTTTCTTGGGATCGGCTATATGTTAGTTAGCTGGGGTATTTTGGTTGATGTAACAGAGCCGCAACAGGTTGGCTCATTTTTAAGTATCGGTGTACAAGGCTTGTTGGTTCATTCGATACTTTGTTTTGGAACTTTGCTTTATATGATAATAAAAAATGCGTACTACAAAATATATTCTATTAATAATATTAAGCTTGCTTAGTCATTTTTGCATTGCAAGTGATGTAAGTTGGCAAAAACAAGCAATAGAGCAAACAAGGCTCAATATTATTTTGTTTATTAATATTGCTATTTTTGCTGTTGTACTAGTACTAACATTGTGGCAATTAGTAAAAACTAAACGAGTCAATCAACATCATTATGAACAAAGTGTGTTAGACCCCTTAACACAATTATTCAATCGTCATGGTTTCCACCAAAGTGTTGATAGTCTTGATAATAAATCAGGTTTTTTATTAATCGCAGATATAGATAACTTTAAATCTATCAATGACCGCTTTGGGCATAATATTGGTGATAAGGTTTTACATCGCGTAGCGAAAACATTAAAACAGCAAGTTCGTGATAGTGATATTGTAGCTCGTTATGGGGGGGAGGAGTTTGTGATATTTTTTCCTTCACAAGATAGTAACCAACTAAAGATGATCTCCCAAAGATTAATTTGTTCTGTAAGCGCACTCGATTTTTCAGATTTAAACGAAAATCTAAAGCAAGTCACTATAAGTGTAGGCCTCGATAAAGGTAGTGTTGAGGCTAATCATTTTGAGTTGTTATACGAAAAAGCAGACACACTCCTATACAAAGCTAAAAGTTCAGGTAAAAATCAATTTATCATGGGGCACTTAGAAAGTGCCTCAGTTTAGGTCATTATTTACGTTAGCTTATATTTAAACCACCACACTATTACGGCCAGATCTCTTTGCTGTATACAAGTTTAAATCTACCCTTTTGGCTGCCTGTTCAGACGTTTCATTTGGTGCAATTTCTATAACACCTAAGCTTATCGTTGCGCTTATAGACAATGATGTATGTTCCTTTTCGGCAACAGAAAGTCTGATGCGCTCGGCAATATCTTTTGCATGCTCTAAAGATTGATTCTCAAGCACAATTAAAAACTCTTCGCCGCCGACACGACCTACCCGATCAGAACAACGGACGGTTTGCACAATCGTATTGGTTATGGAAATGATTAATTCATCACCAATATCGTGACCGTATTGATCATTGACCGCTTTAAAGTGATCGATATCGATAGAAATTAATGAGCTGACTTGCTGATTGAGTTTGTTTTGCAGCATGACGCTTCGTTTTAAATTTAATATAGCTCTGCGATTCGCTATGCCTGTTAGTTCATCTTTTAAAGCGAGTATTTCAAAGTACTTTTTCTGGCGAACTTGTTTGAATGTATAAACGGCGAATAAGAGTAAACACAAGCAAGTTATCATCATAGTTAAGCCTTGCCAAAAAGACTTATCTTCGGCTACTGATAATAGCTTTTGTTGTAGCTTTGACTCATGTTCTAAACGAGAAATCTCAAGGATCTGCTGTTCATAATTAAAGTTTAATCTGGCAGAAATAAGCGTATTATTTGCGATAGCTTGTTGTTTAGTTTTAATTAAAGTGATTAATTGTTGTTGAGATGCTATTTGTAAGGAAGTATCTCCTGTTGCAGCTGCAAGCTGCGAGGTTAAATTTAAATAACGCTCCTTTAAGCTCTCGGGCCAAAATTGTTGTTGCCCGGCTATCTTCTCATGAGATGAAAGGGCAGCTTGCAACTGAGCTGTAGCCAAGTACCATTCTGATTTAGTGAAGTTGTAAAGAGTCAAAATCCAGCTGTCAGTAACAGAGAGCGTGTTCAACTCAGTTAGATATGACTCAGCCTGAGATAGACTATTAAGTTTTATATTGAGTTCTGTAAGTTTAATTAATATGTAAGCATATCCGTTGTCGCTTTCGAAACGGCGAACATCTTTTTTAATCGACTCGTATAGCTCAATAGCCTTTATTAAGTCGCCTTTTTCTTCATAGGCATACGCGAGTTTATCCGCTACTTTGTACTGCTCTTGCTCATTGAATTTCGTTAACGCTAATTTGGCTCGCTGCAGTTGTTCAATTGCAAGTTCATAGTTGTACAACGCTATGTGAATATCGGCAATTTCTTTTAATGCGAGTGCTTTTTCGTAGTCATTACCTGCTTTTTCAAATAACTGATAAGCAGTTTTAGCAGAGTCGAATGCTTCTTGATAGTTGCCTTTAGCTAACTGAATACGGTTAAGTACTATGTGGGCAAGAGCAATAATTGAGAGTTTTTTTGAAGAGGTTATTTCGTCTAATGACGACGTGTTAATTATTGGTTTTAAGTGTTCGAGAGCATTCTGGTAGTTACCTTGCGTATACTCTTGGTTTGCTTCACAGACAGCAAGTTCCTGTATTAAGTATAAATTGCTTGCTTGATGAATGACTGGTTTGGCTGTTTCTAGAAACTGTTTATATTCGCTAATCCCGTTTGGGGTTGATACATTAGAAAACCAACATTTAAACGCCATTACTTGCGCATCATCTAGCGCATTTTCATAAGGCATTTGCTTTTCTAATCTAGCTAAAATTTCGACAGATTCAGAATATGTTGTATAACCGTGAAGAGCACGGCTGATTTCACTCTGAACATCCTTTGCAGCCACATTGGTTGCAAAAAATAGCAACAAGCACAATATCCTTATCATTTGAGCATTACTCCATAAAGCTACTCTGATACCAATCAATGATATTTTCTTATAATTGCAGGTAGCTTAGCATAATGAGACTCTTGCTTATAAGATTTTGCGTTGAAAAAATATAAGCAATTTAATACTTTAATTTGGTTTGATTGTCTTTCAGATTTGAAGGTGCCTCAACTGAAAATTATGTAAATTTTCACCCAAATGGTATGGTTTTCAAAATAGTTTTAATTAAAAGGATGTGTTTTTTTACTAAACAAGGTGATTGTTAGTGGCGCTTTTCTATTTTCTGTTACTGCAGCGGCTGAACCGTCAGCTTTTTTTATGATGAAAGTGATCCTCATTGCTGCCCCAGCAAGAAAACCACTTTACGCTACCGTATTTATAATAGTGATTTAGTTAAGTTATAGCCTGATTGTTTTGCTTCAGGCTATAAATCAAGAATCAGCAAATATGGTATTCGCCACGGGGTTTGTTGCTAAACATAAAGGCTTGTAACTCAGATTTAAGTACCTCGACAATATCCGTGGTAAAGGGCGTTCTGATTTCACCAGAGTCTAAATATCTCAGTAAATCAATTTCATGTTTAATTGCAGACTGAATCGAATAACTAATTGGGTAGGTTACTTTAAACTGTTTATGCGATATCACATTGTCGTGGTTTTCAATCTCAACATAAAAAGTTAATTGCTCGTCTTCTTCGCAAATGTCGCTACAGGTGCCTTGCTCACGAATACAATCTAAAACAATATTTCTGATGAAAATATCAAATTCGTTCATATTAATCCCTCAATTTTTGCCCATCCATTGGGTACAACTGAAATCTAGCAAAAAATAATTAATCTAGCCAATTCAATTTTGCATCTTTTGGATTAACACTTTCTGAACGGGTTGGTTTAAAAGCATTAGGGGGGGAGTAGTTAGTGGATAGAGGATAGTTGTTAGAGAATAGTTCGCGCGAAACAAGTTTCACGCCTACGTTGTAGCAGCGTCTTTATGCCGCGTCATTGATAAATATTACGAGAAACGAGAAACGAAATACGAGAAACGAAATACGAGAAACGAAATACGAGATACGAAATACGAGAAACGAAATACGAGATACGAAATACGAGAGGTGAGATAAAACGCGATGTAAAATCGCTGCTACACAATCAGGTTCAGACTAAATTTAAAAACTGACGGGCTAAAGCCCGACCTACAATGTAGGTCGTCATTTATGGCGACAGGGGTGAGGTAGAAGCGCACCTCGCACCTCGACCCTCGCATCTCGCACCTCGCAACTTTCCCCTTTCCCCTAGTAACTCGCTAACTACTCCTAGCCCCTAGCCCCTAAAACCTCACCCCTCACAATCTCTGCGCCTTTACTTAGCGCATTGAGCTTGGCGCTTGCTATGTGGCGAGGGAGGGGCGCCATACCGCAATTTGTGCATGGGTAGAGCTTGTCGGCATCAACATATTTCAGGGCTTCGCGTAATGTCTGTGCTACCTCATCAGGGGTTTCAATTTCATTGCTTGCTACATCAATGGCACCAACCATCACTTTTTTGCCGCGTATAAGTGCTAATAGCTCAATAGGTACGCGAGAGTTGTGGCACTCAAGTGAAATAATATCGATATTCGATTTTTGAAGTTTTGGGAATACTTCTTCGTATTGACGCCATTCACTCCCCAATGTTTGTTTCCAATCAGTGTTGGCTTTAATGCCATAGCCGTAGCAAATGTGCACGGCAGTTTCGCACTTTAAGCCTTCGATTGCTCTTTCTAGGCACTTAATGCCCCAGTCATTAACATCATCGAAGAACACATTAAACGCAGGCTCATCAAATTGAATAATATCAACACCTGCAGCTTCGAGCTCTTTCGCTTCTTGATTGAGGATTTTGGCAAATTCCCATGCTAGTTGTTCACGGCTTTGATAGTGGGCGTCATACAAGGTGTCGATCATGGTCATAGGCCCTGGCAACGCCCATTTTATAGGTTGCTTGGTTTGCGAACGTAAAAACTTGGCGTCTTCAACAAACACGGGTTTGCTGCGTGACACCGGGCCAATCACACTTGGTACACTGGCTTCGTAGCGATTACGAATGGTCACTGTTTTACGGTTCTCAAAATCAACGCCATTTAAGTGTTCGATAAAGGTCGTTACAAAGTGCTGGCGGGTTTGCTCGCCGTCGCTCACGATATCAACGCCAGCTTGTTGTTGCTCTTGTAAGGCAACACGCAGCGCGTCTTGTTTGCCGTCGATAAGCTCTGCGCCTTGCAATTTCCAAGGCGACCATAAGGTTTCAGGCTCAGCAAGCCAAGCAGGTTTTGGTAAGCTGCCAGCTGTCGATGTGGGTAATAACTTTCTCATTTTTACTCTCATTAAATTGCGTAGTTGGCAGACCATTTTTCAAGTACTGATTGATAAGGCTTAATAAAGTGCTGCTCAGTAAATTTGCCTTGTGCAATCGCAAGTTGGCTGCGCTCTTCACGGTCGTAGACAATTTGCGTGATCGAGTGATCGGCGTTTCTTAAATTTGGTTGATAGCAACTACCCGCCACGGCATTGGCATTATAAATTTCTGGACGATAGATTTTCTGGAATGTTTCCATGGTGCTAATCGTGCTGATCAACTCTAAGTTGGTGTAATCGTTCAGCAAGTCACCAAAGAAATAAAACGCCAGCGGAGCAACTGTGTTTGGTGGCATAAAATAGCGTACCTGCAAGCCCATTTTTTTAAAGTATTGCTCGGTTAATGACGACTCATTTGGTTGGTACTCAGCACCTAAAATTGGATGTTGATTTTCTGTACGGTGGTACGTTTTGTTATCAGACACGCTTAAACAAATAACCGGTGGCTTTTTAAAATGCTGTTTGTAAGTTTCTGAATCAATAAAGTATTTAAAGAGTTTGCCGTGTAAATCACCAAAGTTTTCGGGAATGCTGAATTCGCTTTTCGCTTTATTATGATCAAGCAACAGTACACTAAAATCATAATCACGCACGTAAGATGAAAAGTTATTACCAACAATACCTTCGATACGTTCATTAGTTTGGTGATCAATGATATTCGTTTTTAGCACTTCAATTGACGGGAATGCCTCTGTGCTATGTGCAATTTCTAGATCAACTGAGATGATCTCAAGCTCTACTGAGTAGCGGTCGCCTTGCGGGTTATCCCAGTTTGCTAGCGCATTAAAGCGGCTATCAATCATTTTTAATGCATTACGCAAATTCTGCTGGCGACTTTCACCGCGAGCTAGGTTTGCAAAGTTTGTGGTAAGTCGTGTGCTTTTTGACGGATGATAATTCTCGTCGAGGCAAATGCTTTTAATTGTAAATCTGAAATCGTTGTTCATGGCAATGTATCCAAAAGTCCTGAGATAAATGATTGCTGCTTACCTTCCTTAAATCGCTAGGTCATTAACCTTAGGTTGCTCTGCAGCGCTAATAAATTTATACGTTCTTACGATCATGAAGAAAAACGTTTTTATTTCAGGTAAAACATGAGGCAGATTCATGAATATTTGCTGTTTTAGTAAAACATTTAGGAAGGGATAGTGAAAAAATACTTTAAAGTTATTTTAGACGTCTGGATTTCTAAATTGATTTGTTGGAGTTGCAGTAATTTCATATAAAACGTGAGTAATATTCAATACTTAACAGGACTTTTGAGAGCAACCCCGTACTTTATTGTTGTTATACTCGTCTTCCTAAATCAACAACACAGACAAATATAATGAATGAATTAATCGTGCTTATTATTGCTTGCGCCATACTAGGTAGCGGAGTGGGCTTTTTAGCTGGGCTATTAGGAATTGGTGGAGGCCTAGTAATTGTGCCTATTTTAAGCATGATCTTGCTGCACTTTCAGGTGTTACCTGCTGAGCAAGTGGTGCTGGTGGCGATTGCTACATCGCTTGCCTCAATTCTTTTTACATCTACGTCATCAGCTATCGCTCACCACAAAAATGGTAATGTGCCTTGGCAATTGGCTCCGTGGGTTATGACTGGGGTTGCACTAGGTGCACTTATCAGTGGTTTTTTTGCTTCTCTATTACCTGCAAATGTGGTGCGAATAGTGTTTGCTGTGAGTGTGGTGCTTATTGCATTAAAAATGATTTTCAGCAGTAAAAACGACAGCCAAACATTACGCTCGCTACCTAATAAAGGGCTTTTAACGCTTTATACAAGCATCACAGGGGGGCTTTCTGCCATGATAGGCATTGGCGGTGGTGCGGTACTTGTGCCGTTACTGACGTTTTTCTCGGTTGATATAAAAAAAGCCATTGGCTGTGCTTCGGCCTGCGGTATTGTCATTGCGCTATTTGGCTCAGTGGGTTACATCAGTTCGGGCAGCCAGTACTTTACATTAAAAGAAGGCTTTGCAGGTTTTGTTTATTTGCCTGCCTTGTTTGGCATTGTGTGTACTTCGTGGTTTACCGCACCATTAGGTGCAAAAGCAACGCATCATTTACCTGTCTCCACCATCAAAAAGATCTTTGCGGGGCTGTTGGTTATTATGGCTGTAAATATGCTAGCTAAATAGTGTTAACGTATTAATTCGACAACACGAAAGTCGTTTGTTAATGTCAGTTAAGCAGTTTTTAGGCTGCTCAACTGCCTTTTTTCGAAAGCTGTAGGCGCTAATTAAGGACTATTTTTTAAGGAAAATGTTATGGAACGCAGGTGCTTTCAAGCGAGTAAAAAAACACTAAGCTCTTTATTTGTTGCTCTATCACTAATGGCTTTGCCAGTGACTGCTGAGCCTACAAAGCCACTCGAAACTCACCATGCTTTAATGAGCCAAGTTCTCAATGCAAACCAACAAGCTCCCCTTACAGGTTTTGCACTTCATGTGATTGTTGATGATGGACATGCTTTTTCAACGGCAAAGCAAAGTAAAGAAAATGCGCCGCAAGTTATTAACCCAAATAGTTTATTTAGAATTGCCAGTGTGACCAAAACCTTTACTGCGGCAACGGTGCTACGTTTGCACGAGGAAGGAAAACTAAGCCTTGATACAACGCTCGATAAGTTAATTTCTGATGACTTTTATGCGCTTCTTGAAAGCGATGGTTATGCCCTTGATAAAATGACGCTTAAGCAAGTACTGAGTCATACGGCAGGGCTATACGATCACGCCCAAAGCGATCAGTATTTAGCTGGCATAATGGCACATCCGCAGCAAGATATTGCGATGCGCGAGCAAATTAAAGGGTGTGTAGAGTGGGGCGACCCAGTTGGTAAACCTGGTGAGCGTTTTTCATATTCAGATACCGGTTATGTGTTACTCGGCCATATTATTGAAAGAGTGACAGATTTACCGCTACCTGAAGCGGTTCGCCAATACTTAAGTTTCGATAAAAATCAGATTGAAAATGTGGTCTGGGAACGTGGTGATTCGTTTGCTGTGGATGAATCTCGACGCGTACATCAATACTTGCATGGCACCGATACTTTTAATTGGAGCCCAACTGTCGATTTATATGGTGGTGGTGGGCTTGTTGCCAGCCCAATCGGTATGGCTAAATTTTATCAGGCTTTATTTTCGGGGAAGGTCTTCAAACACCCAGAAACGCTCAAACTCATGCTCTCTGATAACGGCTTACCAGCAGATAGCCCTTACCGTTTAGGTGTATTTGCAAAAGACTATAACGGCACCTTGGTTTATCAACATGGTGGCTTTTGGGGCACTTTGGTGATGTATGAGCCAACAACGCAGGTGGTGGTCGCAGGGGCTGTTACTCAGCAAAAAGACTACGCCCAGCTTGAAAAAGTAATGAGTGGCTATTTAATTTTACAAGCAAAATCAGCACTCTAAACACGCCAAAATCTAAGCTGGCGCACAGATGCGCCAGATCCTTTCTTAGTTCAACTTTAGCTAAGTCATTATAGAAGATAAATGACTTGCGTACTTCATATAACAAAAATATTATATAACCAAATTGTTATGGAGTGAGTCGTGAAAGTTCTCTTTTTATGTACAGAAAATTCAGCCCGTTCAATTATGGCTGAGGCGTTGCTTAAACATCATGGTAAAGGTGAGTTTGAGGTTTTTAGTGCAGGTACTGAACCTTATGCGGTAGACCCTCGTACGCTTGCGGCGATTGAGCATTTTGGTTTAAAAACCGATGACTTACACTCAAAGCACTTAAACGATGTAACTAACCTGAATTTTGATTACGTCATTACCTTATGTGATGAGGCAGCCAAAGAATGTGCCAATCGCGTCGATGGCAGCCATTGCCTTGCATGGGATTTTATCGATCCTAAAACGCGTCCTGAACCTCACGCCTTTGAAAAAACCTTGCAAGAGCTCAATGAGCGAATCAAACAGTTTGTGCAATCCCATAACAAAGAAAAACCAGCAGCGATTTCGCCAACCACATTTTATAAAGCGCTTGCAGATGATATTCGTTTAAAAAGCTTATTACTTATCGCCGTTGAGCAAGAGGTTTGCGTATGCGAACTAATGACGGCACTTAATGAGCAGAGTCAGCCAAAGGTTTCAAGGCATTTAGCGCAACTTAAAAAACAGGGTATTTTGTCGGATAGAAAACACCAGCAGTGGGTGTTTTACTCTTTAAACCCGACCTTACCAATGTGGATGAAACAAACAATTACCTCGACCGTGGTAAACGAACCTAATTTCATAGAAAACGAGTTAGCAAGGCTAAATGCGATGGGCGATGATCGCCCAACCCGTGTGGCGCGCTGTTGCAATTAAACAAAACGGTTTGCTGTTAACTGTCGGCAAACCCAGTAAAACAAGTTAGACAATTTTAAAAAGTAGGAGCTTAACAATGGCAATTAAAGTAGGCATTAATGGTTTTGGCCGTATGGGTCGTTTATCACTAAGAGCAGCGTTTGCATGGGACGACGTTGAGTTTGTGCAAATTAATGACCCAGCGGGTGATGCAGCTACACTGGCTCACTTACTAAAGTATGATTCGGTACATGGTATTTGGCCTCATGAGGTTGAAAGTAACGATAATGCTGTGATCATCGATGGTCAGATGATTAACGTTACACAAAATAAAGCGATTGCAGACACTGATTGGTCTGGTTGCGATATCGTTATTGAAGCCTCTGGCGTGATGAAAAAAACCGAATTACTGCAAGCCTATCTTGATCAAGGTGTGAAGAAAGTTGTTGTCACTGCCCCTGTAAAAGAAGACGGTGTGCTGAATATTGTAATGGGTGTAAACGATGATTTATACGACGTAAATCAGCACGATATTGTTACAGCTGCATCGTGCACTACCAACTGTTTAGCGCCTGTGGTTAAAGTTCTGCAAGAAAAAATTGGTATCAAACATGGTTCAATGACCACTATTCACGACATCACTAATACGCAAACTATCTTAGATGCGCCCCATAAAGATTTACGCCGTGCTCGCGCATGTGGCATGAGCTTAATTCCAACTACAACCGGCTCTGCAACGGCGATTACACATATTTTCCCTGAACTTAAAGGCAAATTAAACGGCCACGCAGTTCGTGTGCCTTTAGCAAATGCATCAATCACTGACTGTGTGTTTGAAGTTGAAAAGCCAACCACCGCTGAGCAAATTAACCAATGGATGCAAGAAGCCGCAGCAGGTGAGCTAAAAGGCATTTTGGGCTATGAAGAAAAGCCACTTGTTTCTATCGATTACAAAACTGATCCACGCTCAAGCATTGTTGATGCGCTATCAACCATGGTTGTGAACGAGACTCAAGTTAAGCTGTATGTTTGGTACGATAACGAATGGGGTTATGCAAACCGCACCGCTGAACTTGCCCGTAAAGTTGCGCGATCACTACAAGGTTAAAAGCAATGACGCGTTTGGCTAATCTTCCCGCTGATATAAAGCAGTACTTAATTGTCACTGGGAATTACTGGGCATTTACGCTAACAGATGGCGCATTGAGAATGTTGGTGGTACTGCATTTTCATGCGCTTGGCTACTCGCCTTTGAGTATTGCCATGCTGTTTTTGTTTTATGAGATTTTTGGTGTTGTCACTAACTTAGTGGGCGGCTATTTAGGCGCAAGGCTTGGTTTAAACAAGACCATGAACATTGGCCTTGCCATACAGGTTGTAGCCTTGTTCATGCTGGCAGTCCCTCCTGAATGGCTGAGTGTTGCCTATGTGATGTTAGCGCAGGCGCTGTCGGGCATTGCAAAAGATCTCAATAAAATGAGCGCGAAAAGCTCAATTAAAATGCTGGTTGCCAGTGGCCAAGAAGGCACCTTGTTTAAATGGGTGGCGATACTTACGGGCTCTAAAAACGCATTAAAAGGTGTGGGCTTCTTTTTAGGTGGCTTACTACTGACATTAATGTCGTTTAAAGGCGCAATGCTTGCTATGGCTGCTACTTTGCTGGTGGTGTGGTGTTTTAGTATTTATGCACTTAAAAATGATTTAGGCAAAGCCAAAAACAAACCCAAGTTTAACGAGATATTTTCAAAAAGCAGTTCAATCAATATCTTGTCGGCCGCGAGGTTGTTTTTGTTTGGTGCCCGTGATGTTTGGTTTGTAGTTGCACTTCCGGTGTTTTTATCACAAGCCTTTGGTTGGGATCATTGGACCGTGGGGGCTTTTATAGCTGCGTGGATCATTGGTTATGGGATAGTGCAATCTTTTGCACCTAAAATCATTAAGCTAAATAAGCAAACATCACCAAGTGCAGAAACAGTTAAGTGGGCATCACTGCTTGCTTTAGCCACCTTAGCCATTGCCCTTGCTATTGGTTTTGACTGGGCAGTAAAACCAATGCTGATAGGCGGACTGATGTTATTTGGTGTGCTATTCGCGATTAACTCATCTTTGCATAGCTACTTAATTGTTAGCATGGCTGATGCCGATGGCGTGTCACTCGATGTCGGGTTTTACTATATGGCCAATGCCATGGGACGCTTAATTGGTACTGTGTTGTCGGGCTTAGTGTTTCAGCTTTATGGCTTAGCAGCCTGTTTGGCTATATCGCTGTTATTTATTGTTATTACCGCCGTTATTTCGACTAAATTACCAAAACAAATTTAGTTAAATCTAAACACGCCCTACAAAGGTAAGCATGCTTTCTTGCTTACCTTTGTTCATGCATAGCATCAGAAATAATAAAATCAGTCACCTTCAGGCTTGAAAAGCTCTTCGAGCATTGGCTGCGGGTTGTTTAAAAATGCCTTTGTAATTTGGTAATGCTCAGTATCCTCATAATTTATCTGTTCAATACCTTGTGCTCCCACTTGGTAGATCCTTGCGCCTGGGTACGCCATTAAAATTGGTGAGTGTGTGGCAATAATGAACTGAGAGTTTTGTTCAATTAGTTGAAACATGCGACTTAAAACTGCCAACTGCCTAGAAGGAGAAAGTGCGGCCTCAGGCTCATCTAAAATGTAAAGCCCATTACCGGAAAAACGGTTTACCATTAGCGCTAAAAAAGATTCGCCATGTGATTGGTGATGAAGGGATGTACCACCATAGGCATCTATCAGTTTAGGCTCCCCAGAAAATCCCATATCTAAGTCATCAATGTTTGATGCAACGTTATAGAAGCTTTCTGCTCGCAAGAAAAAACCATCTTTGTATCTCTTAAACGATTTTGAGAGTAGCAAGTACTTATGAAGCTCTGAATGCGATTGCTGAGTTTGAAAGTTAAAGTTTTTAGAGCCACCTTCGGCGTTAAAACCCAACCCGATAGCAATTGCTTCTAAAAGAGTCGATTTCCCAGAACCATTTTCACCTACAAATATTGTTACATGTTTCGAAAAGTCTATTTCAAAGAGCTGATTAACCGCAGGAATAGAGAATGGATATGTATCAAAAGAGAAAACGTGATCTCGTTTAAGTGTCACCTTTTGTAGATACGGTAATGCGTCCATACACAATATTCCTAATAAAGACGAACTAGACCCCTTAATAGGCTCTGGTAACTTTCTAACTTTAAGTTTTCACCTGTTTAAAGCAAACGAAGCGAAACCGCAGTTAAGCAGTGAAAATGGCTGTAATGAGCCTGAAGTTCATAATTCAGGCTCAAGATAGTAATTTAAATTTCTGTGACTTCAGGTAGCTTATATGTTCTGTCTAAAATACTCTCTCCTGGCCTGTAAACTCGCATGAGAAAGTTCCAGCCTTGAGTAATATCAGCTCTATTAGCTTGATCGCCACAAGCTTGTTCTGAGCCGAAAAATGCGGTGAATGTTCCATTTTCGTTTAGGGTAACATTACGATCATTAATTATGTTGTTCGTTGATTTCATGAAGCCATCATCACCATAAACAGTAATAGACCAAAACGCATCATTATCAGGTACTTCGTATGTTGCAGAATAGCACTTAGTTGGATCGGCAGGGCCTGTATAGTTTATATAAACAGCGTCTTTTTCAGGAAATAGACCCCAAGCACCAGCCACTGCTAAGTGGCGGCTTTGTTCGTTAACTTCTCCTTTTTTACCCATCCAATCAGCTTCGTATTGCGCGAATTTTTGAAACTCTTTTTCATAGTCAGCGCGAAGTTTAAGCATTGATGCCTTATCCCAGTCTGGCTTTGGAAAAGTGTCATTACTATTTGTAGAAATGATAATTTTCTTTTTAATTCATTTACAAGAGCAACATCAGCAGGGTCATCTGGAGCAAGAAGCTGGATCCTTTGAATAACTGCCTGATACTTTGTTGTGTTAGGTAAAGCATGAGTTCCTGACTCATAAAATACCGCTGTTGCGTAGTGATCATTATCAACAACATAGACCGAGAAATATCGATCATCAGGAAACTCAGGAATTGTTACAGTAGCACCTCCTTCAGTATCTACTACAGCGCCTGCATACAGAGTATCTTTATTCATTCTTACTACACTTTGCTGATCCAGTGGCGTTGGTTCAGTGATGTAAAAGAACTCATTGATTTTACCGCCTGCTCTTAGTTGAAAGTCGAAAAATGAAAAGTCATCTTCAGCTCTTATGTAGTTTTCTGGAGTGACTAATTTTTGCGTGCTTTTAATAGTAGAACTCGCAGTTTTTATATCTTCTGAATTTGTTGTTTCTGTTTTATTATCGCCACAGCCAGCAAGGGTAAGAGCGGCAATTATAAAAATCGATGTATTGAGCATGAGGCGCATTCGATGATCTCCATATTTTGCATAAACTTAAGTAAAGGGATTATTTTTCGAACAAAAAATAATCTAGCAAGTTAATAACTTTAACTCAATGTTTGGGTACAAAGTTGTTAGTTTGTTTGATCGCCATCATGATTTTAGGCTGTCATATTTAGAAGTTTAGCTTCGCTTTTATTATTGTTTTCTTGTAACTTACTTAGCAACAAGAGTGATAAGTAGGTTGGAAATCACGCAAAATAACGATGTGTATAATCGTTATGCGTGGTTTGAGCAAAGACAATACCCGACACTTTCAGATAAAGAGCTGAGTATCGCGAACAATTTATTTGAGCAATGGCTGTTGCAAATAAAGGAAAATGGTACATTGTATTCAAAAAACTGAATACCCAAAGAATTAATAACCTAAAGCAAGGATGGCAATGATGTTTGAACCAAACTATGCAAGTTACACTCTTGATGAGCTGCTAGATTGCAAAGCGAATATAGACGCACAAGCATGGCCCGAGCGTCTTAAAGACATCGAAAATGCGTCGAGTGTTTATGCCAGTCAATCTGCTGAGCACGCAAAACATTACAAACAAGCGGTGTTTGATGCTTATTGCGAGACGTTACGCCACGATCTAACCATCAGTATCGACGATAATATTCTATGGTTTCTAAGACCGTTTTCTAAGCAAGCTAAAGATATTACCCCCAGTACATTTGCTGGCGAAGTTTGCCCACTTTGCAAAGGAGATATTAGCGCAACCACATGGGCTGCTGGCTGGCAGTTGAGCTGCGAACATTGTGAAGTAACGGGGATTGTTGTTGAAAAGTTTGGCTATTAAAAAAGTTAGCATATTGAAATTGCTGCGTAATTATTCACAGCAATATATAACAATTTTGATAATGCTATCAGGCTTTTTTAACAAACTTAGCGGTAACCATCATTTCACCAACGCCATCAACTTTACAATCTAATTCGTGGTCTTTTTTATCTAACACGCGGCGGATCACGGCTTTGGTGCCTATTTTAATCACTTGTGAGCTGCCTTTAATTTTTAAATCTTTCGCAACAGTCACTCTGTCGCCATCAGCTAATAAGGTGCCGTTAGCATCTTTCACATTGATCACATCATCGGTATCAACCGCATTAGGATCCCACTCATGAGCGCATTCTGGGCATACTAAATTGTGTTGATCTTCATACACGTATTCAGAGTTACATTGTGGGCAAGGAGGAAAAGACATAAATGGCTCCATGGTTGATTTTAAAAGGGTATTTTAATGGCTAAGAGTAAACTATGCGAGCCCCAAGTTGAACAAGAGATCGCATCGTTTATTTAGTTATCCATCATGCTATCAGTAAAAATTTGATAGCCATTACGACCCAGCTCTTTTGCTTTATACATCGCTTTGTCGGCTTGTTTTTGCAAAGTTTCAGCTGATATGTCATGCATCGGGTCATAAAATGAAATACCAATGCTTGCTGATACGCATAGCATGTCGTCTTGGTATTTTACCGGATTTAAAATTTCAGCGTTTAATCGTTCAATTAAGGTTAAACAAGCTTCTTGCTCTGTGAGATTGCCAATCACAGCAACAAACTCATCACCGCCAATTCGTGCTAGGGTGTCTTGTTTACGAAGTATTGTGCTCATACGAGCGGCTAAGGTCACTAAAAGGTGATCGCCAGCTTGATGACCATAACTGTCATTAACCGGTTTAAATTTATCTAGGTCTATAAATACGCAAGCAACTAAGTTGTTGTTGCGTTTTGCCAATTCAATTGCCTGGGCTAATCTATCGGCAAGTAACATACGATTGGGTAACCCAGTCAAGGTATCGAAAAATGCTGCTTTTTCTAAATGTTGGCGCTGTTTGGCTTGCTGTGTTACATCAGAAAATACCGAAACATAGTTGCGAACTTGTGCACTTTCGTCTTTTACGGCTGTGATTGTGATTGACTCAGCGAAGAACTCACCGTCTTTTCTGCGGTTCCAAATTTCTCCTTGCCAATAGCCTTTATCATCTAGTTGTTGCCACATAGACTCATAAAACTCATTCGGCTGGGTGTTAGAACTTAATATATTTGGGTTTTGACCTAGTAACTCATCTTTTTTATAGCCTGTGATATCAGCAACGGCTTGGTTTATTCGAACGATGGCAGCATCTTCATCAGTAATAATAATACCTTCGCGCAGGTTTTCGATTATCTTGTCAGCAAGGTTTAACTCCCAGCTGTTTTTTAAAAGTTTGTTTGCTTGATGCTTTACTTCATTTTCTAGTGAGCGCACGGCGAGTTTTACAGCAAAATAAATAAGTATTTCTAGCAAGAGAAAACCAATAATTCCGTAAGCAATGTTGTAAGTCATGGATTCGTTGAAGGCATTTATTTGCTCATCAATATTGCGCCAAAGTACGATGTTACCAATATCAGGCTGACTTGGATCTTTGTGCCCGAGATAATCGCGTACAGGAATATAGGTAATCGCATAATGCTTACCGGCTATTTCACTTTGCTTTACCGTTGTTTGGTTATATACAGTTTCGCTGGTTATTGAGGTAATAAAGTCGGTTGCATTATCTCTGGAAATAGCTTCTAAATAGCAGTTGCATTGATTCAGTTTGCTGCCAAAACGTTTTGCTTTGGCATCTTCCCAAAGTAAGTTATCGATATGTTCAGCTGTAAATAATACCGCAATACCTAAATCAAACTCATTGTCGAGCGTATCGAGCAGTGAATCAAATGAGGTGCCGACTTCTAATGAGCCTACATGAATACGCTGTTGATTAATTTTATCGGTGAAGTAGACGGGCACTACACCGCGGATACCGGAGTAAATTCGACCCGTTTCTAACCCTGAAAGAGCGTGTTTATCGCGGTTAGCATCAACAATAATATGTCGAATATCATGCATGGTGTCGCCATATTTTTTATCATTGTGCACTCGTAAAAAGCTGGTAGAGCCTGGCCCTAGATGAAAATGCAGCTGGCGGGCTGAAAAGCTATTTTGTACTTCTTGCCAAGCAGGTGCGACTTTATTGAATAGCTGTTTGCGAATTGCGGCGGCGCGTTCTTTTCCTTTGCCTCCACCCTCTTGTTCAATAGCTTGCTTACCTTGATAAAAGAGTTCTGCAACTTCAGGATCGTTTGCTACAAAGGTCGCAATGGCAAGCATGGTTTCCTGCTCTTGCGACATTAGTAATTGATAACTTGATTCGAGGTTTTCGCCTTGGTTTATTAGGTTTTTGTTTAGTGTTTCTTTTTCTAGTGTGTAATTAAGCAAAATGTAGCAAATGTCGATGATTAAAATCGCAATACTTAATGCTAAAAATACTTTGCTTTTAAAGGTTAACTTCATTGGCTTACTGCTTTGTTGGTCTTTTATTGTTTCGAAGTACTATTTTATTTTTCAGTGGTTTCGAGCGTTTTGGTAATAGAGAATATTCCTCTTAGGTCACCAAGCTGATAGCCTGTCGCTAAATCATTTGGGTAATGCTCGCTAAGTGCTTGCTTTACTTCTGGCGCAATCGATTGGCCATGACAATTGAGGCAAACTGGCGCGACTTTTATCGCTTTAGCAAAGCGAAATTGACCATCTTTATTGGTTGAAAAAGCCACATTGTCGATGCTTTCTGTATTTCTGATCATATCGAGTAGCTTAGCGATTTTTTCAGCTTCCCATTCATCGGGTTTATTATTTGGATTACGGTTTTTAGTACTTTTACGCGCTACCGTCCAGCCATCAGTTGATAAGCTCTCGGCAATGGCCGGAGCTTGCATTTTACACACGTTGATTCCTTCAACTAAACCACCTTGTTTGATTGCAGCAGCCAATGCTGATTTAAGCGTCGTGGCAAATTCAGTTGCTCGCTCAGCTGCTTGAGTTTCTAGAGTCGCTGAGTTTGTTTCGGCATAAAGACTAGGTGAAAGTAACACAGTACAAATCACAATTGTTCTGAGGGAAAACATAGTAAAACCTTATATTAGATATATCTAATATAGTAGTTTGTTTTTACTATACATGCCAATTTAACCTGCAAAAAATAACGATTCTTTGCACAAAGCCTGCTGGAGTGTTGTTGCTAAATTGGTTAAGGTGAAGAAAATATCTTGAGAACAAAAAAAATGAAAAAACTAATTTATATCGCCGCTTTGCTATTCTCTGCCCTGACATTTGCAGGTACCGCTCCATACAGTGGAGAGATAAGTCGTGATGACTTACTTAAAGACTACTCTGCGTTCAGTGAAGAATACGATGAATACTCACCGAGCAAAGAAGAGTTAAGCACTATAAAAGCACTGCAAGGTAAGCAAGTTTTGGTGTTTTTAGGCACTTGGTGTCATGATTCAAAACGTGAAGTGCCTCGATTTTTGAAGCTTCTCGATACTGCAAAGGTGCAGTTAGGCTCACTTAAACTAGTGGCTGTTGGCTACGACAAGCTAGACCCTGCAGGGTTAGCAAAACAGCACGACTTAATGTATACACCAACCATTATTGTCAGCGATGGTGAAAAAGAGCTTTCCCGTATGATCGAAAAGCCTAAACAAAGCTTGGCAGTGGATCTTACGCAACCGGGTCAAACGTTATAAAATCATCAATAGATAAGGGCATTGAAATTAAGTAACCTTGAATATAATCAATGCCTTTATCACTCACCAATTGCCACTGCTCTGAGCTTTCGACCCCTTCTGCGGTAATCGTTAAATCTAGTTGATGAGCTAAATCGCTCATCGTTTGTAAAAATAAACCATCTCGTGGGTTATCCACGCAATTACAAATAAAGGCACGGTCAATCTTAACGTTATCTAGCGGAAACTGCTGAATCGACGACAGTGATGAATAACCCGTTCCAAAGTCATCAAGTGACAAATTAAAACCTGCTAATTTAAGTTCATGCATTAGGTTTATGGCGTACTGGGTATTTTGAAATAGGGCGGATTCGGTGATCTCAAGATTAATTTTTTGATTAGCCGGAAATAGCTTAGCTTTTTCTTTACTCAGTCGTTTAACTAAATGCACATCAGAGAACTGTTTACGTGAGAGATTGATCGACACTTTAATACGAATGTTATTTTCAACCATGCGGTGGCAATCTTCAGCAACCTTAGCAACAATCCAACGAGATAATAAATTAATGAGCTCTGATTGCTCAGCGATGGCAATAAACTCCACTGGTGACACAAACCCTCGAACAGGGTGCTGCCAACGTACAAGCGCTTCGCAGCCAATCAGTGTGCCATCTATAGTGTTTACAATTGGCTGATACACCATACTTAGCTGTTCGTTGGCCGCAAGCGCATGACGTAGATCACTTTCGAGGTTACTTTGTGCAATAAGCTTCTCTTTCAGGGATTGGCTATAAACAGTAAATGGTTTTTGTGTACGGGGGCATTCATTCATCGCAATAAGAGCTGTATTGATTTGCTCAGCCGCATCGATGTTTTGTAAGTGTGGATAACCCACGCCAATGTATAAGTGGTAAAAATGAGCGCTACCAGCGGTTTCAATAATACCGCCGACCTGATGCTGTAATTTATCTAATAGGGCGGCGAGTTTTTCATCAAAAATGGCTTCTTTAAGTAATATTAAAAAACAGCCAGGTTTTATATGAGCGCAAAACGCTTGATGTAAGTCAGAAAATTCAATTAGCCGGTTAGCTATCGTTGTCTGTAGTTCATTTAAGTAATCTTGACCGTAAATATCTTCTAATTGACGATAGCCTTTGATCTCGGCACACAATAAAGTAAGGCCGCTACTGTACTGGTCTTCAGGGCATAAGCTAGCGATATATTTTTCGCTGTAATGGCGATTGGCAAGGCCGGTGATCGAGTCAAAATGTGCTTGCTGGTAAAGCTCATGTTGGCGTTGTTTTTCAGTACTTATGTCTTTAATCGTACCAACCAAGTTGTTGGTTTTAGGGTTCCATTCAGCGTGTTCATGAAACCAGCGTTTTTCTCCATTGAGTTTAATCGTGTACTCAATTTCAGTTGGGCTACTAGGCTTAGTATGAATAAAATTTAAAAACGAATTTTTATAAAAGCTATCGATTTTTTTACAGACATCAGTAATTGATTGCGCTTTGCTTTGTTCTTTGAATAGCGATTTAGCTTGTGATGATAATTGCCTAATGCTTTTATCAGGCGACAGATGCCAACTGCCTACGCCA
This sequence comes from Pseudoalteromonas sp. 0802, assembly GCF_013350085.1. Lineage (NCBI taxonomy): Bacteria > Pseudomonadati > Pseudomonadota > Gammaproteobacteria > Alteromonadales > Pseudoalteromonadaceae > Pseudoalteromonas > Pseudoalteromonas sp. 0802. Next base: position 100,934 of record NZ_JABVXE010000009.1, on the reverse strand, counting down.
CTGAGTGACTGAGCTTGTTTTAATTCAAGTGCCTGTTCAGACAGCTCTAAGGTTTGCTTTTGCACAAGTTTTTCGAGGTTTTGCTCATGCTCACGTAACCGACAAGTAATCGTAATCAAATAGCAGCTAACTGATGAAAGTAACAGAGCTATGAGTAGTAATACTAAAAATTCAACATGCGCTCGATAAGCAAACTCGTCTTTAATACCCACAACCCAATGTTGATTTTCAACATCGAGGTTGTAAGTTGACCAGTGGCTTTGCTCAAAACGGTGGTTATTTAAAAGCGGCACGTAGTTATTCGCTGTTTTTTGCCAAACCTCATAGAGGTGAGAGGGGGAGGTGCTCTCAGGGCTCAAATTTGCAATAAATTCTGGAAAGCGCAGCACCGCGATTGCAAACCCCCAAAACTCATTTTGATCAAAAATTGGTAATCGAGCGACTAAGCCTTGACCACCTTGAGCCAACTCTTTAGGTCCATCGATTCGCATTTTTTGAGTATCAATGGCTGTTTGTAAAGACTCTTGAATGCTTTGCATCTTAAATAAATCGACACCAATCACACTCTCGTGACTGGTTAGCGGGTAGCTGTATTGAATTACCCCTTTTGGTGCGAGTTGAATAGTTTGGCTACCATCACTATGAGTTAATATCTCAGTGGCAAGGGTTTCGAATTCAGTTTGTGTGTATGTAAAGTCACGCATCGCGGCGCGAACAAGGTAAGGACCAAGGAGTGCGTTATCGAGGGCTTTTTCAAGTTTATTGCTGTAACTGTTAAGTGCTGCACTTAGCTCAATCTCATGCATTTCTTGTCTATCGTAAAACACTTTTAGTGCGATCGCCGAAAACAAGCAGAAACTGAGAAAAAAAGAAGTAAATAACAACGAAAAATATGTAATATTACGCAATGGCGTCCCTGAATTGAGTGGGTATTTAAGTACTAAGCTCGTTTTTAAAAATACTAGTTTAGGGTTAACTGATTGTCTAGCGAAGAGCTAGAGTTTTAGTTGAATTTTTAGCAAGTTAAAAAAATAATTGTACCTAAATACAATGGATTGCAAGCACAAGTAAGATTAAACACTATGTACCAAGCCGTTATAAAAGCGATAGATGCAGCGAATGCTGTCGATCCAAATCGTGTAAAACAAGATGATCAAGAGCTAGCAAAAGAGTCATTATACGCAATGCGTATGACCGACATGCTAAACCGCTTTAATCCCCAAGCCGATGAGTTGATGCGCATTGCCGCACGGGGTCAACATATTGAGCGTTGGCGCTCTCCTCGTAGTGGTTTTCCTATGGGTAAGCAAGGTTATTATCAATGGCGTACTGCCTTATATGACTTTCATGCCCAGCGTGTAACAGCCCTTATGAAAGCGGCGGGTTACGCACCGGAAGAATGTGAGCGCGTATACGCAGCCGTTGCTAAAAAGAACATAAAACGAAACCCCGATAGCCAATTGATTGAAGACATTGCAAGCCTTGTTTTTATTGAACATTACATGCTTGATTTTGCAAGTAGTAAGCCTGATTACGATGAGCAAAAATGGTTGGGTATTATTCGTAAAACATGGCAAAAAATGTCAAACGAAGCACATGACTTTGTATTAGCTGGTAACATCAGCTTACCTGAGCCGCTTAAACCGTTAATTACAAAAGCGCTAGCTTAATTATGACACAAGGATGGTCTATGTTTTGCCCGCGTACTAAAACAGCCCTTGAAGCAGTGAGCATTGGCGACGTTAACGTGTATTTATCAAAAAGCGGTGGCGTATTTTTTGATAACCGACAAATATTTCACTTTAGCGATCCGAATTTAAAACCCGCGCAAGTGCTGGTGGCTCATTTACAAACCCTGCCAACAGAATGTGTTGATTTAGCAAAGCGAATTAATTGTCCGAATTGCCCTGACGTGGTGATGATGCGACGCTTTTTCACCCCACTAAAAGTGGTTGAAATAGACGAATGTCCAAATTGTGCTGCTATTTGGCTTGATCATGGTGAGCTTGAAAAGATCCATGAAAATCATTTAACGCCAAAAGAACGTGAAATGCTGCGTATTGATATGGCCAATAATCATGGTTTTATTCAAGTTAAGATCCCAAAAAGGCGCTACTCAGTTCATGCTGAAAAGCCTGAGTCTAATGCAACGTCATCATTAGAGAAACTAGCAGAACTTGCGTATTTATCGATTTTGAATGACTGAAAATAAGAAGCCTGTACCAACTAAGATACAGGCTTTATTTGCACGTTAGGCGTTAAAGCTTAACTAGCATTTTTCCTTTATTTTTACCTTCGAACAGACCAAGAAATGCATCAACGGCATTTTCGATACCATGGTATACCGTTTCTTCAGATTTAATTTTACCTTCGCTGATCCACGCGCCCATTTGTTCAATAAACTCAGGGAACTGATCAAAATAATCAATCACGATAAAGCCTTGCATGGTGAGCTTTTTCGAGTTGATATAAAACAGGTTGCTTGGCCCTGGCTGTGCAGTGTCATTATTATAACCTGAGATCATGCCACATACAGGAATACGGCCGTAATCGTTCATTACATTGAGTGCTGCTTCAAGGTGATCGCCACCTACGTTTTCAAAGTACACATCAATGCCATGTGGTGCCGCTTGTTCAAGGGCTTCTGTTAGGTTTGCTACCGTTTTGTAATTAATTACTGCATCAACACCCAACGCTTTAACCATTTGTGCTTTTTCGTCAGAGCCAACCGAAGCAATCACTTTACAGCCTTTTAGCTTAGCAATTTGGCAAACAACGCTACCTACAGCGCCTGATGCAGCTGAAACAAACACGGTATCGGTTTCTTTTAGGCTAATTACCTTTGTTAATCCTGCCCATGCAGTTAACCCAGTCATACCCATAGTACTTAAAAACAGTTGGTCTGGTAATGGTACGTTTGGTAGTAACGTTAAGTCGCTGCCATCGCTAATGTGCATGGTACGCCAGCCGCTAATATGGCTTACTTTACTTCCTACAGGGAAGTCATCATTGCGTGATTCAATCACTTCGCCGATAGCACCAGCTTCCATCACTTCGTTTAAGTTAAATGGCGCGATATATGATTTACGATCGATCATGCGTGGGCGCATATAAGGGTCAACTGACATCCAGGTATTTTTAATTAACACTTCGCCGTCGTTCAAATCAGGAAGTGATACTTCTACCTGCGCAAAATTAGCCTGTGTTGGTACACCCGTTGGGCGTGAAACTAAATGAATTTGTTGACTTGTCGCCATATAAACCTCGAATCTGCTAGATTAGAATCAATTAATGAGTTGCACAAAACATTTGTGCGCAAACTATTTGCGATCAATTTAATGATCTTTACTATAAAAGGCAATAGATCGTCGGAAAATAATTTGCGCGCAAACTAAATTAAGGCAATAATATGGCTGTATTTCAGTTTAGGGTAGCAGCATGAGCAACAAGTTATCAGACAATGTATGTTTCACTTTATACAGTGCAACCAATGCGTTGATCAGAGCGTTTCGACCAATCCTTGAAGCTTATGACTTAACCTATCCGCAATATATTGTGATGCATTCTCTTTGGTATAATAACCAAGTGAGCTTAAAAGCGCTTTCTCATGACACGCACCTCGACTCTGGCACCTTAACACCAATAGTTAAGCGCCTAGAAAGCAAAGGTTTATTGACTCGTCAGGTATCAAATGAAGATGAGCGTAAAAAAGTAATTTCGTTAACAGAGCAGGGCATACAACTTAAAGTTGATGCTGAAGAATTAACGGCTAAGTTAATGGCACGCTCAAATATGAGTTTGGAGCGAATCGAGTTATTACGCGAGTTAACCCTTGAGCTGCATACTGACCTAACAAAAACGGACCTTACAAAAAGCTAATCTTCTACTAAACACACTAAAGTGCCTTCAATAGCGCGAACATACGCATAATGCTGGGCGTCTTTTTTAGTTGGCGGGCACAATGGCTCAGCACCAGCAAGCACAGCTTTATCGTAACTTTCGACTAAATTATGGCAGCTGAATCTTAGCTCAAAACCAAGAGCTGGTTGCTTAGGATGGGCGCGAATATAGCCTTGCTTGAAGTATGATTGCGCATGCGGGTGGGTCGCAAAAGCAAGTTTTACAGATCCTGTCACAAGTTCACCGTATTCGGCATCGTCACTGATATGGTTGGTACTTAAACCAAATGCTTGATAGTAAAAGTCGAGTACCTCTTCTACGTTATCGACGTAAATAACCTGACTTAAAAAGTCCATTTATGCTGCTCTATTTATTGTTCGTTTATTAAATAAAGCATAGTTTTAGCAATAAAAAAACCTTGTAAGTCATACTTACAAGGTTTCATAATCAAAATATAAGCTTAGCTTTCTTTTTCGATAAAACTAACATTCCGATTATTTAAATTATTACATAGTGGAAATAGTGCTGAAACCTCGACAACAAAGGTTTGTAAAATTACTTGACCATCAACTATGGCACGAATAATAACTGTGGATTCACCAATATCTGAGTCAGAAGGGATCCACGTTACTTCATTTTGGTTTATTACCATACTATTTGGTGCTTGTACGAGACTATATTCAACATTACCAGTGAAATTAACACTGATAGCATATGAAAATAGCTCACCAATCATAACCTGCGTAGTAGGTGTTGAGAGAAACTCGTAATTACTATCAGGAATGTCTAGGGCAAGATCTGATTTATTCAAACGGCCTAGCTTACCATCAAACCAAGTTATAACACTATCGTCCATTTCCTGTAAAACTACTATTCGTGAATTACTCGAAACAGAGCCTATATCATTACCATCTAGATCATAAATAGACGCATAATTATTTACAGTAGCACAAATAGCTGGTTCTTGTATTAAATAACCTTTAGCATATGCCCAGCGGGGTATACCATCATACCAAAAGCTAGCCCAATTGTTGTTTTGTTCTACTGAAACATATTGCTCACCAATATTAAAATAACCTACCTTAGTACTTGAACTTGTATTACTTGTTCGAATGTTTACACCTTTTATTGCGGTGTAAATCTCACAAAGGCTATTCGATTGCAACTCTACAGATAAGATAAAACTTTGCTTTAAGTCCTCTTTTCCTGGATATGACGCAGATATTTCAATAGTGTGGAGCCCAATATTAGCTTCATTTGGCTGCCAGGATATTCTTCCATCTATCATTTCCATACCGAGTGGAGCAGATACTAATTGAAAGCTAACATCCTTATTGTTATTTAAGCTAGGTGAATACAAAAAATTACTTCCAATATAAGCAACTTTATTAGGTTTTGATGTATATCTACGCTCTCCTTGAACTAAGTCAGCTCTATTAATATGTGCTATTTCACCAGCATATAATGTCTCAATGTAATCTTCAGTCTGACTTAAAACTACAAATTTCGCATTTTCAGGAGCATAACCAATTTTACTGCCGTTCAGGTTGTAAACCGGAGTTTCAGTTTTCATTGAAACACACTCGCCTTGAACTTCATTTAGATATCCAACAGTATATGACCAGCGAGGTTGGCCATCGTACCAAAAGCTAGCCCAGTTTCCTTGCCTTTCAATGAGGGCATATTGATCACCGATGCTAAAATAGCCTACTTTTGTACTGCTTCCGCTGGCACTTGAACGGATGTTTACACCTTTTACGCTTTCTAAAATAGCGCAAGAGTCCTGTTCTTCATTTAATACCTGTAAATAAAATTCCTGTATCACATCTTCTTTACCTGGAGATGAAGCTATTACTTTCACTAAATGATTACCAATATCTTCCTCACCAGGAAGCCAATTGATAGTGCCACTATCTAATTCCATTCCTTGAGGATGTATACTTAATTGAAAAGTTATATTGCTATCTTGATTTACAATCGGCGTATATGAAAAAGGAAAACCTACGTATGCTTTATTATCCGGAGAAGAAATAAATTCAAGAGGTTCTGTAAATTGAAGCTGAACTTTATTTATAAGGCCAATTTTTCCGTCATACCATGTTTCAATCTGATTATCAGTTTGTTGAAGAACAACCCACTGAGAACCACTTGGGATGGTGCCAAGTTCATTCCCTGCTAAATCAATAACTGACGTTTGGCTTATAACTGTCGCACAACTACTCATAGTGAGGTTCAAGTACCCTGGTTCATAAGACCACCTAGGAATACCATCAAACCAAAAATTAGCCCAATTACCTCGCTGCTCTACCCTTGAGTATTGCTGACCAACATTAAAATAACCTACTTTTTCACTAGAGCCTGTATCTTCAGCACGAATATTAACCCCTTTAATAGATTCAAATATCGCACAATTTCCTAAGTTGGTTGGTTTTACGGTTACAGAGAAAGTTTGTGTTATATCTGCCGCACCAGAATATGATGCAGTTAATATAATTTCATGACTTCCTTGATCATTATCTGTTGGTTGCCAATAAATAACTCCTTGATCAATAAACATCTCCAATGGAGCTTTAGTAAGCTCATAAGTAACATTCTGATTATTATTAAGACGTGGGGCATATCTATACGTTGACCCTATAAATGAATCATTGTTTGGTATTGTTATGAAATTTCTTGTTTCATTTGTTTCTAGTTCTTGGCTGTCAGACTTTAAAATGTAACCAAGCTCTTGTTGCCAACTAACTTGATACCAGTCTGCAACTTCTTGAAGAACAACAATGGTAGCACCTTCACTTATAGTACCAAAGTTATTAGCTGTGGGTGAAGGAGACTGATTAATATGAGTTTCATTATTAATTGAAATACACCTGCCACCCCCTTCAATTAAATACCCGTTACTGTATGCCCATGCATTTTGGCCTTCATACCAGATATTAGCCCAATTACCTTCTGTATTTATAATGTTGTAGTGTTCTTCACGATTTAGAAAACCTAGTATAGAAGAAGAACTAGTATTTTCAGCTCTTACATTTACACTTCTTATAACTTCTGCTACTCGACATGCTGACTGGTTACTAGTTTTTACCGTGACTTCAAAAGAGTGCTCAATTACAGTTTCTGAGTTGGCTAAAATACCTCGTAAAGTGAATGATTGAAGACCACTATCTCCGGCTGAAGGTGTCCACTTAATAATTCCTGCACTTATAACACTACCGGATGGGCCTTGAATCATTTGCCAAGTAATATTGTCATTTGTTGATATCACTGGCTGATAGGTGTACTGCATATTTATATAAGCTGAACTATTTGCTTTGGATACAACGGTCGGTGTTGAGTTATTCGATTTATTTTCAATATATCCAAGCTTACCGTCATACCAAACTTCGTACCATGACGCAGAGCTTGAAACTATAGCCCAACTTGATCCTGCTCTTGCAGTGCCAATTACTTCTGACGAAGTATCTGGATCAAGAGTGACGACTTGATCTTGAAATAACTCAATACAAGAGTCTTGAACTTGCGAGAAATATCCATTGCCATAAGCCCAATATGAAGCATCATTGTACCAAATATTTAACCAGCTACCTGTGCTGTTCGTTCCTATAATTACATATTTCTCACCTACACTTATCCTGCCTATAAGTTCTGATGATGATGTAGCTTGAGCTCTTAAATTGACACCTTTTATATTTTCAGCAATTAAACACTCTGAAGAAACATGTGCAGAAAAAACTAGGCACACATAGAATAACATCCATATTAACTTCATTATTATTAAACTTATTTGTTTGTTCGTTGCATTATAATGGTGTTTGTTTTTTTAATGGCAAGCTTTTGTTTTATACAGCTCGTTTAAAAGTTAAAAGTTATTATTTTTTTAATTTTCATTAATTGTTTTGTTTGTTTTTTTTGCTTTTTGTTTGATGGTTTTTATTGTTGGTGTAAAGTTGTTTAAGTTTTATGTGTTTTTTCAAAAGGAATTGTTTTGAATATAAGTCATAGTAGGTTTTTTTTATATTTAATTGTGATGGTAGCTGTTTTTTTTAATAATATATCGCTAGCTGTTACTTTAAATGATATTGATCAGATAGAAATTGAAATAAAACAGTTAAACTCTCAGTCTGATCATGGTCTTAGTCAAATTCCAAGTTTGGTGTCGCAACTAAACTCGGCTGAGTTGAGTCAAAATAACGACCGCGAATCACCCACCCCAAACATTACTGAGCTCGACAATATACTTAATGCAATTTTAAAAAATAAATTAGCCTTAGCTGACCACATAAATAATTATCAGCTGTATACAAGCCTTCAACAACAGCTAATGAGTTTGATTGCAGGTACAGATAAAACAGCGATTGCTCATAAGAGTATTAGTTTTAATCTCTTGTTAGCTGGTCCGAACTCAGAGGTTGAATCATTTTTTGTTAACTATTTAAATAGTGATGAAATTGGTGGGCTCAGATTGCGAGAAGCACTGATGTATTTTACTTTACATCCTAACGATGCAGTCAAAGATAGAGTCAGCTTTTTTGCCAGTGAAAGAGGGCACCCTGTATTTAGAGGGCCTGCAAGCTGGGCATTTGGTAAATTAAGTGTAATTGATGATAGCGCTGCAATTGCCCAGTTGACCAGCGCACTTAATCAGTCAATCACTGACAACTTTGGCTTTGATACAAAATTACTCACCTTACTTGGCCTTGCCGAAGTTGCTAACAGCGAATATATCATTACCAATTTTATGGGAACTGAGCTAGACGAAGACTTACTTATATTAGCTGTGCGCTACAGTGCATATAAACGTGCAACAGGAGCAGAAAAAGACTTACTCATATCAAGTACGTTTAACGAAGCTATGATTGATTACGAAAGAGACGAGGCACTCAGTTATATTTTAAAAAATAATAAAGCTGACTTATTAAAAACGTTAGGACTATTGTTTGATACAGACAACGGCCTTGCCTTGTCGCCTGAGCTTGCGCAGCTTGCCGATATTTATGGCTACCAAATTAGTGGCAGTGCCGACAACCCCATTATTAGCGCTAAATAATTTTTAAAATACAAGGTCAATAGTGTGAAAAAATTAGTGGTGTTTATGAGCGTGTTACTGGCCTGTTTGTTTACCACAGGTTGTGATTTTTTATTTGATGAAGCGCATGGTTATCGCGGGCCCATCGTTGTGACAATTAAAACAGAAGATGGCTCAGTGCCAGAGTTCCCTTTTTTAATAGAGTCGGGCTATTCAGAGTCGTGTGGTCATAGTAGTTGCGGTATTGAATTTGGTTATAAATATTTTAAAGCAGCCTATGCGAATGAGCAAATCACCTTCCCGCGGGAGCGGTTAGATTTATTACAACCTAATGCCTATGCATCGATTGAGTTTACTGTGACCCATCCTAATTATCACCAAGGCGTGTTTCCACGAGGTTTTCCACCTACCGATGCTGATGACCCCATTTATGTTACGTTTACTGTTAAGCCCTTTGCTGAACAAATGAATAAAGTAGCTGGCTGGGCGACTGGTTATAAACAAGACATGCAAAAATTCACACCAGATAGCAGAGAATTTAAAGAAGCAGACATGATGTATCGCCAAGAGCGTTTTAATTTAGGACAGATGATTGCAAGGCATATCACGTTGACTAAAACGGTTTACTTACCCCATTTTTCAAAACGCATGCAACAACGTGTGATTGAAAAGTATCAACCTATTTTTAAAGCGTGGTATTACGGTGTACCTGAAACAGATTGTTGGGATATGGTTGACTGCAGAAAGCAAATTTTAAAACCAAGGAAGGTTGAGTATGAAGGTTTGTAAGGGAATAAGTAAGTGGTTTGTTGTCTGTGTGATGATACAAACGTTTAACTGTGTTGCACATGACACTAATACCAGTCACCCCAGGATTACAGAAGCTATTTATAGATCTCTAAAATCCCAAGATGAAAGTGTTAATAATTATTTTCAGCTTTACCAAACCCACCCAGATTATGTTACTAAGTTGGTGGGAGATGCACATTATGCGGTGAAACTAGACCAACCTTACCCTTATTTATGGGGCTACGACCCAAAGTTCGCAAGAAAAGAAGAAAAAGAAATAGATGAGGATAAGGCAAGCCCCAACTACCCGGCATTCAGAAAAAAAAGCCTTAATGTACTTGATGGGGTGGTAATGGAAGACTCCCCAACAAATCGTGTGATGTCGCACTTTCAGCATGCTTATACTGGGGCTGCCCTGTCTGTTGATGATTGGTTAGGCCGTGTAAACGAGTTAGTTGGTGCAACATGGCCCATAGAAGCAACTTACGCTAAAATTGAACCGAGTGAAATAACCGCAGGGCGTTTTTTTAACGATGCAATACACACCATGGGGTATTTAAATACGATAGATGATTTAAACGAAATGGACCCCGATGGTTATGGCTGGCGAAGCTTGGAAGAGGAAGGGCGAAAGTTAAGCAGCGCTAAAGCCATGTGGTTATTTGGTCATGCATTGCACCACGCAGAAGATATGAGCTCAATTGCACACATACATGGTGATGCGCACTTAACTAGACTTAAAGATTTACTCGGGGAGCCTGATGATTATGAGGCACACTTTATTCCCAGTAAGATTTATGAATTTAATCAGGGGTGGGATACAGATATTTGGTATAGGTCCGCTACCTTTAGTAAAGCCATCAGTCATGCTGGGCAGATTTGGGGACGTAAAACAGACCCTGCAACGTACGCTTTGCTTGATAACTACCTAGACCCAACGAATATGTCGCGGGGTATTTATAATACGGCTTTGTTTCAAGCGGATTTATCTATCGATTTTTCAGTCGCTCCCCTCGATTTTTCATATTCTGATCCATTACTAATCGAACAAGATGGTAAGTATTGGCGCTATGACTTTGAAGCGACAAAAGCGTCTTACGAAGCTGCCGGTAAACTTTGCGGTAGTGGCGAGCTAAGTAAAATGTTTTATTTTGGGGATTTAAGCGATTTTGATCGCCCTAAAGTTCCTAATTTTAATGCCTGTGGCTTAAGGGTCAATCTAGGGAAGCGCAGTGTATTACCAGAATACGAAATAATGCATGCTGCTGCTAAGACTTTCGACAAGAGTGGTGAATTTAAGGCACATGATTTTCACTATGATGGTTATTTCAATAGCTTAAGGGCTGAATGGTGGGAGGCCAGTGTATTTGGCGGCCCTGAAGGTTATTATTACATAGAACAAACAATGAAAGGGATTGTCTATGAAGGCGAAGTAGCGGGTAAGCCGATTGCACCGGGAGAAATGCTACTTAGGCCGAATTATATTCGTCAAGACATTACAAAACCTTATTCAGTAAGTAACCCTTTGGTTAAAACGTGTCGGTATTCTTCTAAAACAGAGCTTAGGTGTTATGACGGAGATAGTTTGTTAGAGCGTTTCGCCGAAAAGCTTATTCCTTACTCACTTGAATTTTTAGTGGGCTACAGTCAGTTTTTTTACGATGTTGCAAATTTACCACCCTATTTACAACAAGTTGAAGTATTACAAGACGGGCATAAACGCTATGGAATGAAATGGCAGGGTAAAATTAATAACACAGGGCGCATTACAATGGCTCATGAGGAAGGAGAGGACGAACACACCACAGAAGATTTTGCCTTTATAGCCCAGCGCTACAAAGCGCAAACGATTCCCAATTTATCTTTTATAACGCAAGATAAAGCAATTAGCATTAACTTAAAGTTTAACGAAGCTATCAGAGCACCTGACGCACAGAATAGTGAGTTTTTATTGGGGCTTGCGTTAAACGGTCAGCAGGCTTTTTTTGAAAACCGCAATTTAGAGAGTGCGATTTTAACTAACTCAAGTTTTAAAGGCTGCTTTACTGTAGGGCAATCAGACAATCTGACCAGCAACTGTTGGCAAATAAAAGTACCTTCAACGACTTTAAAATCGCTGTTTAATAACGATTTAAATGGACGCGTTACTTTATTAGTACAGGCCGCTGATTTGAATAATCACCGAGATATAAATGGTAATCCAAGTGACAACCTTGCTCATGGTGCGCTGTTAGATGCAACACCGACAACCCCTGCAAGGCGTTATGTAAAGCGTAGCGGGGCTGAATATACTATTTTTGATGATGGCGAAACGCGTTATAGCTCAAAAGAGAACAGTTATTACTGGCACTCAGATACATCAATACCTGGTGAAATGTTTGGCACTTATGCAAATAAACAGGGCGCATTTGCTTATGACCCTGGCTACGATAAAAATCACGTTCTTTTATTTGATAGTAAAACGCCTGACGTAAGGTTACGCGTTCAAAAAGGGATTGCTGAGCCTGAGTCAAAAAAGGAGTAAGTGATGAGGTCGATTGTTTTTATTTTTCTTTGTTTAAGTAATGCAGTTATCGCTAAGGATTTCAGTAATGAGGTCGGTTTAGCCGATAAAATAGTGCAAGGACGTGTCATTTCTAATAATTCGCAATGGGAGAAAGGGCAAATTGTTACGCATCACCGAGTTTTAGTTAGAGATGATATATCTGCAAGTGTTTATGGCAGAGTACCTGAAAACGAAATTGTGATTACTCAATTAGGGGGCGCTGCTGTGCACCCTGTGCTGAATGTTATTGTTAACCAACACTTTACTCACCAAATTACGTTGCAAAAAGACGAAGAAGCGCTTTTTTTTATTGAGGTAGATGATAAAGGGCAACAGCGTTTAGTCAAAGGGGATAATGCGATGGTGAAAGTGTCTGGTGTTGGAACTGAAGAGGTGACCTTGCCTGATTTTGAACAGCTAGCTTTATCTGATGGTATTAAAAAGAGCGCTAGCTCACCACGAATCAATAAGTCATTAGCAAAGGAAAATAAAATAGTATTTGAAAAAGAAGTACTTACTTTGTCAAGCGCAAAAAATCGTATTAAACAACTTTTGCTTAATAAAAAATCAAAAAAAGGCAATGAAAATGATTAGGTTTATATTAATCGGGCTGTTTTCAGTTGGAGCTGCCACTAATATAGTAAATGCAAAAGAGATAAAAAATGTAGAAGACTTAAATCATTTAATGAAAAATTCTTTTATTAAAATAATTGATGCAGATGAAGCCAAGCTCGAAAATAAAACATTGTCTGATGCGCTTTTTAATCAAGCTTATAAAGCTAACATTAAGAAATCTAAAAATATTAAATCAGTTACTGGAAAGGTTATTAATTTAAAGCACCAGAAAATTAATAAAGTTAATTTTACTGATAAATTTATTATTTCACGCTTAAATGCTCAAAGCCTTGCTTTAGGAGCCACAGGGATAGCTAGTTTAAAGCAGCAACCAAGTGTTGATGTGCAGAGCATTAATGAGCCGGACACGTTAGCCTCTAAAGTTGAAGATAAAACTTCATCAGATATTAACTAACATGGAAGTTAAAAAATATGGTTATTAAGTTTAACACTTTTCTATTTTTATCTTTTTTTTGTGGGTTTTTAGCTGCTGAAGAAATTGACTTCTTACCTTTCAATATGACTCCACATAGCGCTGAGGTTTTATTTATACAACCACGATATATTTCTGAGAATGCCAGCTATGCAACCTATTTCAACTTAGGGAATAAGCAGCAGGCTATAAGTAAGTCTATTAAAAATTTAAATAATATTGGCATAAATTTTCAACTTCCTTCTGTTAAGCAAATGTCATTTAGTGAACAATTACCTTATGTTATTGCCCCAAGTGCTAACCGTGAGTTTGGTCACTACTTATTGGCTATTCCGGAGTTTGCTCAATTTCCGATCTCAGTTAGCGCCAGTACAAGGAATAGCATTTTTAACCTAACAAACTTAGTTCTAGAAGGTACCCCTACTATGCCGCTGAGTGATCATATTGCTTTGACTACTTGGTGGGATCAAGAGCAATCATTTTCAGAGCTGAACCTTAAGTTGTATTCGTTTAAGTATGAAGAAGGCACTGACTCACTTAGTCTTGAATACAGGTGCGAATTGACTGCGCCAATAAAAATGGGCATCGATTTGCTCACAAATGCCAAGCAGTCATATCTAAAGCAACTTTTAATTAGCTCTGATTGTAAGCGCTAAAAGGATTAAAGTAATGAAAATAGCAAAATGGATTTGGCCACTCTTAACTTTTGTTTCAATACAAGCTTTGGCAGGCAGTCCGAGATATGTTTATAACAATGACAATCAGCTCGTACCAATCCACTGGGAAGAAACTAATTCTCCTTATAAATGGCACTTAAATGAACTTGGTTATCCACCTTTGTCTATTTCGATCGTTGAACAGCAGTTACATGAAGCGTTTTCTGCTTGGCAGGTTTTACCCGATAGTAACGTAACATTTGAGTATCAGGGAACAACTAAACAAAGAGGAAGTGGGGATGGTAGTCAACTTTCAGCTTATATTGATGGTATTAATGTAATTTCGTTTGTTAATAGCGAATATGACTTTCCGTCTAGTGTGCTTGCTGTATGTTCAACTTCATCGTTTGGTGAAGAAGTGTTAATTACTGAAAATAATAACGATCTTGATGGTGATGGTGAGGGTGATATACCAGTTGGTTTATACCCAGCAGGTAGCATCTTCAATGCTGATATTTTTTTTGATGGGTCTAAAACCTTTACTAAAGAGTTACTTCATAATGTCGCACTACACGAAATAGGCCACTGTATAGGATTAGCACACAGTTCAGTTGAATTCAGTGTTATGACGCCATATGCCGATAATGATTTATCAAGAGGCGCATTGCTAAAAAATGATGATATTTCTACTTTAGTCAGTTATATGGGAAAAGACGAAGCAAAACAGCGCTATGGTACAATTAGTGGTCAAGTTTTTAATGGAGTTACTGGTAATACTATTAGAGGGGCGCATGTCTATGCAGTAAATAGTGACACTCTCGTTCAAGAAGTGGGTACATATAGTTTAATTGATGGTGAATATAACTTAAGGTTACCAGTAGGTAATTACTTTTTAAAAATTGAACCTCTTGATGGTACTCACCCTGGGTTAGAAGCTGAGCGTCTTACATCTATAGTAAACCCACCAGAGAATACTTTTTTTGAAAGGGAATACTATGATTTATCCGAGTCATCTTACGAAAGTGGTACTGAAGTACCCATGTTATTTAATGTTACTGCTGGGTTAAATGTTGAGAGCATTGATTTTTACATAAATGAAAAAATAGCGAGTGAATTTAGTTTCGAGTTAAAAGCAGGATTAAATTATTTTGGTTACCCTCAGAAAGTACCATTCGGTTTAACTTCATACTCTCTTCTGAATCAACTTTCTACCTTCATGAAAATAAATCGTATTGAAAAATTTAACCAGGAAACGGGTGGGTTTGAATTTTCATTTATGGTGGATGGAGAACCACAAGGTGTTAATTTTGATATTCAAGAAGGCGAGGGCTATTTAATAAGCTCTGATGCAGGAGGTGATTTAGTTTTTCCTGGCGCGACTTATTGCCATGAGTTTGAGCTGAAAAAAGGGTTAAATCTAGTTGCAATAACTTGCCCCCCTGCAAACTTTGACTCATATCAACTAATTGAGGCTATAGGATCAAGCTACACTGTTGAAAGTGTTAGGTTTTATGACTCTGTAAAGAAACAATATTTAGAAACTCAATATATCAACAATCAAATAATGGGTGATAAGTTTTCTTTGACTCATGGAGTTGCTGTTGAAATTCGAATGCTAAGAGATATTGGCAAGTTCAAATTGTCTAAGATTGATGTTAGTCCACCTATTATTAGTGCTATTTCACCGGGATCAGCATTACCTGGTGATTACGTACTTATTTCTGGGCAAGGGTTTAATGCTGATGTGAATTTGAATGTTGTATTGTTGGGAAATCAGCGTCTACCAATACAAAGTGCGTCACATAATTCTCTGTTAATACAGCTTCCTAATAGTATAACACCTGCCGAATATGAGCTTACGGTAATTACTAATGAGCTTATTAGCAATAGTGTCACTTTGTCGGTGAAGTCTACTGAAGTAGAAGAGAAAGATGATGCGTTAAGTCAATTATTATCGGGTATGGAAGTTAAGGGCTCTATCAGTAGCCTTGGTGAACAAGATATTTATACTTTTGTTGCGTTAGATGGATCTAAACTAAATGTTAATTTAATTCCTGTGAACAGCGAACCTGGATTAAGCCTACAAATATTAAACCCTTATGGCGGTTTATTATTACAAAAAGATGCAATTACTGGCTCTTCACAAGTAAATATTCAAAACTTTCAGATTAAAGAAACGGGAATATATACATTAGTTGTTTCGGCCAAATCGGTCGGGGCTTATAGGTTATCGTTTGATTTGGATGCTCCGCAAGGAGCTGCAAGAACATCAGTTTTAATGGGAGAGTCACAAGTTGCTGTAAAAGGAACGGAGTTAAAACAACCTATATTAATGCTCGTTACAGATAAGCGTGGTCAACCTGTATCAAATGCTGATGTAGTAATTTCTCAAAGAACTGGCAACAATAACGCAGAGGCTTATAAGAAAGTAACGGGCTTATCTTTGCCTTTAACAACAAAAGATTTAAATGCAACTTCTGCGGACTCCATTAATACTGTATCTGATGATTCCTATCTTAAAACTCTAAAATCAGATAATTATGGTTTGATTGGGGTAGCAGTTGCTGTACCTGATTTAACTAATGACTTTCAATTAGTAGTAAGTGTGCCTAGCTTTAATGATATTGAGCCAGTATTACTGAATGTGAAAGTAATTGAAGAGCCAATTGCACAAATTAAAATAGATAGAACAGAACAAAACTGTGCTAATAAATGCCCTGTTGGTCAAATGCTTCCGGAGCCTTGGCGTGCGACATTCTTGAATGCTCAGGGACAAGGTATTCCTGGTGTGCCTGTTGAATGGCTAGTTATTTCTGGTGGCGGTAAACTTGGTAAGCAATCTGGCGAAGCTACTCAAACACGAGTTAAAGTTGAATCTGATGCTAATGGAAAGGTAGAAGTTTTTCATAAGCTTGGTGAACAGCTCTACTTAAACTCAGATACTAGTGACTTAAGCCAACCAATTATTGAACTTCCTCAAGCTGTACTAATGACTATTCCTGGTCAATCTGCGCCATTGCTTTTTACGGCTGAGGTTAAAGCTGGGCCTGTAGCTTCAATATCGTCTAATCGTTCTTCTATATTGCGTGAAACTTTATATACCCAAAGCATCAATAGTTTAGGCTTTATAGCAAAAGATAGTTTTGGGAATCCAGTAGCAGATGAAAAAATCACTTTATTATCTCCTGCGCCCTCCTCTGGTATTGCTGTGATGCCAGGGTATGTCAATGGGACTCAGCTTGAAGACTTTCGAACAAATGAACGCGGTATTTGGCTTGGCTCAATTAGTATAGGTGATGTAATACCAACAATAGATGAGTTTGGTAATAAAGGATCCATAGGTTTAGCAGAAACTTACGTTTTAAACCTCCAAGTAGGAAGCCAAATTATTAGTTTTGATCTTGATGTTGATATGGGGCCTGTTTTGGCATCTGTAAAGCCTATATCTAGTGCTTTAATAGGACAACATTTAGATGAACCATTAGTGTTTAAACCTCATGGGTTTATGAGAAAGCTGAAATTTGACCCTTCACAATTAGTACCCAGCGATGCTGCGATATTAAGCAATGTCTATATTAAGAGAAATTATACCGGAAGTAATGAACAAGATTATGGATGGCATTTCACTGATTCTGCATCTGTATTTTATGATATTAACCGAAGTGATTTTTCACAATTGGTACCACTAATACACAAAGGAGATGAAGTTCATGTCACTGTTCATAATGATCAAGAAATTGGAACAGAAATAATCCCAACTGATACACGTTTAAGTTGTGTTGATATTGAAAATGCAAACCAAGTTATTTTTTGTAGTGGAGAGCTGCAAGCTCGAGCATATAGGGCAAGAGAGGCTGTCGTTAACGTTGATAATGTAGGCCAGTTTAGCTCCAGGAAGGCTATTGTAGTTAAGGCCGTGATCCCTAACTTTTCTCACGGCATATTAGTGGGATCTACGAGTGTAGCGCCTGCAGGCTCGACTGCTGAAACCGAGATTGATATACATTGGTGGAATGTAGCGAAAGAAATGAACGTCAAGGACTTAACAGGAGTTTCTTGGATTTATCCACAGCCAATTAGTTTGTCATTTATCGTGGATGATAGTGATGAAGGGCTGGGGAGTCATTCTGATATTTACCCAGGGATTAAAGAGGTAAGTGGCATTGATTTAAATACTCTAAATATTACTTTACCGAATGGAACTGAAATAAATGGGTTAAATATTCAAGATAGCTTGAAGTTGAATCAGGCTCCAAATTTTGCGCGAATTTGGTTTGAACACCTCCAAATTTCACAGATTAATGAATCATCGGTTGCTAGTTCCCCTGAGCACTTCCAACTTATCTATGAACCAAAATCTTCTGAGCTTACAGAAGGCTTAAACACAGTAAAATTAAAAGTATCAGATTCAGCCGGTAATGATACTAATGAAATTAGTTGTACATTTAATTACCCAACGTCAATTGAATGCCAGGAGTAGGAACGCAATGAATAATAAATGGAATTTAATGCTGGTATTTATAATCGGCTTTATGAGTTTAATTACGAAGGCTGGCGAATTCGTTAATTCGAGTGTAAAGATTTCTGATGTGAATACTCGCTCTTTTGTGGTGGCGTGGGCTGCGCCAAAAGACTCTACAGGTAATTTAAGAGTTTTTTTGGACCCAAAGGGTAATGAGCCAGTAGAAGCAAGTATTAGCTCATTTCAATTTACATATGCAGAAAGTAATGGCCTCGAGCAGAAAATGTTACAACAGGGGTTATTTAGGGTTCGGGTGTATAATTTAGAACCTAATACTCATTACTATTTTGGGCTTGAGCAAACACTTGAAAGCGGTGTCAAAGAGCTTCTACCTAAGTCTGGTGCGCTTTTTCATGTTAAAACGATGAGCAAAGAAGATATAGTTTTAAATGATACTTTGGCTGCATTTATTACCTCTCAGAGTGAGCAAAGCTCTTCTGGAAAATTAATTTACTTTAAATTCTCTGATACTCAATACCCTATTTCTCATATAGTGGGGGACTCTCTTCCTGAGAACATGGCTGCTGTCAGTTTGTCGAATGTATCAGATGGTGAAAAGCACATGTTATTGCGGCAATCAACAGTTGAATTAAAGGGGCACACATCAACAGGAATAATAGACAATAGCTATTCTTTGCCAGACAACTCGCAATTAGGTCACCTCCAAAGAATACCGTATGAATTATTAGTTTCAAGTGTGATTGATACTGATGGTGATGGTATACCGAATTGGTATGAGTTAGAGAATGGAATGGACCCTAATACTAATGATGCGTCTCTTGATCTTGACGGTGATGGTCTTTCTAATATTGAAGAATTTGAATTAGGAACAAAAGCTAGTTTAGCCGACACCGACGGAGATGGTGTAAGTGATTATCAAGAGGTTAAAATATCAGGTACTTCAGCTGTTAATGTTGATACTGATAATGATGGATTAAGCGATTATCAAGAATTAATGGTTTTTTTTACTGATGCGTTATCAATCGATACAGATGGAGATGGTTTCTCTGATGGCGATGAAGTTGAGGGAGGTTATGATCCGAAAGATATTAACACACACCCTCCTTATGCGGATAAGGACAATGATGGTATTTCTGATAGGAATGATAATTGCCCTGCAATACCTAATGCTAGTCAACTAAATACTGATAACGATGAATTCGGAGATGTATGCGATGATGATGATGATGGTGATGGTATAGCAGACTTTGAAGATAATGCACCTTTAGTTGCTAACCCAGATCAGCTCGATACTGACAGTGACCAAATTGGTGACGTTATCGATAATTGTCCGACAATAGCAAATACCCTTCAAAAAGATAATGATACGGATGGTTATGGAGATGAGTGTGATGACGATGACGATAACGACAGTATTTTAGATTATAAACAGCTTGGAGCGCCATCAAATATTGCTCTTACTCTATATGGTATTGAGTCAGTTGAAGTTATTGATTTACCATTTGCAAATAACTTCAATGCGAAAATCTATTTTGCAAAGCAAACCATAGATCAAAATCAGCAAATTTATCTAGGCGAGTTCGACATGAGCCTACATAAATTTACTAAAAAGGAACTTTCTCCTGAAGATGAAAGCAAACTAGGGCAATTAGTTTCAATTGTTGATGGTGAGAACTGTGATTGTGTGTTAATTAATCAACCCAGTAGTTTGATAAAACTTACCACACTAAACCAAGACATTAACATTCGGCTACCTTCCCACACACCTGAGATGGGAAGTCAACTTTTTTTAACATCAATAGATGGTTCCGCTTTTAGTGCTTATAGCTCTTCAGATCACACTGAACTATTAAATATGCTCGTAGCCGGTAGTTCATTCGTTAAGGATGACAATTGCCAATTTACAAGTAACTTTGATCAAATTGATACTGATGGTGATGGCGTCGGTGATGCGTGTGACTTTTCACCTCAGGATATCGATGGCGACGGAATTTTAAATGCGGTCGATAATTGTCCTGATTTCCATAATCCAGACCAAAGTGACCTTGATGGAGATGAAGAGGGTGACTTATGTGATGAAGACATAGATGGAGATGGGGTTCCTAATGATATTGAGCTAAATGAGCTATATACAGATCCAATGAATGCATTCTCATGGTCCGATAATGTTAGTGATGGGAATGCGGATTTTGATAATGATGGGGTAAGTAATAGTCAGGAATTATTGTTAGGGACGGATCTTTTAACTCCTAACCTTAAATTAATTAAAGGAAAGAACTACATTTATTATCCAATAGAGGCTCTGGATTCTAAAGTGGCCTCAAGTTTAGTTGAAGTATTAGGTGGTGAAGAGTTTATTACTCGGCTAGCGAGAGTAAACCTAGCTGGTAATGTAACCGATGAATATGTATTTGATGGAGAAACATGGGTAGGAAGTGACTTTGAGTTAGAGGTATATGGTGGTGTAGTTGTTGACTCAATTTCAGAATATGCTTTGCCTGAAGCTAAGGCAATAAACTGTGCATCAATAGAGTTTTCAATTGGTGTTAACTTAACTGCATTACCCTGTACAAAAGTTGGAGAAACGGCTTTTTCGCTTTTAGAAAAATATGGTCCAACTAAAATTAAGTCTATATCTGGAGTTGATTTAGAGTCAGGCTTATTTAAAACAGTGGCTTATTTGAATGGTGAGCTGCAGGGGGAAGACTTTAAAATCAATAAAAGTCAGAGTTATGAAATAGAAGCAAATTCTTCTTTTCTAATAGACAAACCATCTAACACTCAACAAGGAGTTTCAATAAATAGTTTAGATGATATTCAAACTGTAAATTCGCAGAGTATTGATTTTTCGGGCTTTATTTATACACAAGAAGGTGTTTTATTAATTAACAATAAAGCTGTTGAGCTCATAGACGGACGTTTTGAAGTGATAAATTTTGAGCTTTCTGAAGGAGATAATCTTATTGTATTAAAAGGCAGGGACGAATATGGATTACCAATACTTTTTGAATTTACGATTAGGTTTGTTTTACCTCCATCGTTTGAAATTACAAGTCATGAAAGTGGCCAACCTCTTAGAGCTAAATCTATAACTCTTGCTGGAACATATAGCAGAGCTGAACGTATTATTGCTAATGGTGTTGAAGGGGTGTTAGAAAATGGTAATTTTATTATATATCCCGTTCTTTTAAATGAAGGGGAAAACACTATTACTGTAACTGCTTACGGTGAGTTTGAAACCAAAATTGAAAAAAGTATCCAAGTTTCCTCTTCTCCAATTGTTCTTTCCTTACCAGCCGGTACATCAAAAAAAGTTGAGTTATATCAATCTGTAGTTGGTGATGAAGAGAAGTTACCTGTTATTCCTGAATATGTTGAATACTTTTATGATGCTGAGCTCAAATCAGCAGAATTAGATGGCTCTTCTTCTTCTTACCCAAGTATAAATGAAATTGGGTTTGAAGCTAACTTTATCAGTGCGGATCAAAGCAGAAGTCCAGGCATTATTCTTGAGTTTAGTGCTGTAGCTACGAATCAACAGTATGGCGCACATCATTTTTACGTTCCAGTAAAATCAACTGATGTTTTTGGCTCTCTTCCTTATATCGAGGATATTTGGGTTGTTATTACTTTGATAGATGAAAGTGGTGGGGGAGCTATGTTTGTAACTTCACACTATGATGGAGAAACAGTTAATGAAAGTAGTGTTAGATTTCAAGGGCGAGTATTAGAAGCTGATTCATTAAAATATAGCGACCAACCAATTAGTCTAGAGAATGGGTACTTCGATATACCCATTAACTTAAAAGCGGGAAGAAACTATTTATTATTTGAAATTAATAAAGAGGGCGTGCTTACAGAAGAGGAATATCGCTTAGATTATTATCCTGAAGCTTATCCTAGATTGTTAGTCACATCTCATTCACATAATCAACATGTTTCTGGTGCGCAAGTTGAAATTGTAGGGACAACTTCTCAAGCCAATACTAGTGTAAAAATTAACGGTGTTGACGCTTTAGTTAAAG
Organism: Pseudoalteromonas sp. 0802; assembly: GCF_013350085.1. Lineage (NCBI taxonomy): Bacteria > Pseudomonadati > Pseudomonadota > Gammaproteobacteria > Alteromonadales > Pseudoalteromonadaceae > Pseudoalteromonas > Pseudoalteromonas sp. 0802. The sequence continues at coordinate 78,462 of NZ_JABVXE010000009.1, read as the reverse complement.
GTGAAAATTTTTCAGCGTTTGTCCCTTTATCAAGTGATATTAATTGGATTTATATTACTACAGAATTGAATGGTAAATTAAGCCAGTACCCGTTGAAAGTGATTAGGAATAAATATGAGGCGCGCGTTTTAAATGTTTCAGATAGAGAATATCTCCACTCCTCTACCCCGGTTATAAATGTGTTTTCAGATGGTAATATAAAGAGAGCTAGGGTTAATAATGGATTTTGGAGAGAATCTGATAACGTAAATGAAATTAGTTTAAATATTGATTATAAAGCTCCTTTAATTCCAGGTAGAAACTTTATTATAGTTGACATTGAATATGAAGACGGAACTATTCAAAAATTAGTGAGTGTGGTTAGCTATGAGCATGAAGAGTTTAAATTAAAGGTTCACACTCTAGAATCGGTTAAAGTCTGGATGACAATTGAAGATGATTTGTATGCTAGAGCTGAAAGAATCACTTTTGATTTAGGCTACGCTCTTGACTCTAAAAGTGGCCTTTTTCGCGCCCCAGCTCCATATAATAAGCCAAGAGGGTATGGTGCGTATGGTCGATTGGGTAAAAGCAACATTGTTGCTGATTTAGGACTAGATGAGTTATCTCGCCGAAAATTGTTAGTTGAATTCCCATATGAAATATATCAAAAAGGTGTTGAAGTTGGCGATGAATTTGAAGAAATTAGTGGGATACGAGTTTATGATAACTCAAGTGAACTAATCTATTATCAGAAGGTAGATATTAAAGGCGAATATGTTGAGATAAATTTAGAACCCAAAATATATATATGGAATCATGAAGATAATGAAAAAGTTCATTCAGATAAAACAACGATTTTAGCATCAGCTGTAAATTTTACTCCTACATCAGCCGCTATTAATAATCATAGCCTTGATGTTATACCTACTACTTTAGATAATGGAATTGAAGAGAAACTATTATTTGCAGGAAGCGTGAGTTTGTCTGATAGCCCTTATGTTATTGATGTTAGTAATCATGAAGGCGAATTACTAACTTCCCAATTAAACTTAGAATATGAACAGTTAGTTTATACCTTGCAATCAGGTCAAATCGTTACACAAAAAAACAGTGATATATTTGTGACATACTTAGGGCCGGGGTATACCTGGGAGAGTGAGAAACGATCATCGACATATGATAAATTAAATTTGATTAGCTGGTACCAGGTTGGCCCGAATCAAGAAAATTATGGTGGACTTTACGTTGGAGAGGTTTCATATGGTTTCAAAACTAATGAAGGAGGTGCAGTACAAGGGTTTGATTCATTATGGAAGCATTATAATTTCGCTCATTATAATAATGAAGGCCTTGATCCCGACTCATATGATATGAGTATTTTTCAATTTGTAGATGTTGTTACTGGACCTGATCTAATACCTGAAATTGATATAGTAACCCCTGTAGATCTTGAAGAGACATTCTACCCAAATATTAAAGTAAGAGTTAAAGTTGAAAATGATAACCTTTCTAATGTTTATGTAAATGGAACTTTAGCTGAAAAACAGTATGACGATAATTTGTGGTTTAGAAACAGATTGTATCATGAGTATGATATGCCATTACTTATAGGTGAAAACACGATTACTATTAAAGCTCATTCATCTATAAATGATAATATGGCAGAGGAGTCACTTACTGTATTAAGAAAACCTACTCCTCCTCCTATTTATGATGTTTCTACCCCAAGTAACAATTCAGTCGTAAAAATAACTAATGAAAATGATGAGGTTTATATTAAGGGTGAAGTAGATCTATCAATACCTATAGATGAACTATTTATAAATGGTCATCTAGTTGAAATATCAAGTGGCGGCTTTTTTTCTTACAGTGCTGTTTTTTCTGAGGGTCAACATGAAGTAATTATCATTGCAGAAAATAGTGCAGGTACTACTGAAAAGTTGGTCAATTTTAAAGTGGAGTATGGTAGTCCAGAGATTATATTTTCTTCCCCATTAGATGATTATTACACGACCAGTAGAGGTGAAGAGTTAATAGGGGGGATAGTTAATGGTAAGCAAGCTGTTTTGACTGTTAATGGTGAAGTTATTGAAATTAATAGCCTGAGTGGCTCCTTTAGCTATTTTGCAACTTTAAATGAGGGAGAAAATATATTTGAAATTATCGCAAAAAATGCGTTTGGAGAAACAAAAGCAACTAAAGTGATTAAACGTATTATCCCTTCAGAAAGCCACATTGAGTTAGAGCCTAATAGTGGTGTAGTAAATGAGTGGAAAATTAAGGCTTCGAGTCAAGTTGTTTCAGCATTCTCTAATTATAGAGTAAGGCTTGAAAATAACGAAAATAGCGGAATCCATTTTAATGCTAATTATAAAAGTTTAGAAGGACAACCTGAAGATACAGTAATATTTGAATATCAATTTTTCATTGATGATTATGTTTCTCCAGGTTTATATAAGCCAACTTTAATTATTGACTTTTTAAATGTTTTAGGAGAGGTTATTTATACTGATATTTTAGATTTTTATATTTATTTTGATATTGAACGTCTATTGTTAAACTTAGATAATTTAAGTCAAGAACTTACTATAAGTACTTATAATTACACCATTACTGGCAGTGTAAATGATCCTTCGGCAACGTTGTTAATAAATGGAAGTCAGGTTCCCATTACTGAATTGGGCAGCTTTTCATTTGAGTTAAATTTAGATGAGGGTGTAAACTTAATTAGGTTAGAATTATCAAACTCTGAGCAGGAAATAAACGAGTTGTATACTGTTAATGTTTGGACAGGGGAGCTAGACTTAACTATTACTGAACCCAAAGATAGTGTTAGTTATTCGAGTTCAGATATAGTTTTCTCAGGAAGTGTAAGCGATTCTCTAGCGAGCCTCACGATAGATATGAAGCCAGTTATAGTTAGCAATGATGGATCATTCTCCACGATTTTATCTTACAGCGAAGGGAATCATGAGGTAGTTTTTAATGCATATAATAACTATCAATCAGTGACTAAAACTGTTTCATTTGAAGTGCTATCTCAACCATTATCTGTAGAATTATTGTACCCCTCAAATAGGAGTGTTTTTTATCAAAATGCAATTAATGTCAAAGGGTACGTTACAGATCCGAATGCTGAAATAGTAATTAATGAACAGTCAGTAAACCTTAATGAGGCCGGTGAGTTTTCTCATGTATTGCAATTACCTGAGGGTACACATGAATTAAATATAGAAGCAACAAATAATCTTGAGTCTGATAGTAAATCCTTAAATGTAACTATCAAAAAAACTGTACAAGGAAAACTTATAGAGATTGCTCAGGAAAATGAAAGCCCTGTCCAAATCGAAGATATACCTTTATCTGAGCAGCAGCTTGCTAGCATATATAATTATACTTATCATTTGTCAGCATTACCTGAAGGAGTTACTTTTAAATTAATTAGCATGAATTGTTTAGGAGGTGCAGCACTTGTTGAGTACAAACTTATTGCTGATGTAGATACTCCTAAATCTCAGTATCCAACTGAATTAAAGTTTTTATTTAGAGATACATCTAATAATATTATCATTGAAGAAGTTTTCCCTTTGATTTTATCTATAGTTGATGAATAAAAGTAATGATTAATTATGGCTTTTTATAAATATTTAAAAGCTGATTTGAGGGGCCGTATTTTGTTTTTAAATAGAAAGATATATCTTTTTTTTATTTTTTTGTTAAGCTTTTTAGGAGTAATTATTTATTACCCAATAAAAATTGTTTTATTTTCAAAAAACACAGAAAATGGCTACTTAATTCAAGTTACCGATAATAAAAAAATAGTTATTGAGTCAATGACAACGGATAATACTTTAACAATAAACACGATAAGTTACTTAAGTATTTTAGTTAATGGAGGATCTCTCCAGATCATTCACCCAATAGAAAAAAAAGAAATATATAAGCCTAGATTCTTAGACGTTATTACTCATAAGGTTGAAATTCAACTGAGCTGCTGGTGTGCTGATGAAACATATCCTGAAGAACAAGATATATCTTTAGTGTATCTCCACTTCGTTGATTTAAAAGAACAATATATACAAGAAGTAGATGTTGTTAGTCGGAGAAAGGCTATTGAAGGAAAAAGTAGGGCACTATATTCTCTTGTTGCCGTAGCAAGCTCTCGTATCGGTGAATCAAGGAAGCTTCATAAGAACCAAGTACGTCAAATGAAAAAAGATATGGGAGAAATAATTGGAGATCTGTATGTTGATCAGAGCTTAGGTTATTGGTAAAAACCTTGTAGATACAACCTACAAGGTTTTAACGTCATTCTTGGCAACTAAGACTTGTTGCGGTTTTCTTTCGCAAATGCACGAATTTTACGTTTTTGCGATAAAGTCACTTTATTAGTGCGACCCGCGTATGGATTATCGCCTTCTCTAAATTCAATTTTGATTGGCGTACCCATAATACCTAATGCTTTACGGTAGTAGTTCATTAGGTAGCGTTTGTAGCTATCAGGTAAGTCATGAACTTGGTTACCGTGGATCACGATACGTGGTGGGTTATAGCCACCTGCGTGAGCATACTTAAGTTTTACACGACGACCGCGAACAAGTGGCGGTTGGTGATCGGCTTGCGCCATATCCATAATACGACGCAGCATCGCTGTGCTAATACGCTTAGTCGCTGACTCGTATGCTTCGTCTACTGACTCAAATAAGTGACCCACACCTGTGCCATGTAAAGCAGAGATAAAGTGTAAACGTGCGAAATCAATGAAACCTAAACGACGGTCAAGCTCTGACTTAATACGTTCTTTAACGTAATCATCAAGGCCGTCCCATTTGTTAACAGCAACAACCAATGAACGACCTGCGTTTAAGGCAAAACCAAGTAAACTTAAGTCCTGATCAGAAATACCTTCGCGCGCATCAACCACAAGCAATACAACGTTAGCGTCTTCAATTGCTTTAAGGGTTTTGATCACAGAGAATTTTTCTACAACATCGCTTACTTTCTTACGCTTACGAACACCTGCGGTATCAATAAGAATGTACTCTTTGTCGTTACGTGTCATCGGAATATAGATAGAGTCACGAGTTGTACCCGGCATATCGTAAACGATTACACGTTCTTCACCTAAGATACGGTTTGTAAGTGTTGACTTACCAACGTTAGGGCGACCGATAATAGCAAGCTTTACTGGTTTGTCAGCAAAGGCTTGCTGGTTGTCTTCGCCTTCTTCATCTTCGCTGTAAAGATCAACCAATTCGTCATCACTTTCTTCAAGCTCTTCAGCTTCGCCTGCAAGTTCTGCAATAACAGGCTGTAGAGTTGTTTCAAGTAATTGCGTGATACCACGGCCGTGAGCCGCTGCAATGTGATGTACGTCGCCTAAGCTTAACTGGTAGAACTCTGCACAGTATGAATCTGCATCAATGCCATCCACTTTGTTTGCCACAACAAAACATTTCTTTTGTTGTTTACGAAGGTGGTTAGCAATCGCTTGGTCTGCGGCGGTCATACCTGCGCGGGCATCAACTAAAAATAGCACGATATCGGCTTCTTCAATCGCTAGTAGAGATTGCTCAGCCATTTCAGTTTCGATACCTTGCTCAGAACCGTCAATACCACCCGTGTCTACCACGATAAATTCATAGCCATCGTAATCAGCTTGGCCATATTTTCTATCTCGTGTTAAGCCTGGAAAGTCGGCTACGAGGGCGTCACGAGTACGTGTTAAACGGTTAAATAATGTGGATTTGCCCACATTGGGTCGCCCAACAAGAGCGATCACGGGAAGCATAAACTACCTCTTAAAAAAACAACAAAAGGCTTCGCCAAGCGAAGCCTTAGAAAAATAACGTTTACTATTAGTAAGTTAGTTTGGAATTTTAACCGCGCTAACTTCACCATCTCGGGTGTATAAAATTAACTTGTCACCGGCAACAACTGGCTCAATAAAGAAACCTGAGCTGTCAAAGTCTTCGCGCGATACAAGCTCACCCGTTTCTTTGTCTAACCAGTGTAGGTTACCTTCTTGGTCACCTAGTGCTAAATATTTACCAGCCACGGTAGGGCCTGTTAAGTACCAGCCGCGCAGTGCCGGTTGGCTCCAACGCTCAATACCTGATGTTTTATCTAGACCGTAAACAACACCATCGCTATCAACAACATAGATAGACTGGCTATCCATTGATAAATCACGGTAGCTGCTGTACTCACGTTTCCAAACAACATTACCAGAACGAATATCAACGGCTGCTAAGTTACCATTATAGGCGATTGCATAAGCATATGGACCGCTAATTAATGCTTGTGTATCTACATCAACCAAACGTTCAAACTCAGACGCACCTTTTGGAGAAGCAATTTCAGCACTCCACGCAGAGTAACCATTTTCAGAAATTAATACGCTTAATTTACCTGTTTCAAGACCTAGTAATACACCACCGTTGGCTACAGTTGGTGAACTTTGACCTCGTAATGTAAGTGGTGGCACTTCTTGTTCAAAGCTCCAACGCTCTTCGCCTGTATCTGGGTGTACAGCTAATAATTTACCTGAGCCTAGGTTTACAAAAATTAGGCCGTCGCCTGCAGCTGGTTTAGCAAGTACTTCGCCTGGCATAGTTTTGCGCCAAACGATTTCACCTGTTTCACGGTCAAGAGCAGTTAAGTAACCATGCTCAGAACCAACGAAAATTTTGCCGTAAGCTTGTAAAATACCGCCCGATAGCTTGGCACTTTCTGTGGTTTCCCAAGGCCAGAAGGCTGGGTTTTCACGCACATCGGTTTGCCATAGCGTATCGCCATTTTCAAGCGATAGGGCTTCAACTTCACCTTCGCGGTTTGCTACATACACAACATCGTTATGAATAGCCGGCGTTAAGCGCGAGAAATAGTGCTGAACACCATCACCGATTGATTCTTGCCAAACCACTTCTGTCTCAAATTGATTAACAATTTCAGGCAGTACCAGTTCTTCTTCGTCATCACTGGACGAACACCCAGTCAGGGTTGCGATACACAGAGCAAGTGTTGCCGCTGTTAACTTCTTCATCTTAACCCCTTACGCCGCTGGGCTAGTTTGTGCTAAGTCATCAAGTTTAATTTGTAATAACGGATTGTTTTCAAGGCCGCCATTTTCAGCAGCAGCTTGGTATTGGCTGCGAGCTTGATCTTTGTCGCCTTGTGCAGCATAAACATCGCCTTTTAATTCAGCGACTGCAGCAGCAAATGATGCTGGAAGCTGGGCGTTTAGCGTTGTTAGCGCTTGCTCATATTGCTTTTGTGCAAGGTGAACACGAGCAAGGCGCGTTGTTGCCGTTGCTTTAAGCTCAGGGTTTTGCTCGTTGGTGATGATCCAGTTCAACTTTTCGCTTGCTGCATCAAGGTCATTCTTGTCAACGGCTTCTTTCGCCGCAACAAATGCTGTTAGCGTGCTGTAGCTTGACTCGCCATTGTCTTTAATAAACGTATCCGCTTTTTCTAGCACGGCACCGCTTTCAACAAGTTGTGTGAAAGAGTCAGATGCTTTCTCAGCTGTGGTGATTTGGTTTTGGTTATAAGCTTTCCAACCATATAAACCACCTAAACCTGCAACAATACCAATTGCAAGTGCTAAACCATTTTCACGGAAAAAGCGTTTGATCGCTTCTTCTTGTTGTTCTTCTGTTGAATAAATTTCCATGCTTACCTCTGTTGCTAGCTGGGCTTAAATAAGCTCAGCTAGTAGCGTTTTCGCTTCTTCTAGTTTTAAGGTGACTTGTTCTTTACGCTCACGTAAGTACTTAATAGTCACAACGCCTTGTTCTAATTCATCTTCGCCGATAATAACCGCTACAAGAGCATCGCTTTTATCTGCGCGTTTTAATTGCTTTTTAAAGTTGCCACCGCCTGCGTGCACCATAACACGTAGACCTGCAACATCTTTACGTAATTGAGCGGCAATGATTGGCGCTTGAATGCTGGCTTTATCGCCCATGGCTGCCAAATATACATCAGCACTACGGCGGATGTCACCTACACTTTCTAGCGCTTGAAGTAATAACACTAAACGCTCAAGACCCATTGCAAAACCTACCGCTGGTGTTGCTTTACCGCCTAGTTGTTCAACTAGACCATCGTAACGACCACCGGCACAAACGGTTCCTTGTGCGCCTAGGCTATCGGTTACCCACTCAAAAACAGTGCGGTTATAATAGTCAAGGCCACGTACAAGCTTTTCATTTACCGTGTATTCGACGCCTGCAGCGTCTAAACGTTCACATAAATTTTTAAAATGTTCTTTTGATTCAGCGTCTAAGTGCTCAGATAGTTTAGGCGCATCAGTTAAAATAGCTTGTACATCAGGGTTTTTGCTATCTAACACACGTAAAGGATTAGTGTGCATACGACGCTTAGAGTCTTCATCAAGTACATCGACGTGTTGCTCTAAGTAAGCAACAAGTGCATCGCGGTAGTCTGCACGCGCTTCATTTGAACCTAATGAATTAAGCTCCAGACGAACGTGCTCACTGATACCAAACTCTTTCCATAATTGGGCTGTCAGCAAAATAACTTCTGCATCAATATCAGCAGTGGCAATGCCGAATGTTTCTAAACCAAATTGGTGGAATTGACGGTAACGGCCTTTTTGTGGACGCTCGTGACGGAACATAGGGCCCATGTACCATAAACGTTGTTCTTGGTTATACAGTAAACCGTTTTGATTACCTGCACGCACACATACTGCCGTACCTTCAGGGCGAAGTGTTAAGTTATCGCCATTACGGTCTGCAAAGGTGTACATTTCTTTTTCGACGATATCGGTTACTTCACCGATAGAGCGCTTGAATAGGTCGGTTGATTCAACAATTGGAAAACGAATTTCTTGATAACCAAACGATGAAACTGTTTCACGTAAAATGTCTTCTACTTTCTGCCAAATTTGCGTATCGCCTGGCAGACAATCGTTCATACCACGAACTGCCTGAATTTGTTTTGCCACTGATAAATCCTAAATACTGTACTTGCGCTGAAAAAATCGCGCCTCAAGAAAAACTAAAAAATTGACCCGTCATTATACCGTCTAAGCGGTAAAGGTAAACGGCAAACCCAAGGGTTTGCCGAGTATATGCGAATTATTCAACGATTTTGATGTCGATTGGCGTTTCTTTCTCTTTCTTAGCGATAAAGTCACGCACATAGCCTTCAAGTTGGTCGACAATATTATCGTTATCGATACGCGCTTTTTGGCGCTCACCATTGATGTATAAGCCAGAGCGACGGTTGGCACCAGCAAGGCCGATATCACTTACAAGTGCTTCGCCAGGACCATTAACTACACAACCAATCACCGATACTGACATAGGCTCAACCACGTCTTCAAGGCGCTCTTCAAGCTGGTTCATGGTGCTTACCACATCAAACTCTTGGCGTGAGCAGCTAGGGCAGGCAATAAAGTTAATGCCGCGTGAGCGAATGCGTAATGATTTTAAAATATCAAACCCCACTTTGATCTCTTGTACCGGATCGGCAGCAAGTGATACGCGTAATGTGTCACCAATGCCTTCGGCAAGTAGCATACCTAAACCAACAGCCGATTTAACAGAACCTGAGCGCATGCCGCCTGCTTCGGTAATACCTAAATGCAGAGGCTGGTCGATTTCTTTGGCAAGTAAACGATACGCACCAACCGCTAAAAATACATCTGACGCCTTAACAGATACTTTAAATTGATCAAAGTCTAAACGTTGTAAGATCTCAACGTGGCGCATAGCTGATTCAAGAAGTGCTTCTGGTGTTGGTTCACCGTATTTTTCTTGTAAGTCGCGCTCTAATGAACCGCCATTAACACCAATACGAATCGGAATGTTATGCTCACGTGCTGAGTCTACAACGGCACGAATACGCTCTTCGCTACCTATGTTACCAGGGTTAATACGTAAACAATCCGCACCATACTGAGCCACTTTTAATGCAATACGGTAATCAAAGTGAATATCTGTTACCAGCGGGATAGTGACTTGTTCTTTAATGCTTTTAAATGCTTCAGCTGCTTCCATAGTTGGTACAGACACACGCACAATATCGGCGCCGGCATCTTGAATAGCTTGAATTTGTGCAACCGTTGCATCGATATCTAGGGTGTTGGTGTTAGTCATCGACTGAACGGCAATTGGCGCACCATCACCAATTGGTACGTTACCTACGTTAATACGGGTCGATTTTCTGCGTTTAATAGGAGATTCTGAAAACATTGCGGTTACTCTGATAACGGTAAAGTAAATTTAGCTAAGCGATTTTTGGCAAAATGTGAGGTATCGACGGCTTGACCTTGAAAAGTAATATCGACTACTTGGTGTTTGCCTAATACTACATTAAACGGCTGTGGGCCGGTTACTGTCATAATGTAACCTGCTTTTTTAACACCAAAAGCGATGCGATCGCCGTTGCCATCGTGAATTTCTACCCAGCTATCTTCATTGAAGTGCATCACCACTTCGCTGTGCTCAGGATCTGCCTTTTCAGTTTGTGGCTGAGCAGCAGATTGGTTTTGTGATGCAGCTTGATTTTGTGCTTCGTTGCTGGTCGTTGGCGCATCAGCTTCAGGCTGAGCGATTTCTTGCTCGCCTTCAGCGAGTGGTTGAATGGTTTCTTCAGCTGGTGCTTCTACAGCTAAGTCAGGTGAAATATCACTGCTTTCAAGTTGATTTGGCATCGCAGTCGTGACCGGCTCTTCGATATTCTGGTTGCTATTTTGCCACCACCAAAACACAGACGAGCCAATGATCACCGCTAAGATAAAGTAGCTAAACAGCATTAAACGGCTGTCATGTGCTTCTTTTTCTGTGCGGCGAGAAAAGCTCTGCATTTTTGACTTTTTCTCAGGCTCAACGTGCTCAGGCAGTAATTCAAGCATGGCTTGGCTATCGATTTTAAGCTCACGGCAATAGCTTCTGATATAACCTTTTACGAAGGTCGCAGGGCCTAGTAGTTCGTGCTCGTCGTTTTCTAGTCGTTGTAACTGTAAAACTGATAACTTTAATGCACCAGCAAGTTGCTCAAGGCTCATTCCTGCGTCTTCGCGGCGCTTTTTTAGCGCTTGGCCGAGCGTTTCTTGTGGTTGTTCTAAATTGTTTTCTTCATTCATAATGCGTATGAGTCTGGATCTACCAATAAGAGTCTATGCCCAGGTTCTAGGGCGACATCTGGGCTCAATTTGTTCCAGCGCATTAACTGATCGATCAATACGCTATGCTGTGTGGCTATGCTAAAGAGTGTGTCGCCATCATTGATGTCGTGATAAATGTTCGGATCGTTCAAATAAATGCGAGTACCGTTTTGTACACGATCCGATTCTTTTAAGCCATTCCACAGCAAAATCTTCTGTAGTTTAACATTGTATCGCACCGAAATGCTAAAGAGGTTTTCACCATTTTCAATAATATGATACGGGATATTCAGCGCCGGTACATTTGCGTTCAGCATGGGTAAGTTAAGCGGCTCGTTTGTCACGCTAAAGTCAGTGCTATTTGCGGTTGACGCCGTTGTTTGACTGCCACTAAATACGTTTTCGTCTTTTTCTGCTTCGTAAAACACCACAGTGCTGGCATCATTTTTGGTATTTTGCGAGTTTGCTGGCGTTTGTTGTTGAACGCTTGGCGTTTGCGGTGCACCAAATGACACTATGGTCACTTCATCATTGCTTTGCGCGTCTGTTTGCTGCTTTGCAATAACTGGAGTTTGTTCAACTTTACGAGAGGAAACTGTTTGGAAACCTTCGTCAGTTTGCTTTGTGAGCGTCTCTGGCGTTGTATCGCTCGTTTGTGAAGAGGCGAGTGTCTCTGTTACGGGCTTTTCTCCGCTGTCTGAGTTTACCTCAGTAGGCACCTGTTTATTACTTTGCGCTACAGTTTGTGGCTCGGGTTGAGTTTTGTTTACAGTTGGCTGCTCAACTGGAGAAGCTTGTTCATTAGTTGTTGGAACATTTGTGGTCTTTACAAGGCTTTGCCCAGTAGCAGCCACTGACGTCTGTGCAACAACAGCTTGTTTTGCAGGTGCTTTTCTTTTCACGATGCGAATTTTTGGCTGATCTTTGCTAACCGTGCTGTTATCGCTTGAGATTTTCAGTTCTTCAAGCTGCGCTTGACGGTATTTTTCTCGTAGAACTTCAAATTCTGAGCGTTTAGTTTGTCCAGATGAAATGGTTTTTGCTTCTACTGAACCTGGATAGGTTTGTAGAATAATACCTGCCGTTGTTTCAGCTTTTTCAATATGGCCCATGCGTTGCTGAATTAAGTAGCTGAGCATGAGTGCTCGAGGTGTTACTCGGCCTAAAGACTCGTATTTTTCAATGATATCTTCAGCTTTATGAAGATCGCTTTTTGCGTAATACAAACCAGCAAGGCTTATCATTGAAGAAGGACGCTGTGAGCTGTGATTTAGTGCTGACTTAAGGTATTTTTCTGCGTTTTCAAAATCATCAAATTCAATCGCGCACAAGGCTAAGTTTTCGTAACTTTCAGCTACACGGATATAGCTAGGAATTGAAATCGCCTTAAGAAGCTCTTCCGCAGCGCGGTCGTATTCGCCAATGCCACACAAAAATACACCGTAGTTATTTAAGGTGTTCGGATCATTAGGGGCGATTTTTAGTGCGCGTTGATAGGCTTTATCTGCTAGCTCAGGTTCATCAACCTGTTGATAGTAATAAGCTAAAGAATAGTGTACTTCAGGAAGGTCAGGGGCAAAGTCTGCGGCACGTTCTAGGTTATATTTTGCTTGCGAGTTGTTGCCTGTCTTTAAGTACTGTAACGCAAGTGCGATACGAGTACGAGCAGCACCGGTATTATTAATCTTTTTTTCAACAACGGGTCTGTCGCTACCATTGTAGCTGTTTTCTGTAACACACCCTGTTAATGCTATTGCACTAACAGTAATGGCAAGTATAGAACGCATTACCTAATCTCTTCTTTGATTCCGTATGCCTATCTTACCGAAAAGCCTTTGTGTTGCATCTATTATTTTAAAAATAACGAGTTTGTCACAAAGGCTTATCTTTAAAAGTTACGCTTATGCTTGGTGAACATTTACCGCAATAGCGTTATCTTCGCGCATTTTCTTTTTCGCTAAACGTTTAGTTCGGTCTACAACATCACCCACTAATTGCCCACAAGCTGCGTCAATATCATCACCACGGGTACGGCGAACAATACAGGTAATTCCCGCTGCTTGTAATACTTTAGAGAAGCGGTCGATGCGGCTGTTGCTCGAACGGCCATACTCATTACCTGGGAATGGGTTAAACGGAATTAGGTTCACTTTTGAAGGTGTACCTTTAAGAGTTTTAACCAATTCGTGTGCTTGATCTGTGCTGTCGTTTACACCTTGTAGCATAACGTATTCGATAGTCACATCTTTGTTTGCTTTAGAGCCATCAATATAACGACGACACGCCGCTAAAAACTCTTCGATAGGGTACTTTTTATTAATTGGTACCAGTACATCACGCAGCTCATTGTTTGGTGCGTGAAGTGAAATAGCCAGCGCTACGTCAATTTTCTCTTTTAATAAATCAAGAGCAGGTACCACACCTGATGTACTTAAAGTAACGCGACGCTTTGATAAACCAAAACCCCAGTCGTCCATCATAAGTTCCATTGCTGGTACTACATTTTTAAGGTTTAGTAATGGCTCACCCATACCCATCATTACCACGTTAGTAACTGGTCGCTTAGTGCTATCGCCATCTAAACCAATGTCTTTTGCAACACGCCATACCTGACCGATGATCTCAGATACTGATAAGTTACGGTTAAAGCCTTGTTGTGCTGTTGAGCAGAAAGTACATTCAAGGGCACAACCTACTTGTGATGAAACACATAAAGTTGCACGGTCTTTTTCTGGGATCCAAACAGCTTCTACTTCTTGGCCACCTTGTAGCATCAGGGCGTATTTGATGGTGCCATCACTTGCCTGTTGTCTAACTGAGATTTCAGGAGCAACAATTTCACATTCAGCTTTTAGTTTTTCTTTTAGCTTTTTGTTGACGTTTGTCATGTCGTCAAAATTGTCTACACCAAAATGATAAATCCATTTCATCACCTGATCGCCACGGAATGGCTTTTCACCGAATGATACAAAAAGCTCACGCATTGCATCTCGGTTTAAATCTAATAAATTAATCTTTTTTTCAGTGGCCATGAAACAACCTCAATCAGTGACGGTGGTAAGTAGTTTGGGTGCGCGATTGTACATTATTTAATCGACTTAGTCATTAGCTAAACAGATTTACAATAGGCTTAGCTAATGACTAAAAAAGGGCCCGAAAGCCCTTTTTCTTCTGCATCACAGACTTAGCTGTGAACTCGAAATTAACGAGTACGTGGGCAGATTTCTTCGTCAGCGAAGAAGTATGCGATTTCACGTGCAGCTGATTCAACAGCGTCAGAACCGTGAACAGCATTTTCGTCGATGCTGTCTGCGTAGTCAGCACGTAAAGTACCAGCTAGTGCTTCAGCAGGGTTAGTAGCACCCATGATTTCACGGTTTTTAAGTACTGCGTTCTCACCTTCAAGAACAGTAACCATTACTGGACCAGATGTCATGAACTCAACTAAAGCACCGAAGAAAGGACGCTCGCTGTGCTCAGCGTAGAAACCTTCAGCTTTTTCTTTTGAAAGGTGAACCATTTTAGCTGCAACGATTTTAAGACCAGCAGTTTCGAAACGGTTGTAGATAGCACCGATGTGGTTTTTAGCAACTGCATCAGGTTTTACGATTGAAAAAGTACGCTCTAAAGCCATCTTTATGCTCCAATAATTTTAAATTTAAAAGGTTAAATATTAACGGGCGCGAATTATACGCGCTTTACGTGAAAATTCCTAATTTAATTAAATAGTCATTTGATGGCATTTTCATGAACCCTAACCATGTATAGCAACACGGGTATAAAGTGTGAGCGAATTTTAGCAGTTAAGTACTTGTTGTGGGCTGTTTTATAGGCAATTATTAACTCAGGAAATGATAAAACTAATAAGGACAATAATGAAAAATCTTTTACTGGCTAGTTTACTTGCAAGCTGTTTAGCTGGCTGTAATTCAGACTCAAACGATGAGCTTGAGTGCTCTCCTTACCCCATTGCAATCGATATTAATAATTATGTTGTCACCCCAGAGCAAAGCGAAGCTAATACAGCACTCGCCTATGATGCCTATACCATTAAACTAGGTGGTATTGGCGAAGGCGTTTATAGTGAAGGAAATGAGCCCGACCCTAATAAAGAGTATGCCGAGTGTGCTATCCCAGCTGTGGTACTAGGGAGCGCGAACACCATTACAGCTATTAATATTTACTCAAGCGCTGATTACAACAATGAATTCACCGCGGGTACGAGTTTAAATAGCGTGTTTGATATCACAGAGATGTTTGTTAATGATTTTGATTACTACAGTGATGGCAACTATGCCAGTGTAGAAGATTTGAGAGCTGTATTACCAACCACTGCACCTATATTTATTGAGCTAAAGCCTAACCAAGCACCTGAAGTTGAAAGTAGCCATATTTTTTATATCGATATTAGTTTTGCAAACGGCAAAACCTTTGCGCTTGAAACTGAAGAAGTGCAGCTGTTTTAGTTTACTATTTTTCACTTAATGTCAGCGGGTTTCTCTGCTGACATACCTAATCTCTACTCGCTTAGAACGTGCTCACTTAGCTAAGCTAATTGCTATTAATTTACCATTCCCATAATGCATCTTAAAAGTGTAAAAACACCAACTGTTATTGTTAACCTTTTGTTCACTTTTGTGCGGGTAAGCTAATTTTCGATGATAAATTGGGGGTATTTTAAATCATTAAAAATCAATAATATCTGCTTTTAATTTGAATCTTTAATCTATCTTTTCAGAGAAAAATAGCAACAATAAAATTGTAATCGAAATGTTAAATTTAAGTGTACAAAACGCTACATGGTTTTTCGTGAATTCCTGAACTTATTCAATCATAAAATATTAGTGAATTGATTTTTTCTAAACAAAAAATCTTACTTTCATTTTAATTTGAATAATCAAAGGAGAGAACAATGAAACTACGCAGTGCACTTTCTAAGTTGTCATGCGCGTCAGCTTTTGCACTTGGCACAATGCTGACTTTGAGCCCCGCAGCCAATGCAATGAAACTAAAACAACAAAACTTACAAGAGATGGCTGTTGAGTCACAGAGCATTATTGCTGGCCAGGTGGTAAGCGTAACAGATGGTTTTGATAACAATCGTCCCTATACCGAAGTGACTATTCAGGTTTCGTCAGATGCAAAAGGCAAGTTAAAAGACGATTCAAATTACACTTTTCGTCAGTTTGGCCTGATAAAACCTCGCTCTATGGGCAATGGCAAAGTGTATTTAGGCGCAACGCCTGAAGGTTTTTCTAAATGGCAAGAAGGCGAACAAGTGATTGCCTTTATGTATAAGCCAGCATCAATCACAGGGTTTCAAACGACCGTAGGCCTTGCTCAAGGTAAATTTGTAGTGCGCAATGGCAAAGTAGAAAACATTTTTGCTAACAAAGGTGTTTTTGAAGGGTTAGATACCAGCAGCTTATCAGCAGAGCAACAAAATCTTTTAACCACACCAGGTGCAGTCGATGTGGGAGTTTTTATGGATTTAGTAGGTAAACTGTCTGGAGTACAACAATAATGAAATTTTCTAAAATCGCAGCAGCATTAACCCTTGCAACTATTTCGACAGGTGCGTTAGCCGGTGGCCCACTCTATATTCATGAACCGACAATGCAGCCATATAAATGGGACACCTCAAAAGGCAGTATTCCAGTGTGGACAGATGGCGGCCAACTTATCAAAGATAAAGACGGTAACGATGTCGAAACCTTCACTGTACTTGAAAAAGGCACTGTTTTTAACGTTGATGTTACTTTACCTGATGGCACAGTGATCCCTGCATACACTGAACTGGACCGAGATTATACATTTTTAACGATTGAGCAAGCCAACAAAGTAACGGCGAATGCTGTGAAAGAGTGGTCTGATGTAGAAACGTCGACCTTCGAGATGTCAGTACAGGGCACGATTTTTGAGAAAACAGGCATTGCGGATGTGACTGCAGAAAATGTTGATCAAATTTATGGTGTTGAGAATGGTTATGGCTTTTGGGTCAATTACGACACTGATGGTGGCATTTTAGAAAACTATTTTGGTGTGCCAAGAAGCGCTGTTTTAGGTATTGCATTCCCTGAATGGGCCGACGAAGAAACTGGCGAAATTATCGAAGCGACAGCTTTAATGAATGGCTGGTTTGTTGATATTAGTGATACCGATGGCACGCAAGTTGGTGGAGTATTCACCCATGAGTTTGGCCATGCGATCAATATGTCTCACTCGCAAGCAAATGGCCATTTAGTGTATATGTCGGCAAGCTATAGTCCGCAATACGACGGTGTACCAGGTTGTGAAGGTGTCACTAAATTTACCAGCTCTAGTATGTTAGATTATTCTGCCATTGAGACGATGTTCCCGTTTATTAATGTGCGCGGCAGTGCTGGTGCAAATCAACACACCATTAATGTGAAAGATGACATCGTTAATATCTCAGATCTTTATCCTACAGCGCAGTACCAATCACAGTTTGGCTCTATTCAAGGTAAGCTCTTAACAAAAGAGGGAGTAGAGTACTCAGGGGTGAATTTAATAGCGCGTAACCTTGATAACCCTTACGAAGATGTGATCAGCCAACAGTCAGGTAACATGACACAAGGCCGTATCGGCCCAGATGGCTCATTTACCATTAATGGCTTAACGCCAGGTGCTCGTTATGCTCTTTATACTCAAGAGATCAATGCCGGTGGTTATCCAACTCAGCAAACGAATATTCTTTCTGAAGCTGAATATTGGAATGACAACGAAAGTGCAAACCCGGGAATAGATAATGCCTGTGCGATGACAGAGATAGTTGTTTCAGCGGGTGAAACTAAACAAGTTGAGATGTTCTTCAACGGTTATCAAGATGGTATTCAATATACGCCACTGATTTCAGCGTTTGTAATGAATCACGCTAAAAACGGTAAAAAAGCACTTGGAACAACCTCTTCGGGTATTCCTTTCTTATACGACAGTGCGACTAATTCGTTTGATACTTTAGTAAGCCCTGATGGCTACGCTTTATTAAGCTCTACAAGCACAGCAATGAACAAAACAGCAACTAAAGCTGCCATTACTGCACACTTTAACGATAATGGCGTGATGCAAGGTGGCGTCTGG
Organism: Pseudoalteromonas sp. 0802; assembly: GCF_013350085.1. Taxonomy (NCBI): domain Bacteria; kingdom Pseudomonadati; phylum Pseudomonadota; class Gammaproteobacteria; order Alteromonadales; family Pseudoalteromonadaceae; genus Pseudoalteromonas; species Pseudoalteromonas sp. 0802. The sequence continues at coordinate 60,239 of NZ_JABVXE010000009.1, read as the reverse complement.
GATATAAACTCTGGCAAAGTATCAATGCTTGAAGATTTAACGGGGAATAGTTGCTCGCTTTCAAGTCAGCAGGGGCAAAGCTCACATAGCATCTGGGATATGGATGATGATGGTAAGTTGATTGTTGGTACAACACGCTTCCCATACGATGGTTCAAATCGCTGTGCTGAAGGCGAAGCTGCGCGTTCAGTTGGTATGCCTACTGTTTGGGATGCAAACACGGGTAAAGCAAGCGTTTTACCTGGCACCCAAATGGTTGACCGTACTTATGGTAGCGGTAAAGAAATCGCTATTATGAATGGCGATGAGCAAATTCGTCGTACGGCATGGGCGCGAGCAGATCGTATCTCTGGTAATGGCGAAACCATTACAGGTTCAACGAATGGCTTTACGCAAATTGCTTGGGTGAATGGCGAGCTTGTTGATACCTACACGGAGTTTGGTGCAATCGACAATTCAGTTATTTCTGAAAATGGTCGTTATGTCGCCTTTGGCGCCATCGAAAACCGTCGCCCTGCTGGCGTAAAAGTATGGGATACAGTAACCAATACAACTCAAAAAATTGGTAGCTTACGTTGGTGTGACAACATTCCTGCGATAAGTTTCTGGACCAACTATTGCGACCTAGGCTACAGCCATGAAGAATTAGTTGAACTAGGATTTGGCTTACCTTCAGTGATGGTTCTTGATGCAAATGAGGACTTATCGATGATCACCGGACGTGCTGGTAGCCCTCTATCTGGCGGTTTTGTTGGCGCTATTTATTTAAAAGGTATTGGCTGGATGTCATCAGCAGAGTTCTTTGCTAAGCAAGGTGTTACTGAAGCAAAAGGCTTGCTTACTGATAACATGTTTGGCCTAAGTGCTGATGGTTCTGAGATCATGGCAGGCATTGCTGGCGCAGTGTTATCAATAGAAATTGACGCGAATAAGGCATTTGTATGTGACAACGGCCGCGACCGTGAACTTAGCTTCCCTAAGCAAGTGGTTGATGCGGTGTCGGCAGGTGCTGAATTTGGCCGCTGCGCACATATTAATGACTAATACCATTTTGTGTTATGCGCTTAAAGGTCCGGCTAGGTGGCTGGGCCTTTATTTCAATATCTTTGTAACAAAGGCCTGCTAATGTATAAAAGTTCATTAATAACAATAATATGGTTATGTATTCTAAGCTTTATTCCTGATCAAGCTAGTGCGCAAACCCATCAAGCTGCAAGCTCAAGCAACAAAGGGTTTAATGTTCCTGAAGAGCTATTGACCACATGGGAGCTAGATGAAGCGGCTTCAATGGAATACGCAAAAAAGTCTGCGCACTGGAATGAACATATCGCTAATTTGATGCCGAAACTAATCGCAACAAATAAACAAATTAAGTACCGCTTTAATCAGGATGAAATGGTCACCATTCAGGCTGCAAAAGAGCACGAGCTTGCCATTAGTTTGATTGAGCAAACACTGACGTCATATAAATTCAAATTTGAATTCGACGATAAGCCAAAGCAATTGCAAGTGATAAAAGCCGCAGGTGGGCGGATCAATATTCAGGCCGATGGCCTACTTGGTTATCAGTTCTTATTGTGGAAAAAACGCCGAGAACGCTTAACTGGCGTATAAAAATATCAATGTTAAGGGCTTTGCTGTTAACATTAGCAAATCCAAACCAATTACCCTGGATAGTTAATTGAGTTTGATCTAAAAAGGTGGCCATAGGATTGGTCACCTTTTTTCTTTTCTGTATAAGTCCTTACTTAGTTTAATTTTTGTAGTGCTAAAGTGCTAGTTGGTATCTGTTTTTGTAATATTTAAGTGCTTGATTACATTTTGGTACAGATTGATACATTTTTATATTGTGTAAAAATAATTTTAATATATTGTTAAATAAGGTGTTTTTTTACAGTAAATTTAATCGTTTTTCTTGCCATGGTTATTACCCTTTTTAGTGTGTTGAATTCTCATTTTACTTCCTCTATTACTTGTTTTGTCACTCATAACTAATTGTATAAATTAAATATATTTTATTATTGAGTGGTTTTAGCTGTTTTTAATAAAAACAAACAACAAGGAATTAATATGAAAAAAGCGCAGTTAGGTTTGTTAATCACATCATTCGCTATTATGGGTGGATGTGCAAAGTTAGACGCTCAAGTTAACGCTGGCGGCACTCTTAATTCAAAGGGTGGGGCTGGAAAAGCTGTGTTTACAGCACATGCAGCTCGTTGTGATGGAGAAGTAAGCGGAAAAGTAAATTACAAAGATGTAACTGCATTAGATTGGCAACAATCTGGAGGAGTATCATTTAACGCACAGGTTTATGGTGCAGGCTTATGTAGTGAAGATCCTGTATCACCTGATGGGGCTGAGTCTGGTGATGAGCGATTATTTTGCAAACAAGATATTTGCACTGAGGGGATGTATCAAGTTGAGTTTAATTATAACTCAACCAATCCTAGCTTGCCTGGAGAGGGGGTTGGCTTTGCATGCATGATGGATATTTCTGAAGGTATTAAATCTGGATTTGGTGCAAATGGGTTATTGAATGTGATGTTACTCGAGTCTGGTCCATACCAAGGCTATAACAATGCCGGAACAATAAGTGGCAATGTACAAGTGAAAGATTGCCCAAGTAGCAAAAATGACGACAACGCAGAGTAGAGAAGGAGTTTAATGATGATAAATAAAAAAACAGTTTTAGCGGCAAGCATTGCTCTTGCTTATAGTTTTCCTTCTTTAGCTGATCAATCAATGCGAATTGTTCTAGAAGCAAATAGTAATAAAGCCTCTGCGCTTAAATCTGAGTTGTTATCAAATAACATTAAAATAGAAAAAGAGCTTAGTTCACTAGAAAGTTTTGCAATTTCGATTGATAAAACTCAGTTAGCCAATGTTACAGGGCTTACAAACTTAAAGACTTTTTACCCTGACGTACCAAGAAAGTTAATGTCTGAAGGCGCTTCGCAATATATTCCGTATGGTTTATCGATGGTTCAAGCTGATCAAGTTCAATATCAAGGCGGACAAAGAGTGTGTGTAATCGATAGCGGTTATGCCTTAGATCACCCAGATTTGCCGAGTGCTGGTGTTACAGGCTCAGACGATGGTGGTGCTGGTGTGTGGTATCAAGATCCATTTGGTCATGGCACTCATGTTGCGGGCACGATTGCCGCAATCGACAATGAATTTGGTACGACAGGGATTGTCGATGATCATTCCCTTGATATGCACATTGTGCGTGTTTTTGCAGGTAATGGTAGCTGGGCTTACGCTTCGGATTTAGCCGGTGCGATTGATGAGTGCCAGCAAGCCGGTTCAACGGTTATTTCAATGAGCCTTGGTGGAAAATACTCAAGCCCGATTGAAGAAAAAGCGTTAGATAAAGTTGCTCGTGCAAATATATTAATGGTTGCGGCAGCAGGAAATGCTGGTGAAGCTTCACATAGCTACCCTGCCTCTTATGACAGTGTGATTTCAGTCGCAGCGGTTGATAGCACTAAAAATCATGCAAGCTTTTCTCAGCGAAGCAGTCAAATTGAACTAGCAGCGCCAGGCGTTAATATTTTCTCAACTGTGCCTGTTGACCGCGCGCGCTTTTCAAAATTTAATGTCACGCAAGATACTGTTAATTTCCAATATTATGGTATGGATGGCTCGCGTTTTGGTACTGTGACAGGGGAGCTCGTTGATTGTGGTTTAGGTACTCAGAGCTGTGGAGATGTAACAGGAAAAATCTGTCTAATCGAACGAGGGGAAATTCCGTTTTATAAAAAAGTAGAGCAGTGTGAAGCGGATGGCGGTGTGGGAGTTATTATTCGTAATAATAACCAAAGCCAGCTAATCGGCACTATTAACCCTACTTCTATGATTGCTGGCTCTGTGACAAGAAATGAGGGTCTTAATTTAATGGACAACCTCGGTAAGAAAACCACAATAACAGTCGCTGAGTTTTCAGATCATGACTTTAAATCAGGTACTTCGATGGCAACTCCCCATGTTTCCGGCGCAGCTGCATTGGTATGGAGTAATTATCCTGAGTGTTCTGCAAATGGTATTCGTTTAGCACTGAGGGCATCTGCCGATGATCAGGGGGATATGGGTTATGATCATGCTTACGGCTGGGGCATAGTGCAAGCCAAAGCGGCTGTTGATTATATCGCTGAAAATGGATGTAAAGCATCTAATAACGTATTACGTGGCGGAGATGGCTCAGCCCATTAACTACTCCCCTATATTGTTGTTATGACCAAAGCGCTTATGGCGCTTTTTTCGTTTGTCACCTACTCAACAATAAGCTCTATGAATCAATCATGATCTAGATCAATAAAATTACTGGGCAGGTTATTATACTCCCGCGCTTCATTATCGTATTAATTCATGCAACCGACTTGTACTCGGTTCGATGTGTGGAGCTTTCATGTCGTCACCTATTTTGACCCCTCGCCCTTTTACACCTGAGTTGTTATCACCTGCGGGTAGTTTAAAGAATATGCGTTATGCCTTTGCCTATGGTGCAGATGCCGTATACGCTGGCCAACCTCGTTATAGCCTTCGTGTTCGTAACAATGAGTTTGACCTAGATAATCTGCAAGTTGGTATCAACGAAGCCCATGCGCAAAATAAAAAGTTGTATGTGGTGTCGAACATTGCTCCTCATAATGCCAAGGTTAAATCGTACTTACGCGATATTGAGCCTGTCATTGAGATGCAGCCAGATGCGCTGATCATGTCAGATCCTGGGCTTATTATGTTAGTGCGTGAAAAATGGCCAGATATGCCAATTCACTTATCTGTGCAGGCCAATGCGGTGAACTATGCCACAGTGAACTTTTGGGCTCAGCAGGGTATTGAACGAGTCATTTTATCGCGCGAATTATCGCTTGAAGAAATCGCTGAAATTCGTGAGCTATGCCCAAATACTGAACTAGAAGTGTTTGTTCACGGTGCACTTTGCATGGCGTATTCTGGCCGTTGCTTGTTATCGGGTTATATTAATAAACGCGATCCAAACCAAGGTACGTGCACTAATGCATGTCGCTGGAACTACGATGTGAAACCAGGCACCGAAAATGAAACCGGCGAAATGGTACATAAAATTGACCCTAAAGCGGTGATCCCAACCCTAGGTGATGGTGCACCAAGTAACGAAGTATTCATGCTTGAAGAGCAAGGGCGCCCAGGTGAGTACATGCCTGCTTTTGAAGACGAGCATGGCACTTACATAATGAACTCAAAAGATTTACGTGCAGTTCAATATGTTGATCAACTAACGAAAATGGGCGTGCATAGTTTAAAAATTGAAGGCCGTACCAAGTCTTTCTACTATGTTGCTCGTACTGCACAAGTGTACCGTAAAGCCATTGATGATGCCGTTGCTGGTCGTCCATTTGACGCAAACTTATTTAAAACTCTCGAAAACTTAGCGCATCGTGGTTATACAGAAGGGTTTTTAAAACGCCACGCACATCAAGACTATCAAAACTATGAGTATGGTCATTCGGTGTCAGATAAACAGCAGTTTGTGGGTGAAGTATTAGGTCGCAACGATAATGGCTTAGTTGAAATTGATGTGAAAAATAAGTTCTGTACTGGTCATTCACTAGAATTAATGACACCAAAAGGCAACATCAATTTTAAGTTGGATTTTATGGAAAACAAAAAAGGCGAAGCCATTAGCGATGCGAAAGGCTCAGGTCATATTGTTAAAATTCCTCTGCCAGAAGATATCGATTTAGATCACGCAATTTTGATGCGTAATCTAGATGCCGACCAAGATACCCGTAATCCATTCAAAAAAGCTTAATAAAAGGTGCGCTAAGTCATACTTAGCGCATTGATCTCATCTTTTTTTGGTATTTCACTGTCGTTACTAGTTATTTTTACTATCCTTTTTTCTAAGGGTATTAATTAAACATAGTCAAAAACTATAGTGAAATACGTTGTTCATCCATCACATCAAAAAGAGCTTTTACACACTGTACCTTATATTGCGGTAGGGGTATTGCTGCTGGCTTTTGTTTTGCTACTTGAACGATTAGGTCTTATTGCTGCTATTCCTTTTTATGTAGCAATGCATACGAGCGTCGAATTGTTCTCAGTTGTGATCTCGTTTTTAATTTTTGCAATTGGTTGGAACACGTGGCATTTCACCAATAACTACAAACTGTTACTGCTCTCTTGTGCCATGTTGTGCGTTGCCATTTTTGATTCATTGCACTTTTTAGCTTATGACAGCATGCATGAAGGCGAAGCTGATATGAATCTCGTATTAAGTTTTTGGCTCATTGCTCGGCTGTTTAATGGGGTTGCCTTTTTAATTATTGCAGCGGGGATTTGGGTTAAATATAAACCGTTAAATGCGCGCGCCTTACTTACCTCTTTACTGCTTTTTAGTTTGTTTATTGCAAGCTCTCTTTTTTATTTTCCAGGTTCACTGCCAGAAATCTACATAGAAGGAGTCGGTGGTAGCTATATTAAGTTTTTAATTGAGTTACTCGTTTTAGCGCTTTACGGTGCTGCTGTTTTGATGTTTGCGACACAACTTCGTAAGCCCAGAACAAATTTAAACATTGCAGGAAAAACATTAGTTTGCCTGTTAGCTATTTTAAGTGAGGCCTGTTTTGTGGTGTTTAATGATGCGTCGCACACCACCAACACCCTTAATTTTTTTGGGCATGTGTATAAAGGGCTCACCTACTTTTTACTGTATAAAATCCTTTTTGTTGAAACCGTCACTAAACCGTATGCAGCACTAGATAACTCCTCTAATCAGTTAAAAGCAACACTTACCGCACTGCCAGACTCGGTTTTTGAGCTAGAAAAAGACGGTACTTTTCGTCAAGTCTTCAGTGATAACTCCGATAGCCATGTCTTTACTAAAGAGATGGTTGGGCAAAATATTAGCTGTATGTTTGAAAAATCTGATGCGCAAGATTTTATGCGCACACTTATGGAGGCAAAAAAATCAGCTGTCTGTTTGGTCAATACCTTACCCATTAGCGTAAATGGCTGGGTTATTCATTTTGAATTTTCGATTACCTTGTTCGAGCACGATAATGATGGACCAACGTATTTAGTGAACGCCCGCGACGTGTCAGATAAAGTTGGGCGTATGGCGGCACTTGCTCAGCAAAGTAAATTTAATCGGGGTTTATTACAGCTAACCGAAATTTCGTTTCAAGACGATCAAGATGTGTTGTTGAATTATGCAGTTAATCAAGCCCTCGAAATTACCAATTGCGATGGCGCAGCTTTGTTTATTTGTAACGAACAAAAGCAACATGATTATCGAGCCGAGAAAGGTAATGTTTTTGATGTGTGCACTGAAAAGTTACAAGGCAAAATTGCGGCTGGGCAAGCTGTCATTGTTAACCGAAAACATGCAAAAGAATACGGGTTACCTGGCGACTCTAACTCATTGTTAGTGGTGCCCGTGATACGCCATAGTCAGTGCCATATGGCCATTATTTTACAGCATCAAACTAAAGTGTTTAGTGTGCAAGATAAAAACATGCTAACGGTTTGGGCCGAGTCAGTGTGGCAATGGTTTCATAAAATTACTCTTAACAAACGCATGCACATATTGTCTCAAGCGGTTGAGCAAAATCCACACCCCATTATGTTTACCAATACAGATGCAAAAATTGAGTATATGAATCGTGCTTACCTTGATATGTGTCAGTACGAGTATGATGAACTAATAGGTCAGAGCCCGCATAAAATCAGTGCCGGTCAAACTGAACCAGCTGTTTATCAAACAATGTGGGAGCACTTAAAAAATCGAAAAGCCTGGGTGGGTGCTTTGGTTAACATGACCAAGCACGGTAAAGTGATTGTTGAGCAGACTACCATTTACCCATTGAAGGATCAGCAAGGGAAGGTGAGTAACTACATTTCGTTTCAGCATGATGTGACCAAAGAAGTCGAAAGTGAAACCCTTATACATCAACTTTCTTATTTTGATCAGCTAACGGGGCTTGCAAACCAGGACAAGTTGCAGATGGAGTTTGAGCAAACCATTAAGCTTCAAGCTGATGCAAAGGCAGCCTTTATTTTAATTGGTTTAGATAACTTTAAAATTCTCAATAAAGCATTGGGTATGGCAAGTTGCAACCTTGTATTACAAAGCTTGAGTGCGCGAATTTGTAACTTTATGGGTGAGCAGATTATGGTTGCACGACTACAAGGCGACCGCTTTGCATTTATCACGCCTTATACTTCCACTGGCGCTATAAATAAAAGTACTCACGATTTATTAAAAGTGCTCAGTGAGCCGCTGACGATTAATGATGAACTCATTGTTGTTACAGCATCGGTGGGGGTTTCCCTGTTTCCAATTGATGGTAAAGAGTTTGAGCCGCTATTGCAGATGGCCGAGTCAGCGATGTTTGAGGTTAAAAGGCAGGGTAGAAACAATGCGTTATTCTACGCCGAAGAAATGAATAAATCTGGGCTTAGGCAATTACAAATCATCAATGCCCTTAATTATGCCCTTGAAAATAATGAGCTTTATTTAGTCTTTCAGCCACAAATTGATATTGCCTCAGGTGCTGTGGTGGCTGTTGAAGTATTATTACGTTGGCACAGCGAAACATTAGGCAATGTATCACCTGCTGAGTTTATTCCCATTGCTGAAAGCAGTGGCCGCATTAGCGAAATTGATGACTGGGTATTCGAAAATACCGTTAAAACAATTCGCCAGTGGCAAGATGACAACATGCCAGCAATGACCTTTGCAATAAATCTATCGGCAACGAAGTTTGTTAAAAAGCAGCTGCTTGGTGATTTAATTTCGGTGTTGCAAACTTATTCTATTGAGCCTGAATGTATTGAGCTTGAATTAACGGAAACCATTGCCATTGGTAATCCTCAGTTTGCTTTAAGTACGATTACAAAACTGCGTGAAGCAGGGTTTAAAATGTCGATTGATGACTTTGGCACAGGCTACTCATCAATGAATTACTTAAAAGATTTTGCTCTCGATAAGCTCAAAATCGACAAATCATTTATTGATGATTTAGAAAACCCCAGCGATGCTGACAAAGCAATTGTTAAAGCTATGATTGATTTAGCCAGCGCGTTAAATATGGAGTCAATTGCTGAAGGCGTTGAAAGCGAGCAGCAGCTGAACATATTGAAAGAGCTTGAGTGTTCTCAAGTACAAGGCTATTACTTCAGTAAGCCCCTGCCAATTACAGTGTTGTATGAGTTTGTGGAGTCACCAAGTTTTTCAAGGTAAGCCTACTTTTTAAATTGACTGGCAAGGTCTGCAAGCGACACTTCAGCAAAACGTTTTAATAACAGTGCTTCTGCATCATCCATTGCGTTTTGCAGGGCGCTGTTAACTGCATGTTCGATAGGGCAGTTGCTGTGCTCATCGGTTAGACCAATGACAAACAGGTTCTTTTCGTCAAGTGCTTGGTGAATATCAAATAAGGTGATGTCTGTTAAGGGAGTGGCCAGTAGCCAGCCGCCATTGTGGCCTTTTATTGCCGATACATAACCCGCTTGACGCAGTAACGCCATAGTACGGCGCACGACCACAGGGTTGGTCATTAACATGTTTGCTAATGTGTCTGATGTAACAGGGTGGCTGTAACTGTTTAAATGGATCAGCACATGTAAAGCCCGTGATAGTCGGCTGTCTTTTCTCATCTCAAATCGTCAATATGCGTTTTTTGCAGTGTATCACGAACTGCTTAATATTGACCGTTTGAATTACCAAGCTAATGCTCACTAAGCCAATGCCAAACCAGCCAATATGCTGAAATTGCTCATTTAAAATCACAATAGCTAGTACGGTGGCGATAATAGGCTCAAGTAAAGTGATGAGCACGGCTTGGCTAGCCGCTATGGTTTTTAAGCCAATACTAAATAGCCAATAACCGAAAAACATCGGCACTATGGCCATGTAAAGCGCCACGCTGGTATTGGTAACTGTGGCAAAAAGCGCATCTCCAGTGAACAATAACGAAGGCAAGAGTACACATGCAGCGCCGCCAAATAGGCTTGCCATAGTCGCTCTTGAATGAACGCCGTTGCTAATTAAACGTTTGGCAACCCATGAATAGCCCGCATAGGTAAGCCCTGCAATTAAGCCAAGTAAAATGCCGATGTTTTGGCTAAACAACCCCTTAGCAGCAAGATTATGTTCTTTACCTAACGCAATTAAGCCAATGCCAATAGCACCAAAGCAAAAGCTGACTAGCCAGCGAGTTGCAATGGGCTTTTTCTCAATTGAGTATTCCAATAAGACGGTAAATAAAGGGGCGCTGGCAATCGAAACAACGGTGCCTATTGCCACACCAGCGCTATTCATCGAGGTATAAAATGCCAGCGGATAAATAGCCACACAGGCTGAGCCTAGTAGGGTTAGAGGGTAATGCTTACGCAGTGTACTTGCATTGTTTATTAGCTGAGTTAGTGAGGTTATGCAAAGTAATACCCCGCCAAACCCCATCGCAAACGCACCTATTGCAAAAGGGCTAATGTCTGGTGCAAAGCTTGCGGCTGTGCCTGTTGTGCCCCAAAACACACTGGCAACTAAAACGGCAATGGTCGCGATGGTGTGGTTCATTGATGATTCGCTTTAAATTTAAGATATCAAAAGCATAATCAAAATTGATGTGCAGTTTTTGACAAAAAGGACGGTTTTGTTGGCGTTAAAAACTAAAGTTACTTTTTGAATTTACTCGGTGATAAGCCAAAGTACTTTGAAAAACTGCGGCTAAAAGATGAAAGCTCATTGTAACCAACTAACTCACTAATGCGTTGCAACGGGTAGTCGGTATGACTTAGCAAGGCTTGGGCTTTTTCCATTCGCTGTTTGGTTACATAGTTCATGACAGTCAATCCTGTTTGTTGCTTAAACAGCAGCTTAAATTGCGTTGGGCTTAAACAGGCAATGCTGGCAAGGTGTTTGATTTGAAGAGGAGTACCTAAGTGACTGTCAATATAAAGCAGGGCCTCGCTAATACGGCTGTCGACCTTAGGCTGCATAATTTGCTCAGCTAACAGCAAATTGAAGGTGTTAAACATAGCAAGTTCTAATTCACGATTAACCGCTTGCTCAAGTTGCTTTGCCACAAACTGCAAAAATGCCCAAAGTGATAGATTAATAGCAAACACGCAGCGCTCAGCAGTGGCCAGGTTATCTGGTAGCTTTGGCATATCGGCCACCACAAATCGGGCTTCTGGCATTGCGGTAAACAGGTGTGATTGCGAGGCTTTGACAACCACGCATTCACCGGGGGCAACTTTACCTTGAAAATCACCCACACTAATAGCAATCACACCTTTTAAGGGCAGTACTAGTTGATGATAGTCATGGCTATGACTAACAGGCTTAGTACTGTATGAGCGGATAGATAGATTGCCTTGCATCATTTTGTGATAACCGTTTGCTGAATCTCGCTATTATGCCTGTTTGCGAGGGATGATCAATTTTAGGCCATTAACGGGGTTAGCACATGCTCGTAGGCAATCATTAGCGCGACATAAACCAACAAAACAGCCATCAATTTATTAAACACATTAAAAACACCCGTCCGTGATACTTGTTTGCCAAGCACCAAGCCCGCTAACGAGTAACTTGTAGGAGCACCAAAGGCAAGAATGGCTAAAATAAGTGACCAAAATACGATTGCAGCGCCGGTAATATCTGCACTTGGGAACTGAATCGTAGCAATTGGCAAAGTGGCCACCAAGGCTTTTGGATTTAATAGCTGCATAAACAGGCCATCGAAAAAGCTTAATGATGCATCAGCTGATGCATCATTTACCTGTACTTTTGCTTTTGCGACCTTCCAAGCAATATACAAAATATAGCCGCAACCAATTAAGCTCACATAAGGCAAAAACTGCGGGTTGATCACTTGTAAGCCAAGGTAGCCAAGCAGCACAAATAAGATAAACATCGCGCTACCCACGCCAATAAAAAACCCAAGGTGTGAACGTGTTTGTTTATTTAAGCCACTGCTTAAACCAAGTAAATTGATTGGCCCAGGGGTGTACATAATGCCAATAGCATATGCAAAAATATCTGCCATAACAGCTCCAAATCAGTAATTTAGCTCTATCTACGAGCCCATTGCAGTTGAAATTGTTTTGGTGTCATACCGAATACTCGTTTGAAGTTACGATTGAGGTGACTGGCATCTGCAAAGCCAGATTCAACTGCTACGCTGGTGGCATCGCGGCCAACTTGTAACGCTCTACGGGCATAATTAATACGACAGTTCAAAACATATTGATGTGGAGTAATACCGAAGTGCTCGCGAAAGCGGCGGATAAAATGAAACTTCGACATAGTGGCAGCATGGGCAATGTCATCAATAGCAATGTCATTGTCGATATTTGCCAAAATATAGTCTTTTGCGCGCAGTAGTAAGCTATCAACACGAGTGCTTAAAGTTGGCAAATCAAGGCTGCCGTTGAGCCTGACTAAAGACTGTGCCATTTGCAATACTGCAGCTTCTCGCTCTATTTTGCTCGTGCAATCTGTTTGTAAAAGCCTCGATAAGTTAATCACTTGATTACGCAGTAATGGATCAGCATACAAGGTGTTTGCCATACGTAATGTGCAATCTTGCTTATACCCAAGCGCTTTGAACAAAGGCTGAAATTCATCGGGATGAATGTACAGCATTAGATACTCTAGGTTTTGCTCAGTGCCAGAGTGACCATCGTGAATATCTTCAGGATTAAACAAAATGACATTGCCAGGTACGCTTTTATAAAACGCATTACGACAAAAGAAATCTTGCCGCCCCTGTAGGGTAATACCAATTGAATACTCTTCGTGAGCATGTTTTGCATAGGTAAAATCACTCATAGTCGCAGTCAACATCGAGATGCTCTGATGCTGTTCGTTGTTGATGTACTTAAAGTGATTGTCTTTGCTCACAGATGCTCCTGAAGGTTGTGCGCTTCGTTATTATTCCTACGCCAATATAGCGAAGCAGGCAACCTAAAAACTTGAACAAAATTGCTGATATTGAATGGGAGAGATTTATTTTTGCCTAATTAACAGCGAATAACGGCAAATAGCTGCGATGTTTTTAGTTTTTTTTCAGTTACCTAGATAAACTAATACTCAGACTTTTCTTATTTTTTAATTCAGCGTGAATGTTTTTATCCCTAACTGAGGTCTTTTAAACAAGCAGTAGAGAGGGGTTTAAATGAATTTACGTACATCAAATAATTTAGTGGTTGCACTTATCACCATCAGTTTTTCGTTATTGGGTTTGTCTTTTATCTTGGGAGCAAACCCCAATGCCATTGGCAGTATTTTTTCGTTCTATAAATTAGACGCTCAGTTGCCAGCTCACATCATGAGTATGATCGCAGGCTTTGCATTTTGCTTTGTTGGCGTTACCTGCCTTCATTCACATTTGGGGTTTATTAATAGAGCGCTTCCGACCATCACTGCAATTGCTATATCAATGCTCTGTTTGATTACGCTGTTTGGCGCTAATCGTTGGCTTGCAAGTGAAGGGGGCTTTCCTGTAATTGGGTCGGGGCAGGGGATCATTAAGTATTTTGCTGTTATTCCACTGTTTTTATTTGTGTTTTACAAAGATGCTTTGAGTGATAAAGCGCATATTGCTTTAAATTATGCATCGGTGGCATTAGTGCTGGTTTGGATTGGCGCCATGAAGTTTTTTGCTTTTGAAGCAAAGGGGATTGTAACACTTGTCGAAACATCGCCGTTTATGTCGTGGTTATATCAGGTTTTTAGTGTGCAGGGTGCATCGAATGTAATTGGTGTATTTGATATTGTCAGTGTGCTGTTGCTTTGTGTTGGCTTGTTGATTAAAAACAATAAGTTAATAGTATTGGCAGGGCTTGCCTGTTGCGCTGTTTTTATCATGACGCAAACATTTTTAATTACCGCACCGAATGCGCTTAGCAGTTTGACGGTTTTAGCAGGACTTGGTCAATTTGTGATTAAAGATCTGTGGTTTATTGCAAACTTAGTGATTATTTATCATCTAGCTGTAATCAATAATACAGCCAACGAAACAGTCGCATAAAATAAAAAAGGCCTCAGAAGAGGCCTTTTAAATGATCACTAAACAACTACAACGGCTTTTTGCTTTTGAACTTTAGAAAACTCAAGCGCATCGTTGAGATTGTTAAATTCAAAGTCTGTAGGTTCTTCAACATTTAAAGTACCCGAAGCAATGTCATTAAGGAGCTTTTCGCCATCACTTACAAGACGTTGCCATTGCTGTGTATCACCATAATCGTGTAATGCACCAAGGGCAATTTCATGATAAGAAATAGTGCGTGTGAATGGCTCATCGACTGGGGTTTCAATACGCCCTAAAATACTGATCACATGACCATTTGCTTGTAGGAGTGGCACTAACTTTTTAGCTTCTTCAGGGCCATTAGCATCAAAGAGTGCAAAGTAGCCACCTTCAGACGGTGCGTCGCGTAATACTAACTTAACGCCAAGCTTTTCTGCTTGCTCTGCCGTTAAGCTTTTTGATAATGCATGAACTTCAAAGCCACTGTGGTTCAGCATTTGCGTCAGCAGTTTATTAACAGCTCCCATGCCGGTAACTAATACTTTTTCGCCTTTGCGTAATGGTATTTTGCTAAAGGCTTGCCACGCAGTAAGCAGTGGGCAAGGCAATGCAGCAGCAACATTAGCAGCTAACTCTTTTGGTAACTGCATAACACGTTCAGCATAAAGAACCGAGTGCTTAGCAAAGCTGCCGTTTTCACTTAAGCTATGATGATAAGCGACTGTTTTACCAATTAGTTTGCTATCTACGCCATCGCCTACCTGCTCAACAACCCCAGCACCGTCTACGCCAGGTGTGTGTGTATCTGGCCAATTAATAGGATCAGCTTGAATAAACTTCCAATCAACTGGATTGATACCAATCGCAAGGTTACGAACTAAAATTTGCCCTGCTTTAAGTGCTGGTACAGCTTTTAATCCCAAAGTGAGCGCTTTATCAGCCCCTTGAAATTGCCAAGCATAAGTTGTTTTTACTTCATCATGATCCCAGTCAGGAGCAAAATCCGGGTTTGCTTGCCTGTCGCCGCAGCTAAGGGCATCAATTTGATTAATCTCGTCTTGGCTTAAGCTAAGCGAAAGGGCTTTTAAGTTGGTAGCCATATTTTCGCGTTTGGTCGATGACGGTATCGTCACCATGTCATGAGCTAACTCCCAAGCAATGACCACTTCAGCAGTGCTTACTTGGTGTTTGTTTGCAATCGCTTTAATGGTTGGATCTTTAAGTACTTTACCTACCGCAAATGGCATATAGCCGGTAACGAGAATGTCGTTTTGCGTACAAAAATCACGTACCTTTTGGTTGGTTAGGTAGGGATGTACTTCTACTTGATTGGTAAATAACGCGCCTTTTGGCAAAATACTTAAGGCTTCTTCCATTTGTGCAATGGTAAAGTTTGAAACACCAATTTCTTTAGTCAAACCAAGCTCTTTTGCTGATTGTAACTCGGTTAAATACTCATCCATGCTTTCGCCATTGGCAGGGCTTGGCCAGTGAATAAGCAGTAAGTCGATGTAATCTAGTTGGAGCTTAGTCAGGCTTTCTTTTACGCTGTTAATAAAGTCCGTTTTATTTAACTTATCATTCCATACTTTGGTGGTAATAAATAACTCACCACGTGCAACACCACTGTCTTTAATCGCTCGGCCAACAGCTTCTTCGTTACCGTAAATTTGCGCGGTGTCGATGTGTCTAAAGCCCTCTTCAATAGCTGTTAGCACACTTTGATATGCAACTTCGTCTTGTAATCTAAATGTACCAAAACCCAGTTTTGGCATAATTGATTGTGACATCATAACTCCTTAATTATGGAACTTGGGCAAAACATGTTCGCCGATGTGCTTTAATGCCCATTCGATGGGTAATTCGTTACGTCTAAAGTGCAGGCCAATGTGATTCACACCGGCATTTCTCATTGCCTTTAGTTCTGAGATGAGTCCGTTGACGCCTGTTTCAACCCCTAAAGAGGGGCGATTGAATAGCGATATTATTGCTAGGAAAGTCTTTGCGAAAAACAGCAGGGATAACAAAACACCTTTGTCGTTTTTGCAAAGGTGTTTTAATCGTTATGAATTAGCTTCTTCTTTTGAAAGGGTAAAGTATGCGCGAGTGACTGGGTAGGCAATTTGTGAAATCAGTGCTGTGCCCCAAAGTAAGTTGCCAATGAGCGAAGGCACATGGGGTAAAATGGGAATGGTAACTAAAGCGAGTATAACGCCAAACATTCTTACTTTAGCTGTTGCAAAACGATGGGCTACACGGTGTTCGATCATTAACTGGATCCACAATAAGCTCAATAAGTAGCCTGCTAACCCTACACAACCAATGACACCATATTTAAGTGGGTAAGGTTGCCAAAACCCGGCTTTCACTTCGCCGGCGAGTGCAACGCCAACCATAACTGCACATAGCATTAAAAATAGGTGAGCTAACCACCAACTTACGAGTGTCCATTTATGCTGATTCTTAGGTTTACCATTGCCAACAAAATCAAAGTAAATCCAGCATTGCACAAATACTGCAATACCACCAAACATAAAGTTTGCTAGTACAGTGGGGTCGACTTTATAAATTCCTTTTTCAGATAAAGTAATCACCAATTTAAAGAAACCTTCGCCTACGACAATGAGCAGCAAAAGGGCAAAGCGCTCAGACATATGCCCAAGGCGTGGTAAAAAACGTTTATTTTCAAGTACACCAATTTTTGGAGCCATGTATAAAATTTGGATTGCGGCAATCGCAGTGCCAAATACCCAATAACGATAGGGTGCAGGCATAAAAGCTGCGGTTGCAAAGATGATAGCAAGAGCAAAGTAATTACGGCTCACACTGCGTGCTAATTTAGTTGATTCGATCCCCAATTGATTGGTGCGATGAAATAAATACGCTGTAATAAGTCGGTTTGCGGCATAGGCCAATGCAAAATATGTCCAGCCTTTGTCAAGTACATGAGGGATCGAGGCTGCCATAACCATGGCGGTGACAATTTGGCAGGCCATGATCAGCCGATGTTTTACATCGGTACTGACATAGAGTGAGTTAAAAACGCTGGAGTCAGCCCACGCGAACCATACGGTGATGAACAAACCTGCAAAAGTAAGAAAACCACTTAAATGTAAGTGGTCGCTTAAAAAATTACCTAGCAAAAAAATGATTACCACATGGATAAGGTCATAAAATAATTCAACCCAATGAACATGGTCATGTGAACTTTTTAAATCTAGGTGATGCTTAGGTAAGCGCCACATTGGGTGGTTTTCTAATGCCATAGTTGATCCTACCTATTTCCTTTCGACAATAATTGCAGTGATGGTGGTTTCACCCTCATTTTTGACTTGATGAGTCCATGCGTCATGCCACATCACATAGCCATTGGGGATCTCAAGTGTTGTTTGTGACTCTTTTGTACTGATGGTTGCCTTACCACCCGTCTCAAAGTAGACAGTTTCAGCATTATGCGTGTGCCAATTATCTTGCTCACCTGGTGCTAAAGTCATACGCAAAACAAGTACTTCACTATTATCTAGCAATACTTCATAGTGATTAGGTGAAGCAATATGTGCATGGGGGAGTTGTGCTGAAAAGGCATGTGGTGAGCACATCATTATACTCACCAAACCAATCAGCAAAGTTGTAAATTTGCTCATGGCTACTCTCTACTTATGCATACCGCGAATTGGGTAGTTATTTTTTGGGTCGCGTATCCAGTTAAGCCCACTTACCAAGGTTGCTAAATCAGGTCTTACAAATGGGTTATTAGAATAATCAACCACATGTACATTACCTTGCTCGTTAACCACAAACAGAGCAGGCTCTGCGAAAGGGTGATCTGTTTCTTGCGGTGAACGGGGATCAGATATGTAAGTACCTAATGCTTGCATTTGCTCTGTAGTCAAACCGTAAGCAAGTGGAAATGACACAGATAACTGCTCTAAATGTGCTTCTAACTGCTCTTTGCTATCGCCTGAAACAGCAATTACATCAACACCCGTTTCTAATAGCGCAGCTTTGTACTGCTCTAGGCTGTTTAAATAGCGAGTACATAAAGGGCAATGCTTACCACGATAAACAACAACAAGCTGCCAGCTTGCACCGTGTTGAGGTTGACCAAGAACAGCCTCTTCACCACTCAAAAGTGCAGCACTAATACTAGGAAATGCACTGCCCGGATGAAGTTTATTGCTATAAACAGATTCGTTACTCATGAGTGTTCCTTAAAAGTTCTCGTTTAAGTGTTTTTCAAAGCGCGCAAAGTCGCTGTCGATGTCTGCATTTTTCATCACGTCATAACAGGCGAAAGTAGGTAACCCTTGCATACCGAAAAACTTAAAGTTCATATGCATTGGGAAAACAAGGTCATCAACACTTTTACCTTCAAAAAAGTCAGTGGCATCTGCAAATGATTCTGCAGGTGCATTTAAAGTCAGCGACATCATGTATTGAGTGTTATTTAAGGTGCCGCCTGTACCGTAATTGGCTTTTGGATTGTCTTGATGACGACCATCACCATGGCAAAGCGCTCCACCCATGCCTGCTGTGTACACTTCATCCATGTATTTTTTGAATGACCAAGTCATGCCCATCCAGTTAATTGGTGATTGCAAAAAGACGATATCTGCCCATTGATGGTTCTCAAGTTCAGTTTCTACATCAAATTCGTCTTGTGTATTAACCACACGAGTTTGATAGCCTTTTGCTTGAAAAAAAGCGTCGGCTTTTTCGATTAAAGCAGCATTTAACTTACCTTCAGAAAAAGGGTAATAGTGATGTGCGTTAAGAATTAATACGTTTTTCATAGTTGAGTATCCGTTTGCTAATTACTTTATCGTGTTCAAAATACATTCTGTGGTGTATAATAGTAACCTAGATTATTTAATCAACCAGTCACCTTTTTGTAACTAGTCTGAAAAATGTGAGGATGTTTTGGAAAGTTCAGTAGAAACAGATAGTAAGGGTAGAAAAAAAGTTTTAAATGCTTGCATGGAGCCGTGTGCTATTGAAAAAGGCATGCGTTTGATTGGCGGTAAATGGACGGGCTCTATTATCTATCATTTAAAAGATGGCCCTGTGCGTTTTAATGATTTAACGCGCATGCTGGGTGGTGCAAGCAAAAAGATGATAGACCAGCGTCTAAAAGAGCTTGAAAGTAGAGCGATGATCACCCGTCATGTTATTAGCACGCGCCCGATAGCAGTGACCTATGAACTTACTGATTTTGGCCGCTCAGCACTGCATATACTCGATGAATTACGGGTTTGGTCTGAATCGAATGAGATTTAACGCCAGCGCTATGCACTGGCGTTTATCAATTACGGAAAAGAGTAGCGCACAATTCGCTTTACTACAGAAAAGTACTGGCGAAAGAAGCCGCCGGTATTGTAGTGAATACCGTGCTCTTTAAAGATAGCTTGCACCTTAGGGGCAATTTCGCGGTAACGTTTTGCGGGTAAATCAGGGAATAAGTGATGCTCTATTTGATAGCTCAAGTGCCCAGTCATTACATGAAACAGGTTACCCCCTTTGATATTTGATGACCCCAACGCTTGGCGGTAATACCACTGGCCTTGTGATTCATTTTCGCAGTCTTGCTGGTTAAATGTTTCAACTTCACCGGTAAAATGCCCGCAAAATATAATGGTTGAGGTCCATAGGTTACGTAATAAATTAGCGGCAAGGTTGCCCGCCAAAACCCACAAAAATAGAGGCCCAGCAAGCAACGGAAAGAACAGGTAGTCTTTCACTAGCTGGCGCGCACCTTTACTAAAAAAGCGCTTTTTCAGTTCGCTGTGCGGTACTTTGTAATCGCGGTCATCTTTTTTCTTGCCAAAAAATACTCGCTCGGCTGCCATTTCATGATACGACACACCCCATTGGAACAGCACACTGAGCAATAGGTAAGTGACAAATTGCCATAGGTTTTTTACTCGCCAACGAAAGTCATTCGATAAGCGCAGTAATCCATAGCCGAAGTCGCGATCTTTACCAATAATATTGGTATAGGTGTGGTGCTCGTAGTTGTGAACGCGGTTCCAACTAGCCCCATCGCACGCTATATCCCACTCGTAAGACTTTGAATTGATGTATTTATCATTCATCCAGTCGTATTGGCCATGCATCACATTGTGGCCAATTTCCATGTTATCGAGGATTTTTGCTGTGGCTAAACTAAGCACACCCACGAGCCATAAAACAGGCTGAATAAAGCCTAGCATTAATAAAATTCGGCCACTCCATTCAAACACTCGCTGGCAAACAATAACGCGGCGAATGTATTTCGCGTCTTGCTCACCGAGTTTTGATTTTACATCTGCTTTAACACTATCGAGTTGAGCTGCTAATTTTTCAAAATTGACTGTTTTTGTTGTGTTCATGCTGATAACTCCACGTCACTGACTGGTTGCGATATACAAAGTTGAATTAACTGCTCTGAGCTATCAGAGAGCTCACCGGTGCGAATATCACGTACGATGCCTTGCTTTTTAACGCATTGGCATTGATGGCAAATTCCCATACCACAGCCAACTGTTACAGGTTGCTTATTCGCTTGTAAGTGGGTCAGTAAGGTTTGTTGGTTATCAATAGTGAATGTTTTGCCCTGATGAGTGAGTGTTAATTCGTGCTTATCAGAGGTTGCTAAAACAGCAGGGACTGCACTGAAATGCTCACTGTCGATAGGCGTATTTAATTGCTTAGCTAAAGCGGCTGCTTGCTTATACAAAGCAACTGGGCCGCACACTAACCAGTGTTTATGCGCATTTGTTGTCAGCCATGTCGTCGCATCGCCATCTTTGTTGCGCTCAAGTAAGTGATAATCAAAATTGCTCAGTGATTGCTTTAGTTGCTCAAGCTCATCTTTAAGCCAGTGGCTGTTCGGCTTTGCATAGTAAAGCAGGGTTATAGTGTGTTTGCTATCTGCAGGTAAAGATTTAAGCATGGCTATAAATGGCGTAATGCCTGAGCCACCGGCAAGCATGATTAAAGAGCGCGCGGTATTTGGCATAATAAACTGGCCTTTAGGCTCAGAAATATTAAGCCATTGCCCTGGCCTCAAATTTATTAGCTTTGACGTAAATGCGCCGCTCTCTTGGCTGCGGATTAATAAACGAATTTGTCGCTGCTGCCTTGCCAATTGTGGTTCGCTTGCGATGGTAAATACACGCGTTAGCAATCGTCCGTTTGTTTGGATTGTTAACGCAATGTGCTGGCCTGCTTGATGAACTGGCCATGCTTTTTCTGGCTCAATAATCAACTCAATGCTTTGTTCAGCAAACACCTGTACATGTTTTACTTGTGCTCGAAAGTAGCCTTCGCGCCAGCCTGGTTTAAAGCACTGAACCACCGGCTCCCAGTATCCTGCCCATGACTGATGATGCAATAAATGTTTTGATAATGAATTTAATAACGCTCTCATTTTTCGCCTTTAGCTTACAAGTGTACGCTCACTTGGCGCACAAGTGTAAGCTGAAAGCTGATAATTGCAAGCCTAATTTGAGTATTAGCTCTAAATTAAAAGGGCTTGACCTTGCTATTAGGGGGTTATATTTAATGAAAAAAGAATGGATTAATTTTCTTTTTTATTTAATTCAAGGTTATATGTTTATTTTGTTTAGTTTTAATTGCCATGCATCTAGGGAAGGGAGTTTTGAGCTCTTTTACAAGAAGTATTAAAAGGGCTCGTTAATTTCGGCTAATAATTAAAAAACAGCTTTAGCTTTTTTGCTCTGAATCTCTGCCACCGGCTCTAGTGGCAAAGCTTAATTTACAGTCCGAGGTGTAAGGTGGGGATATTCGTTGGTTTGTGAGCCAATTCAATCTAGTTAATTCTTATGCAAACATTATCCCATCTGAATCTTGTTTAAAGTTATTCTGACTCTCAACTTTACGCCACACTTTTTCGTGGAAGTAAAACGCAACAGTGTTCACAGCTGGCTCAACAATAGCGACCAAGCCACCAATTAAAAAACTACCTGTTAAAAAGTAAGTCACTGTAAAAGCGATTGCGAAGTGCATCATTGCAAAAGTAACTGTCTTAATCATTTTGAATACCCTAACTCTCATAATTTGATGAGTTTAGTATTGCTTATTATTTTCAATCTTTAAAATAGAACAAAAAGATTGTTGCAATCGAAAAAATCGGATTTTAATTTTCACTGTAATGTTCAGAAAGTTTTATTTCAAAGTCTACGAACTCAAATAGAAGTAGATGGTGAGAGTTGTCTGTAAATATGCATTTCAGTTGGGGGCAATAAACTGGGTATTGCTTGCGATAATGCAAGGTGGATCTTGAGGGCTATAAAGAGTAGTAAGCTTATATAATTAAATGACTTAAGTTTATTTTAAGTTTAAACAAGTACAGTAAAGTTTCGCTAATAAGTAAACAAGATAATTTAAGATAGCTCATTTTTTGTTTTAGATCATTACAGCAAGAGCGCTCAAAGGATAGCGTAATTGTGAGTCTATATTACGTATAAATTTAGCACTTATCTCAACGCGTTTTACGAAAGGGGCACTATGAAGATTAAAAATACAACGACTCATTACAGTTCGTTCTCGATATTATTGCACTGGCTTATGTTTATTCTAATCGTCACTGTTTTTGGCAGTATTGAATTGCGAGAGTTATTTGATAAAGGCACGGAAACACGAGATGCTTTTAAAATGTGGCATTTTATGTTGGGTTTATCTGTTTTAGCTCTAGTAGTTGTAAGGTTAGTGGGACGTGTGCTGGCAGGCTCAACGCCTGCAATAAAACCTGAGCCTGCAAAGTGGCAAAATACATTAGCCAAACTTGTGCACCTAGCGCTCTATGCCTTCATGATTGCAATGCCAATTGCAGGTTGGCTGATATTGAGTATGGCTGGTAAACCCGTGCCATTTTTTGGCTTAGAGCTACCTCCATTAGCAAGTGAAAATAAAGATCTTGCTAAAACTATCAAAGAAATACACGAGACTGTGGGTGAAGTAGGTTATTACTTAATAGGCTTGCATGCCGCTGCTGCATTATTCCATCATTACATTTTGGCTGATGACACTTTAAAACGTATGTTGCCTTTAAAAAAGTAAAGTTTAGTTAGGTCATCATAGATAAGCCTTGAAATCCCATACTAGGATTTATCAGGGCTTGCTCATGACGCAACGAGGCTACTCATTTTTTCTCGATTTTCACTTTAAGTATTTCGTAACACAGCAATGAAACTTATCTGTGTTACTTACCATTCGTTACCATCACATAAGCCAAGTTAGTGTTGGGTCAAACACTAACTTGGAAACGCATGAGTACATCAAAACCTCAATTCATCAGAGATTATCAACGCGCGAGTAAATCACCCTAGGTCAATAAGGTACGGAACTATACTTGTGTGAAAGTGTTGTTTAAAACAAAGTTTGGAGTTCTGAGTTAACGTCCTGGTTTTTAACCTCTCTTTGTACCCATTCATCTTAATGTACTATTAATAACCAATTATATTTGTATGATGATAAAAATTACTCAAATCTTGAGTTCATAATCCAAAGGAACATACTTAATGTGGTTAACTAATCGCAAACTGTTATCCGAAAATATTTATTTAAAAGAGCAGGCTGCTGAATACGAAAATATAAAGCATGAGCTCAAAGAAGAGATGTTGTATTTTCTACTGAACAAAAATAGCACCATCATTGAAGTAAATGAGCGATTTGCAGCAGCGCTAGATCTTCAAGCGAATGACCTAATTGGTAAAAACTTAAATGATTTGCTCCTAAAAAAATCAATTAATAAACCCCACACACAAAAATTACTCTCGGCAATAAATAAGTTAAACCATTGGCACGGCGCCTTACAATTACAAACTAATACAGGTCGTGAACTGTGGCTCAGGAGCATTTTACAACCAATAAATGGCGAACTTGCCGTGTATTCAGCTGAACTGACAAGAACTATATCTCAATCAAGAGAAAAAGAAGATATGCTTACTGCTCTCAGTCGCTCTTCTGCTGTGATTGAATTTAGCTTGGATGGCATAATACTTAATGCTAACGATAACTTTTTGAAAGCCATGGGGTACTCTCAAAATCAAATACTAGGAAAGCACCACAGCATGTTTTGTGACCCACATGAAGTAGAATCGAGTGCTTACCAGCAGTTTTGGACTGAGCTGAAGCAAGGGCGCTTTATTTCAGACCGTTTTAAAAGGATTGATAGCCACGGTAATGAGGTATGGCTTGAAGCGTCATATAACCCAATTCATGACGACAATGGTGATTTATATAAAGTTGCTAAGTTCGCGACTGTCATTACAGAACAAATGAGAAGAGAGCAAGCAATCTCACAGACTGCAGAGATTGCTTACGATATTTCAAAGCAAACAGACGCAGATGCAGAAAACGGTTTAGAAGTTGTTAAGCAAACAATATCAACGATGAAAGCCCTCTCTAAGAAACTCGAAACAGCCAGTGAAGGTATCAATAAATTAGATGTACAGTCAGCTAAAGTAGCGCAATTAGTTGAAAGTATAAAAGGTATTGCAGACCAAACTAATCTACTTGCTCTCAATGCTGCAATAGAAGCAGCAAGAGCAGGAGAGCAAGGACGCGGGTTCTCTGTTGTGGCTGATGAAGTAAGGCAGCTTGCTTCAAGAACGAGTGCTGCTACTGAGCAGATAATAGGTGTCGTGACTGAAAATAAAGTACTTACACAAGATGCTGTAATTCAAATTGAATCTAGCTTAGTAGAAGCAAAAGATGCATTAGAGTTATCTAATAGCGCAGGAAGTGTAATCGATGATATTCAAAAAGGTGCTAAAGAAGTTGTTGAGGCAGTTGGTCAATTTAAAACGAATCTTTAGAAAAGGGATATCGAATAAAGGAGTAGTTGTTCAGGGGAATAACAGTATAAAATTATATTCACATGAAGGTTTAGGGTGTCTAATCAATGTATAAAAGGATTTTGAAAGGACTCTTGTTTGGCATATTAGGCTACACAAGTACTATGTTTGGAATGTCATATAGAAGTAGTGAGCAGTTCATTTTAGCTCAAAAACGCTGCTTAAATGGCATCTTAGAGTCTTGTTTATCAGATAGTGATAAAGCCACACTACTTGCTAGTTGGTCACCTTATAATTTGTACTATTTAATTGTTTTAATCATTAGCTTTGCAATACTAATATTGCTAGATGACATAATGAAGTTTGTGTCACTTGCATATAGCAAGGCAAATTAAAAGCGCTGACAAAACCAGTTGCTTTGCTCTTGCCTGACAAACCGCATGTCACAAAGACTTGAATATCACGTAACTTAAGGAATCTGAATATGGATGACCCTATTGAGAACTTAGATAAAATCGATATCGTTGGAGAAAGAAAAGATGGTGGTGTTGATTTGGTTATTGTATTGTCAAGTGCACTAAGGGATTGTGAGTATCACGAACAACTTCTGAAAACTAAGATTCAAAGTTATACGGATACCATCTTTTCCGATGAGTGGATATCCAAGTATGGTCAGGGTAATAGCGATATTTATATCAAAGCCCAAGTAATGCCTGAGCAAGAAATTATTAATCTAATAGGCGCAATTAAAAAACACCTAAAGGAATTCAATATTGATTTGTGGTTGGAAGTTGCATAACAAATTAAAGCTGCCTATTGCTGTAGCCTTTTCGCATTCCTAATAAGCAGAAAAATATGTAACTCGCACTATCAAATTCTTATGCATCTAGGGACAGACCAAATGGACGCAGACATTGAACTTAATATCAGCTTCAGATTCTTGGCTCTTTCAGAAGAGTTAGTAAGCGAAGCTAAATTAAGCCTTAAAGTCTCATCTTGTAGACCAAACAAAAAGCTAGGTGGTTATGTTGTATGTATTCCTCTGACTCAATCTTCTCTGGTATCGATAACAAGTTTTGTGACATCACATAATATAAAAATAGAAAATACAGATATCTTTATTTCGTTTGCTACTGAATACGACTCTAGGATCTTAAAGTTACCAAGCCTTATTGCAAAGGCTTCTGTTTATATTGGTTCACCAGTTACTCTTTCTTATACGGTAGTTTAGGTGAAGTTCAAATCTCACTCACTTCGTTCGGTGGAACAAACAGGCAGCTTCGTTCCGTATTATAACCCACGTGTCATTGCCCTTTCTGATGTGTCATATGACTTTGGAGTTCAGATGTATACCAAGGAAAATTTAGAACCATTAGACGTTGAGAAACATGTCATAGAGAATCAAAACATGTATTTTGGTTCTTTGGGAGCAACAGCTCCTAGTATTTGCTCACAAATAGTTGAAGGTGCACTTATTCTTGGCAGTAACAATGTTAGTATTTTAAATAATGGTGACTGGTCGTGTATTGTAAGTGATTTTGATTGGCTAAATGCAAATGGTGAATCAAATTTAAACTCTCAAAATGCTTTCTCAGGAATGTTTCCCTTTCCCGAGGCCGGAATTAATAGTTGCCGCTTTGAATATTTTGCATATGTGTTTTCTTCTGCTCTCGAAATAGCTAATGAACATGATGTCAAAATGATAAAAGGTGATAGTTCGGATTTAGAAGAATTCACCCAATTGACGAGTAACATTTCATCATTTAAAAGAATATTAGGATTTAAGTTCATAAGTGTCATATAACAAGCCAATTAAGCAGGGTTGCTAGCAGTTTGCTCGGCTCTGCTTCACTACACATTTTAGCAAACTATTATTAGTCCCTTATTGGGGGGTTAGGGTTAGAGGGAAAGTATGTCGCATATTGAACAATTTTGTGAGTCAGCAATTGCCAAAGGAGATGGTACATCATCAAAGGATCATGAATACTTTGAATCCATGAAAAAATCCATACGGAACCTTGCCTACTACTCCGAATTACTACCTTTACTCAATCACAAAAATGAGTGGGTTGTATGTTGGGTTGCTAGTCATTTGCTTGCTAATGGTTATCATACTGAAGCACTAAAGTCATTAAATAAACTAGCCACAGGTAATGGTATGGCAAGCTTCAGTGCTGTCATTACTATTCAAGAGTATAAACGTGGTTGCTTTAAATCACCATTTGGGTAAAAGTAGCCCTAACAATCTAATAAACAAGGACAAAAACAGTTTGCTGTTTTGGCTCCTCAACATTTAGCAAACAATTTTTAGCCCCTTATCGGAGCCTTGATACTTATGGAAGATTTCTGCACTTGTCTCGAAAATTAAAGTTTGTAACTGCAATATCACAGATGACTGAAAATGGTGCTTCCATTTATGGTGGTTTTAATCATTTCAGAGGTGAGGCTATATTTACTTCCACTTTGAATACCTGTTATTTCGAAGACAAAACTCTCGTAAAGGTCAAAGGCGGGGGGGTAAATGGTAGCAACTATAAATGCTCTAATACTGGTGAGTTTTACAGAGTAATGAAATTTGATAGGTTGTACTAAACACGTACTTAACAAAAAATTATGCCGCCCGCAAGCTGATTAGGACACAAGGAAAGTATGAAGATTGTTTTTAAGTTTATTGGATTGATTTGGACTATTACTTTCCTTTCGTTTTTTGTTCTATTCATCTACGTGGGAATTGGAGGTGAAATACCTCCTCTAGTTCAAGAGTATGTGATCTACTCTCAGACAGTTTTATCGTCTTTTCTCACTTCAAACTGGTTTTATGTTGTTTTTGTAGTTGGTTGGTTTGGAGTTAGTTATGGACTAGGAAAAGAAAGTGGTTGGCAAAACTTAGCTAAAAGGTACAGAAAAAATAATGACTGGGGTTTAGAAGAAAGCTTCCGAATTGGAAGTGGGTATATTGGTAAAATACGACATAACGGAATCTTAAAGGTTGCAGCAAATAACAGGGGGCTTTATTTAAGAGTGCTTTTTCCCTTTAAGTTTGGTCATAAAAACCTGTTTATTCCCTGGCAAGAAATCTCGAATGTTACATTAGAAAGTGGTTTGTTTTCAGAAAATACTCCGAGCTTTCTCAAGCGTATGGCTAAACCAGTTTCAAAAACTGAGTACTTAAATATTCAACTACATGAGTTCCCAAAGCAGCGTTTAACTATTCAAAGTTCTGAACAATTACTTCGCTATATTCCAAAAACCTTGAGAGATAGTGCAGAGCAAGTGGTTAAAAAGCAACCTCTTTAGTCGCTCATTAGTGCTCGCTGAGAAACAAATACGCAGGCTCCCTTCGCTCCCTTTCGTATTATAGCCTGCGTATTTGTGTGGACTTCCCAGAGATTACCCTACGCTCTGTAAGTGAAATAGAAGAGTATTCTTTTAAAGAAAATACATAACAAGCCGCTAAATACTTATTTTCACTACCTGGCTAAAATTTATAAATTTTAGCCACTTCGCGCCTACAACAGGCTTGCGGAGCGTTAAGATTAAATCCTCTATCGCACTTTTGTTCATAAACGAGCTATGTCCTTAAGACTCTGCCCATACCGAAAACTCATCTAGTCACCATAAAACCCCTCACTTATTTCATCACATAGCTTGGTTCGATAGATAATCCCAGTGCATTAGTTCTGTAATATCGCTCTCGAAGGATCTTAACTACTTTTAAACTTGATCTAGATCAAAGAAACTTCATTCGCAGCAATCTATATTATGCGGCTGCAATTTTCGCTGCTTTTTGAATCTAGATTAGCTTTTAAAGGCAATACTCCATCATCGTGCATAAAGGTGTGTCATGGCATTACTCATCAATAACAAATGTATTAACTGTGATATGTGTGATCCTGAGTGCCCGAATGAGGCTATTTATATGGGCGCGAAGATATATCAAATAGACCCAAATAAATGCACTGAGTGTGTTGGGCATTACGATAACCCTACATGTGTTAGTGTGTGTCCTATTGATTGCATTAAGCCAGATCCAAATCATCGTGAAACTTTAGATGAGCTGGCTGAGAAATACGTTAAATTGACCTCCCAAGCTTCTTAGTTAAATCAATTTTCTTAATTCTTTTTACTTATCTTAAAGTAGCGCCCTGCGTTAATTGTTCTACAATTTTATGAACAACAACACGTTAATAAAAAATCAGGGCGTTTTATGTGGTTTAATAAATCCTTACAGGCTGAAATTGATGCGTTAAAAGCTGAGCTTTATCCGCTAAAAGATCTCACTTCAGGTATTGATGAAGAGATGTTGGTGCTTAGGCTGCGTGCTGATGGCACAATGGCCTATATTAACCAGAACTTTTTAGATGAATTAGGCTACTCGCACAACCAGCTAATTGACTCGCCCTTCCAAGATATTATTACTGAACAATCTCGAAATACTGACCAGTTTGTAGAGCTAAAAAACGCCATTGAAAATCAACAGCATGGCGTAGGGCACTTACAAATAACTCGCTATGATGGCAAGCTTGAGTGGCTCCGTTTGATTGCGCACCCGGTACACACAGAGCAAGGTGAGCTTAATTACTTTGCTATTTACGGCACTGTGCTTACCGATGCCATTTCTACTTCTCGTGAGCAGCGCGATACTATTAATGCAATCTATCGCTCGATGGCGGTTATTGAGTTTGACCTAGAGGGTAAGGTTATTAACGCAAATGAACCGTTTTTAGAGAGTATGGGTTATAAAAAAGATGAGATCGTAGGTAAGCACCATAGTATGTTTTGTGAGCCTGAACTTGCTGAGTCAGCTGAGTATGAGAAGTTTTGGCAGCGCTTAAGACGTGGTGAGTTTGTTGTTGATCGCTTTAAACGTGTTGACCGTCATGGCAATGAAGTGTGGCTTGAAGCATCATACAACCCCATTTCAAATGATTTTGGTGAGCTTTACAAAGTGATGAAGTTTGCCACTGTGA
The DNA here is from genome assembly GCF_013350085.1 of Pseudoalteromonas sp. 0802. Classification (NCBI taxonomy): domain Bacteria; kingdom Pseudomonadati; phylum Pseudomonadota; class Gammaproteobacteria; order Alteromonadales; family Pseudoalteromonadaceae; genus Pseudoalteromonas; species Pseudoalteromonas sp. 0802. The sequence continues at coordinate 30,446 of NZ_JABVXE010000009.1, read as the reverse complement.
TCACTGAGCAAGTTAATCGTGAGCATGCAATTTCACAAGCGGCCGAAATTGCGTATGGCACATCAACTGAGACTGATAAACTGGCTCAACAAGGGGCTGAGGTGTTACAAAACACCATGACGGTGATGAATGAATTAGCCCAGCAGATGGAGCAAGCAGCCCAAGAGATTTCGGCCCTCGATAAACAGTCACAACAAATTGCAGCCATTGTGCAAAGTATTAGTAGTATTGCGGAGCAAACGAACTTACTGGCGCTAAATGCGGCCATTGAAGCTGCTCGTGCCGGTGAGCAAGGCCGAGGCTTTGCGGTAGTGGCTGATGAAGTCAGACAGCTTGCTTCAAGAACCTCAAAAGCCACTGAAGAAATTGTTGAAGTAGTAAATAACAATCAGTCACTTACGCAAAATACAGTAAAGGTTATTGAGCAAGGCAAGGTGAAAGCCGAACAAGGTGTGTCTTTATCAAATGAGTCTGGTCAAATGATGGAAGACATACAACACGGTGCGCAGCAAGTGGTTGATGCAGTTGGACAATTTGCTAACCAACTGAATCACTAATCTTTGTAATACCAGGTTTAAGCCGTGTAAACTATCTATGTTTATATTGGGTTTTACAATAACCACGGGATATATCTGGATGGCGTAGTTTTAGGTGTTTGGTTTGCCTACCTGATGCGCGTTTTCGCCAAAGTTTAAAACTCGAGCTTGTCAATTGCTCACGCATTAGCGCGATAACGCTTTTTTCATTTAAACCAAACTGTTGGTTTATTGCTTCAAACGGGGTTCTGTCTTCCCACGCCATCTCTATGATGCGTGATATTTCATGATCTAAGTGCTGCATTTCGGCTCCTTTTTATAGCCTATACGTATTTGCAGCAGGTTTAGATTATAAGATATCGTGTTGCCAGTGCTCTGCTAAAAAGTCGATGAACGCTCTGACCACATTTTGTTGGAAGTTTCGTGATAAATACACCGCCCATAAGTGAGAGCCCATAGTAGTATGCTCAGGCAGTACTTTAACAAGCTCACCTGATGCCAAATAGTCATTGGCGAGATCGCAGGGTAGATGAGCAATGCCCATTCCTTGTTTCGCTGCTTTTAAAAGTACACCCATATCGTTGGCAACAATGTTGCCCTTCACGGTCACTTTTTGTGTGTTGTCGTCGTGTTGAAATTGCCAAATAGTGTGTTTGTTATGAACTAGGCAATTGTGAACAGATAAATCACTCGGCTCAAAAATCGGTGGGTTCGCAGCTAAATAATCGTTAGAAGCACATACCGCGGTTGCGATATACATTAGCTTACGGGCAATAAGACCTTCATCGGGCTGGTGAATGTAACGTAAAGCGATATCAACACGGTCATCAACCAACTGCGATAAACTATCTGAAAGTAACAGTTCAAATCGCGTCTGTGGGTGGCGTTTAGTAAACTCTTTAATGGCATCAAACAGTTTATGTTGGCCAAGCCCGATCGGAGAGGCAACTCGAATGGTACCTACCAATTCATTGTTATGGCTGTGTGCTCGGCTTTGTAAATCAGATACTTGATTTAATATTTGCTGGCAATAGCTAAGGGCTTCTTCGCCTTGAAGGGTTAAACTTACTTTGCGTGTTGTACGATGAAACAACCTTAAATTTAGCCACTTTTCTATATCTTGAATATGCCTAGAAACTTGTAATCGGCTTAAACCTAAATGCTCTGCAGCCTGAGTAAAACTGCCTGTACGGGCAACTTCGACAAAGCTAGTAATTGAATTGAGTTTATCCATTAGTATCTTAAAGTGAAACAATGTGCATCTATATAGTGTATTTATCAGTAATTAGTGAACAAGTAAACTGCAATCATTGAAACAAAAAACGGAGAATTCCTCATGAAATTAGCAGTTATTGGCGCAACAGGTTGGATTGGCAGCCACATTACTTCAGAAGCAATCGCACGTGGTCATCAAGTAAATGCATTAGTTAGAGACGTAAGTAAAGTAACTCAAGATAACGTTACTGTGACTGAATTTGATTTAACTAAAGACGATATCGCAACAGCAGCTGCAGGTAGTGATGTTGTTATTGCGGCAATTGGTGGTCGTGCTTTAGGGAACCATGAAATTGTTGCAAACACAGCAAAGCAATTATTAAACACGCTTGCAGGTACTGGCACACGCATTTTATGGGTGGGTGGTGCAGGTAGCTTAGAAGTGGCACCTGGTGTAACACTGGTATCAAGCCCAGATTTTCCTGCTGAATATAAAGCAGAAGCCATAGCTCAAGGTGAGGCACTTGATGTATTTAGAGCATCAACAGCAGATACAGCTTGGACTTTTGTATCACCAGCAGCGGTAATCTACCCTGGTGAGTCAGAAGGCCCGTACCGTGTCGGTGGCGACAGCTTCTTTACTGATGCAAACGGCGAAAGCAAAATATCAGTCACTGATTATGCTAAAGCAATGCTTGATGAAGCACAGTCGGCGGCTCATTTAAATCAACGTATTAGTATTGCTTACTAATAGCGAGCCTTTCTTCAGGCTCATAAAATGGTATTCTTTAGCGATGTGTTAAGTTACCTATTTAATTTATGAGCCTGCTATTTTCTATTGCACTTGCAACTATTCCTGCCTTACCAGAAGCCGTCGCGAACAACGCTGTAGCCAAAGTTGTTATTGATGAACAAGCCTACTTTTTAAGCTTTATGGGCTTGAGCTCAGGCAAAGCACATACCGATGTTCACAATAAAGTGTGGGTCCTTAAGGTGGGCGATAACGCGTGGCAAGCAGCCAAAGCCGTGCCAAGTACATTGCCTCTTAGTGGCCGTTTGGCGAGTACCGCGGTGGGTGTGGGTAAGCATGCCTATGTATTTGGTGGGTATACCGTTAGCGCCGATCATCAAGAAATCTCTACACCCGATGTATATCGCTATGATGTGCTCTCTAATTCATATACGCAACTTGCCAATATGCCAGTGCCGGTGGATGACAGTGTGGCGCTTTCGTACCAGCAGCGTTATATCTATTTAGTCAGTGGTTGGCATAACGATGGTAATGTTAACTTAGTACAAGTGTATGATACGCAAACGGATACTTGGCAACAGGCTTCGCCATTTTTAGGTCAACCGGTGTTTGGTCAAGCGGCGGCAATTAGTGGAAACACTATATTGGTGTGTGATGGCGTTAAAACACAGGCGAATGCTGATAAACGTCGTTCTTTTGCTGCGGTTGCACAGTGTTTAAAAGGTACAATTGATGCTGATAACCCATTAAAGATAGATTGGCGTACCGTGCCACACCCAACAGGTGTTGCCCATTACCGTATGGCAGCAACCAGTTATAATGGCGACATTTATATGATGGGCGGCTCTGATAACCCATATAACTACAATGGTATGGGCTACGATGGTAAACCAGCGCCAGCGAGTGATCATGTTTGGCGCTTTGATGTTGATAAAAACACGTGGCAAGTGATGCCAAAAGCCGATACCGCGAGCATGGATCATCGAGGTTTATTAGAGCACCAAGGAAGTTTATATCGTCTTGGTGGTATGGATAAAAATCAACAAGTGACAGCCGATGCACTTGCTTACAAGGTAAAGTTATCTCTATGAATACACTCTATATTACAGGGGCGGGAGTGAGTGCCGCTAGTGGTATACCGACCTTTCGTGGCGAAGATGGCTTTTGGACCATTGGTAGCAAAAATTATACGCCGATGGAAATGGCAACGCGTGCTATGTACGAAAACAACCCCCGCGAATTTTTAGCTTGGTATTATCATCGTTTTGCAACCTATCGCCATCACGGTCCCAATGAGGTACATCATTGGTTGAGTGATAAAAATCTCATTACACAAAATATTGATGGTCTTGATGGCAAAGCTGGTAACACCGATTTTATTGCTATTCATGGTCGCCTAGATCAAATGACACTGTTTCACCATCAAGGTGACGATGTGATGGCTTTTAACGCGCCGTGGGATAATGTCAACGAAGACAACCTGCACAACTCCTTGCTTGAGGTGTTCAATATCAATAACGAAAGCCCCAAGCTCAACGAATCCTTTAAGCCTTACGTGTTGTTATTTGATGAATACTACACTGAGCTTTATCGAATCTCTGAGGCGCAACAGCGCATGCTCGATGCCGATAAAATCGTCTTTATTGGCACCTCGTTTAGCGTCAATATTACCCAAATGGCACTCGATATTGCACGCAGTCAAGGCACGCCAATTGAAGTGGTTGACCCAGATCCTACTCACGTATTTCATCCTAATGTGACATACCACAAGATGACAGCGCTTGAGTATGTTCAGCAGCAAGGATAAAAATAAGGCGCTTTAATTAAGCGCCTTATTTGATTATTGTTTTTCAGCTTTGGTTGCAGTGATGTTTAACCGAGCTTGTAAGGGGTCCGGTAAAAACTCTGCAGTCCCTGATTTATTCATTTGCAGTATAAAAGATTCATCATTTTTATATGCTTGCCAAGTCGGTAAACCAGGGCCATTTGGTGTGCCTAATTTAATAAAATTAGTCACATAACGGTGCATTATTTTAGCGGCTTGCTTATCTTGCTCAGTGGTTACATGCCCATATTTCGCTGCCACAGTATTAAAAAAGTACGGAATTTCGCTAGCGTGCTCTGCACCGGGTTTATCTAAAGTTTGCGCTACATAACCAAAACGATACAAAAAGGCATCGTTACCCATATCTGTCACACGCTTTGCAACGAACCTTGCAGGCTCTTGCATTAAAGCATCTTGACCAACTTGGTAATTGAGTAAAGGCAATGGCGTTTCGCCGCTTGCATCGTAAGTCATTCTTGCTTGTGTACTGTGTGGAGCAAAACTTGCGAATAGCGCCTCTTTAGAAGCAAAATTAGCAAAGCCTAAATCCATATCTGTTGTGCCAACCATGGTCGCAACATGGCTAAATGTGCCTTTACTCAAGCGTGCTTCTGTCGCCGAATTGATGATAGTGCCATCAATAATTGGCCCGCCAACGTAAGTAGACTCATCATCATTTTGTCGGTTTAATGTGCTTAGATTTAGGTTATCAACCACGTCTTCGGCAGATAACTCACGTAGTGCAGCAAGGGCATTTTCATCACTGCCTAAAATAGTGTGTTGCTTGGCAAAGTTTTCGCCAATTTTTTCGGCGCTTAACACGGTGTCGTCATCACTATTAAGTGGCAACTGCTTAAATAGTTCTCGTCCGCCCGCTGACATAATAATCGCTTGCTGGAATAAGCCATTAGCAGCAGGGGTTTGCATCATCGCATGTACCGATGCGCCCCCTGCAGATTCACCCATGAGTGTCACTTTTGCAGCATCACCACCAAATTGAGCGATATTTTGTTTCACCCATTCAAGGGCCGCAATTTGATCCATCAAAGCATAATTGCCCAGTGCATCGTTCTCAAAACGACTAAGAGCAGGGTGCGCAAAAAAGCCAAATCGGCCTAGACGATAATTAAAGCTAACAAAAATAACCCCTTGTTTAGCAAAGCTTTCACCCGAGTAAACAGCGGGTGATGCGCCACCATTTACAAAGCCACCCCCGTGTATCCATACCACAACGGGATAAGGAGCATCGCTGTGTTTAGTGGGTTTAAACACATTTAAATAAAGGCAATCTTCCGAAGGGGTTGTTGTAAGCGGTGCAGCGTCGGCTACAAACGGCTTTTGCATGCAGTCAGGCGCGTAATCGTTAAGTACTTTCACATCTTGCCACTTAGGCACAGGTTGCGGTGCTCGCCAGCGTAACTCTCCTACCGGAGCTGCTGCATACGGAATGCCTTTATAGGCAATAAAACGCCCTTCTTTTTGCCCTTGGATGAGCCCGCCAGTGACGGCAATATGATCAGATTGAGGTTGTTCTTGGCAGCCTTGCAAAAATACAGCAGAGCCTAATAGAAAAGATGAGTAAAAAATCGATTTGAGAATACGCGATGTCATAACAAAGCCTAGGCTGTTTGGGGAAGGCTTATAATATTATATATTTGGTCATTCTTTAAGAGGAAAGCGCTTTAGTGTAAAAGCTATCTATAGGTTAAGCTGCTAATCATTAAGAAAAAAGAATTGTTTTGTAATTTTATTCCTCGCTCTGCTGGGCTAAACTTTAGCTAAGTACCTTAATGACTGGTGTTTCAATGTGGTTTAGTAAAAGTAAAGATCAACTCATTGATGCGTTGCAGCATGATGTTGATAGAAGTCAGCAATATTTAGCTGGGATCAGAGAAAATATTGCTTATATCGAATTTACACCAGATGGAACTGTTCTCGAAGCTAATGATTTGTTTTGTAAAACAATGAAAGTGCAAGCTGGCGATATTATTGGTCAGCATCATCGTAAGTTTTGTGCGCCTGAATATAGTAGCTCAAAAGAGTATCAAACGTTTTGGCAAGATATCGCTAAAGGCCAAGCAAAATCAGGGGTTTTCTCGCGCATAAATGGTGCCGGCGAAAATATTTGGCTGCGTGCAACCTACTTTCCGGTACGCGGTGATGATGGTAAGGTGCGCTGTGCAATTAAGTTCGCTTCAGAGATTACTAAAGAAGTCGAAAAACTTGATGAAATGTCGGCAATCTATGATGCCGTTAATAAAAGCACTGCGATGATCCGCTTTACGCCGGATGGTCATATTATTTCAGCGAATGATAATTTCTTAAATGTTGTAGGCTATAGCCTCGCTGAAATCCAAGGTCAGCATCATAAACTGTTTTGTTATGATGACTTTTATCAAAAGAACCCTAACTTTTGGCAAGAGCTGGCGAACGGGCGCATTTTTTCTGGGCAATTTTCTCGTAAAAAACGTGATGGCAGCCCGCTTTATTTAGAGGCAACCTATAACCCTATTTTTAATAAACAGGGTAAAGTGACACAGATCATTAAGTTTGCATCTGATGTCACCGCTAGAGTTAACAGCACCGAAGAAGTGAAACATGCAGCTGAAAATGCCGGCCACACGTCGGAAGAAACCTCGCAAGTCGTGACCAATGGTCAGCAACGAATTTTAAGCAGTGTTGAGTCATCAAAAAAAGTGAGCGAGCAAGTTCATCAAACCCGCGAACTGTCAGATGTTTTAGCGCAGCAGTCATCACAAATAGGTGAAATTGTAACAACCATTAATAGCATCGCAGAGCAAACAAACTTACTCGCCTTAAATGCAGCGATAGAAGCTGCCAGAGCCGGGGAGCATGGTCGCGGTTTTGCTGTGGTTGCCGATGAGGTTAGAAATTTATCGCAACGTACTTCTGTGTCGACCAGCGAAATATCAGGCTTAATTGGTAAGACGCAAGAAATCGCAGCAAAAATGACGGCTCTTATCGAAGAAATAGAAGCACTGTCTGGTGAGTCTCAGCAAAATGTTGAAGAAGTCAGCATGATCATGGAAGACATTAAAACCGGTGCAGATAAAGTGGTGGATCAAATATCCGAAGTGATTATTCGTTACGATACACTTTAAACAACAAAAAGCCCGCAGTGCGGGCTTTTTAATGGGGTATTGATTCCAATATTATTCAGAAACAGTGAAAGACACGTCTAAGTCTTCACCTGATGTTACTGTAATTGGTTTTACTTGATAAAGCGTAAATGCTTCGTCTTGCGTTTCTACGTCATCGATGTGCGCAGCGCAGGTATAAGCAAGTTGATAATCACCAGGTTGAATGAACGCAAGTTCAAATTCGTATTGGTTATCTTCGCTATCGAAAACAACATCCGCCGTTGCAAGAGGTGCATCTAATGGTGTTTCATCTTCGTTAACTTCATAGTTATCCATTGGCATTTCAACATCGCTGCTGTATAGGTAAACAGCATGACCGAATGAGCCATCTTCTAGTGCGATATCGATATTATCAGTTTCACAGTTAGCGATAAGTACGTCGCTTACAGTGCCTTCGATATCTTCAGATTCAGCAAGGTTTTCTAAGCGAACTCCGCGTGGTTTTAAGAAGATCTCATCACTATTTTGTGGATCAACTAGTGACTTTTTAAGGTCAAATTCAATAACAAACTCGTTACCAGCTTGGTTTAGGGTAAAACCATCAAGTTGAATTTCACCGATACCATCGTTGCCTTTACGTTTAACAACCAGTGGTGCAATGCTGTCATCTTCGTAAACAACATGCGAAGTCATGGTTAAATCGTTTGTGTCACCATTGATAACATCTGCACGGATCCATTGATATTCGCCAGCAGCTACTTCTTCATCTTCTAATAACGAAAATACATCATCACCTGTGTAGTCTAATAAATTAACCATTTCAGGCATGGTTTCATCATCATCTTCACGGGTCTCAAAAGTGAACTCTTCACCACCTTGGGTTTTCAATGTGATTGAATCAAACACAACATTTACAGCTTTTAAACCTGTTACAGGTGCATCAGACACACCTAACGTGAACTGTGCAGTTTGCGGCTGAGGATCAACCGAATCGTTCTTGTCGTCATCTGAGCCACAACCAACAAGTGCAAATAGAACGGCGCTGCTAAGTAATGTAGTTTTAAAGTTCATCATTTCTTCCCTTTGTGTTCTAAAAATTTACTAATAGTTTAGTCACTAAAGCTTAATGCAACTTGAATTGCTAATAATAAGTTTCGATTAACATCTTTGTACCTTTTATGTAACAACCTGAAAGCCACGACAAAATATAAATGCAAATTTAGCGTGCTTTTTAAGCAAATCCATTTTTCTTCCACATTTTGCTGACACCATCGCAAAAAATAAAAATCTAGGAACAAAAATGAAGGTCATTGATTTAGAAAAGCGCTTTGAGCTTAGGAGTTGGGCACTGCTAGGTGCATTTAACGTAATCTTATTTGTGGGATTTATTAATAGCGTATCAGAAGTAAGCAGCTTACTTTTTAGCTTTTTAGTTTGTGCAGTTACGTTGTTATTAGCGCTACTTGTGTTTAATTCAAAGCGCAATTTAACGGTGTGTCGCCATGGTGTGCATTACCGTAATATATTTGGACAATGCCGTCATATGCATGCAAGACAAGTGCAGTTTATTCACCATTACTCATTTTTTGGTTTGCGCTTAGTACTCATTATGGGCGAAAAGTATATTTGTATTGCGCCTTTTTATAGCCTTAATGACAAACATCAACAACGTCTAAAGCGCTACGATAATAATTTGTTCGATTGGTTAAAGAACTTACAAAAAACCAATGATTTTTGTTAAGCAGGCCGCAATGCCTGCTTAACCATTGATCAGCTATTAGGTTTTATAACGGCTTACATTTTGTTCTAACTGCGTTGCCGTGTCTGTTAGTTCATGCATGTATGACGTTGCTACATCGGTATCATTAGCGGTTTTGTTAGCAATATCGACAATGGTCGTCATGTTTTGATTAATCGCTTCAGACACTGATGTTTGCTCTTCAGCGGCGGTGGCAATTTGTGCATTTTGTGATGTGATGGTATTAACCGAAAGCAGTACTTCATTAAGCGCTTTTTCGACTTCGCCCGCCTCATTAACACTGGTTGCACTGCCTGATTTAATTGACTGCATAATGCTATTTACAGTTGTTGTTCCTTGCTGAACTTGCTCAATCATTGCCTCTATTTCATGAGTACTATCTTGCGTGCGTTTTGCAAGCGTTCGCACTTCATCAGCCACCACTGCAAAGCCACGACCTGCTTCACCTGCTCGGGCAGATTCAATAGCTGCGTTCAGTGCCAGTAGATTTGTTTGCTCGGCAATATTTCTGATCACATCAAGCACACTGCCAATTTGACTCGATTGTTGATTAAGCTGATCCACCGCATTAGCCCCTTCATCAACTTGTTTGGCAAGGCCATTAATCACTTTTATGGCAATGAGCAATTGATTGTTAGCTTGCTTAACTAAATGATCGGCATGTTCAGCAGCGGTTGAGGCCTCTTGGGCGCTGCGGGCAACTTCCATTGACGCCGCCGACATTTCGTTTATTGCGGTTGCAACTTGCTCACTTTCTTCATGTTGACGATTAATACCAGAATGCATATTGGCAAGTAGCTCGTTGAGTTTGTGTGACGCTTGATTCATCGATTGCGATGATTGGCGAATATCAATAACCATTTTACCAACGTCATCGGCAAAGCGGTTAAACGAACTGCCAAGCTTGCCCAGTTCATCGTCTCGTTTCACCATTAAACGTTGGGTTAAATCGCCATCACCTTGTGATATATCGTTCATTGCTAGTACGGTTGTGTGCAAAGGGCTAGTAATACTGCGCGATACTACCACTGCAATCGCTGCGGTAATTGCAACTGCGAATATTGAAGCGATAACTGTGTTTATAAAGGCATTATCGATACCTTCATTAACCCGTTGTTCTGTAACTGCAACTTGTTGCTCAAGGCCACTGATCCAAAAGCCGGTTCCGAGCACCCAGTTCCATTTTGGGACCAAAGCGGCATAACCGAGTTTAGGGTTTACACTGCCATTGGTATTTTTCCAAGAATACTGCACATAACCACCGCCTTTCTTCGCAGCATCAATCAGCTCTCGTATCAGATAAACCCCATTAGGATCTTTAAAATCATATAGGTTTTTACCCTCAAGTGAGGCGTTAACGCCATGGGCAATATTGACACCTTTTACATCATAAACAAACACATAGCCTGTATCGCCAGCATCATCAAAACGCAAATTACGCAATATGCTTTTTGCTTGGCTTTGCAGCTGTTCAGTATTAGAGCCATCATCTTGCGCGATGAGATGAGCAATCGAACTCATGGCAATTTTTTGATAGTTACTGACTTCGGCCTTTCGGTCGTTTTCCATTTGTGTAGCAAAACTTTCAACGGTTTGCGCACCACTGTGTTTTGACTGCACATAATTGTAGAGTGTCAGCATTATTGCAATGAGTAGGGGGGGAAGTAGGGCTAGAAAAAGTACCCGTTGCTGTATTGATAGCGCCATTTATCGCTCCTAATAAAAATCCGCAGTACTAGTTTAGTACTTTTATAGATTTTTATTAGTCGACTTTATGATTATATCAATTGGCTATAAAAGCAGATCTAGGCGACCTGCTTATAAAAATACACCGTTGCGTCAAATTCACCGGATGAACTTTTCGCAAAACCAGGAATAGTGCCAGCTTCAATATAATCGAGTTTGCGATACAAATATGAAGCAGAGTCACCTTGACGGGTATCAAGTACCAATAATTGAATACCTAAGATACGGGCGTCGGTTTCTAGGCTATTCATCAATTGTTTTGCAATTCCTTTGCCTTGATATTCGCTGTGTACCATGAGCTTTTCTACCTCGCCGCGGTGAGTGCCATTGGCTTTGGCGCACAAAGAAAGCTGCACTGAGCCAATCACCGTATCACCATCAAGGGCCAGATAAAGCCTACGGTAAGGCGTTGCTAAATCGCCATCGACCCCTTGCCAGTAGTCATGTGCTGACTGTAATGATAGCGGGGCAATAAAGCCGATTGATGCGCCACTGGCAACGCTATCAATCAGTAAACTATTGAGTGATTTAGACACCCCTTTAATAGAGTGTACAGCTTTAATTTTCATTATTTATTCTTGTTGAAATGGATACACAGAGCCTAAATTAAGTAAATTGGTTAACTCATCAAGTGCTTGATAGCTTTCGGTTAAAAGCATTGGATCGGCAAAGTCGTCACTACTTAAAGAGTCACGGTAATGCTTATTCGCCCAACTTACTAATTGGTTATATTTTTCTTCGCTGAATCGTACACCCGGATTGACCGCTGCGAGTTCGTCAGTGTTGAGCGCTACACGCAAGCGTAAACAAGCAGGGCCACCGCCATTTTGCATGCTTTGGCGCAAGTCAAAAAAGCGCACTTGCTGAACTGGGTTATCTGCCAAAATCATTTCTTGAATGTAATCGTGAACAGCTTGATTACGCTGACATTCTTTAGGTGCAACCAGCATCATGCTGTCATCACTTAAGGTAATTAACTGGCTATTAAATAAATAGCTGCCTACAGCATCTGTAATGCTCACTTTATTGGTTGGCACTTCAATAATATGTAGCGGCTTGTTGCCTAGGTAAGCTTGTTTAATCTGTTTTAGCGTATCAGCTTGATGCAAAAACGCTTGTTCATGGCATAAAAGTACATTGCCATTGGCCACAGCGATTACATCATTATGGAATACACCTTGGTCTATCACATCAGGATTTTGTTGAATAAATAAATGATTTTCTGGCTTTAGCTGATGTAGACGGGCAATTGCTTGCGAAGCTTCAAGAGATTGTCTTGCAGGAAATTTAACGGGTTTTGGTAAGGCGCTATTAAAGCTACTTGCCCCATAAACAAAGATCTCAAGCCCTGCATCTGCATGGCTGTCGCATAATCGATTATGATTTGCGGCACCTTCATCACCAAAAAAGCCTTGATCAGGTAAGTGTATATGATGGCTAAAGTAACGCTCATCGTTAAACATGGCTTTTAATAAAGCCGTAGTTGTAACGGGTTCTAACGAGCGGTGAAATTTGTTATTTAAGTTAGCAGCCGTAAAGTGCACTTTGCCATCAAGCGTATCGACTGAAGGCGAGATAGTGCCAGCATTGGCTGTCCACATGGCCGATGCACTGTAACAAGCTCGCAGTAAAATAGGGTCGGCTTTAAATGCTTTTTCAATAATCTGGCTATCGCTGCCTGTAAAACCTAAACGCTTTAGCACATTAATGTCGGGGCGAGCATGGGGTGCAAAAATACCTTGTTCTAGGCCTAATTCGTGCATCGCCTTCATTTTTTCAAGGCCTTGTAGCACGGCCTCTTTGGGGTTTGAATGCGAAGAGGCGTGACTGAGTGAAGCGACATTGCCATACGATAATCCCGCGTAATTGTGAGTAGGCCCCACTAAGCCATCAAAGTTTACTTCTACTGCGTGCATACTTAATCCATCATTATTGTGCGTGTATTTTAACCATACAGAAGTTATTTAGCTGAAGCTAGCTAACTCCATTTCTACATTACGTAGACTTTGTTGAAGGCGCTTCTGTGTGGCAATTAAATACGCTTTTTGTTTGTTCTGTTTAACTTGCTGCTGTCGTGCGGCTTTGTATAACACACGCTTAGGAATGTCGTACTGCTCAGACGCTTCGGTGATTGTCAGTTGGTGAACCGAAATTTTTTTAAGCGCTTCAATAAATGCGGGGTCATTATTTAACATAGCGACGCTCCAAATCAGCAACATTATGCGGATCGTTTGCTTCATGCATATGCCATGTGCTGATGTCTAATCGCCAAAGTAGATAAAGAGTGTGAAAGAAGTTAGTCACGTTAGTCTCCTTGTTAGTGCCAGTTCATACTCACTATTGGAAGATCTGTGCCAAACCTTTATTAAATTTAAATGCATTAAAAATCAATTGGTTAATGTTAGGCGGTAAGGGCGTCCCCAAAAACAGGCACTAAAATAGTGAAAGGTAAGTGCAGTAATGCACTTTAATGATGCGTGTTTGTATTATTGAACGAGGAAGTACGCGATGTGAAATCGCTGCTCGCAGCTCGTATCTCGTTTTTCGAAACTTTACTCTCGTAACTTGAATCTTAATTTTTTGTTTCGCGCGCCAAGCAAGCGTGACACCTACGGGTAGCAGCGGCTTTTTGCCGCGATATTGATGAGGTAGGGGCGATACGAGAATAAAACGCGATGTGAAATCGCTGCTACAAGCTCGCACCTCGTATCTTTACTCTCGTAACTTTAATCTCGCTAACTTTCCCCTCGCAACTCGTACCTCGTAACTTTCCCTTCGTTACTCAAACCCTTCCAACACAAGCTTTCCGCGAGCTTTGTGAGATTCTAAAATCCCATGGGCTTTAACAAGGTTTGCTACGTTTATCTTACCTAAATGCTCACCCAATGTTGTTTTGATTGTGCCGTTATCAACTAAGCTAGCAAGCTCTGAAAGAAGCTGATGCTGGGCAATCATATCATCGGTTTGGAACATTGAGCGGGTATACATAAACTCCCAATGCAACGAAATACTCTTACGCTTTAACTTTAAAATATCAAAGCTTGCAGGGTCGTCGATCAGTGCTAATTTACCTTGTGGCTTGATCACTTCCATAATGCTATCTAGATGTTGGTCGGTGTGCGTTAAGCTCACTACGTAATCAAATTCACTTAGGTCGGCCGCAAGACGTTGCTCGTTAAGGTTTTTGCTATGATCAAGCACATGATCAACACCTAAATCTTTAAGCCAGTTGGCGCTTTCTTCTCGTGCGGCGGTACCAACAACTGTTAAATTGGTAAGCTGCTTGGCAAGTTGCACTAAAATTGAGCCTACACCACCGGCTGCACCTATCACTAATACAGAGGCTGGCTTATTGTTTTGAGACTTTTCAATCTGTAAGCGGTCAAACAATAACTCCCATGCGGTGATACTGGTTAATGGCAGGGCGGCTGCTTCACTATTACTCAGGCTTGTTGGTGCAAGACCGACAATGCGTTCATCAACAAGTTGCAGCTCAGCATTACTGCCTTGGCGCGTTAAGTCGCCAGCATAAAACACACGGTCACCGACATTAAATAACGAAACCTTGTCGCCAACAGCTTTAATCGTCCCCACAGCATCCCAGCCAATAACTTTGTAGCCAGTGTCTGGTGACACATTAGCGCGAATTTTAGTATCAACGGGGTTTACTGAAATTGCTTCTACGGCTACAAGAATGTCGTGACCTGTCGCAACGGGATCAGGTAATTCAATCGCTTGTAATGATGAGTCCGATAACGTTGGGGTTGCTGTAGTGTATCCAAATGCTTTCATGATGGTGTCCGTATTGATGAGTTTTGAACACTATAGCGTATAGAATTATATTAAAAAGAGGTGTAATCCAAATTCACTTTCAAATAATTTTTGTTAATTAAGGTCACTATTTACTAAATCGAGTAATTCAATCAGTTGCAGTGCTTGTTGTTCGTTAATGCTTGGGAAGCGACAACGAATTTGCGACGGTATATCGGCAGCTTGATCTTGCATTGCCTTGCCTTTGGCTTCGAGCTGCACGAGTCGTTTGCGTTTATCTTGGCTATCTTTGGTGATCGACAACAATGCTTTATCGCTCATTTTTTTCAAAATTTGCGTCATTGCACCGCCATCAATGGCGGTTTTTTCAAGTAATTCAGCAATGCTGATCTGATCTTTTTCCCACAGCGCCATCATCACTACGTATTGCGGGTAGGTTAAATCTAATTGATTAAGAGAATCTCGATACGCACGGGCAATCCCATTCGATGCCATATATAAACGATGGCATAGCTGGTTATCTAATTTTAGTTGTGGGTATTTCATACTCGATCCTCAAAATTCAATACGAGTATTTTAATTTGCATGCAAAGTATTTGCAATCCCGAAAAAGCTGATCTAATATATTTTGCATGCAAAATATATTTTCACTCAATTAGGAGAGTAAACATGAAAGAATTACAAAGCGTGGCATACACAGCAAAAGCAACAGCAACAGGTGGCCGTGAAGGCACAGCAAAATCAGATGATGGTCGTTTAGATGTGGCACTATCAACTCCTAAAGGGTTAGGTGGTGATGATGGTCAAGGTACAAACCCTGAGCAATTATTTGCTGCAGGTTACGCGGCTTGTTTTATCGGTGCATTAAAGTTAGTGGCTGGCCAAGCAAAAGTTAAATTACCAGCTGATACTCATATTAACTCTGAAGTATCTATTGGTCCTATAGAAGGTGGTTTTGGTATTGCTGTTAAGCTTGCGGTATCGGTAGGTGATCTTGATAAAGACACCGCTCTTGCACTGGTTAATAAAGCGCACGAAGTATGCCCATACTCAAACGCAACGCGTGGTAACATTGCTGTCGAATTATCAGTGATCTAATCGCTATTTATCAAAATAGGCCGTGCTTTATGCACGGCTTTTTTGTTTTTCAGCAATCGATTTTGCTAAATCACCTGAACCAGTAAGCGCTGATACTAGGCCTTCGCGTGGTTCACTAAATTGTATTGGCTTTATCTTGCTTGCTCGGGCTGCATCGAATACCGGTATTTGGCTCATTGCATATTCAGACAATGCGGTAATGGTTAAAGATGGGTTTACCCCTAAATTACCCGGTATGATTGAGCCGTCAATAACTCGTAGGTTTTGATAGCCGAACACTTCTCCAGAGCTATCAACTACGCCGTTAGAGGCATCAGTTCCCATGGCGACTCCACTCATTATATGCGCCGTCATCGGTGCTCCAAATAGCACTTCAGATAAGGCTGAGCCCGGCACGCCACCGAGTTTTTCGGCGTAGAGTTTGGTTGCTTCTTCTGCTTTTGGAAAACTAACACTAAGCGGCGTGTCATTGTCTTTTTGCACCGCAGTAATGCCGTTTTTAAATAAGCGATACCATTTACGTCGCCATTCTAGGTGAATAAACGCCTCGGATTTTTGCATCACCAAAAAGAGAATTGAGCTGCGGGCTTTTCCTTTTGGTCGCAAGACTTTGGCTGTTTTTATTGGATGGCGCAGTGTATTCACTAAAAACTTAGCAATACGCTTGAGGCCTTTTCCAGTCACCATGGGAACGTAAGGTAAATATAGCCATGTGCCATCGGCGCCTTCTCTAAACCGGCAAATTTCAATATTGGTGTCTTTGTCGACCGAAATAAATGAGCTGATCGCAACACCATCATCAACTTTTTTAGTAGTGTTGTTCGCGGTGGTGAGGGTTTCTGAATTAGTGCGAATTTGCTGACCTAGCCAAGCTGAAATATTGGGCAATGTTTTGTCTTTATCGCGCATTTTTAAAAGCAAAGGCACGGTGCCCATGACCCCTGCGCTTAGCACAACGCCACGTGTTGTTAGCGTATAAATATGGCTGTTGCGATGACTGGTATCTTTAATCTTAATTTTGTATCCGGCGCTGCCATCTGCATTGAGCGGGGTGATTTTGATTACTTCAGAGCTGGGTCTTATCTCTACGCCATTGCGCTCGGCAAAGTACAGATAGTTTTTCATTAAGGTGTTTTTGGCATTATGGCGACAACCAATCATGCAGCTACCACAGTAATGGCAGGTATTTCGCCTCGGACCATCGCCATTAAAGTATGGATCGGGTAGCTCTTTGTTATAGGCTTCGCCGGGTTTTGCAAAAAGCACCCCAGTGTTCACGGTTTTAAATGAGTCACCTTGGCCCATCTGCTCTGCAATCTCTTTTAGTGTGTGATCGGCAACATTGGTATAGGTATTTTTGGCACTGCCTAACATGCGCTGTGCAAGGCCATAGTAGGGCATTAGGCTTTCTTTCCAGTCTGATTTTATGCGTGTCCACGCTGGAGATTGAAATACTTCATCATCAGGAATAAGGTGCACATTGGCATAAATTTGTGAGCCACCGCCAACACCCACACCATGCAGCACAGTGACTTTGCTGGTAAACGAAAATTGAATGCAGCCTTTTAGGCCAATTTCTGGCTGCCACATATAATTTTTGATATCTAGGTTGGTTTTTGGAAATTCTTTATCGTCGCGGCGTAGGCCTTTTTCGAGTACTAAAACTCGGTTGCCTTTTTCGCTTAGGCGAAGCGCACTCACAGAGCCGCCAAATCCAGAGCCTATAATAATTTGGTCAAAATCAAATGTGTGTTGCTGCATTATTATCACCTGTTGGTGTTTATTGTTATGAATTTAATTTACTCAAAAAGGCTAAAAGCTTATCGGCAAACCTGCCGTAAGGCGGCATTAAAAATTTCACGCTTGAAAACTTGGCTTGATAAAACACCGGACGTAATTTTGAAAAGGTTAAAAAGCCTTCATAGCCATGGTAATGCCCCATACCACTGGCACCTACGCCACCAAAAGGTAAGTCGTGCTGACCGACATGAAACAGGGCATCGTTAACGCTTACACCCCCCGACATCACCTGCTCAATATAAAAGTTAATAAGCTGTTTGTTGTAGCTAAACGGATAAAACGCTAAAGGCCTATCTCGCCCTGCAATATAATCAACGACCTGCTGCGAGTCTTGATAGGTTTTTACCATTAAAATAGGTCCAAATGTCTCGCGGGTATCAATGCTCATACTGTCATTGCTGTTTAAAATTAATGTCAGTGGCAGTTTTCGCGTGTTGGCATCTGCCACTTGGTCGCTAAGCGTAATAACGTCAGCGCCAAGTTGTTTGGCTTCTTCAATACAGTTTGTAAGGCGTTTAAATGCGCGGTCATCAATAATGGCTGTGTAATCTTGGCTATGTATATCTGGCACATGTTTCTTCGCCCAGCGAGTTGCTGTATCGATAAACAGCGCAAGTTGAGACTGATGCACAAATACATAATCAACATTGGTACAAATTTGCCCTGCGTTCATTTGCTTTACATACATGATGCGCTCGACAGCTTTTTGCATCGGGTAATCAGTAGCAATCACAGCAGGAGATTTACCTCCTAACTCAAGGGTTACAGGCGTTAGGTTTTGCGCCGCTGCAGCCATCACTTTTTTGCCGGTTTCACCTGAGCCTGTGAACATAAGATGATCAAAGGGAAGCTTTGAAAAGGCGATGCCTACTTCACCAGTCTCACAGTAAAATTGCAGCTTTTCGGGCTTAAAATAATTGCCCACTAGCTCGCTTAAAAGCGCACTTAAATGCCGAGAGTCTTCAGACATTTTAACCATCGCCTTATTACCTGCTGAAAATGCTGCGGCTAATTGACTAAAGGCTAAATTTATCGGGAAATTCCACGGCACAATTAACCCTACAACACCTAAAGGCTGGGGAATAACTCGGCTCTTTGCCCCTAAATACATACGGTGATCAACATGTCGCTTTTGCACTTTCATCCACTTTTTAAGGTGCTTTAACGTGCTATTGATATCTGCACAGGCATTAATGATTTCGGCAAGTAAGGTTTCATGGCGAGAGCGATTACCATAGTCTTGATTAATGGCCTCGATAATACGTGCTTGGTTCTCAGTGATCATGGCTTTTAACGCAAGTAAGTGTTCACGTCTTTGCTGGTAGTTTTCAATACCTGCTGCTTTGGCATGGCTGCGCTGCGCGACTAAGTCGGCCATTAAAATGCTATCGATGCTTACTGGTTTAGTGGCAATGTTCATCTGTATGTTCTGTTTGTCAGAGTTTGTTCTAGCATAAATAAATCACTTGCAGTTGATTTGACTTTTTAGGACACTGAAATGACTCTTTAGGACAAAAGGCACACTGCGTGGAAAGTTTAATTCGCTCTTCTAGTTTAGCTGGGTTTGAGAATTTAGTGAGGCAATATGGTGTAAATCCAATTACTTTGTTGGAGAAAGCAGGTATTTTACCCGCACAGTTACGCGACCCAGACAGCTTTGTTGTTTACGCTCATTACCTTGAATTACTTGAGCTTGCTGCTCAAGCGTGTGATGAGCCATGTTTTGGCTTAAAGCTTGGCGCATCACAAAGTATGAGTACGGTAGGCTTGATTGGTGCTTACATGTCGCGCCAACCTACGATTCTTGATGCCCTTAATGTTGCCCAAAAATACATATACCTGCATGCCGAAGGCATTGTGCTAAACCTTGCTCTGCTTGGGCAAACAAGTTGTGAGGTACGTTTTGTCCGACTGTCTGACGAAAAACACGAGTTTGAGCAAAAGTCTCAGTTGGCAGTGTGTTTGGTCAATAAAATATTAAAAGAATTAGTTGGCCCGAAATGGCGGGCCGATAAAGTGTGCTTACGGCAATTTGTCGCAGTGAAACAGCGGCCCTTATTTAATAAAGTACTTAATTGTGAGGTTGAGTTTAACAGTGACGTGGATGCGATTTACTTTTCAAGCGCATTTTTATCCTATAAACCCCAGCTCAATGATGCCATTTTAGACACCTTAATAGCCGACCAACTTGAGCTGCAACGCCTTAATAAACTCCCCGATGAAATGCTGCAAATAGAAAGTGCGATGAAAATGTTGCTAGCAACCGGTGAGTGTAATAAAGAAAATACCGCCAAAAGTGTAGGGTTACACCCCAAAAAGCTACAACGCATATTAACTGAGCATAACACCAGTTATCGGCAATTATTGGACGAAGTTAGAAAGTCAGAGGCAATGCGGCTATTACAACAAAAGCACATCAATATGACCGATTTAGCACTGCGTTTAGGCTATGCGGAGTTGTCGATTTTTAGTCGTCGCTTTAAGTTATGGTTTGGTATGTCACCCACCGAATGGCAGCAAAACTTGGGCTAACTTAACAAAGCGGCTCAATCACAGTAAAACTTCATACTTTTTTTCTAATTGTCCCTATGTAGTCATGCAAATGGTCTAAACTATTAGCAAACCTACAATAAAAACAGGAAATGTCGATGCGGCAGTTAGCATTAGCGAAAAAGTTATTATGGCTTACGGTAGGCAGTATTTTTATTACTGTGTTTGTTTTATCAAGTGTTTTATGGTGGCAGCTGTCAAGCAGCAACCAGCAGTTAGCTGCGCAATCAGAAAAGCTGATTGTTGCAGAGGTGGAGGATAAGCTCGCTTCAAATGCCGCCGCATATGGTGAACAAGTTGCTGGGTTTATTAATGAAGCGTACCGAGTGCCTTATTCATTTGCCGCTATCTTAGGTGACAACGATGCGGCAGCTACCTTAACCCGCGATGCTGTGGTTGAGTTGAATCGCTCTCTATTACAAAAAAATGATATTCTTTCATCTATCTACTCGCAATTTGAAGCAAATGCGTTTGATGGCCGTGATGCTAATTTTATCAGCGGGTATGATCATTCTGTAGCAGGCGTTGGCACACTAGAAATTTATTTCACGCGCAACCGAGACGGCGTAATTGAGCAACAAGTGGTTGACGATGTAGCTGAAAAATATGTGGATACGCTCAATGAATTTGGCCAGCGGGAAGCTGAGTGGTACTTGTGTGTAAAAGACACCAAAGTGCCCTGCATTATGGAACCCTACCTATACGAAATCACCCCAGGTTATTCTGAAATGATGACCTCTCTAACTGTGCCCATTCTTCGTGATAACGAATTTATTGGTGTTGCTGGGGTTGATTTAACATTGCCTGTATTTCAAAGCATGACCGAAAAGCTCTCAAAAGAGCTATATAACGGTAAAGCCCGCGTTACCTTGCTAAGTTCACTCGATTTAGTGGTTGGTAGTAGCCATTACAAAGATAAGCTAGGCAGACCGTTAAAAGAGGCGGTGACTAAAAGCATTTTAGACAATTACGTAAAAGCGAAAAAACAAAGTGGTGTATTTAAAGTTGGTGATGAGTATTTAGTTAACTACCCAATTAGCATTAAGCTTGCGAAAACACAGTGGAACTTATTGATTGAAGTACCCGCTGAGCTTGCCCTTGAAGGGCCTCATGCGCTAGCAAATAGCATGAGCGAAAATGCCAATACACTAGGTGGCTTAATCTTGGTTACAGGTATTATTATTGCTGGTGCCGCCTTTGTAATCATGACCTTATTGATCCGCACAATTGTGGCACCACTACAGCAAATTCAACAGCGCGTTGATAACCTTGCCAGTGCCGAAGGTGACTTAACTCAAACCCTGCATGTTGATACTCACGCTGAGCTAATCGCATTGGCAACTGGCTTTAATGCATTTCTTGCTAAATTACGAGATTTAATTGGTGAGCTTAAAAATGTATCAACGCAAACCAAAGAGCAGGCTCACTTAGCGACCAGTGTTGCTGTTGATACTAAGCACAACGTTCAAGCGCAGTTCCAAGAAATTGAGAGTGTTGTGACCGCCATGAATGAAATGAGCGCAACAGCACTCGAAGTAGCAAGAGCCTCAGAGCAGTCAGCACAGCAAGCTGATGAAATAAACAGCCTTGTGGTGAGCAGTGAATCGAGCTTGTCGTCTGCGGTTACCCAAGTTAAAACCATGTCGGATGAAATCAAAGAGGCCAATCAAGCAGTTGAAAAAGTTGCGGCACGTAGTAACGACATTACACAAATTTTAGATGTGATCAGAACAATTGCAGAGCAAACTAACTTACTTGCACTGAATGCGGCAATTGAAGCGGCAAGGGCCGGTGAACAAGGCCGTGGCTTTGCGGTGGTGGCTGATGAAGTAAGGGCACTTGCTTCAAAAACACGTTCATCAACCGATGACATCAGTGGCCTAATCGACAGTTTACAGCTGGAAGTAGGTAACGCTTCTAAAGTAATTGAACAAGGTGTTGTGCGTGCACAAACCGCGGTAGATGAAACCTCCGTTGCATTTGATGCATTACACGAAGTTGTCGTCAAAGTGGACGAAATCACGCAGCAAATTACCCACATTGCAACGGCTGCAGAAGAGCAAAGCTCAGTCACAGAAGAGATAAACCGCAACCTGACGTTAATTTCAGATGCCGCATCGCAACTAGCTGAGCTATCTACCCAAGCCGGAGATGGTAGCCAAACCCTCAATGCACTCGTTGCTCAACAGGATGATGAGTTGAATAAGTTGAAGACGAAATAGTTTTAAGGAACTAGGCGCTAGGAGCTAGGAGCTAGGCGCTAGTTGCGAGATACGAGATACGAGGTTCGAGAAAAACGCGATGTAAAATCGCTGCTACATGCTCGCATCTCGTTACTCGTATCTAATACTTCGTTTCGCGCGCCAAGCAAGCGTGACGCCTACAAGGTAGCAGCGGCTTTATGCCGCGACAAAGGGTAAAAATATCGTTATGCGGTGAAGTAATCGGATCTGAAAATCGATTAAGGATGGTTATACATCGCTCGTAATTGTTAGATATTTATTTTTACCAAAAGTAACGTAATAAATGGGTAAAAATAGACCCGATAGTAAGTTCCTGCTCATAGTGTTTGAAACAGTTACTTTATTTGATTGAATATCTTTGACAGAAAGTTTAGGGCTAGAGCACCAATCAATGGAGAACCAGATAAATTCAGCGTCATCAGGTATTGTGTAGTTGGCTAAAGAGTTGGGTTTGACTTTGCCGATTTTTTTAGAGTCGGCCCATAAAGTGTAATCTCTAATTTTATCATGATATTGTTTTGGTCTGTTTACTTCAATTTCCATTTGAACCTCACAAGGATAGTAATTCCATTAAACTTAACGGGCTTATAGCTCGTTTTCTTCCATATCCATTGTATTTTTATCAGAGCCGTTAATTAATTACTAGTCGTATAGTGCAAGGAATCTTAGGCTCGCATCTCGCATCTCGTTTCTCGTACCTCGTCTCTCGTACCTCGTCTCTCGCATCTCGCATCTCGCATCTCGCATCTCGCATCTCGCACCTCGCACCTCGCATCTCGCCCCTCGCATCTCGTACCTCGTCTCTCGTACCTCGTCTCTCGTCTCTCGTAACTTTACTCTCGTAACTTTACTCTCGTAACTAGCAACTCGAAACTCATTCTAACTACACTGCGCTTGATTACGGCCTTGGTTTTTGGCTTGATACAATGCTTTATCGGCGCGTTTTAACATCGATTCTATATGCTGATCGCTTGCTTGTAAGGTGCTTACGCCAATACTCACGGTGAATTTAACGTGTTTGTTGTCGGCGATGATGTCTTGCTGTTCGATATCGGCTCTGATCTTTTCTGCGATTGCAAAGGCTGTGTGGTTATTTGCCATAGGTAAAAATAAGACAAATTCTTCTCCACCAATGCGCCCTGCAATATCTGATGCTTTGCTATGTTGGATGAGTTTATGCGCTGTGGTTCGTATTACTTCATCGCCAGTAGCGTGGCCAAATTTATCGTTTATAGCTTTAAATTGGTCTAAATCTAGCAGTAAAAGAGAGCAGGTACATTGCGCGTCATGATATTTTGCAAACTGCTGATTAACCTTTTCGAAGAAGCCGCGACGATTATAAAGTTGTGTTAAATGATCTGTCACAGATAAGGCTAATGCTTCATGCTTAGCACGTTCTAGCTCATAGGTTCGTTCTTCTACTTTTTGTTCGAGCATGGTGGTCAGCTTTTGTTGTTCTTTCTTGCGTTGAATAAACACGGCTTGAATGAGTAATACCGCTGAAAGAGTAAATAAAAAGAAAAACTGCATGGTCACTTCTGCTGTTTTAGGATGATGATAATAAAAATACCCCCAGCCTTGATTACTTCCGACCCAAGCTGCAAAAAATACTAACATATTCATGCAGCTGGTGGCGGTTGGTGATAACCGCGTAGCGGCATAAAGCAGTGGAAACAGCAGTAATGCAGGCTGTAAAAATGGCAATGTCATGGTTGTGTATGCGGGGCCAAAAATAAAATAACACAACAAAACCACGGTAAAAGTAAGCAACAGAAGTTTAGAAAATTCACTAGGGGTGACCGTATGAGGCCAATTTCGCCATAAAAAGTAAAGGGCAGGGGTGAACACAATTGCTGCTAAGGCATTGCTAATACTCCAATTTAATATGCCTACATACAAGCCATTAAACCACTCAATACCAACTAGTGAGTATATGCCCACACCGAAAAGTGCAGAAATCACGCCAATCGCAATGCAAGCAACAATAAACACTCTGGCTAAACTGGTGACGCTCGTTAGCAGCGTGTGTTGTTTAAGTTTTCGGTTAATTAGCCAAAATGCCGTTAAAGCTGCGAGAGTATTGCCTGTGGTTGTCGCGGCATTTATTGCTATGTGTTTAAACGTGAATGGATTCAAGCCGCTTAGGTAAAAGTAAAAAAACACAACTAAACAGGTGCCTGATGCAACGCCCAACCAGGCTTTACGACCAAATAACATCAAGCCTGCCAATGCGACTCCTGCTGGAGGCCATACTGCTAGTGTTTTTAACACTTGCATGGTAAACAAGCCAAACAGCAGATAAACAGAGCAAACAATGATATTAAATTGCCAAGGCTTGAGCTGTGTGTTCATACATCCCTTTATGCGCTTATGTGAGAAAGCCACCGACTGGCGAGTTAGTATTAATCAAACTACTAATAAATTAGTATATTAGTAGTTAGGAATTAGGCAAATTCGATTAATTTAAAAGTAGTTTTTCTCTAGCTGTTTGCTATTCATACAATTTATTAGACTAATAGTTAATGTGCTTAAAAAACAATCTTTTGCTTACTCTTTAAAAGCACTAAATATAAATAAATCATTAATTATCAATTGTTTGAGTGTATTTTATGAGTCTCTCAACTTATTAAAAACACCTATTTTATAAATTCATACCCGACCATTTGCCTAATCGTGTTTTGTATCTGGCTGCTTTACCCTAACTGCATAATAAAAACTCACACAATTTTTCAAGATAGGCAGTAGGAGAACTCATGAATACGAGGCAGCAATCAGCGTCAACAACGCCTGCTGAACAAGGATCGGATACTCATACCGACCAGCAAAGCTATCAAGCTCTTCATAAACCCAGCAGTGAATTTTCGAGTCGTGACGAATACCTTGAACACGAATTACAAATTATGCAGCCTAAGCGCTGGCGTCCTAACTTACCATTTCGTGATTATCGGTTTGAATTAGAAGACTCTATCCCTGCCATGGCAGGGACTATAGGTAAGGTGGTTATGGTGGGTGCAATTGCTGCAACGTTTGCAGCGCCACTGGGCTTAGGTGAAGGCTTTATTCTAGAAAATGTGCGCTATGAGCTGTTAATTGTATCGATCTTCATTTTATTATTTTCAGGCTTCTTTTTACCAACAGCAAACTTAGCGGGTACGCATGGGCCGCTTATTCCTTTGATCCCGATTGTAGTTGCTGCGGGTGGTCACCCAATGGCCTTCGGTTTACTGATAGGAGCGTTTGGCCTATTACTCGCGCTTAGTAAAGGCGGGAGTTTACTGGCGGGGTTAACCAGCCGAGGCGTGTGTGGCGGTTTACTGCTTTACCTTGGTTTTATTGGCACGATTTCGCAGGTTAAAAAGCTATTTGCATGGGCTGAAGGTATTGATATGACTCATATTGCTTTCATTGTGATTTTGTCGACTATCGTGTTGTATGCATTACTTGAGCACTACAAAAAACGTTGGTTAGCCGTGCCATTAAGCTGTTTACTTGGCGGTTTAATTGCATTTTTACTGGGAGCGCCGTTTGAGTTTAAGACCGCACCGGGTTTACCAAATATGAACCCAATGTATTGGTGGGGTGAAAATACCGGTTGGATGCTGGGTTTACCAACCCTAGAGAGCTTTGTGGTGGTATTGCCATTTGCGGTGCTTGCGGTTGCCATGTGGTCACCTGACTTTTTAGGGCATCAAGTATTCCAAAAAATTAGTTACCCAGAACGCACAGAAAAAGTACAAATGAACATTGACGATACCATGTTCAGTGCTTCAATCCGCCAAACGTTTGGTTCTTTGTTAGGCGGCTCTAACTTTACCTCTTCATGGGGAACCTACATCGTGCCAGCAGCCATCGCTAAACGCCCAATTCCTGCCGGAGCGGTGTTAACGGCATTATTTTGTATTATTGCCAGTATTTGGGGTTACCCAATGGATTTAGCTATTTGGCAACCTGTGTTATGCGTCGCGCTAATAGTTGGTGTGTTTATCCCGCTTCTAGAAGCGGGTATGGAAATGACCCGCGAAGGTAAAACTACGCAATCGGCTGCTATTGTGGTGTTTTCATCGACTTTAGTGAATCCTGCATTTGGCTGGTCATTAACTATGTTGCTCGACAATCTGGGCTTAATTGGTTGTAAAGAGCGAAGCTCTGAACTAACCCCAATGAGCCGCTGGATCATTCCATTAGTAATGTTTGTTATTTTAACAAGCGTGATGGCAATGGTGGGTATGTTGCCAGGTATTCCGGCATTAATGGCAGACTTTAGACATTAATATATAAGGGTAAGGTGATAAACGCCTTACCCTTTTTTAAAGCTTTTATTTAAACTTAACTGTTTTTTCGCTGCGGGTGTAAGTTCGGGTATCGGGTTTTGTCCATTGACCTTTTTTAAGGTAAGAGGTCGACACTACAAAGCTGTTGTTTTTAAACTCGCTTGTCGATTTGACCTTAGTGATCCCTTCTTTATTACCCGTTACATTTTCATAAGCAACAAATTGAGTAGGGCTAAGTACATTCATAGTGCCTTGGGTATAAAAACCTGCCGTAGTGAAGTAATAAAACACCAAAGACTGCTTTTTATTGTCCCAAAAAATCATCGACTCACCACCATATTCACCTTCATTGATAGAGTGAATGGTTTTAATCGCCGTGCCATTGAGCGCGCGTTGCCAGGTACTCACATCTTGCACCGCAGGTTTACCTGCTGCGACATTAAAGTCTGACTGCCACGTGCCTAAGTAAGGCTCAAACACTTTTAGCTTGTCATCAAGTTGTTGCTCTGCTGCTATAGCAGAAAGTGAACATAGGCAGATTGATAGTAAAAGTGATTTTAGGTATGCCATAATAGCGCCCCGATAAAATTAATTTGTTTTGCACAGTATAGGTGATAATTCGTTGATTAAGAAAACATTAATTACATTTTCATTGTTGTTTCTAGCACTGCTATGGCTGGTATCGTGGCAACTTAATATTACCTACTTTATTGCAGGCACTTACAGCGTAGCGAGCTTAATAAGCTTTTTGGTATATGGCTGGGATAAACGTTTAGCGATGCAACATGGCGAGCATGTGATAAGAGTACCTGAGCGTACACTGCATATTTTAGGATTAATCGGCGGCTGGCCAGGTTCATTAATTGCACAGCAATGGTTAAGGCACAAATCTAAAAAACGCAGTTTTATTGCCGTACTTTGGCTAACAATTATTGTTAATGGCAGTGCACTGTCGTCACTGTATTATTTGCAGTTAATTTAAAAGAAGATCAAAAAAGGAAAGCCGCTGCTTTCCTTTTTCGTGAAAACGACTTATTGTGCAGCTTGAATTGATTCAATACTATCAAGCTCAATCGTTAGAATCGTTTTCTTATCAACAACAACCCATTTGCGGTAAGTTAAGTAACCAGGTTTTGTTACTTCAATGTCGTACTTACCTTCATTAAGTTCGATACCATCTTCATAAACAGGTTTAATATTCATAATACGAACACGCGCATCATCAGGTGTTGTGACCACTGTTAATGAAATTACCGATTCATCTACAACCACTTCAGGTGTTACTTCTGCAATAGGCTCTGGTTGGGGCTCAACATCATAGTTTGATGAACAGCCGGCTAAAACCAATAATGCAAATAATGCGCTTAACTTTTTCATAAATACTCCATTTAATAGTTCACAATAAACGAAATCGCTTATAGTTTGAAAACTTATGAATAATCAAGGAATAACAATAGAGGTGGGTAGCTATTATTCGTCTTCCGTGACTTTCATATTTATCATCAATAATAAAATTTGAGATATTTTAGTATGTATCCTAATAAGGTTCAAATTATAGTTTCATTAATGTTATTAAATAATGATTTTTAATTATTGTGTGTATTGTGGTTTTAAAAATAGTGATTATTAATTTTCATCATTGTTTTCTTTATCAAGCGCTATGCTGAATTTTCCCTGCCGAGTGATATTAAAAATCGCACGTTGCCAATTTTCTGGTTGATTTTGTATTGCAGAATCAAACAGTGTTTTAAATAAATCAATAATATGGTCAGAAACGGCAATAGGGTGCTGAGTTTCATCGGCCTCTTTTTCATAAAAAGCCTGGCATGTAATGACCTCATCGTGCTGGCAATCTAAAACTAACATTGCTTTCGACCAGTCACCGTTAATTTGTTGATAGAGGTATTGACCTAGTTGCTGTGGTATTTGTGAGTTGGGTGTCATGTGCTGTCCTTAGCATTGTTGTTTTGTTATAAAGTGCCGTTTTCGTATTTATTGGCAAGCTCTTTCCATGTTTCAAAAAAACCGCCTTGAAATAGGTAGCTATCTGAAATAATTAATGATTGATAGCCCGAGCCATCAAAATCTTTGCGAGGATAGTTATATAAACTATAACCTTGATCGCCTCTAGCATTTAACCTCCCCATTAAACGTGTAAGGCCGATATCTTCACCTTCAACTAAATCGTCAGTGCTTATTTTTCCATGGGGTAACCCACCTTCGTGAGGCATTTTAGTAAAAAACTCAAACTTATTAACGAACCAAGGTAAAATTGAAAGTGGTGCATCAAATTGTCTAGTTGATAGAAAATTAGGTTTATTTTTACGTTTAACAATTCGGTGCGAAACAATTGAAAGGTGATTGCTTTGAATAAAAAAGGATTCAAAGTCACCAGGATAATTCAGCTCATCCTCAATTCTCACTAAAAGTCTGATATCTTTTGGTGGCACTTCCGGATCTTTGATTTCAATAAGGGGAGGCAAAAATTGTTTGGTCATGTTAAATTCCGCTTTTAATTGGTTGAATAATAGGAGTAATGTCTATTGCATTCCCAAATTGCTCTAAGTTGATCAGTTTTCTCTCAAAATTAAAGGTTTCAACTGCACAATAGTCTGCTCCTTTGAATAAACTGTTTAACTAACGGAATTTCTCTGTATTAGTTTTGTTATATTGCCAACATCCATGTTGCCGACTCAAATTTGTATTAATTTAAGCTTATCAAGCAAACCGCCATCGATAAGTAAAGCATCGGTAATAAAAAACTCCTGGAAGTTATCATCAAATTTCCGGCTCGGCCTAGAAAAATTAGCTAATCGAAATCCTTTTTGATTTTTTGCTCCGACATTCATTTCTCGGTAAAGAGCTAATGTCTCGTTTACAACAACTTCTTTTAGTTTATATTGCCCTGAAGGTAAGCCGCCTTCTTTTGCGCTCTTCCAAAATTTATTCTCAATACTATCAATAAGCCAGGAAATGGCTTTTAAAGGGATTTCGAGTTGATAAACATAATAATTAGGGATATCAGGGTGACCAAAATTTGGAGGTGCAATTACAAGAAATATTATTTGATTAGAATCTTTTAATAAAAAAAATTCTTCGTTTTCAAATCCTATGTTTTGAGATATGAAAACTTGTTCATATTTTTTTGATAAATTGAAAGGGTTTAGTAATTCCATATAAATCTCTTAATGGATTGGCTTTAAGGGGATAATAGTGACTGAATCATTGAGATCATTTATGGTGAGAGGATCTCTTTCGAAAGTAAAAGTTTCGACTACTCCGTATTTGCTGTTTATTTTTTCACCCCATGGTGAGTTAATATCTACTTTGGTCAAACCATTTCCACTATATAAAGTATTTGCGCCGAATTGATTCATAACTCTAAATTGAGCTTGTACTTTCTTATGTTCGGAATGGAGGGCTATTTTTGTAAAATTATTGAAAGCTTTTTCATTGAAGATATCTACACCTTGGCTTATGTAATGCTCTATTGTCTTTTTATATTGAAGACTGAACTCTTTTGTCATAATTTTTGCCTTGTTATAACGCAATTTTCCTACGCCATAACCGTGTCTTAATTTAATGCAATGGGTATATTAATAGTACCTAGTACTTCATCACACAAGTTCTGACTAGTTGAGGGCACCATAAGCTCTCTCAAGTTTTTTACGAGCTGATTCAACATTAAATAGCCAGTTTATATTTGTTCTTTCTTTATTCCTGCTCCATTCCCAGGCCGCGAGTTCTGTCTTTAGTTCTTCCATACTTGCTATACGTCTA
>NZ_JABVXE010000098.1:0-403 GCF_013350085.1 Pseudoalteromonas sp. 0802 | reverse complement strand
TATAAAGGTGCAATTAATGGTAATTCAGTTTGCCAAAGCTGCAATAAATCTGATTCAAGCTCAGAGGCTGAATTATAATTATTGGTTAAAAAATAATGCTGCCATGATGATTCAGCCTGCTTTAGAGTGTTTAAACGTTTGAAAGCAAAACTGTGACAAATTGCATCACAATTAATAATCTCAAGGAATATATCGTCTTCATTTAGCGAATAGCGGTGCACATCAACATGGGCTGGGCAGTCAAATAAAAACCAGCTGTCATCGCTGTATTAAGCTGCTGACAACTCTCTATAATACATGAAAAGTCTAACCCTAAGTTCGAACGGCTGCCATAGGGTAAAAACTTTACGCCGTCGTTATCTTGGTGAAACTGCTCACATGCAGAGGCAAAGTTTGGGTAATC
>NZ_JABVXE010000097.1:0-405 GCF_013350085.1 Pseudoalteromonas sp. 0802 | reverse complement strand
GCAAGGCCAACTTCAAGCGCGCCATCGGCCATCTGAAGCGTGAAGGCAAGGTCACGCTGGCGCCCACCGAGACGCGTCTGGTCAAGTAAGCACTCCTGTCAGCCAGTGCTGCCGCTGCCACCCTCGGGAGACCGACGGGTGGCAGTTTGCGTTTCAGGCTGCTGCATGGCACCAATGACGGCGTATCATGAGGGAATCTTGTGCTGAGTCACCCCATTCGCTCCTTCACCTTCGACAAGGAATGTCTGCATGACTGTCTCTGCTTCTGCTGCCTCCGCTTCTGCTGGTTCGCCGCGCCTGTTGATTGCCCCTGACAGCTTCAAGGAAGCGCTGGCAGCCAGTGATGCCGCCGAGGCCATGGCGCGTGGTGTTCGCCGGGTGCTGCCCGAGGCACAGATCGACCTC
>NZ_JABVXE010000096.1:0-405 GCF_013350085.1 Pseudoalteromonas sp. 0802 | reverse complement strand
GCGAGAAGGCGAGCGATTTTTTCCCGTCCTGCAGGCGGTCGCCTTTGTAGACGTCAAAGAGGGAGACGTCTTTGACAAGCGGTTTCCCGGCTTCTTCGATCGCTTGCTTGAGGGCGCCAGCTTCGACGTTTTCGTCGACGACCAAGGCAATGTCGCGCACGACGGACGGGAATCGCGGAATCGGCTCGTAGCGGATCGCTTCGCTTTCGGCGTTCAACACATCGGTCAAGGCGAGCTCGAACACGTACGTTTCTTTTAAATCGTACTCTTTTTGCACGGCCGGATGGAGCTGGCCGACAAAGCCGATCACCTTGCCGCCAAGCGCAATCTCCGCCGTCCGTCCCGGATGCAAATCGGCGCGCTTGGCCGGCTTGTACTCGATGCGGGCGGCGAGTCCAAACAAGT
>NZ_JABVXE010000095.1:0-406 GCF_013350085.1 Pseudoalteromonas sp. 0802 | reverse complement strand
CTGGAAGGCGACGAAGAGATTTTCGGCACGCTGGAAAACGCGGAGGTGCAGCCGGCTGTCCCCTATGTGCTTCCCAACTTGCAGATGCTGGCCCGGCCCAAAGGCTATACGCCGGGCAAGGACGTGGACCACACGTCCAACGCGGCCAAGCTGGTGCAGACGCTGAAAAGCTTCGGCGTCAGCGCGATCGTTTCGGAAGTGCACCGGGGACCGGCCGTTACCCGCTACGAAGTGCAGCCCGCGACCGGCGTGAAAGTGAGCCGGATCGTCAGCCTGACCGACGATTTGGCGCTGGCGCTGGCGGCCAAGGATATCCGCATCGAGGCGCCGATTCCGGGCAAGTCGGCGATCGGCATCGAGGTGCCCAATGCCGAAGTGGCGGTGGTTTCGCTTCGCGAGGTGCTGG
>NZ_JABVXE010000094.1:0-412 GCF_013350085.1 Pseudoalteromonas sp. 0802 | reverse complement strand
CATCTCGGCCATCCGCTCGTCGGCGATGTGCTTTATGGCGGCAAACCAGTGTTTCATCGCCATGCGCTTCATGCCGCTAAGCTAACGTTCCGCCACCCGTTTACAAACGAAGAGGTCATTTGTCTCGCGCCAACAAGCGATTTTCCCACCGACCTTTCGCGCATTTACCATTGATCTACCCTGCTGTCCTTCAATGGAGGAGGGGATTTCTCGGCCGAAACGAGAAAAGGCAGACGCCCCCGTCTGCCTTACAAACGCAACTCCTCCTCTTCGGCGCCTGCCGCCTCCTCCTCTTTGCTCGGCTCTTTTTTTGCCACTTCCAGCGATTTCACATGATGGCCATCCATTTCCTTCACCGTAAACAAGTAGCCATCGATTTCTACACTCTCGCCTGGTTTGATATCATAATGCT
>NZ_JABVXE010000093.1:0-413 GCF_013350085.1 Pseudoalteromonas sp. 0802 | reverse complement strand
GACAAACTCCACGTCCTTTTCGGTGTCCTCATGGGTAATGCCGACCAGGAGCACCAGCCCGTGCTCAATCTGTCCGACGATCTCTCCCCCTACGGTAACGCTTGCTTCCCTGGAGCGCTGTACCACTACGCGCATGCATGATTCTCCCTTCTCTCCCAAATGAAGAGCACCCAATCTCTCGCGATCAGGTGCTTAAAATCCGCCGAACGGAATAAATGTCTTTGATGCTTTTGATGCGTTCCACCACTTTTTGCAGGTGAGCCACATTGCTGATCGTAATGGTCATGTGGATCGTGGCGAGGCGGTTTTTGTCCGCCTTGCCGCTGACTGCGGCAATGTTGGTCTTGGTCTCCGCCACGACCTGCAGCACGTCGTTGAGCAGGCCGCTGCGGTCCTGGCCGGTGATTTCGATG
>NZ_JABVXE010000092.1:0-419 GCF_013350085.1 Pseudoalteromonas sp. 0802 | reverse complement strand
CCTTCACTAAAGATAATTGTATCAAGCATCGACTTGATATTTTCTGTTTTTAAATAAGTATAAGTGAAGTCGATTGTTCTATGATCAGTATGCGCATTATCAGCTATAATTGGAGCACCGAATTCTATTGCTTCAAAATAGCGCGGATAATCACTCTTAGTTAAATATGGCAGGTCTTTAGGGATATCATTAACTCCCCAATCAGTATTTGCAACACACTCTAAAATACTTTTTTCTGGGTCCGAATTCAGCAACCAAACAGAAACACGACTGACATCCAAAGTTTCAAGTGAATCCTGCAAAACTTGCCATATAAACACTTGCACCGGGGCACTGTAATCAACCTTCATTGATGCATGGCGCCGGATTAAATTGGAGCTAACTAGAATTTTATCGTAATTATCCAAAAACAACCCTTA
>NZ_JABVXE010000091.1:0-420 GCF_013350085.1 Pseudoalteromonas sp. 0802 | reverse complement strand
GAGATCGAGAACGTCCCGCCCTGGAACTCCTCGGGGCGCAGCTTGCCGGCACGCGCCTTCTCGATCAGTACGCGCGCCTCGCGGGCGACCTCGGGCAGGGTCTTGCGATCGGGGCTGCGCACGATCGGCGTGATCAACCCATCCGGGATCGAGACGGCGACCGAAATATCCACCTCGTCATAGAGGATGGTCTCGGCGTCAGTGTAGCTGGCATTGACCTTGGGCACGCGACGCAGCGTCACGGCCGCCGCCTTGATCAGCATGTCGTTGACCGACATCTTGAACGCGTCCGGGCCCTCTGCGGGTGAGAGCGCATTGAGCTGCTTGCGCAGATCAAGCAGCCGGTCGAGCTCGACGTCGATGGTGACGTAGAAATGCGGGACCTGCTGCTTGCTCTCGGTGAGCCGGCGCGCGGTGACC
>NZ_JABVXE010000090.1:0-439 GCF_013350085.1 Pseudoalteromonas sp. 0802 | reverse complement strand
TGATTAATATTTCAGGAAAGCAATTGCTCCAAAAGGAGTTCTTTTCACAGCTTTCTGAATTACTTGAAATATATGAACTTATCCCATCAGATATTGGACTAGAGCTAACAGAGCATGCCTTAATTGAAGCTGATGATGAACTTCTAAAAAACTTATCATTACTTCAAGTACAAGGCGTAGACATTGCTATTGATGATTTTGGGACTGGCTATTCATCTTTAAGTTACTTAAATAAACTCCCAGTTAACACGTTAAAGATCGATAAGTCATTCGTAGACTATGCACCATACAGAAATAATGATAGTGCCATATTTGAAGCTATTGTGGGTGTTGCGCATAAACTAGATCTTTTGGTTATTGCTGAGGGAGTAGAAACAACGCAGCATGTTGAATACTGCAAGTCTAAAAATGTCGACATGCTTCAAGGTTATAGCTATTC
>NZ_JABVXE010000089.1:0-443 GCF_013350085.1 Pseudoalteromonas sp. 0802 | reverse complement strand
ATGAATAGTTTTGAAAGCTATCCGCTTAGACAACAGCGCTTATTTAATGACATCGATAAGTTTATAACTGAGTTAAAAGCGCAAGGTCGAAACGTAATGCTGGTGGTTGTGCCTGAGCATGGTGCTGCCTTACAGGGTGATAAACTACAATTCTCTGGTTTGCGCGAAATTCCGAGCCCTTCAATAGTTTCAGTGCCAACTGCGGTTAAATTCATCGGTCCTGATATAAAGCATGATGGGCTGAATGTCGTTGATGAAACAATGAGTTACTTTTCACTGTCAGAGTTAATCAACAATACGATGAAGTTAGATTTGTTCACAGGTACGGTACCCATTAACCGAGTGCTTGATAATTTACCAACTTCAGCCAAGGTCGCCGAGAATGAAGATACGGTAATGATGTATATAAAAGGGCAGCCTTACATCCAATTAGATGGTGGAGA
>NZ_JABVXE010000008.1:0-159086 GCF_013350085.1 Pseudoalteromonas sp. 0802 | reverse complement strand
TGAGCGCCATTATCAAGCTGCGCCACAAATTATGAATAACCCTTGGTTACAACAACGCAGCAAGTTTTTTAACAAAGCGCGCCAAACTGTAAACTAAGCTATACAATCAACTTAATAAAAAAGGCCATTTCAGGCCTTTTTTATTGTCTGATAAATACTTAAATTTACCTTTAAATACATACAGATAACCACAAAATAGAATAGTAGGCATTAGTCAATCTAGTGGCTTACTCAGTGCCTTTGATAGTGCAATTGCTGAAATTAAAATCATTGTCCCATTTAATTTACAAAAGAGGCTTTGGCTAAATAATGCGGGGATCTTCCCCTTATTGAGATTCTGGTTAATCATCCGCTCACTACAGAACAATAATTCTTTTTTAGCGCAGTGCTTATAATTGCGGGAGTAATGACAATGAGCGAAGTAAATAATCCGTTAGGCCTAGTGGGCATTGAATTCACTGAATACGCAACACCAGATGCAGATTACATGGACAAAGTGTTTACTGATTTTGGCTTCTCAAAGCTAAAAAAATTCAAAGGTAAAGACATCGTTTACTATAACCAACATGACATTCATTTCTTACTAAACAATGAGCGTGATGGTTTCTCTGCTGAATTTGCTAAAAGCCACGGCCCAGCAATTTGTTCTATGGGTTGGCGTGTAGAGAATGCGCAAAAAGCATTCGAGGTTGCTGTTGAGCGCGGTGCAAAGCCTGCGACAGATTCAACACATAAAGATTTACCTTACCCAGCTATTTACGGTATTGGTGACAGCTTAATCTATTTCATCGAGCAATTTGGCGACAAAGGTTCTATCTATGAGTCAGATTTTGAAGATTTAAACGAGCAAAACATTGTTGAAGACAAAGGCTTCATCCGTATCGACCATTTAACCAATAACGTTTATAAAGGCACGATGGAAACATGGGCTAACTTCTATAAAGACGTATTTGGTTTTACTGAAGTTCGTTACTTCGACATTAAAGGTCAAAAAACAGCGTTATTATCTTACGCACTTAAATCTCCGTGCGGTACTTTCTCGATTCCAATCAACGAAGGTAAAGATAACAACAACAACCAAATCGATGAGTACTTAAACGAGTACAATGGTCCGGGTGTACAGCATTTAGCATTCCTAACGAATGACCTAGTAAGCTCACTTGATAAGCTTGATCAATCAACGATTGCAACGCTTGATATCATCCCTGAGTACTACGACACCATTTTCGACCGTGTGCCTTGGGTTAAAGAAGACAAAGAGAAGATCCGTAAGCATCAAATCCTAGTAGATAGCCAAAGCGAAAACTGTTACCTACTACAAATCTTCTCGAAGAACCTATTCGGTCCTATCTTTATCGAGATGATCCAACGTGTAGATGACGGCGGTTTCGGTGAAGGTAACTTCCAAGCGCTTTTCGAATCAATCGAACGTGATCAAGAGCGTCGTGGTGTAATCTAAATCATCATAATGAATAAAAAGCAGCGTGTGGTTTGGGTAAATTCACACGCTGCTTTTTGTCGTTTTAAATTCTGTTTTAAACTAACTGTTTAAATTGCGTTGATTGCCTCCATATAGATAACTAACAAATCAGCGCGAACAAATAAGGAAAGAGTATGAGCCTAATTAACGAAACCCACGATATTAATCTGAAAAGCTGGGTTGCATCTGCTAACGAAGCGAACTGTGACTTCCCAATTCAAAATCTTCCTTTTGCAGAGGTACGTCGTAAAGATTCAGACGAAGCGTTCCGTGGCGCTGTAGCAATTGGTGATCAAGTTATCGACTTAGCAAAAGTAAATGAACTTGGTTTATTCTCTGGTGATGCACAGATTGCCGTTAAAGCCGCAAGCCAAGCTACACTCAATGAATTTATGGGTCTTGGTCAGCAGTATTGGTCTGCACTTCGTCTAGCATTATCAAAAGCACTTCGTGAAGGTGCGAGTGAGCAAGCGCAATTAAGCGAAGCGCTTATCGCTCAAGCAGACATCGAATTTGCGCTACCGTGTCGTATTGGTGATTACACTGACTTTTATACTTCTATTTACCACGCAACAGCGGTAGGTAGTTTGTTCCGCCCTGATAACCCACTTCTACCTAACTACAAATGGGTACCAATCGGTTATCACGGCCGCTCTTCGTCAATTGATGTTTCTGGTCAAACGTTCCACCGCCCTAACGGTCAAACTAAAGCACCAGATGCAGAAGTCCCTTCATTCGGCCCTTGTAAACGCCTAGACTACGAACTTGAACTAGGTATTTACCTTGGTAAAGGTAATGAATTAGGCGATGCGATTGCCATTGAAAATGCTGAAAACCACGTATTTGGTTTCTGTGTATTTAATGACTGGTCTGCACGTGACTTACAAGCATGGGAATACCAACCGCTTGGTCCATTCCTTGCGAAGAACTTCGCTTCGACAGTATCTCCTTGGATTGTTACCACTGAAGCACTGGCACCATTTAGAACAAACTGGACACGTGACGAAAACGATCCACAACCAATGGACTATTTAGAGTCAGCTCATAACCGTGAGTTTGGTGCATTCGATATCAAAATGGATGTGCAAATTGAAACTGAAAAGATGCGTGCAGCTGGCGAAGCACCAACACAAGTATCTAAATCAAGCTTCAAACACTCTTACTGGACCGTTGCGCAAATGGTGACTCACCACACTGTAAATGGCTGTAACTTCCAACCTGGCGACATGTTAGGTTCAGGTACGCAATCAGGTCCTGAGCACGAAGAAGCGGGTTCATTATTAGAACTATCACGCGGTGGTAAAGAAAAGATCACCCTAGCTAATGGCGAACAACGTGCTTTCTTAGAAGATGGCGACAACGTAATCATGCGTGGTTGGTGTGAAAAAGACGGTTTTGCACGTATTGGTTTTGGTTCAGTCGAAGGTACAGTACTACCTGCAAAATAAAAATAACTAGCTATTTTTATTTCCAGAACAACGATTAAGGGCATTTTTTGCCCTTTTTTTTGCATTTTTTTCAGTTGAGTTACAATTTTTTGCTGGCTTTTTTAAATCAGATTGCTATCTTAGCTCGGTTATTAGCCAAATTTTGTACGCCATGTTAGTTAAACTTAAGTCTTTTTATCGCACGTTTTTTCCAGCTCGTCAGCTGTTGATCCGTCAAAATGGCGAGGTAAAACACTTAGTATTAGCCCCTTGGGTGCAATTAACGACTCTACTAGTCATTTTAACTGCTATTGTTTGGTTAAGCATTTCGACACTACAAATCATTTCTCAAGCTGACAAGATCACCAGCATTGAACAAACCCAGCTTACCAAACAGCAAGAATGGCAAAAACAGCATTATCAGCAACAAGCTGTCTATGAAAAACAGCTCGAGCAATTAGCCGTACTTGAACAAAAACAAGCGCTATTGCAAAGCATGATCGAGTCATTACCAGAATCAATGAACAAACCGGCACTGCCAACCGACGCAGAGCCATTGCTTTTACCTGTTCAGGAGCACGCTGAAGAGTTTCACGCACCTTTAGAAGATGAACAGCAACCAAAGCAAGTTAAACGCTTAGAAAGCATTTCTGAGCGCCTAGCTCGCCTTGATGCAGCTTATAACAACAGCTTTGTTGTATTAGATGAGCAAATTAAACTTCGCCACCAAGAAATTGTTGCTATGTTAGAGGGCGCAGGCCTTGATAGTAGCCTTGCCAATGGTTCGGTATTAGAAGGTACAGATACCGCACAGGGTGGTCCATTAGACTTATTCGATGAATCAAAAATCCCTCTTGAGTTTTTAGCAATTGCCGACAAATTGCTGGCATTAAATAACCTCGAAAACTTACTGAGCGAATTACCACAAACACTTCCTGCTGCCGATTACTACATTTCAAGTAGTTATGGTCTACGAAAAGATCCAATGAATGGCCGCCGCGCTTTTCACAAAGGCGTTGATTTAGCAGGTTGGCATAAAACCGAAATTTTTGCTCCCGCTGACGGCACCGTTTTACGTGCTGGTCGTAATGGCGGTTATGGCAACTTTATCGAACTACAACACAAAAATGGCTTCGTTACTCGCTTCGGTCACCTTAATAAAATTAAGGTTAAAAAAGGCCAAACAGTGACTAAAGACGATGTCATCGGCTTAATGGGTAGTACTGGCCGTAGTACCAGCACTCACCTACATTACGAAGTTTTAGTGAATGGCAAACATGTCAACCCGGTTAAAATAACAAAGGCGCTTTCTCGTGTTCGGTAAAAAAAAACAATCAGCAGCTAGCTCGTCTGGCTCATCTTTAAAAAGAACCAACCACACTCCTTCTATTATTTCTGAAGACGTTCGTTTAACTGGCGGCCTCAGCAGCCAAGGTGAAGTTCAGCTTGACGGTCGCATCGAAGGCGATTTACGTGTTAAACATTTAGTGATTGGTCACACTGGCATGATTGAAGGTGTTATTGAAGCTGACAGTGTCATCGTCAAAGGTAAAATTATTGGTTCGCTTATTGCCAATAAAGTGACTATTGAAAGCACTG
Source organism: Pseudoalteromonas sp. 0802 (assembly GCF_013350085.1). Lineage (NCBI taxonomy): Bacteria > Pseudomonadati > Pseudomonadota > Gammaproteobacteria > Alteromonadales > Pseudoalteromonadaceae > Pseudoalteromonas > Pseudoalteromonas sp. 0802. The sequence goes on along the minus strand of NZ_JABVXE010000008.1, from coordinate 154,580 downwards.
CAGAAGTTCATGGCGATGTATTTCATGACACCCTGAGCATCGAAGCCGGCGCAATCATTGAAGGCAGCTTAAAACATCGTAATGAAGAAGATAATGTGGCGCCTATTAAGCCTGAAGAACAAAACAGCTCTTCAATACTGGCTGATGATGACAACGACCTGTCGTTTGTAAACAAACAAGCCGCTGATAAGTCTTAACGTTTTTTAGCGGTTACATACATTGTAATATCCGCGGTGAAAACGAGTTCATCGCGGCTATTATAAACCTTCACGGGTACTAGCAAGTCTTGCTTTTCTAACCACTCACTCGGCACGTCTATCTGGGCAACAGCACGCATGTCTGTGTCAATTTTCGCTAAATAATTCACTGTCATGCCTTTTGGGATCCAGCGATGTGTTTTTGTCGGCACAGTGGCATCAACCATTAAGCCAGCACATAGCTCAGCAACATTACATTGTGCAATTGCATGGATGGTACCAATGTGATTATGGATTGCTCGGCGATTTTTAACAGTTGCGCTGCAATGCCCAGCAGTTAAATCTGTGATCAATGGCTTTATTGAACCAAAGTAAGGGGCTTTAAAGCACACGGCTTTACTAAACAACCAGTTACCCTTCGGCAGTGACTGGCATTTAGTCCAAATTTTTAATAATGATGATTGTGAGCTCACGACGTTTATCCATTATTTTTATGATGTGAGATAAAAAACTAACACATCAGACCAGATAGCGAAATGGAAAATTTTTGTAAGCAGTTTTGATGAATACACATTTCGCTAAGTGAATGCTTTTCTTTTCCTTTAGGGGCACATAAAATACCGTTTTAAAGGAGAGCGAATGCAGTCACGCCAGCACAAAAACCTCAGCTTACTATTTATTCTTGGCCTTCTGGTTATTTTTAGCCCGTTAGCAATTGATATTTACTTACCCGCATTTCCGACCATTGCAGAACAATTCAGCGCTTCAGAAAAGCAAATTCAGCAAACCGTCGCTATTTTTATGCTTACCGTTGGGCTTGGACAGCTCATTGCAGGGCCATTAGCAGATAAATTTGGTCGTAAGCCTGTGGCAATCACCGGTGTGGCAATTTATGGTTTAGCGGCTTTTGGTGCGTACCTGGCACCTGATTTTGCGAGCCTGATGATTGCAAGAGCACTGCAAGGTTTGGGAGCCTGTGCCACATTTGTAGTAGCGTTTGCCATTGTAAGAGATAGATTTGGTAGTGAACGCAGCGGCCAAATCATTACTTATCTTAATGGTATCGTCTGCTTTATCCCTGCCCTCGCGCCAATTTTAGGCGCTTGGCTCACAGTACAGTTTGGCTGGCGCATGAACTTTTTATTCATGGCTGTATTTGCACTCATTGGTTTATTCATAACCTTGTTAATGTATAAAGAAACTCGCCCTGCAGATAGTGTATATAGTGGCCATATTCTTGACCTGCGCCGTTTTATGCCAATTATCAGCACGCCATTGTTTTTATTCCATAGCTTAATTTGCTTAGTAACTATGTCGGCTATTTTAGTCTTCGTTACGTTAGCACCTGGCTGGCTTATTACTGAATTAGGTGGCAGTGTTACCGACTTTACTTTCTGGTTTACCTGTAATGCGGTCTTGAGCATTGTTGCAAGCTTTATTATGCCACTGTACATCAAACGCCAACCAAAACGCGCGTTAAAAGCAGGACTCTTGTTGCTTGTAATCGCAGGTGCCTTAATGTTGGCCTTTAGCCAACAACGTACTGCGCTTGCGTTGATGTTTCCGATGTTTATTGCTGCGTTTGGTTTTGCACTGACACTTGGCTCATCAGCAGGCCGTGCATTAAGTTTGTTTCCTAAACAAGCAGGCACAGCTTCCGCACTTATTGGCTTGATGCAAATGAGTGGTGCAAGCTTATTAGTGTTTATAACGCAATTGTTAAATTTAACAACACCGGTATTAATTGGCGTGCACTTTTTAATGCTCATCCCATTTACCTACTTACTGTTCAAACATAAGCACTTGTCATAAAAAAGTTTTATCATACTTTTCGTTATAACGGGTAAATGAGAATCGTTATATTCTATTTACCCATTTAGACATCCTGTTATTTCCTACAGTTATAAAAAGCACCTTTCTAGAATAATTTGTTCCAGTTTTATGGATTATTTTGCTTGTACCTATAGCACCATTAAACTATTGTTTACTCACGTTAACATTTGGTTAACTCAACAACATGTTTGGGATACGAATTATGAAAAAGAATAAATTAGCATTAGCACTGATCATCAGTGGACTATGTGCAGCAGGAACTGCAAACGCAGCAAATGACCGTTACATCATTCAAGTAGACAACAATAAAAAAGGCGTAGTTAAAGCACTCGCTAAAAAGCTTGGTGGTGATATTAAAGTTGATGGTAATGGTTTTATTGCAGCGCAATTTACAGGCCATGACCTTGCAAGTGTAAAAGGCTTACTAAACAACCCTCACATCAAACTGGTTGAAGAAGACCAAAAACGTGTACCAATGGCGCTTTATAACGATGACGCTGGTAATGCAATGCAGCAGCAATTAACGCCTTACGCAGTTTACCAATCACAAGCTGATCAAGTTACCTTCGATGCGAATGCTGGCATGAAAGTATGTGTGATTGACTCAGGTTTAGATGCTACAAACCCTGACTTCATTTGGGGTAACATTACAGGTGATAATGATAGTGGCACAGGCAACTGGTACGACAATGGTGGCCCTCATGGTACTCACGTAGCAGGTACTATTGGCGCCGCAGACAACAATGTTGGTGTAGTTGGTATGGCACCCGGTGTGGCAATGCACATCATCAAAGTATTCAACGCTGAAGGCTGGGGTTACTCTTCAGATTTAGCACACGCAGCAGATTTATGTTCTCAAGCAGGTGCAAATATCATCAGCATGAGCCTTGGTGGCGGTGGTTCAAATAGCACCGAGTCTAACGCATTTGCTAATTTCACAAGTGCTGGCGGTTTAGTTGTTGCTGCAGCGGGTAACGATGGTAACAGCGTACGTTCATATCCTGCAGGCTATCCATCAGTAATGATGGTTGGTGCAAATGATGCGGACAACCAAATTGCAGATTTCTCGCAGTTCCCTAGCTGTACATCTGGTCGCGGTAAACGCGCTACTACAGATGAAACTATCTGTGTTGAAGTAACAGCAGGTGGTGTTGATACACTTTCTACTTACCCTGCAGGTATGGCAACATCAGCTAGCTTAGCAGCTGATGGCGCAGGCTTTGCTACTTCATCAATGGAAAACTCAGGTAATGCATCAGGCACGGCGTATTACATGGGTACTGCTGAAAGCGTAGATGCTGGTGCAGCGGGGAAAATTTGTATGATTGATCGCGGTAATATCTCGTTCTATGACAAGGTAAATAACTGCGAGAACTCAGGCGGTATCGGTGCTGTTATCATCAATAACGAAGCAGGCATGTTATACGCTACACTAGGCGAAACTAACGATACAACAATTCCAGCTGTAGGTGCGGCACTTGAAGACCGTTCAGCTCTTCTTTCAAGCACAACTATTGATATCGCAATTGGTACTAGTGATTATGGTTTCATGAGCGGAACATCAATGGCAACGCCTGCTGTTTCAGGTATCGCAGCGCTAGTATGGTCAAATCACCCTGAGTGTACGGGTACAGAAATCCGTGATGCACTAAAAGCAACGGCAGAAGATCAAGGTGCTTCTGGTCACGATGTTTACTTCGGTCACGGTATTGTTAAAGCAGCTGACGCAGATGCATACCTAACAGCCAATGGCTGTGCAGGTGGTGGCGATAATGGCGGTGGCACAACACCAGGTGGTGATGATATTAGTCTTTCTACTTCAGGTTATAAGTCAAAAGGCACTAAATACATTGATTTAAGCTGGAGTGGCGCTGCTACAAGCACTGTAGATGTGTACCGTAATGGTAGCAAAGTAGGCTCAGTGGCAAACACTAACAGCTACACTGACACTATCACAACAAAAGGCGGTGGTACTTACACTTACCAAGTATGTGAGGCACAAAGCACAACTGTTTGTTCAAACAATAGCACTGTGACATTCTAATACTTTCCCCAACCCAAATCAGCGGGCATTGATTGCCCGCTTTTTCTTTTTCTAGAAGCTTGTTAAAATCAACTACCTAGCTTTTTATCTTTGTGCCGATGATCAATCCAGAATTTCTACTGTCGTTTTTAGGCGCCAGCTTTTTAATTGCCGTAGCCCCCGGCCCTTCTAATGCATTTTTAATGGCACAAACCTTTGCCAATGGCCGTAAAGCCGGGATGCAAAGTGCCTTTGGTTTTGCCTTAGGTGGTGTGGTGCATACTTTTTTTGCGGTGGTGGGTTTAACAGCAATTTTAAAAGCGTCGACTGTTGCCTATACCACAGTGCAGTATTTAGGTGCGGCGTACCTGTGCTATTTGGGCGTAATGACGCTAAAAGACACCTTTACACAGCCTGAGCCAGACTGCGAAGAAAAACCCCATGTAAGTACCAGTAAAAAGCAAAATGTGATGTTTCAAGCAATGATGACCGAGGTACTTAATCCAAAAGTCGCTCTATTCTTTATTGCGTTTATTCCGCAGTTCGTCGATCCGAGCTTATCTTCAACGACCTTTCAGCTCGCTTTTTTTGGTTTACTCTACCCGCTTTTTGCTTTTCCTATCGACTGCACGTATATTTATTTCGGCGATAAGATAGCCAGTTATTTTCGTGAGCACCCACAAACCCAAATTTGGATTGATCGGATCACGGGGCTGGTGTTTATTGCACTAGCAATTAACCTATTGATATAAGAGCACTTATGGAACAAAAACAACAAGCCTTACCAGCCAAAAAGAATATTGCCCTCGTAGCCCATGATGGTAAAAAAGCTGCCCTTCAGGCGTGGTGTGAAAAACACCAAGACATTTTAAGTAAGCACACGCTATACGGTACGGGCACAACAGGTCATTTAATTGAGCGTACAACAGGGCTTGAAGTGATTAAGCTGCTAAGTGGCCCTATGGGTGGCGATCAACAACTCGGGGCTAAAATTGCTGAACATGAAGTGCACATGCTGGTGTTTTTCTGGGATCCACTTGCATCGCAGCCACACGACCCAGATGTAAAAGCATTACTGCGTTTAGCTGCGGTTTGGAATATTCCTGTTGCCTGTAATGAAGTCAGTGCCGATATGCTATTAAGCTCACCTATGATGGAAACTGAGCTGTGCCGCACGTTGCCAGATTACGAAAAATACCTTGCAACGCGCCAAGTGACTCTTTAATTCTATAAGTCGATATATCAAAGTGGGGGCTATTAGCTATAAAGCTTGTGCGCCCACTTAGTTAAACCTGCTGTAACACTACCAAAGTGATCCCCGTTCAGCATAGTAATATCGCCTAAATGGGATTTTAACGCGGCCTTGATCAGCGGTGATTGCGCGCTACCGCCTGTTAAGTAAATGACATCTGGCGTTGTGCCAGCTTCTTGAATCGCTTGTTTAGCTAGGCTCACTATCTGGCTTATCGAATCATCAACGGCTAAAGCTAGATCTTTTAGCGTTAAGCACTGCGTTAAGTCTGAATCTAAGAAGCGCAAATCTGTAGTAAATTCATTGGCTGACGAGAGCGCAATTTTTGCCGCCTCGCCTTGCTGCACTAATTGATGACCTTGCTTATTTTGCTGCAATTGAATTAAGCGTTTAAAAAGCGCAGGCTCTTTGACTTCACGAAGTTGAGTCAGTAACTCACGATGATGGGCATCGCTATAAAACTGGCTTTGCAGATTTACATCATTGATTTTACACGCTTGCCAAAACGGTTGATTCGGCAGAGGAAGACCCGATTTAAACTCAGTGCCTAAACCTAGTAATGGCATTAAACCATGAAAGCTCAGCGCAATATCTAAATCATTTCCACCCACACGCTTACCACTGTGAGCTAAAAAGTCATTGTCACGGCACTGCTTGTCACGAAAGCTAGGCCCCATTTGTACAAATGAGCAATCGCTAGTCCCTCCGCCAATATCGACAACCAACACTTTTTGGTCTTGCTGCAATGAGGTTTCATAATCAATCCCCGCCGCTAATGGTTCATATAAAAACGACACCTCTTTAAAGCCTGCACGCTTTGCTGCTCGCTCTAATATGCCGAGCGCTTGTTGATTAGACTCTTCACCACCGACTGATTGAAAGTTTACCGGTCGTCCAATTACCGTTTCTGTTAATGTGTCTTGCAATGATTGCTCGGCGCGTTGTTTAATTTTTAAAATCATCGCCGTGGCAATGTCTTCAAAGAAGTTTATTTGCCCTTGCTTTAAGCCCACAGCACCAAAAAATGATTTAGGTGACTTTACAAAGTAACCTTCTTCAGGAAACTGCACATACTCGCTAATTGCTTCGCGACCTATAAATAAGGTCTCATCACCAGCTTGTATATCGAGATCAGATTTAATACGAGGAATGGTATTTAAAAGCGCTTGTCGCTCAGTTTTAAAGTCGTGCTCAAATGGGCTACCCGTAAGGTGTTTTGTCACAAAATCGACAACTAATGCACTGTGATGAGTATAAAGTGTTGATGGTAAATATTGCTTGCCCTGCTCAAGCGGTACTAAAGAGACTTGTTGCTCGTTATCTATTACACCGATTGCACAATTTGAGCTACCGTAATCAAAGCCTGCAAACATTCTAACACCTATACATCAATAAAAAGGCCGCGAAATTTACCATAGTCGCAGCCGTTTTTGAATGACGCTATGGCGTTTCATGCAAAAAGCTTGCAAAACGTGGTAGGCCATTTTTAGTAAAGCCATGATATTTGTAGGTAATAGTACTACCTATCGCTGGGGGCGATGTTCTTTGTTGATCGGTAAACCCCGAGCCAATTTTAAACTCGGTACCATCACTGCTGCGCACCTTGAGTGCACCAAGCATATTTTTGTACTTTCCTTTTCCTGCGATATAACCGATTACAACCGCTTCAGCGTCAAAATAAGGCTTTAACTTTAGCAATGCATCACTTCGCCCTGCACTATGCTTTGCAGCTGCTAGATGCAGCATGACACCCTCAGCTCCTTGTGCGATTAGTTCATCCATAAACAAACTAAGTTGCTTGTTATCATTAAAGTGCATTTGCGCAACGGCTTTAATATGCTCACTTTGCAGCTGGTTTACTAACCTTGTGTAGTTTTCATAGCGTTGACTAAATGGCGTTGTCGCATCCGGCATATCAAATATCATGTAATTGACGGTTTGCCATTCTGATTCTACAGGTGTGACTTTTCGAACGATCCCGCTCACATTGGCAAAATCTTGGTGCTTAGTCCAAAGCTCTCCATCAAGCCAAACACCTGGCAGTGGATCTGTGAACCACTTGGGGGCATAAATTGGGTTACCATTTCGGGTTACTAATTGACTCCCTGTCCAAATAGCCCGAACGCCATCATATTTTTCACTAACTAAATAGTCAGATACATTTACCTTTTCAGCTTGATAGACGTTTGCTAAAAGGACTGAAGGAGCTTGTTGCGCTTCGGCTGAAAAGCCTATAAATAAAGTGATTGCGCACAAAAGCGCACGAGTGAATTTAACCATTATTGCTTCCTTGCAAATTTGTGAGTATTAACTGGCTCTGGCTTTGACTACTTAACAATAGCTACTTAACAATAGCTACTTAACAATAGCTACTTAACAAAAGCAGCTTAGCAATAGTCAGCTAATTATAGTTTAGTTTGTAGCCATTTGAAAAATTCGCTCAAATCAGCAAACACACCCGCGGCTTTACTAAAATCATGCTCTAACGTGAAATGATTCGGCACCGCATACACAGCAACACCGGCATTGCTTGCTGCAGTGACACCGGTAAAGGTATCTTCGACAGCTACAGCCTCATTAGCCTTTATTTCTAGCGTATCTAGAGCTAGTTGATAAGGGTCACCAGCAGGTTTAGGATTATTAACATCATCTTTGGTAACCACACAGTCAAACCAATCGAAAATGCCATAGCCTTTTAAAATAGGATAGGCTTCATCTTTTGCACTACCTGTTACTAATGCCATTTTTAAACCACTGGCTTTGACTTGCTCAAGCACCGCTTTTGCATGTGGCATAAAGGCGGGCAAATTAGTACTAACAAAACGGCCAAATGCAGCGTACTTATCATCCGTTAACTGTTCTGGGCTGATAGTAAGCCCATAATTTTTCACAACCTCTTTAGCGGCTTCAAGTGTTGGTCTTCCTGAGAAGCGCTGACAAAACGTAGCTTCATCATACTGCACGCCAAAAGGAGCTAACAAGTCATTCCAAATATTAAAATGCACACTTTCAGAATCAACCAAGGTGCCATCCATATCAAACAATACTGCTTTTAAAGTCATCCTCATTCCTTCAAAGTAAAAAGGTGCCATAGACACCTTTAAATATGATTATTCAGTTAAGCCCGCAGGTGGCTCAGCAAACGCTTCTTCGCCTGTTTCTACATCAACCAGCTCGTAGCCACGTTGCTTTCTTACCACTTTTAAAATCGGCTTAGAAAACGCTGTTTTTAAACGTTCTGCATCTGCTTCAAGTTCTTCGACTGTATTACCAAATGGTGCTGCACCAGTTTCTGACCAGTTAGTCACTTTACCATTTAAGTTATATTCAACTTCATGAATTTGATATTGTGCCGCTTCATCTTTTGTTGCTTCACAAAAAATTACACGGTAGTTCCAAAATCCAGCCATAGTTATTCTCTTTCTCTTCAATTAATCCTGCCACTTTAGCAGTTACCAACGCGATTATAAACGAAAAAACCCGCTATACAGCGGGTTTTAATAGGACTTATTATTTCAGCTTAGAAGAAGCTTACTTTGAACTCAGCACCGATGTAACGCTCTTCGTTCACCATTGCTGTGTTGTTATTGAAGTCGATAGCACCGATTGATTGTTGCTCGTCGAACATGTTACGAACGAATGCTGATACTTCATATTCGTTGTCGCCTTCAGCCCAAGCATAACCTGCACGTAAACCTACTTCAGTTAATGGCTTGCCTTCAAACTCAACTGACTCGTATAAGAAGTAGTTGATTTCGCTGCGGTAAGACACGTCAGCGTAAGTGAAGAATTCACCGTCAGCCACTTCGCGGCTATAGCGTAATGTAAGGTTAGAGATCCACTCAGGTGCGTGAGGTAAGCTGTTACCATCAAGGATAGCTTGGCCTGCGCTGTTTAATGAGTTTGTTACAGTACACTGCGCACATACGTCAACGGCTAGGTCTTTATCATCAAGCTCAGTGTTGTTGTAGCTTAAGTTAAATGTAGCGTTTAGGTTGTCAGTTAATACCCACTCAGTGTCTAACTCAAAACCGTAACCAGTTGTCTTATCAGCATTAACTAAACGGTTGAAGTTTGCACCACCACCTACAGCTGTTAATTGTTGGTCATCCATTGTGTAGTAGAACACAGTTGCGTTTACACGACCTTGGCCGTCAAGTACGTCTGATTTGATACCTGTTTCGAAAGACGTCACAGTTTCAGACTCAGCAACAGTTACTTCATCACCGAATAAGATACGACCTTGGATACTTGGTGCACGGAAGCTGTTAGCAACACGCGCGTACCAGTTTACGTCGTCGTTGATCTTGTAGTTAGCAGATAAATCCCAGCTAACGTGGTCGTCACTTGGATTTTCTGTTAGGAATAACGCACCGCCACCTGCAGGGCTCAGAGTACGGTTTGCAGAGAACTCTTTTTCGTCATCTGAGTAACGTAGACCTGCAGTGATTTTTAGATCATCAGTGATTGTGTAATCTAATGAACCGAATACCGCCCATGCTTTTGTATCTTGCTGCTGGATAACATAGCCGTTTAACTCACCTGGTGTTGAACCATAAGTGTCGTAGCTGAAGTTTTCGATTGTTAGCGCTTCATCAAAGTAGAAAACACCTACTTGGAAGTTTACGTCGCCAGCATAGTTGCTAGATAAACGAAGTTCTTGCGTGTATTGGTCTTGATCTGGAATACCGTCAGCACTTTCAGAATAGAACGGGATAAAACCTGGGCCCATATCTGGTAAGTAGCTTGCACCGTAACCACCGTCGATGTCAGCGCGAGAATAGATTTCAGCGCTTTCCCATGCAGAGATTGACGTAAGAGTTAAATCATTGATATCCCACTCAAGCTTTAAGCTTGCGCCTTGAGATTCAACTTGTTGTGTCGCACGAGAAGCAGCATCGTGGTAAACCACATCATGTTCGTAGTTATCAGCTAAATCGTTTGTGCCTGCTTTAATAGCGTTACCACGGAATGCGATTGGCGTACCGTCCATATCACGAACGTGGTAGTTGAAAAGACCAGTGAAATCGTCACCTTCATATAAGAACTGAACACGTGCCGCTTTTTCAGTGTAACCACCTAAAACGTCATCTTGTTCAAAACCCGGTGCACGGTTATCGATGTAATCGTCTTTTTCTTGCCAAAGTACAGAAACACGCGTTGATAAACGGTCTGTTAGGCCACCGCCAACAGCACCTTCAAAATCAACTGCGCCACGGCTACCGTAAGATACTGAGCCATAGCCTTCAAATTCTTGTGATGGCTTAACTGTATCAAATTTAACAAGGCCAGCCGGTGTGTTACGACCGAATAAAGTACCTTGTGGGCCACGAAGAACTTCTACACGTGCTACGTCAAATACAGGGAAACCTTTTAAGATTGCGTTCTCTTGAACAACTTCGTCTACAACTAACGAAACTGGTTGAGAAGCATTTAGGTCAAAGTCAGTGTTACCTAGACCACGAACATAAAAGCGTGGGAAAGAACGACCAAACGAAGATTCGATTGATAAGCTTGGGATCTTCGCATTCATAAAACGAATATCCATACCAGCTGAGCTGTAAGCGTCTAAGCTGTCACCTTGTAATGCAGATACAGCTACAGGTACTTCCTGAGCGTTTTCTACACGTTTACGAGCGGTGATTTGAATAACTTCTAGTTGGTTGTTTTTTTCTGCTGTCGCTTCGTCGGCAGCAAGAGTTGAAAATGAAGTACCTGCTACGGCAGAGAACAACGTTGCATTGATAAGTGTTGCTAACGTAGATCTTTTCATTGCTTTCATGTCGGGTTTTAACCTTTTTTATGCACTCTTATTCAACGGTGATGATGTTGCGTCAATTCATTTGACGGGCTCGGCCAATTTTTCGCGCCTTGTAATAAGCTGCGCGGACCTCTAGTTCGAGAGTGCAAAACGAAGTAAAGAGGCTGAACGAACGCTGACGATTATAACACTTTATGACACTTTTACTGCATTAAAAATTATAAATATACAATTTTTTTACAACAATTAGCGGCAACATCGCCGCATTTAGAAGATTTTATGCAATTATTTTTCACCAAAGCGGACATATGTCCTGTGCATCTAATTGCAACAATGTGTAGACATTATGTACAAATGAGAGTCGCTTTCATTTACCCCTTTTTTAGCAACTAATCAGTCACACGTGCGAATTCTGGGTTAGCTAATTCACACTCATGCTCATTTAATAAGCCTAAGATTGCTAAATTTAATTCTTCGATTACTTCCATATAAAAAGCAAAGTCGACGGTCTCTACGTAGCTTAGTACATCCACTTGTAAAGCCCAAGGCGTGAAGCCTTTAAAGCGAACACGGCAAGGCTCAAAGGCAATGTGCTTGTGTTGCTCTAAAAGCTCTCTTAGGGCTTGCATAAACGACATTAGGTTTTGTTGCTTAGTATTGGCACTGAGCATCAATTTAGGTCGATAAGAAATACGCTCCCGTTCCGAGATATTCTCAAGCTGCATATCAACAAACTTTGCATTCGCTACATAGATAACAGAACGATCAAGCGTTCGAATTCGCGTTGCTCTTAGCCCTATTTCTTCTACCGTGCCTAACTGGCTGCCAAACTTACATAAGCTACCTATTTTTACTGGTGCAGAGATATATAAGGTGATTGCTGCAATGATATTCTCAACAGTTTTTTGCGCTGCAAGGGCAATTGCAAGGCCACCAATACCTAAACCTGCCAGTAAGGTAGTGGCATTAAAGCCTAAGTTTTCAAACCACATGAATAGCAACGAAATGACAATCAGGGTTTTAGCTACATTACTTATAGGGCGTAATAAGAAAATCGCTTGTGGTTTATCTTGTCTAATAAAGCGCTGGCTTAATCTGTGTTTGGCAAGATCAACTGCCCGTAGGCAAATCCAGCCCCAAGCGATCAATAACACGGTCGCGCCATGAAATAGCGCCATCACAGCAATAGTTACATTAGATTGGTCGTTCAATGAACGCGCCATAAATACCGCAAGTAACAGGCTAACCGGCCCATTAATAAAACCAATAACGTCTTTTTCTACAGGGACTTTTAAGTGTGCGAGAATAAACGTGATTATGCGGGTAATGATAATCGCGACCGCTAAAAACAGTACAAATGTGAAGGCAAAATAAATCCACTGCCAAAGCATCACACCCAAAAACTCAATGTCTGGTAGGTAATCGTAAAGCCACTCACCAACTCGGTTATAGCCATACTCTTTGGTGAGTAGAGGGATTTGACTTACGGTGGCATTCGATATTTTCCAGATCCGGTTACCTGTTTTATCATCAGGTACACTTTGCAATAAAATTTGCACCTTACCTTGTGAAGTGCTGATTTCTCCAACCAAATCACGATAACTAGGCACGCTTTCTTTTTGTTTTCCTTTAGGCTTATTGCTCAAGTTATCAACATCGACCCATAAGGTACGATCAAGTACCACTGATAGATTTTCAGCAAGCTGAATTTTTCCTAATGCCTCAACTTCTTTGGGTAAGTTACGATAGTCAAGATAATGGCTGGCACGTTCAAAATCTCGGTCCCGGGCCGCTTTTAAGTACCCCTGCATGGAGCTGCGCGGCGTAATTCGGTCAAAAGCATCATAGGGTAAGTCATCTTCAAGAGGCTCCTGCACTTGTTCCGTTGTAGCAGGTGTATTCGTTTCAGATTCTTGTTTGGCCGGTTTTTGTTCGGCTTGCTCTTCCTTGTTGTCTTTATCAATTAAGGATTTAACGGTCACTTCTGGTGTGGTTGTTGCCCATAATGGCGCATTAAACAACAGTAAAAAACACACTAATAACTTACTAAATTGTAATGAAAACTTGGTATTACAACGGCTCACACTCTATTCCTTGTTCAATAAACATTAAATCACTGAAATAATCAGCTAATTAAATTAGAGCATGGTTTGTGTAACTGTACAAAAAATAATTAAAAATCTTTGCAAGCAAGCACTGAAATGTTAGTTATATAGAGACTTAAGCAAAGGATACTATTATGCAAATCTCAAGTTCACTGATCCCCCATTGGTCATCATTAATGATCCACGGTGCCATTGCCATCGTTTTTGGCTTATGTGGTTGGTTTGCCCCAGAAGCCTCATTAGCGATTCTGATGTTTATTTTCGCCGCTTACTTTTTTGTCGATGGTGCCATTAGAACTTGGTTAGCTATTGCTTCAAAAAATGAAAACCCACTTTGGTGGATGCTATTAGTGGGTGGTTTAATTTCAATTGCTGCTGCACTTGTAACCCTGTTTGCTCCCAACGTAACGGCTATCTTAATGCTGTACTTTATTGCCGCATGGGCCATTGCTATCGGCGTGATTGAAATATTGATTGCCAGTAAACTACGCAAAGAGATCAGTAATGAATGGCTGTTAATTGGTAGCGGTATTATTTCGATTATCTTTGGTGGTTATCTGATATTTAACCCTGGCGCGGGCATAATCACTCTACTTTGGCTAGTTGCAACCTATGCCATCGTATTTGGCATAATGATGGTGTTGCTTGCTATGAAGCTGAAAAAGCTCAATGAACAAGCATAAAAAAAGCGGCCTAGCCGCTTTTTTTATTTTTGGCTGTTACGCCTTGTTAAAGCAATCTCACCATCGATATGAATATCGCGCTGCGGGAATGCAATGGTAATGTTATTTTCGGCAAATACTTTATAAATGCTAAAACGCAGCTCACTGCGCACTTGGCGAAGCGGTGCTTCTGATTCAGCACATACCCAGAAAATAGCGCTAAAAGTTAAAGAGCTATCAGCAAAGTCATCAAATAACACAGATGATGCAGGTGTTTTTAAAATGGCAGGGTGATCATCAAGAATTTGCTTCATCAGCTTCTCTACAAGCACCACGTCTGAACCATAGGCAACGCCAACATTCACAAATGAACGGGCATTACGGTCAATTAAGGTCCAGTTAGTTACCGTGTTTTCTAATAACTGGCTATTTGGTACTAGCATATGCACCCCATCGTTACGACGGATACGAGTAGAACGGGTATTAATTGTCTCAACGACTCCTTTAGCTGTGCCCACTTCTAAAAAGTCGCCAATACGAATTGGTCGCTCCCACATTAAAATCCAACCACTAATAAAGTTATTGATAATGTTTTGCGCACCAAAACCAACACCAATTGCAATGGCACCAGAAACAAATGCAAACGCCGTTAGAGGAATATTGAGTACCTCTAGTGAGGTAAACACAAGCACAGCAATAGTAACGACAAGGTAAATACGGGTAAATAAGTGAACCGCGTCAGGGCCTAGGTTTTTTGCCAGTAATGCTTTTTTGATTAATCGACCAATCCAGGTAACCACAAACCACATTAAAAACAGCACCAAAGGCACTTGAATTACTTTTAGTACAGTAATTTGCACGTCATTGTAGGTGAACAATACAAACGATAATGCAGATTGCAGATCAGCAAGGGTCATAAATTAACATTCCTAGTAAAAATCAGTTTGGTTCAGTTGTGACTAAGTTTAGCACGGCATAATAGGTGAAAACTTGGTAAATACTAAGCTCTTTATGCGCAATATGCGCTAATTATTAACTATTTTAGACTACAGCTGCTATATACATAGAGAGAGCTTGAGGTTTCACAGGCTTTGAATAGCACGAGGAGAACACAATGTCACAAATGACACTCACACAAAAACTTGCCACTTTACAACCCTTGGTTGATCTAAACTTATTTGAATCAAGTTTAGAGTACCGTAACCGCATCTTAAACTTACTTGCTGAGCAAGAGCACTCACTGAATTTAATTAACAAAGAGTTTGGCAACGCTATGCCAGAAAGCTTTGGCTCAGAGAAAAAGTTTGTGTTGGGTTACAACTAACCTATGGTGATTTATTACCAACAAGATTTAAACTGGCAGCTAGTGCCACTTTTTACTTAAGTGAGCCATTAATACACAATTGATGGCTTTTTACACATTTTTATCCCTCAACAGCTTTATTTGCGTTCAAATTCCCCATTCAGACGACAAACTTGATTGTTTCTAACCAAAAATTTGATAAGTTAGAAAAGATTTATCCACATTTTTGGAGCTCTCATGCGTAAGACCTTAGTAGCAACTACGATTGCTAGTGTGCTTTTATTATCTGCTTGTAGTTCACAACAAGCCGACACTCAAACTCAAGTTGAAACTGCCGCTGAAACACAAACAGCTAATGTTGAAAACGTTCTTTTCAAGCCAAGCCCTTTACAATACATGGCCCCTGAGTTTGATAAAATTTCGACTAAAGACTACGAGCCAGCGTTTGAAGCAGGCATCGCACAGCAAAAAGCTGAAATTGCAAAGATTGCAAACAACCCAGAACCAGCAACATTTGAAAATACCCTTGTTGCAATGGAGTACTCTGGTGAGCTATTAGACCGCACGTCTGCGGCATTTTTTAATTTATCAGGTTTAATCTCTGACAGTGAGTACCAACGTATCGCCGCTAAAATGGCGCCGATTATGTCAGCTCACACTGATGACATTTACTTAAACAAAGCTTTATTTGCTCGCGTACAAAGCATTTACGACAACAAAGCGTCTTTAAATGCTGAAGATCAACGCCTTGTTGATTACTACTACAAAAAGTTCGTTAACGCGGGTGCAAAACTAACTGAAGCTGAAAAGGCAAAAATGCGTGAAATCAACGCAGAGCTTGCCAAGCTTTCAACTGAGTTTTCACAAAATATCTTAAAATCATTTAAAGAAGATGTGATTTTAGTTAAAGATAAAAGCGAATTAGCGGGTTTATCTGAAGGTGAAATTGCAAGCCTTGCAGCTGCAGCCAAAAAAGCAGGTAAAGAAGGTTACATGATCACATTGGTGAACACGACTCGCCAACCTATCTTACAAAGCCTTGAAAACCGCAAGCTTCGTGAAAAGATTTGGACAACTTCTTCAACGCGTGCACAAGCAACAAACAGCCCTATCATCATCAAAGAAACTAAGCTACGTGCAGAAAAAGCGGCATTACTTGGTTATAAAGACTGGGCTTCGTATGTAATGACTAATCGTATGGCGCAAACAACTGAAAATGTTTACGGCATCCTTGATGACTTAGCGCCGAAAGCGGTTGCTAAAGCAGAAGCAGAAGCAGAGCAAATCCAACAAGTAATCAAAAAGTCAGGTGAAACATTTGCGCTTCAACCTTGGGACTGGGCGTTTTACGCTGAAAAAGTTCGCCAAGAGAAGTACGACTTAGACCCAGCTTTAGTTAAGCCTTACTTTGAAATGCAGTCAGTGATCCACGACGGTCTATTCTTTGCGATGAATAAACTTTATGGCATTACCTTTAAAGAGCGTAAAGACCTACCGGTTTATCACGAAGACGTCATGGTGTTTGAAGTATTTAACGAAGACGGTAGCGCTATTGGCCTATTCTACATGGACCCTTACGCACGTGAAGGTAAACGTGGTGGTGCCTGGATGAGTGCCTATGTTAGCCAAAGCGGTCTTAAAGACACTATGCCTGTGATCTACAATGCACAGAACATTCCTAAGCCAGCTGAAGGTCAACCAACACTCATGACTTTCTCTGAAGTAACAACGATGTTCCATGAGTTTGGTCATGCTGCGCACGGTTTATTCTCTGATGTTAAATACCCAAGCTTAGCAGGTACAGCAACTGCTCGTGACTTTGTTGAATTCCCTTCACAAGCAAACGAAGACTGGAATATAGAACCGACAGTACTTGCAAACTACGCCAAGCACTACAAAACAGGTGAACCAATTCCAAAAGCGTTACTTGCGAAAGTACTTGAGTCACAAAAGTTCAACCAAGGCTTTGATACAACTGAGTACTTAGCGGCGGCACTGCTTGATATGGAATGGCACTCATTTGGTGTTGATGCTGATATCACTGACGTACAAAAGTTTGAACATGATGCATTAGACAAGCATGGTATTGCATATTACCCAGTACCACCACGTTATAAGTCTTGCTACTTCAGCCATACCTTTGCCGGTGGTTACTCAGCGGGTTATTACGCTTACCTTTGGACTGAAGTATTCGCAGCAGATGCGTTTGCACACATGACTGAAGAAGGTGGTTTAACACGTGAAAACGGTGATAATTTCCGCAAAGAGATTTTATCAAAAGGTAACAGCCGCGACTTAATGCAAAGTTACATTGAGTTCCGTGGTCAAAAACCAACAACAGACGCACTATTAAAGCGTCGTGGTTTAGTTGAATAATCACACTGTTGTTTAGAGTATGAGGGGCAACCCTCATACTTTTTAAGTATCAATTAAATTTTCACCCCACTTTTATTCCTATTCATCTCAAAGCCATTGTCAGTTAACTCGTTTTTGCTAATCTCAAAGAAAAACACGAGTTCACACATGAAAAACGCTTTACTTTTAGGACTTTGCTCAGCTTTAGCTGCATGTTCATCCCCCCCAGATGAGCGCGCTGACATCGTGATAGAAAACGCCCAAATTATTGATATGCAAACTGGGGCTATCTCAGCAAAGCAATCTCTTGCCATTCGCGATGGAATTATCATCAAACGTAGCGATAAACCTTTAAGTAGCCACTATCAAAGCTCAACATTGATTGATGCCAAAGGTCAGTATGTCATGCCTGGTCTATGGGATATGCATGTCCACTTTGGTGGTGGTGATGAACTTATTGAAGAAAATAAACAGCTATTGCCACTGTATTTAGCCTACGGCGTAACAACTGTTCGTGATGCTGCGGCTGATTTGAGTGAATCTGTACTTAGCTGGCGTGAACAAGTAAAACAAGGTCAGTTAGTGGGCCCAACTATTTTCACCTCAGGCCCGAAATTAGAAGGTAAAGGGTCTATTTGGCCCGGTGATTTAGAAGTAGAAACGACTGAAGAAATGCATGCTGCAATGGATCTATTAGACAGCATGGACGTTGATTTTATCAAAATTACCGACAGCGCTTTAACGCCTGAGCTCTACATAAAAGCCGTGCATGAGGTTAAAAAGCGTGGTTATCAAATTTCGGGGCATATTCCATTTTCACTGTCTGTGACTGATGTTTCCAAGGCGGGTCTTGATGCGATTGAGCATATGACCTATATGCTTAAAGCTGCGGCTAAAAACGAAGCAGATATTTCTGCAAAGGTTGCTTCAAAAGAGCTGAGTTATCGCACTGCGCTGCCTATTATCACCGCGCAGTTTGATGAACCGACAGCTATTGAGAAGTTTACGGTTCTTGCTAACAACGACACCGCCGTGGTGCCAACCTTGATTGGTGGCAAAATAACGGCTTACATTGATGAAGACAATCATCAAGACGATGCCTATTTAGATTATTTAGGTAAAGGTTTAAAAGCGACGTATCAATGGCGAGTTGATAGAGCTAACAAAGACACCCCTGCACAAATCAAACAGCGCAAAGAGCGTTTTATTAAAACCGCCCAGTTACTCCCTATCGCCCAACAGGCAGGTGTGAGCATTATTGCAGGCACAGACGCGGGCTTTTTAAATTCGTATATTTATCCGGGGCTTTCTTTGCACCAAGAACTGAGTATTTTTACTGAATATGGCCTAACACCACTGCAAACACTGCAAGCCGCAACACTCGCGGGGCCTAAATTTTTAAATAAACAACAGCAATATGGTGCCCTTAGTGAAGGGAAAGTAGCCGATCTCATTTTGCTATCAGAAAACCCGCTTATTGATATTCGTAATACACAAACGCTAAAGGGTGTTGTCTCGCACAGCACGTTTTACGATAGCAACGCACTCGAGCTATTAAAGCAACAAGCAAAAGCCTTTGTTGCCAGCCAACCCTAACCCCCCATTGCCCATGACCGCGTATTATCCGTCATGGGCAATTTTAATTTTCAGCCATCTCATATACACTGCCCTTTTTGCACATAACTCGAATAACATGACCTACTTATTTGCTGTAACCCTGCTTTGGGCCTTTTCGTTTAGTCTTATTGGTGTTTATTTAGCAGGCCAAGTGGATGCATGGTTTAGTGTGTTAATGCGCATTGGCTTGGCAACTTGCGTGTTTTTGCCCTTTTTACACTGGCGTAAAACCCCTAAAGCCTTAGCACTAAAGCTCATGGCAATAGGCGCAGTACAACTAGGCGTGATGTACAGCTTCTATTACCATTCCTTTTTGTACCTTAGCGTGCCCGAGGTACTGCTATTTACGGTAATGACGCCACTTTACATCACTTTGTTAAACGATTTGCTTGAAAAGCGTTTTAATGCCAAGTTTTTATTCGCCGCAATGCTAGCTATTTTAGGTGCCGTTGCTATTCGCTATGAAGGCGTCGATGAAAACTATCTCATTGGTATGTTAATGGTGCAGGCTGCTAATATTTGCTTTGCTACCGGTCAAGTAACTTACAAACGTTTAATGCAAGATGAGCAACTCCCCCACTCTCGGGTGTTTGCTTGGTTCTTCATTGGCGCTTTAATTGTCGCACTAATTTGTTACGGCTTATTTGGTGATACGAGTAAGCTACCCACCACAACGACACAATGGGGCGTGTTAATTTACTTAGGCACGATTGCTTCAGGGCTTGGTTATTTCGCGTGGAATAAGGGCGCAACTACTGTCAATGTAGGTGCCTTGGCCGTAATGAATAACCTACTGATCCCAGCAGGGATCATCGTTAACATTGTGATTTGGAATCGTGATGCCGATATCATCAAGCTTGCCATCGGCGCTGCGATTATCTTATTAGCACTTATTATAAATCAGAAACTTAATAAAACTGCCACGGAGTCATGATAGGCTAAACTCTATTCGATTAGAGGGATGCTGTTATGCGCGCACTGGTTTTATGTTGTTTAGGTTTCGTTATTCAAGGCTGTAAGAATCTGCCTGTCGAACAGGCAGTGCAAGTGGGTGCTAGGCCTTACTATTTAATCGACAAGATGACAGATGGGCCGTTAAAGCAGCAACTTGCTGAATGCGGTAATGGCCCTTTCTATAAAACTGATTTTGTAATTGGTCATCGCGGTGCCCCCATGCAGTTTCCTGAGCACAGCAAAGAGTCATATTTAGCCGCTGCAAGAATGGGCGCTGGCGTACTTGAATGTGACGTCGCCTTTACTAAAGACAAACAACTCGTGTGTCGCCATTCACAGTGTGATTTACACACCACTACCAACATTTTAGCGATTCCTGAGCTCGCTGCAAAATGCAGCCAGCCTTTTACTCCGACCAAAGACGGCCAACCAGCTCAGGCTAAATGCTGCACCAGCGATATCACCCAAGCTGAGTTTTTAACCTTAAAAGCTAAAATGGATGGTGCCAACCCAAACGCCAAAACGGTCGCTGAATATATGCAAGGAACACCAAGCTGGCGCACTGATTTATACGCAAACAGTGGCACTGTTATGACCCACCAGCAAAGCATTAAGTTATTCAAATCACTGGGTGTAAAAATGACACCCGAGCTAAAAAGCCCAGAAGTTAGCATGCCATTTAACGGTTTTAGCCAGCAAGATTATGCGCAAAAAATGCTTGATGAGTACCGAGCTTCAGGTGTGAATAGCAATCATGTGTATCCACAATCATTTAATCTTGAAGATGTGAAGTATTGGCTAAAAAATCACCCTGAATTTGCAAACAACAGTATTTATCTTGATGGCCGAGATGAGCAAGCAGACTTTGATGCGATGGATGAAACAACTTGGCAGCCATCAATGCAGGCTCTGTATGACGATGGAGTACGTATTATCGCACCGCCAATGTGGATGCTTTTAAGCCTTGATGAGTCAGGTGCAATCGTACCTTCCCTTTATGCTATTAAAGCTAAACAAGCAGGGCTGAACATCATTACTTGGAGTTTAGAGCGCTCTGGTCCATTAACTAAGGGCGGTGGTTATTATTACCAGTCGATTGCCAGTGTGATTAAACAAGATGGGCAAATGATGAATGTGATAGACGTCCTTGCTAAGCAAGTGGGTGTGATGGCTATTTTCTCTGACTGGCCTGCTACCCTTACCTATTACGCAAGCTGTATGCAGTATCCTGCCTCAATAAAATAGCTGAGCATCAATAAATTTCAAGGGCTTTGACTCGTCCAAAAGGTGGGGCTGAGGTATTATTAGCTAAACCGATTTTACAAGGATTAACATGATTATTCAGCACCATAGCCACGACATAGCGACCAACACAGGCACAATGCGCACCAGTATTTATCGCCCTGTAGAAGAAGGTAAATACCCGTGTGTTATTTTCTATTCTGAAATTTTCCAAGAAACAGCCCCTATTGCACGCTCTGCGGCAATACTTGCTGGTCATGGTTTTGTCGTGTTAGTGCCAGAAGTTTTTCATGAGTTAAATCCTATTGGGACGGTACTTGCTTATGATGATGCTGGTAAAGACAAAGGCAATGCCGACAAATGGGCAAAACCGCTTGAGAGCCATGACTCAGACACTGACGCTTTAATTGCATTTGCACGTCAGCAAGATTACTGCACAGGAAATGTCGGTGCCATGGGCGTATGTATTGGTGGTCACCTTGCATACCGAGCTGCATTAAACCCAAGTATCAAAGCCGCTTTTTGTTTATACGCGACAGATATACACAGCGATACTTTACCAGCACAAGCAGGTAATAACTCATTTGAGCGCATGGCAGATATTAAAGGTGAGATCCACTTTGTTTGGGGTAAACAAGACCCACATGTACCAAAAGAAGGCCGCCTTAAAATTTACCAACAAGCGGTGGCAACAGGCATTAATTACCAGTGGCAAGAAGTGAACGCCCAACATGCGTTTATGCGCGACGAAGGCGACCGATACGACCCAGCTCTTGCCATCAGCATGTATCAACAAGCCGTTGCTTTATTTAATCGCACACTTGTTTAAATCGTCATAGTGGCTACTTGATTAGTAAAATAATCCTTCAAGTAATCGAGTAAAACCCGCAGCTTTTTGCTTCCCGCCGCCCCTGGCGGGAATACGCCATAAAGTTCAATATCAGCAGTT
Organism: Pseudoalteromonas sp. 0802; assembly: GCF_013350085.1. Taxonomy (NCBI): domain Bacteria; kingdom Pseudomonadati; phylum Pseudomonadota; class Gammaproteobacteria; order Alteromonadales; family Pseudoalteromonadaceae; genus Pseudoalteromonas; species Pseudoalteromonas sp. 0802. The sequence goes on along the minus strand of NZ_JABVXE010000008.1, from coordinate 132,327 downwards.
TTGTAATCATCTAAGATTGTGCGTAACAATCCTGCTTTGATCCTTGGCAATGCATCATAAACTGGGATTTTCGCTAAGCCATGCCCAGCTTCTACAAAGGCAGTTCGAGCAGCAGCATTGTTGGTACTTATGCCACCACTAACTGCCACCTCAAAGCGGCGTTTATCTTTTTCGAGCGTGACAACAGCACTACTTGGTTGATACACCACCCATGTATGCTCTGCTAAATCGGCGATGCTCTTTGGTATAGGGTATTTTGTAAAGTAATCGACTGAGCCACATAAGCAAGTCGCCATGCTTGCAAGTTTAGTGGCTTGTAAGTTTGAGCTTTCAAGGGCCACGCCTCTAATCGCTAAGTCAAAGCCCTCTTTGATGATATCAACCACATCATCACTAAGCTGTAAATCAATATCTATTTTCGGATACAAACGCTTAAACTGAGCCAGTGCCGGTACCACAAGTTGCAAACCAACATTCACCGGACAACTCAATTTGATAACCCCAACCGGTTCACTCTTTAAGTTCTCAAGGTGTAAGTTAGCAGCCTCAGCGTGCTCAGTGATAGCCTGACAACGTTCGTAATAAGCCATACCTGCTTCGGTGAGAGCCATGGTACGCGTTGAGCGGTTAAGTAACGTGAGCTTTAATTGCTGTTCTAATTTCTTTAAGTGATAACTAACTACAGCTCTTGATAAACCAAGTTGTTGAGCCGCTTTAGTTAAGCTGCCTTGCTGCACAATGTGGGCAAACACCACCATGCTTTTTAATTGCTCAAACGATACTTTCATACAAACTCCTAATCTAACCTGAATAATTGTATCAATTATTAAACCAATGAAGTTAAATTTATCTGCGTTGTTTAACTCGATTTTCACCCCTATAGTGTTATTAACGATGTTTAATACACAAAAAGGGATTCACTATGTCAGCTAAGAAAATTTTAATGGTACTCACTTCACACGATGAACTTGGCGATACCGGCCATAAAACGGGCTTTTGGGTCGAAGAATTTGCGGCGCCCTACTACGCCTTTATTGATGCCGGTGCAGAGGTAACTTTAGCTTCTGTTAAAGGTGGCCAACCTCCGGTTGATCCAAATAGTGCAGCCCCTGATGCAGCAACCGATGCCACAAAACGTTTTGAGCAAGACAGTGCGGCAAAAACTTTAATGGCTAATACTAAACCTCTGGCTGAAGTTAAAGCCGATGATTTTGATGCGGTATTTTACCCAGGTGGCCATGGTCCGTTATGGGACTTAGTTGATAACCAAGATTCAATTAGCTTGATAGAGCAATTTCTTAACTCAGAGAAACCAGTGGGTGCAGTATGTCACGCCAGTGCCGTATTACTGAATGCGAAAAATGCAGCTGGTAAATCTGTGGTATTTGATAAAAAAGTAACCGGCTTTAGTAATTCAGAAGAAGATGCCGTACAGCTTACCAATGTTGTGCCATTACTTGTTGAAGATGAGCTAATCAAACAAGGTGGTCAGTATCAAAAAACCGATGATTGGGGCGAGCTTGCGATTGAAGATGGCCTACTAATCACAGGGCAAAACCCTGCAAGTTCTGAGCTTGCTGCGAAAAAACTATTAACCAAATTAGGTTAAACTAGCTCAATATGCTCTAGACCTTTAGTAAACACCTTGCATATCAAGGTGTTTACCTTCACTTTTAATAAGTTATACTCATTCGGTCACATTGATTTAAGAGCTTCTCATCATGACTGAAAAAAAAGCTGTCAAAATTCCTCCTATCAGTAGTAAGCGATTCGCAATTTTAGGCATTATGCTGGTGTGCTTGGTACTGCAAATAATTAATACTCTACCCGGCATAAACTTAAACGGCTTAGGTATTTTGCCAAGACAGATATCTGGTTTATCAGGGGTGTTTTTTGCACCATTTTTACATGGTGGCTGGGCACACCTTTTTAGTAACCTAGTGCCATTTGCTATTCTCGGCTGGCTAGTTTGCCAATATAGCGTAAAACGCTTTTGGCTGGTGTTTGCAGGTACAGCGCTCATTGGTGGATTACTAGTATGGCTATTTGGCCGCAGCAATATTCATGTAGGGCTAAGTGGTGTTATCTACGGTTTATGGGGCTATTTAATTAGCTACGGCATTATGCACCGCTCATTCAAAGCCATTTTAATCAGTATTGCGGTTGTTGTGTTATACAGCGGCCTGATTTGGGGTGTCTTCCCGCAGCGCATTCATATTTCATTCGAAAGCCATTTATTCGGCGCAATTAGCGGCGCATTCATCGGCTATATTATGGCAAAGCGTGATAAGCAAAAGAGCCCTAAGCTTTAAACTGACAGCTGAAAGCTGAAAGCTGAAAGCTGAAAGCTATTAGCTTCTAGTCTCTTAACTTCATTGTCACCATCACAACGCCATGGTCGGTACTTTGATCATCATAGGCAAACTGGGGGTTGATCAAGTGCTGATCATAGGTGTGATAATCAACCACCTCAAAAAAGCTACCCTGAAACCCGGCATCAAACTCACGGGATAACAAAATATAATCAAATACTGAGCTGCTACTACCAAAATAGTGGGTGGCTTCTCTGTCGTTCTCGGTGACAACATGGCGCTGATAGAGTTGCCAACTATCTTGTAGTTTGAACTCTGAACGAGATGGGCTATTTTGCCTATGACCGCTAAAACGAAGGTGGTCAGCGATTAAATGGTTAAGCACACCATCGTGTAACTCATTATTAAAGTCCCCCATCACAATCACAGGGTTATTGGTGTGCGCTCTGCGCTTAATAATTTCAACGAGTAACAGCGCTGCTTCACTGCCACGCTGCATACTTGATGCCCAGCGCCCAAGGGCTTGCGATTTTAACTGCATAACTAAGTTTTGCTGTTCGCTGTGGCTTTCATCATCTTGGTGATGGAGCATGCTGCGCTTTGATTTAAAGTGCACTACATAGCAATCGACGTGTCCTAAGTGTGGTACTTCAAGTGTCGCGCGAATAATACTGCGGCTAAAGTTAAAATTATCGCTCAAGCCCATCGCTAAAATATCATCTTGCTCTGCCTCAATCTGACTGACAGCAACAATTTTATAGCGTGAGGCAATGGCCACAACCGGATCGCGATAAATAAAGTCATCAATCACCGTTGGCTCATCAACCACTGCAAAATAAGGGTAACCCTCTGCGTTAACTTGTTGTTTCAGTTCATTGATACTGAACACTTCTTGAAAGCCAATAATGTCTGGCTGCTGATTTTTAAGGTAATCGGCCAGCCAGCGCTGCTTTTTGGCCCATTGCTCAGCGCTATAAATGCGCTGAAAATCATAAAAGGCGTCAGGTGGCGCTAAATAATTATATAAATTAAATGTCGCCACCTTTAATTGGCTGTTTTCTATCACTTAATTCCTTATTCGTGTAACCACTCAGTGGCAATGATCGGGTCTTCAAAGTATTTCACTTCGCCACTGATAAACCAGTTACCCACTTTGCTTGCCACTTGTTGCCAGTTTTTGCTACCAAGCACAGCTATACGGCAAAACTCTTTGTTATGTTTAAGGCCTAACTTAAAATCATCCCACGCCGCTTGTAACTCCCAGCCTTCTAACTCAGTAATATCAACATAGGCTCTTATTTTTGCACTCGGAACTGCTGCTACAGCATTATCTATAAGAGGAGTGAGAGTTTTATAATCCTCGTGGGTAAGCTTTCCGACTACTTTAATTGTGAGATAAAAAGTCGTGCCAGTTCGCTCAAGGCCAATGGCTAAACCATGCTTTTTCATGTCATCCTCCTTGTTATTCATAATTAATAACTGTACTTCCCTTGCTCTATCTGATCAACTAGGATGGTAATCTCGTAATGACATTCATTAAAGCACAATTTAGGAGTTTCAATGAGTAATACCGACAGTTATACGCCACCTAAAGTGTGGCAATGGGATGCAGAAAACGGTGGTGAATGGGCGAAGACTAATCGTCCGGTCTCAGGTGCAACCCACGAGCAAGACTTGCCCGTTGGTAAACACGATCTTCAACTCTACTCGCTTGCGACACCAAACGGCCAAAAAGTCACTATCATGCTCGAAGAGCTATTAGAGCTTGGTATTGATGAAGCCGACTACGATGCATTTTTAATTAAAATTGGCGATGGTGACCAGTTCTCTTCAGGGTTTGTCAGTGTTAACCCTAATTCAAAAATCCCAGCCTTAATGGATCACAGTACAACGCCCGTTACTCGCGTGTTTGAGTCAGGTGCAATTTTACAATACCTGGCAGAAAAGTTTGATGCGCTGATCCCAAGCGATCACGCCAGTAAAACAGAATGTCGAAATTGGCTATTTTGGCAAATGGGCTCTGCCCCATACTTAGGTGGAGGCTTCGGTCATTTTTATAGTTATGCCCCTTTCAAGATGCAGTACCCAATTGATCGCTTCACCATGGAAGTAAAACGCCAGTTAGACGTATTAAACCGCCATTTAAGCGACCATGACTACATGGCTGGTAGCGAATATTCAATTGCCGATATCGCTATTTGGCCTTGGTATGGCAGCTTGGTACTTGGCAATTTATATGATGCGGCAGAGTTTTTAGATGTTGAGTCATATAGTCATGTGATGCGCTGGGCAAAACAAATTGAGCGCCGCCCTGCTGTAAAACGAGGTCGCAGAGTAAATAAAACATGGGGTGATGAAGCTGAGCAGTTAGCAGAGCGCCACTCTAAGGAAGATTTTTAAGGGCTTAAATGCCCTTTTTCATAAAAATAAAAAGTATGCAAAAGCTCAGTAAAGAAGATATCTACCAACGCCTCAGTAACACCGAGGATGCCCGTGCCTGCAAAGCAATTGATGAAGCCGCTTGTAAAGTAGTGCCCGGCAATTTTCTTACCTTATTAGTAAGCCAACTATTTAGTAAGTTTGCAGATGCCCTGTTAAACCCTAAAGTGACCCTACCGTGGCTTTTACAGAGCATTAATGTACCAAGTAGTTTTATTGCTTGGCTTGTGCCTATTCGTGAGTCAGGCTCAATGTTGCCACAACTGGCCATCGCCAGTGCTATTCGTAGGCTGCCTGTCAGAAAGTGGGTTTGGGTGATTGGTGCCATAGTGCAAGCATTGTGTATTGTTGGCATGCTTATTTGTGCTTTAACACTCCAAGGTGCAACGGCAGGGTTTGCTATCATCGCTATTTTGATTATCTTTAGCCTTGCTCGTGGCTTTAATTCCATTGCTGCAAAAGATGTATTAGGCAAGGTCATACCTAAAAAACAACGAGGCAGCATTAGCGGTCTTGCTGCGAGTTTTGCCGGATTTGCAACGCTCACCTTTGGTCTTGGTTTATGGTATCTACAAAGCCTTGGCTATGAAAATGGGGTGTATGTTGCTTTAATGCTGGCTGCTTTAATGTGGCTGTTTGCAGCGCTCAGTTATAGCCGCATTCAAGAATACAAGGGCGCAACCGAGGGCGCTGAAAACGGCTTTTTGCATGCTTTGTCAAAATTAAAACTGCTTTACCAAGATAAGCAATTTGCTCACTTTATTATCACTCGTGCGTTGTTGCTATGTTCTGCTTTGAGCGCCCCGTTTTATATCGTTCTTGCCAGTGAACAGGCTTTCGACTTTTCTCTGCTTGCTACATTTATGGCGCTTTCGGGGCTTGCCAGCTTAGTCTCTGCGCCTATCTGGGGTCGACTAAGTGACTTATCGAGCCGCAAGGTATTAGTGTTTGCTGCAATGCTCGTCACCCTCAACGGTTTCGCCGTTTATTTAGTTGCTTATCTGAGCCCACAAACGCTCAATGAGTTTTGGCTATTACCGCTCTGTTATTTTTTACTCACCGTAGCTCATCAAGGGGTTCGCCTTGGTCGTAAAACCTACCTTGTTGATATGGCTGAAGGAAACAAGCGCACTGACTATGTCTCTGTTAGTAATACGGTGATCGGAGTTATATTATTACTGCTAGGTAGCGTCGGCTTACTAAATACCTACTTAACGACTGCTGAGTTAATTTTTTTCTACAGTATCTTAGGCTTACTTGGTGCAATTAGTGCGTGGTTTTTACCCGATGCCTAGACCCTGCAGTAAAAAAAGCGCATAATCGCGCTGATTTTATTTCCAAAAAGGACTTACTATGAAAAAGGCAGCTCTTGCACTTCTTACGCTACTTACACTTTCTGCTTGTAGCACCAGTGTGCCTATTCGTAACTTTGACGCAAACCCTGTACCGCAAATGGCGTCTGGCCAACATGACCTTGAAAGTATCAAAACCAATATTTTAAAAGCATGTATGAAACTAGGCTGGACGTGTCGTTCAAATGCCGAAGGTCAAATCTTAGGTAAACTTGATATTCGTAAACACCAATTACGCGTTGATATTACGTTTAACGAGCAAGAATATTCTATTGATTACAAAGATTCGATAAACCTTGATTACAATGGCAAAAAAATCCACCGCCAATATATCAATTGGGTTACCAACTTAATGCGCAATATTGATGCTGAATTAGCTTATAAATAAAATTGACTCAGAATCAGGTATTCAAAAAGGCGACCTAAGTCGCCTTTTTCTTTGCTAATTCTAGTTTTTTAAGTTCTTATCGAAGAACTCTAAAAACGCTTTCAACGTTTTAATTCTATACGGCTGGTGCGATAAGTAATGGTCGCCATCTTCGAGCTCAATGTAAGTAACATCTTTGCCTTCGTCTTTAAGTTCATCATCCATTTCACGACTATGATAAACAGGCACTACATTATCATCAGAGCCATGAACCAATAGCACCGGACGATTAATTTGCTTTGCAAAATTAACAGGCGACGCTTTTTCTAGTTTATCGCCATCAGTTCCAAATTGCTTACGCACAATTTCTTTATTAGTGAAATAACGCGCTTTACTAACAATACGCTCAAGATCAGTAACGCCAGCAAAGCTTGCTGCACATTTGAATGTTTCTGGGTGTTTAACCACCGCCATTAATGCAGCATAACCACCATAACTTGCCCCGCCAATACAAATTTTATCTCCATTAGCGATACCTTCTTCAACAAGCCAATTCGCCGCATCTTGCAAGTCATCTTGCATTTCTTTACCAAAACCTTGAACTGCAGCCATCTCAAATTCATGGCCATAGCCACTTGAACCACGGAAGTTTGGTTGCAGTACTGCATAACCATTATAAGCAAGTAACGCAGTCCAATAGTCAAAACCAGCGTAATCACGAGCCATTGGCCCGCCATGAGGGAACACAATAGTTGGTAATTTATCCCCTTCTTTGTAGCCCACAGGTAAAGTTAAATACCCTTCAATAGTTAAGCCATCACGAGCTTTATAACTAATTTTCTTTTTACCGCTGTAAACAGTTTCATCAACATCTGGAAATGCCGAGGCAAATGCAGTTAATTCGTTAGAATCCCGGTCACCCAACATATAGGTACCAGGGATTTGCTCACCTGAAACGTAAACCACATATTGACGCTGTTCTTTACTGGTATCAATAATATCAATATCAAACTTATCTGCCGGCAATACAGCGCGTAAGCCATTATAAAGGTTGTTTAAATCTTCATCCCAGTAACGGATCCCCTCATCTAATTGAGAGTGCGTAAACCCTGCTACTTCACCTGTAAGAGATGAATAGAATATATGACCGTCGAAGTCATAGTTATCATCGCTGAACACTAACTCTTTTTTCATGGTCGTTAGGTCCATTTTATAAAGCGCATCATAGCCATCTTTAAGAGCTTTGAAGTAAAGAATATTAGGGTCTTTATCGAAGCCCAAAACAGTCACTACATCAGGGCTAAATGCTTTATATTTGAATAACGTTTTACGGTTATCTCGATCTTCGTCATAAAGAATATATTCAAATTCGTCTTCATCCATTTTTAGGGCAATACGCACATTACCTTGGCGGTCTGCTGTCCAATCAATCACTTTACTACGTGAGCGCTGAATTTTTTTCTTACGAAGTGTACTTAAATCAAGTTCATACACGCCAGGGGCATTGGCAACATCAAAATCACCTTGAACTAAAATTTTATCTTTTTTATCGGGTAAAAAGCTGATGACCTGATCACCAAATTGCGGTTGGCGTTCATCACGATTAAAGTTAGGCTTTATAGCCAGTTTCGCCTTGCCATCACCACCAATTTTATATGCATATAAACGGGTAGAGGTATATTTAGGGCCACCAAATTGGCGTTGAATATAGCGGGCACCTAAAAGTAGTACCTCATCATTTGCCCATTCATACCAATCGAAGAAAATAGTGTGATTATCTGAACGAATAATAGAATCAGCTTCTTTAGTTTTACGGTTATAAACCATTAAAACCAGCTCACCATTTACATTTCGAATAAACGATAAATTTTTACCATTTGGCGAAAATTTTACTTGGCTAAAAGCGCGTAAAGAGGCGAATGATTCTACAGGGAGTTGTGTGTTTTCAGCAGCACGAGGCATTAAGCTCAGCACTGCAAAAAGAGTAAGCAGTAAGTACTTCATAATAAAGTCCATTTCTTTTTTATTGTCGCGGCAATAATAACATTAAATTAAAAGAAGACTAATTCAAAAAATTAGACACCTCTTCCATTCGTTTAAAACGAACGTAACGCTCGATTAATAGCATTATTAATTTAATTTTTGCTAATTATAATAGCTGCACAACTTCAGTTTTCTTAGGTGACATGATGAAAAAAGTACTTGTGTTAAATTCATCTTTAAATGGTGAACAAGGTAATTCAACCAAGCTTAGCCAACTATTTGTTGAGCAGCTTGCTAACAACCAACAAATTTCAGTAACAACTCGCGATTTAAGCGACAATGCGATTGCTCACTTAACGCAGACAGAAATGGCTGCTTGGATGACTGATGCAAACGAACGTAGCGATGAGCAAAAGCTACTTGCTGCAATTTCTGACGATTTAATTGCTGAACTTAACGATAACGAACTGATTGTTATTGGTATGCCAATGTATAACTTTGGTATTCCATCAACATTCAAAGCTTGGATTGATCGTATTGCTCGTGCTGGTATTACATTTAAATACACAGAGCAAGGCGCTGTAGGTTTAATTAAAGACAAAAAAGTAGTGGTACTTGCTGCGCGTGGTGGTGTATATCAAGGCACCGACATGGATACACAAACTAAATACTTAAAAGATGTACTTGGTTTTGTGGGTATGACTGATGTTAACTTTATTTACGCTGAAGGCCTTGCAATGCCTGGTGCAGAGCAAAGCTTAGAAGCAGCACAAAACGAAATAAAGGCTTTCGCCGCGTCACTTTAATGTGTGATTAATAAAGCTAGATATAAAAAAGCGGTCATCATGACCGCTTTGTGATTTACGCTGTGACCGATAACAGCGAATCACCTTCAGATAAACCAAACTTTTCTTGCACAGAGGCTAGAATCGCTTCTTTATCTTCTTCTCCCAGTTGATATGAATACCATCCAAAAGTGTGTGGGCAATATGCTACAAATGTGGAAACTTTGTGGATTGCTTTAGTAATTAATCTAAGTTGTGACTTGCTACGTATAACCACCAAAGCAATTTTCAACTCCACGTTTATGGCAGGCTCAAAAAAACAAAAAGTAAATCTTGTTTGGTTTAAACGTGACCTAAGACTATCTGATCATCAGCCACTTGCCAGTGCAATTGCATCAGAGCTGCCTTGCTTACTTATTTACAACTTTGAGCCCCTATTACTCGAAGACCCCCATTACAGCTTTAGGCACTGGCGTTTTGTTGCTCAGTCACTTAAAGATATCAACCAACAGCTCGAAAAATATAACGCTGAAATCGCCATTTATAATCAAGAAATGATTACCTTGTTAGAAACCCTTAGTGAAGATTTTGATATTGCAGGGGTTTATAGTCATGAAGAAATAGGTCTTTACAATAGCTTTGAGCGAGATAAACAGGTCAAACGCTGGCTAAACAGCAAAGTAATTCCATGGCACGAAACGCCACTTGGAGGTGTAAAACGAGCGCGACCTAAACAGTTTGATTGGCAAACACATTGGCATGGTGTGATGAACCAACGTCTTGTAACGCCAAATTGGCAAGCATTTAATGCAGTTCTGCCTAATAATTACCAAGCAGCGACCTGTATTGATGATTTTCTAAAGCACGACCCGCAGTTTCAATATGGTGGCCCTCATGCAGCCAGAGCTTGCCTACAGAGCTTTGTAGAAGAACGAGCAATGAACTACCAAAGTGGCATTTCAAGCCCATCAAAAAGTAGAGATTCATGCTCTAGGCTTTCGCCTTACTTAGCCTTTGGCAACCTGAGTCTCAGACAAGTTTATCAAACTCTAAAATACTATTTAGCAAAGCAGCCTTTAAGCTGGCGTCGCTCATTATATGCTTTCGAGTCAAGGCTTCACTGGCATTGCCATTTTATGCAAAAATTCGAAACTCAATGCAGCATGGAGTTTGCACCGCAAAATGCGGGCTACAAGCACTACCCTTATCGCGATGATGAACATGTTGCTGAGCACTTAAAGCGCTTTGAGCAAGGTCAAACAGGTATTCCCATTATTGATGCGTGCATGCGCTGCCTAGCAGCAACGGGTTACATTAATTTTCGAATGCGCGCTATGTTAGTCAGCTTTATGACTCATCATATGAACATTCATTGGCAATCAGTCAGCTTTATTTTATCGCGTTATTTTTTAGATTTTGAGCCTGGTATTCACTACCCACAAATCCAAATGCAAGCATCTGTCACAGGAACCAACACGATTCGTTTGTATAACCCAATAAAGCAATCTGAAGATAAAGACCCAGAGGGCATATTTATTAAAACATGGTGCCCTGAGCTTAAAAATTTACCCATAGAAGATCTCCACCAGCCATGGCAACAGCCGCCAATGGAGGCCTTATTTAATAACTTTAAACTCGGCGAAGACTACCCTGAGCCTATGGTAGATATTGAACATGCAGCCAAACAAGCACGTGAGCGATTATGGTCATTTCGAGAACGTGATGATGTAAAGCGTGGCACAAAAGCCGTACTGAATAAGCATGTGATAAGCCTTAAAAGACAACGACATGGCTCATAAAAAGCTTAATTTACCCAGCAAAACCTGCCCCGTTTGCGACAGGCCATTTATGTGGCGTAAAAAATGGCAACGTGACTGGGAGCATGTTAAATACTGCTCAGAACGTTGCAAGCGTGAAGCCAAAAGAAATATTGGCGTTTAAGTTGCACTTATATCGTTAACTTACAGTTTTCGGCACAAAACCCTGAAAGCCTTTCACGGTTGTCGAAAAAATTTACAAAGGAGATGACGATGACGATTAAAAAATCTGCACATACGAGTTGGTCTGGTGATATTAAATCTGGCAAAGGCTATATTTCTAGTCAAAGTGGCGCGCTTGAGAAACAGCCATTTGGCTTTAACACTCGCTTTGAAGATAAGCCAGGTACTAACCCTGAAGAACTTGTTGCAGCGGCACACAGTAGCTGTTTTAGCATGGCGCTATCGCTTGCACTAACTGAAGCAGGCTTTGTCGCTGACGACATAACGACCAAAGCAACAGTGAGCCTTGATGAGGTTGATGACGGCTTCGAAGTGAGCCTCATTGCACTTGATGTTAGTGCAAAGATAAAAGAAATTTCGAGCGAAAAATTTGAGCAACTTTGTGAGCAAACTAAGCAAGGCTGCCCTATTTCTAAACTGATGAATACCGAAATATCACTCACCACAACACTTAATTAATCTCTGTAGGCCAAGCACTGCTTGGCCTTTTCACAAACTAACAGACCCACAACACTTTATTACAATGTAAGTAGCTGCTTGTTGTATTATCTTTATGAAACAAAACCAAATACAACAAGGATATGTATGTTTAAACAACTAGCCCCTATTGCTCTGGCAACACTTGCTTATTCAAACTGCTCTATCGCAACAGAACAACAGGTGAGTAAACAATGGTTCAATAGTATCGACTATACGCACATAGAGAATCACAGATATAGTTTTAATGCTTACCAATTAGTGAGCCATTACTACTTTGAGGAGCAGCAAAGCTCTGGGGTACTTGATGATTATGGCTACCTAGATACAGATTCCAACATTCGATTGAATTACTTTAATAGCGATTACACTGATTATCTTGGCATGTTTGGTGAAGGGTATTATAAAAACTGGTTTGTTACAGGTGAAATTTACGATGTTGATGATACTGATCACTATACCTTAGGAATAGGCTACTTATTTGCCGATGCCTTAAAAGTCTCTGTAAATAGGGATGTGCGTGAATATGGTGATGATTATTTCCGCTTGAAAGCGCAGTATAACCTCCAAATCAACGATAAGGATTACCTTGGTTTTAGCGCAGAAACAGATGATGAACTCGACGTTTGGAATGTCTCTGCCAGATACTTTAATCATTTAAGCGGCAGCCATTACATTACCGTCGATGTTGGCCACCAAGACAGCCTTTATGAATCAGCAAGCAGTGCCATGATCAGCTATTACTTCGGCGATCACTATGCCATAGGTGCAGGGTTGGATGATTCTGAAATCGTTTTACAAGGTAAGTACTTTATTAACGATCGCTATTATTTAACCGCGAATTACACTGAAAGCGGCTCTGCTGAACTTTATAACCTTAAGTTTGTTGCCCAATTCTAAATAGGAATGAGTCACCAGTTTTAAACAAAAACGCCGCTATAAAGCGGCGTTTTCAGTTTATAGAATTACATATTACCTAGCTTCATCATCATTGCCGTGTACATTTTTAAGTTCAGTGCTAACTGCTCTTCAGTAATAAACTCATGCTCTGAGTGGCCTGTGTACTTTTTACCTGGCATTGATGGACCGAATGACACTGCATTATCAAATAACTTAGCATTTGTGCCACCACCAATTGACACAAAGCCCGCGTCTTTATCGCCGGTAAAGTGCTTAAAGATATCGAGTAATGCTTCTGCATGAGGCGCACCATCTAACAGCATTGGCGTACCAATTACCACTTTAGTGTCTTTTAAGGTGACATTATTAGTGGTTTGCCAAGCGCTAAGCGCTTCATTAATTTGCTGCTTAAGCACCGCTTCTTGTTTACCTACCGGACGACGCATATTAATCGACAATTTAATGTCGTTACCGTCACGGCTTAATAAGGTTGGCGATACAGTCATCGGGCCCATAAAGTCATGCTTGTAACCAATTTCACCGAATTGCGCGCCGTATAAATCAAGACCAATTAGCTGATTGATAAACTCAATTGCTTGGCCATCGCTATTGTTCTCAAGATCAATACCTTTGAAGATTTCTGCAAGGTGCGCAATGGCATTTTCACCCGCTTCTGGCTCAGATGAATGCGCTGAAATCCCCTTCACTTGGACTAACAAGCCATTGTCTTGCTCTGTCATCGCCACTTTGACGTTTTTAAGCTGAGCAACATTGTCGTGTAATTTAGCCACTGTCGCCGCATCAGCGTTATGCACTAACACGCTGGCATCTTCAGGGATTTGGCTAACAAAGGCGCCGCCTTTTAAGTCACTTACATATAAGCCTGTTTGTGCAGAGGTCGCAGAGAAAGTCGGCGCAATTAAGCTCCAGCCTTTTTCTGCAACAACCACAGGGTATGAAGCATCAATAGTGATAGCATATTTAGGTTGCTGATAGGTTTTCATGAACTCTTCGAGTGGTGCCCAGTCAGACTCTTCTGCAAGGTAAACCATTAATTCAATACGGTTATTTAATGTAATACCGTTGTCTTTAATCGCCTTCATTGCATGCAGTGCAGTCGCAATTGCGCCTTTATCATCTTCTGTACCACGTGCAATTAGCTTACCTGGCTCAGAGGTTTTATCCATTTCAAATGGACTTTGCTGCCATTTACTGGCATCAGCAGGTTGCACATCACCATGGGTTACTATGGTTACTTTGTCAGCTTGGTTACCCATGCCAATTAACACTGTGTAGCCTAAATCTTGATAATCAAAACCAAACTGCGCCGCTTTCATTTTTAAGAACGACTTAAAGCCAATGAAATCTGGGTTATCAGGAGTCGCTAGACCTTCTTTATTTACCGTTGGATACGAAACTAAATTCTCTAAGGTATGAATTTGCGCTTGTTGATATTGCTCTACCGCGTAGTTAGCCAGCTTTTCACTTTGCTCAGACACAGCAGCCTGACTAGAGAAAGCACTTAATAAAAATGCAGCAAGTAATGAATGTTTCAAGATAAGCTCCAGAGTTTAAGAAGGTTTTTAGAAAGTCGCCTTGATTGTAACGCTTATAACGCCGACATAACATCTCTAATTCAAGCAAAATAGATCGCTTAAAAATACCAACAAGGTACAATAGCCACTCACCCTATTAATTCGTTTGTTAGACTCATGAACCGCAGAAAAAAGATCTTCACTAAACTTAAGCAAAAAGATAAGCGCGCCAATGCAAAATTGCATAAAAGCAATAAACCGGCCTACATCTCAAAGGCAGAACGCGAAAAATTAGCACAACAAGAAGCTGAGCAGGAAAATTAAAATACCTAGCGGTCAGCGGTAAGGTTGTAGGCGCGATTTTATATCGCGCAACATAAAAAGATAACGCGCGAAATAAATTTCACGCCTACATCAAAAAACGTGGGAGCGGCTTTAGCCGTGAATAAAATAAAGCTGTTCGGCGTTAAAGCGCCTCCTACACCGTAGGCGTCACGCTTGCTTGGCGCGTCTCAAACGCCACCACAAAACAAACACCCTCGCGAGAAATAAATTTCACGCCTAGCAACTCAACTCTTTTCACACTCATTCACAAATTGTGCTTCACATAGTTCCGATTTTTAAGTATTTTAAAATTAATAAAATAACAACAATAAGATACAAGGGAATGAGACGTTTATTGCTGCTTAGCTGTGCGCTTTTATTAAGTGCATGCTCATCTAAAGTTACAAACATAAAAGAAGACCGAGACACACTATCTAAAGCCGATGAAGGCTACCTACTGATTGGCATTGAAACTAACCGCAGTTTAAAAGCCATTTATATTGATGGACCAAAGTCGCTTGTTCTTACGGCTAAGGATATTCGAAGTGGTAGCAATTATATTTTAGCGAATCTACCACTGGGTGATTACACCATCACACGCTTAAACTTAAATCGATATTCCTATCTTGAATTTGATAACGATGAAGAAAGTTGGCAATTCACTCTTTCTGCTAAAAAAATCAACTATGTAGGTCATTTAGATATTTCCACGATAGGTTTTTGGTATACCCGCTCTCACATTGTTTTAGAAAACAGAAGCTCTGAAGCACTGCAATACATGGAACAAAACTTCCCAACGATTTTGTCTGGTCGCTCGCTAAATTATGGCGGCCCCGGCGAAGACTCATTCTTTGATTATTTGGAACAAACATTTTCGCAGCAGGAAGCAAAATAATGAAAAAGCTACTTATCTTATTATTTTTTATCTTTCCCTTGCATGCTGAAATATTATCGAGTGAAGATTTAATGTATTCACCCGATCAAAGCCAAGTTATGGTCTCTCCCAGTGGCCGTTGGATCAGCTTTTTAGAAGCGCAAGAAGACAAAACCAAAACCCTCAACATCATCGATATGAAAACGATGAAAATGTACTATGCAGTTAAACTCAATGAAAAAGATAATTTTTATAATTATGAATGGCTGAGTAACGACAATATTTTCGTTCGTGTAAATAGCAAGTATGACTCAGACTATAACGCAGTAATTAATGTCACAGAAGGTGAAGAAAAGCCAAAGTTCGAACAGCATAAAGTAACAACCAAGGGATACATAGTTGATAGGTTATTAAACGATGCTGAACACATTTTATTCGCCAAACCAGGTAAAAAGAATACGCATCTTTATAAGGTTCCGCTCACTATCTTGTATAAAGATAACATAAGCTCCTTCTCCCCCATTGAGAAGGGCTTAAAAGGTGCTAGCAGCTATTTTTTTGATGAGCATAAACAGCAATTATTTACTGTTAAATTTGATATTGATGAAAAAAGCTTACAGTTTTTCTACAAGGTTATCGGGAGTGATAAGTGGATACCACTTTTTACACTCACAGACGCAGATTATCAGTTTTTACCAATTGGATTTACTGACCAAGATCACCTTGCCGTCATTACCAACAAAAATACCGATAAGAGTCAGGTGAGCCTTTTTAATATCAACACACAAGAAATCACCGACACACTCTATCAGCACCCCAAATATGACATTCAGTCGGCAGAACTTGATGATAATGGCAAACTTATCGCCGCCTCGTATATCAAGCATGGTAAATATACGACTGACTATTTTGTGGATACGTATAAACAGTTGCATAGCAAAGTTGCTGAAGCATTAGGGGATGAGCAATTCTTCTGGGTAAATAGCTCATTAGATGGAAAAAACCATATTCTTTACAACCATTCCTCAACGATTCCTGGTAAATACTTCTTATATAACGCCGAAGCTAACCACATTGAATTATTATTCTCTACCGATAAAAATGAAGACGTTAAGTACGCTAAAACAACGTTTTTTAACTTTAAAGCCTACGATGGAACTAACCTTGAAGGTTACTTAACCAAACCTATTAACAACGATAAGCAGGTATTATTAGTGATGCCACATGGTGGCCCGATTGGTATTCGTGAAAGTGATGAATTTAGCCCTGAGGTGCAATATCTTGCTTCCCGTGGTTTTTCTATCTTACGTGTTAATTTCAGAGGCTCAGCAGGGTTTGGTAAAGAGTTTTTAGAAAGCGGTGTTGGTCAATTTGGTAACCTTATCGAACAAGACATTTCTGCCGCAGTGGCACATATTCGTTCACAATATAGCTTTAAACATACCTGCTCTATTGGCGCAAGCTATGGTGGTTATTCTGCGGTGATGCTGGCAATTAAACACCCTGATATTTATGAATGCGTGATTGCAAGTTTTGGTATTTATGACTTACCTCTACTTTATAACGCAAGTAATATCGCTTTAACTAAAGATTATCAAGAGCTTATTGAGCGTACTGTTGGTGAATATAACCAAGATTTAAAAGATATTTCCCCCGTCTATCAGGCTACATCTTTAAAAGCCCCTGTTCTTCTTATTGCTGGCAAACAAGATGAAATATCGGGCTTTGAGCAAAGTAATCGCTTTTACTATGTTTTAAAGCGTTTAGGTCATGATGTTGAAAAAGCGTTTTTCGAACGCTCTGGGCATGGTCATCAGATTTGGTATTACGATCAAGTAGAAGCAGCTTTAGCTAACGACTTTCTTGAAAGAAAACTTAACCTAAACAGTACATTAACTAATTATACTGAATCAGAAAAGAAAGCAGTTCAACGTGATGCCATATTGTTAGCAGATACATTTGACAGTAAAACAATAGAAACTGATCGTACAAAAGAAAGCTTTGACTACTACCAATTAGCTGCCAACTTAGATCATGATCGAGCCATGTTTAATGTCGGTAGTTATTATCATCGTGGCGATAATAGGCCTATTGATATTAAAAAAGCTATTGAGTATTACAGCCGCTCGGCGGAATTAGGCTATGAGAATGCAAAAGAAAGACTAAGTTTTATCTATTCCTACAGTTTACTTGTGGAGCCTGACTTCAAAAAAGCTCAAAAGTACTCTCAAGAACTTTATGATAAAGAGCAAACTGCTAAAAACACATTTAACTTAGCAGTAGTCAATTGCATTGCTGATATTAAATTTAGAAATACAGAAAAGTGTTTAAGCTTAATAGAAGAGTATGCTGAAAAAGTTGGCAATAACTCAAACGGAGAAGTTAGAGAGCAAATAGCCCTGCTAATGCTGGAAGGTCAATACTCGACTCAAGAGCGAGAAAGGCTTCAAAAAGTAATTAAAAAACTATATGGGCTTGATTATCCAAATGCGATTTTAGAGTTAGAACGGGCTGGATTATTTAAACTAGTTTTATCTGAAAAATTTAATGGCCGTTCTAGTGTCGAGCAACTCAATGATGATACGGAATTTTCATATACACTGAACGAAAAACAGCGCTTTGGAATCGAGTTTTCAATGAACCGCGAGGGTATTGATAATCGTAAGGATCGCTTGGTTATATTTACCAAATGGCACTTCAAACCAAGCTCTCCTGAAGAAAATGAAAATGTTTATTACCAAACTTTATGGGGCAGCCCTCTTGATGAATGGTTTACCTACCGCACTTTAGATGAAACATCGACGCCAGGTACGTGGACACTAGATGTGATGGGCGCAAACCAACAGTTGCTCTATCAAAACACCTTTAAAGTGACGGCTATCAACTAAACTCAAAATGCGCAATTTCAATCAGGTAACGACTTAGGGGCCATGGCAAACTGGCCCCACTTCTGAAAAGCATTGACGAGTAACCATGAAAACGAAGCAACAACAACGCATTGAGTTAGTCTGTGACTACATTAGCCAGCATCTTGATGAGCCTTTATCACTGGAGACACTCAGTGAGGTGGCATGTTGTTCGAAGTATCATTTTCATCGTTTATTTGTCGCTGGAGTTGGCCTAAGCGTTACCAAATATGCGCAGCTTGCGCGCTTAAAGCGTGCCTCATTTCGACTTGCATTTGAACATCAACTTAAAATTATTGATGTTGCATTAGAAGCACAATTTGATAGCCCAGAAGCATTTAGCCGTGCTTTTAAGCGCACCTTTACGCAGTCGCCAAGCGAATTCAGAAGCAAACCAAACTGGCCTAATTGGCACTCACAGTTTGAATTTTCATTACCTGACAAAAAGGTTTGCCCTATGAATGTAAACATTGTTGATTTTAAAGCACAGCCGGTGGCTTTACTAACCCACCAAGGCGCTGCTAATACCCTGATGAATACCGCTGCACAATTTATTGAGTGGCGCAAAGAATCAGGCTTCTCACCTGTTAAAACCAGTAACACATATGGGATCCCGTATAGCGATCCGGCCACCACTGAAGACCATGCATTTCGTTTTGACTTTGCAGGCAGTATCACCTCACCGATTACTGAAAACCCGCAAGGTGTGCGAAATGGTGAAATTCCAGCAGGACGCTGCGCCGTTGTTCGTCATAATGGCTCTCATGACACCATTAGCGAAACAGTTTACTACTTATACCGTGAATGGCTGGTGCAAAGCGGCGAAGAAGTCCGAGACTTCCCTTGCTTCTTTCATTATCTCAACCTCATCCATGAAGTTGATGAATGTGATCTGCAAACGGATATATATTTGCCGATAAAATGATTGCGAGTTTCGAGGCAAAGATTGTAGGCGCGATTTTACATCGCGCAATATAAAAAGATAACGCGCGAAATAAATTTCACGCCTACAACAGCTTATTTCACATTTGTATCAAGCACGTGACCTGACTTGCTAACTTTACTCTCGTAACTAGAAACTCTGGTTTTATGATCTGAAAGCTGACGGCTGATAGCTGAGAGCTCTCTTTCCCCTAGCAGCTTGCTAACTTTACTCTAGCAACTCGCTAACTCCCTTCTCTAAAACCTATAACTCACACTGGCATTATACGAGCGGCCTTGCCCTGCAAGTTGTTCAAAGCCATTACTCATATCTTGCTTATAATTAGCAATGCTTACTCCGCCAAGTGGCTGTTGGTAATATTCATCAAGTAAGTTGGTAATTGCTAACTTAAAGGTTAAATTTTGCCACGTTTTCTGACTTGATATAGCCAATAGCTGATAACTGTCGGTTTGGTTTTCTAAACGGCGCTCATCAACATGGGTTTTACTATCAACCCATTGCCAGCTCAGTGCGTTTTGCCAGCCTTTGTATTCGTGCTCTAGGCTCAGCTCAGTGTGCAGTGGCATAATTTGATATAAGTCTTCATTGCTATCATCACGTTCGCCATGAGTACTGGTTAGTGAGCCTTTTAATTGCCACTTTCCTGCTTGCTTTGTGTTGTAAAGTTCAATTAAGCCTGCCAGTTTTGCACCGTAAAGAGTGGCATCTAAATTCGTAAAGGTAAGAATATTACGCTTGGTATGCGCCATGTCAGTGCGATTAAAGCTCTTAGTCACTTCAGCATCAATATAATCATTTACTTGCGTGTACCAAACATTTGCCGTTACTTGCCAGCTGTCGTCTTTGGCTAATTTGGTGTAGCTAGAGCTCAATGTGTGAGCTGTTTCGGCTTCTAAATCTGGGTTACCAATGTAACCATTACCATCGCCAAACCAACCAATCATGGTGGTTGCCATCGTACCTACACCCCAGCTGTAACGCTCATATAAATTAGGTGCGCGGTTTTTACGAGCTAAACCAAATTGCAGCTCATCGTTATTCGATAATTGATAGCGAGCAAGCAAGCTGATATCAACTAAAGTGTCGTCACGTTTACGGTCTAATTGGTTAAATTCCATCGCAGCTTGGGCGTCGGTTTTTGACATATCCATCATTGAGCCCATATTAGCCATGCCGCTCATGCCACCTTCGTTATAAGCCTGCACTTCGCCAGCATCTGTGGTGACTTGCTCAACTCGAACACCTGCCGACACCCACCATGCTTGGTTTACTTGGTTTTGGTACTCAGCAAATGCCGCAAGGCGGTCACGTTTGCCATCGTTAATGTTTACGTATTCATTTGGGCCCATCATCATTGACCCTGCAACCGCCGGCCACCAATCATCAATTCGATAACCGTAATATTCTTGCCCTAGCATTAATGATGACTGTTTTGATAAGTCAGTGCGCCAATGAACTTGGTAACTGTAATCTTGTGCATCGGTATTCATTGGCATCATGCCGGTTTTCTCATTACTGAAAAAACCCATTTCGTGTTTTACATCATGCGCATTCACTTGCACCTGCAAATCACCATTTTCAAGCTCACGTTGATACTGAGCCACAAAACCATAGCTGGTGTTATCGGTCATATCCATGTATTGATTAGGAAAGCCTTGGTAAGGAATTTTTTGATGCGTCAGTTTAACTACAAGTTGTTGTTTCTCACCACGAACAGCGCCCGTTAACGCATGATTTTGCACTCGATATAAGGTATCAAGTACACGCTCACCATGCCCATCATCATAGCTGTTCGCATCTTCAAAGCTGCCTTGGTAAGACAAGCTAAACTGTTTGCTCGCAAGGCTAGCACCTAGCGCGTATGCTTGGCTGTCGTTAACGCTTTTGTATGCTGCTGTCACATAGCCTGCGTGCCAGTTCACTGAGTCTGAATCACTAAATTCAGGGGCAATCGTATTTACCCTAATAACGCCGGCAATATTATCACCGCCACTGCTTACCGGTGATACACCAGCAACGACACTGTAAGAGGCAATTTGGTTTGCCGACACATATGAGAGTGGCGGATTCATTTGGTTAGCACACGCTGCTGTAACATCAGCACCATCAACTAAAACTTTAACTCTATCGCCCATCATGCCGTTCATCACCGGCAAGTTAGACACCCCTCCGGCCGCTGAAAAATCAACACCTAAATCTTTCAGTAACGCGTCTGCAGAGCCAACTAATTGATGGTTATTTTGGGCATGACCTTGTACTTCTATCACTTCAATAGAATCATCAGCAAAGGCCGAAATACTTAATAAACAGCTAAGTGCTGCAGCAATTTTAGAAAATAAAAAACCAGGGCGAGAAGATTGCGTGTTCATAACTCTTTTAAAATCAAAGCAAATTATTAATGACGCTGATTATAAAACTCATTAATTAGTCTGAACACGTGACATATTGTCGCACCCTGTCACAGGTAAATAACTTAGCGCAACACCACTAAAGGAATACGGCTATCTTCAAGCATTTTTAAGGTCGTGCTGCCTAAAAAGAATTGTCGCCATTTAGAGTGACCAAATGCGCCCATCACCATTAAGTCAACGGCGTGGTCACTTTTATATCGCCACAGCGCTTGGTAAACATCGCCATCGAGCATGCGCGCTCTCACATTAAAGCCGTTTTCAGCCAACCTTGCTGAGGCAGTATCGAGTTTGTCTTGGCAGTGACCGTCTTGTTTATCAACCATCACCAAGTGGCAATCTAAGCCGGATAAAATCCCGCCCTTGATAATTTGTGTAATCGCTTTGTCGGTACTTTCGCTGCCATCATAAGCCAGCATAAAGTTTGTGGGCTCATGAAATTGCGGCGGCACAATAGCAACCGGGGTATGCACCTGACGGATCAGCGTTTCAATATGTGAGCCCAGTACTTTAAAATCATCGTAATGGCCTTTACCAGAGCGGCCAATAATCATCACACGGGCATTGTCTTCATGTTCAAGTAAGGCATCAACAAGACTCATTGAAAGCTGCTGTTGCTCAATCTCGCTTAGGCCTGCATGCTCGGCTTTTTTCATTGCTTCATCTAGCAATAATTGACCATGCTGCGACGCTACTTTGTTGCGCTCTTGTTCAAGTTTTGCCAATTGCTCTAACAATGAGGTTTGCGAACCTAAACCAATAATTGCGGTTAAATCATCACTGCCCTGTGGCAAAGGTGGCTCTAATGCATGCAGAAAATTAATTGGATGGCTGGAGCGCTTAGAAATCCAAATAGCCGCTTCTGTCACCGCATCGGTCATGCATGAACCGTCGATACAAGCAAATATCTTTTTCATTACACTCTCCTTCAAACCAATTTAATTCACCAAGTATAGTTGGCTTTTTCTCTGTATTTATTTTGAACAGCAAAGACTTAAGAAGTTCAGGTTATTTTCTTATAGCAAACAAATATAGAACGTTCCAAAAAGTACTGTATCAACCCCGTTAATTTGTATTACAATAGCGCTGGGCACACATCTCTACTCCAGAACAAAGTATTTGTTACTGGCATTTTCAATTATCAAAAATCTATTTTGTTTTTAAATTTATTTTAAAGGAATTACATGACTAACGTAGCCAACTCCCAAGGCAACGCAAGCACGTTTACCATTCTGATAGTATTGGCTTTAGGCACATTCATTTTAGGCCTATCAGAGTTTTCTATGATGCCAATGTTGCCCCTGATCAGCGAAACATTTTCGTCTACGCCAGCGCAAAGTGGTTATGCCATTAGTGCTTACGCGATAGGCGTAGTCGTCGGTGCGCCACTATTTATGATTACAACCGCCAACATGCGTAAGCGCAATGCCCTGTTGATGTTTGTCACTATGATGTTTTTATTCAATGGCTTAAGTGCTTTTGCAAACTCGCTTGAGCAACTTATTTTATTTCGCTTTTTAAGTGGTTTACCACACGGTGCCTACTTCGCCGCTGCTATTTTATTGGCAGCCGACATTGCCCCTGCCGATAAACGCGCAAGCTTTATGTCAAAAGTATTTATGGGTTTAACCATTGCCACTATTGTTGGTGTGCCCATGGTCACCTTAGTGGGGCAAAACTTTAGCTGGCGTTATTGTTTGGCAGGTACCGCTGTACTTGCATTAGTTGCCTTGGTATTGATTGTGAAATACGTACCTAACGTAAAAAATACCGCGCCAACATCGATTCTCGATGAGCTCAGTGTATTAAAGAACAAGCTCGTATGGACCATTCTGGGTATCATCATTATAGGTTTTGGTGGTGTATTTTGTGTTTACACTTACATTGCCGACACTATTTTAGAAGTCACCCATACCCCTGCTTACACTATCTCTATTGCTATGATCATGTTTGGTATTGGCTGTACTTTAGGTAACTATGTATTAGGTAAAGCCGCCGACCACTCACCGCTGAAAACCACAGGCGCAGCGCTAATTGGTGCTGTAGTATTTGCAGCCAGTTATGTAAGCGCAAGCCATAATATTTGGCTGTTATACGCGGTGATTTTCTTTATTGGTTTTAGTGTTGGTTTAGGTACCGTGATCCAATCGCTATTAATGGATGTATCACCACAAGGGCATGCCATGATTGGTGCACTGGTGCAGTGTGCGTTTAATACAGCTAATGCGATTGGCCCTTGGCTTGGCGGTATGGCTATTGCCGAAGGCGCACTCCCTAGTCAAACAGGCTATGTTTCGGCCGCACTATTCTTAGGTGGTTTTTTAATGTGGTCGTTAAGTGCGATGCAGATGAAAAAACAAAGCTGTAAGCCTTAAGCTGTCAGCTGTAAGTCTGATCGCTGAAGGCTGAAGGCAATCAGACTTACTCATCCTGAAATATCTCTTCGATACTCAGGTTAAATAAACGCGCGGCTTTAAATGCTAATGGCAAACTTGGGTCAAATTTACCTTTTTCAATCGCATTAATAGTTTGCCTAGACACATCCAAAAGCTCTGCGAGTTTCGCTTGGGTATAGTTGTGCTCAGCACGGAGCACTTTCAAGCGGTTTTTCATTCTTCGCCCTCGTCGTTTAACTGCTTATTCATCATTAAAAGACTCACTAAATAGGTTAAGCCCATAAAGAGCACGAGGTGCGATATATCTTCTTTAAAGCTAATTAAACCGCTTGATTGCACCACCGAGTAAGCTAAACCAAATACCAAGCTTGCACCCAAGGTAATGGCCATTGCATTAAGCTGCATACGCTGCTGCAGCTCATCCATTCCTTGTAGTTGTCGTTTGTTCGATAAAATCATCATGATGCCAACTACTACATTAATTAAGATTGCCACAACACTAAAAACAGCCTGCTCTTGCCATAAAAGATGCGGCCCAAATGAGGCAATTGCTAAAGTAATCACCCATGCAGATGTCCATTTAGCGAGGTTTAGCGTGTTCTGCTTATTACGTTTTTAAAGGTTAATCCTGTTTGATTCATTATTCTCACCTTAAAAGTAAAGTAAACTTGACTAAAGATTAACCTAGCAACACAAAAAGTCAAACAAACTTTACAAAAAGTTTTATATAGACGACAACAATATGATTTTTTAATGTCAGAAAAGGCAAGGCGCTTGCTGTTAATCTCATAATATTGTATTAATCAAAGTGTTCCGTAATACCAATTTGCTTAATTAAGTGAGCTATTTTGAGGCAATAAAACCTCGTTGATAACAAGGCAAAAATTTTGTTGTTTAGTTGCTCTAAATGAGAAATTTTTAACGCAGTTAGCGACAGGTTTAATCCCTCAAAATGATTAAGTATTATTGCAAGTTGGTATGATCTTATAAAAAATCGGTCCACTCGGACTGCGTTTCTAACAATAACAATGAAGATAACACTATGAATACGGCACTGTTTTTCGTTGGCGAATGGCAAGTTACCCCGGCCACCAACTCAATCCGACGCGGTGAACAAACAAAGCATCTTGAACCAAAGGCGATGGATGTATTACTGCTGCTATGCGAAAAACAAGGTGAGCTACTAACAAGTGAAGAAATTATCAGCCATTGCTGGCCAAATGTAGCGCTGGGTGACAACCCCCTACATAAAGTGATCACCCAATTACGTAAAGCCTTTGACGATAAAGCAAGTGATCCGCATTACATAGAAACCATTCGTAAACGTGGTTATCGGGTTATTGCCGAAATCAACTTTCCACTCAACGAAGAACAAAAAGCCAGCCAAACCAGTTGGCAAGGTGATTCGCCCTTTGTTGGCTTAAGTGCGTTTGCACCAGAGCAAGCCGATGTATTTTTTGGTCGTCACAAACAAATTGCCACTTTGCTACAGCGAGTGTCGGCTCAAATAGAATTTGGTCGCGCATTTTGCTTAATTTTGGGAGCCAGTGGTTCAGGTAAATCGTCATTAGTTAACGCAGGTGTATTGCCCGCTTTAATGTCGAGTAATGGCTACGATGGCATTAGAGTACACAGTTACTGCCAACTCGACTTTGCCGATGTCAGCAAAGAGCGCTTACTGCTTGATTTAGCCTCAACCTTGCTCGATTTAGAAATAAACGACGCACCTGTACTTAGCGATATAAGCGCCGATGCGTTGGCTGAATTGTTACTAACAGATCCAGAACAGGTTATTTCTCGCTGTAAAGCAGCACTTGCAGCGCTAAATAAAGAGCGCACTACGCCCTTTTTATTTTTATTTATCGACAGGCTCGAAGTGCTATTGTCATCGCCGCTATTTAGCGATGACGAGCGCAACCAGCTGTTAGCACTTATTGAGCGCTTAGCAACAAGTGGCTGCATGATCATTTTTAGTGCCTGTCGTAATGACTTTTACCCGCAAGTAGTGAGTCAACCAAGTTTAATGGCAGGTAAAGCAAATGGCGCACACTTTGATTTATTAGCGCCAACTCGCTCTGAGCTAAAGCAAATGATCCGTTTGCCAGCACTTGCAGCAGGCTTAAGTTGGCAACATCACCCAGAGCATCACACACCGCTTGATGAACAACTTTGTAACGATACTGCCAATAACCCAGATGCATTGCCAATGCTGCAATACACCTTGCAGCAGCTTTACTTGCAGCGCAGCCCAGACAACGAATTATTGTTTTCTGAATACCAAGCGCTTGGCACCATCGAAGGAGCCATCGGCCAAAAAGCCGAACAGGTATTTTGCCAATTACCCAAAGACCAACAAACTGAACTTGCCGCAGTCCTTTCTAAACTGATCACCTTAAACCCAGATGGCGAAACGCTCACCAGCCGTGCAGCACATTGGAGCGAATTAACCAGCCCTGCTGCGACCAAGCTTGTTCAGGCTATGGTCGATAGTCGCTTGTTTGTGTCGCACCTTAAAAATGAGCAAGCCTGCTTTAGCCTTGCCCACGAAGCGCTGCTGCGCCATTGGCAACGCGCCATAGATTGGGTGCAAGAACACCAACAAAGCTTAGCAATTCAAAGCCGTGTGCAACTAGCCACCGAGCGCTGGCTGCTTGAACATAAACACAGCGACTTTTTATTAGCGCAAGGCAAACCGCTGCAAGAAGCACAAAGCCTTGTGAGTAACCCTATGTTTAGCTTATCGAGTGACGAACAAGCGTTAATTAAAGCTTCTAACAACAAAGCCAAACGTAAAAAGCGCGTGTTACAAATAACGGCGGCTGCACTTGTGTGCTTAACCTTTATTGCCACATTTATGAGCGTGCGCAGCTATCACGCCGAACAAGTAGCAAAACAAAAACGCCAAGAAGCGGAGAGTTTATTGGGTTTTATGGTTGGTGAATTTGCCGATAAACTCAGAAGCGTTGAACGTATGGATTTACTGGATGGTATCAGCAATAAAGCCCTTGAGTATTTTACCAACCAAGACGAAGAAACAGCGTCGTTGTTTGACTTTAGCGATAAACAAGCCCAGTTTAATAACCGTTTTCAATACGCTCAAACCTTAGAGGCCATGGGCGAAGTCGCCTACTCTCGTGACAAAACCGACGAAGCCTTCACCGCCTTTGAAAATGCGCGAACGCGCCTAGAATCATTACTAAAAATTCAACCCAACAACCTAGATGTTTTAATGCTCGCAGGGGCCAATGCTTTTTGGCTTGGTAATTTAACTTATGAGCAAAGTAATTATTTAGCGACTGAGCCAATGTTCAAACGTTACTTGGCTTACAGTGAAAAGATGTATCAACTTGCCCCTAATGACTTTAATTCAATTATGGAGCTATCTTACTCACACAATTCACTTGGCTCGCTGTATTTAAAACAGTTTAATTACGCACTTGCAAAACAAAGTTTTACTGAATCTTTAAAACTTAAAAACCAAGCTCTTGAGCTTAAACCTAATAACAAAAATTTATTACGCGATAAGACAGATACTATCAGCTGGATTGCAACCACAGAAGAAAGGCTCGGTAATTTAAACGCAGCACTCGAAATGCTTGAGCAAGCCTCTCAACAGCTAGTCAACATGCTTAAAACGTCACCTAATGATGCAAGTTTGCAAAGTCATTTAGCAAACACTTATATGCAGCAAAGCTTTTTATTGAGCTACTTCCCAAACAAGAAAGCGGCATTTTTAAAAGCAGAAAAAGCAACCAATGCGATTAATCAAGCAAGAATACAAGATCCAAAAAATCAAAACTTTCAACGCACCTTTTATAGAACGCTTGCATACCAATTAATGCTGTTAGATAAAAATAAAACTAGTGAAAGGGTAAAAGATGTTTTGAGTTACATTGATAACCAAGGGTTTTCAAATACAACTTTAATAAACATTCAAATAGGTGTCATTCATTATTTAATAAATAGAAATCTTTTAAGTGAAGCCGAATCCCATTTATTAAAACTAGAAAGAAACTCAGATTTCATTGAGAGATTATCTGATACTAAAAAAATAGAAAACAACTCTATTCTAATAAAGATTAACTTAATTAAAGCAAAGCTTGCTGAAGACAAAATAGCAAAACAACAAGCATGCCAAGAAGCTATTAATGCAATTGAAGAAAACAACAATGGTAATAAAAGCATAAAAAGAACTTACCCACTTATTCAAGCTTACACCTGTTTAAATAAGGTAAGTGAGGTAAGCGCGGTTAAAAATAAACTAATAGAGTTAGGCATTACTAACTTTGAACTATAAAAAACAACTAGAAGGTAATAACAATGAGCGAAAGTCAAACTTACAATTTTACAGTGAACGTTACACTTAACACTGAAAATGAAGCTGTATTCACATACTTCCAAGACGGTCAGAAAGTTTCTGGTGGCGGTACTGTCAATGAAAGAAACAGCCTAGGTATTTATACACTTGATAACGCAACAGTTGAAGCGGGCTTTCAATTTACAGGTGCTAAATTTGCAAACCTTGAAGGTAATTGCGAGCAAGACTTTAGCTTTAAAGTCACTAACAATGGTCAAACAATTGAGATTGCCGATACAGATGATAATAGCGGTACTGCGTGTATGATTTTCATCGTAGAGTGCAATGGCACAAGCTATGAAAGTGCCGACCCGCAAGTAAAAAATGATAAAGAAGACTAAATACCTCTCGTGAAAAGCTCCTTATTAGGAGCTTTTTTACATTACAAAACAACAAATTAAAACCAGAAGATTACCAGAAGGTTAATTTGCACTTTTTTAAGTAACTTTATAGACACCAAAACCGTTTGCATCGGCAAAAAGGAAACGAACGTGTCTACTAACAAAAATGAACAACCAAGCACTGCAAAACCAGAAGCGAAAAACGCACTACCGCAGTCTATCAATTCAGAGCAACTTGCGCTGATTGCCCAAATGTTTCAGAACATTCCTGAGGGAGTGTTTATCATTAATGGCCAAGGCACGTTTGAATTTGCAAACCCGATGGCAGCACAGCTTTTAGGTGACAACCAAGAAGCGTTAATCGGGCAAAACATTTTACATTACCTACACGACACCGACCGTGATAAATACATGTATACCCTACTCAGTTGGTTAGACCATAAAGACTCGCCGATAAGTCTTGGGCCAAACGAAGTTAAAATAAACCGCGCCGATAGTAAAACCCTTGAGGCGGATTTATGTATATCGAGCCTGCCAAAAAACATTGCCGTTGCAGAAAATTTATTTATTTGTGTATTACACGATTTATCATCACACAAAGAGCAATATAATCGTTTAATTAAACAGGCTACCACTGACCATTTAACCGGCCTTGCAAATAGATTAACCCTTGAGGAATCATTAAAAGAGCATTGGCAAGAAAGCGTACAAACCAACCAAGCTATTAGCACTATATTAATCGACATTGATTACTTTAAATTATTCAACGACCGATTTGGTCATGTAAAAGGCGATAAATGCTTACAAAAAGTAGCCAGTATAATCGCAGAATCACTCCCTTCTCGAGATTGTTTAGCTGCGCGTTATGGTGGTGAAGAATTCGCCATTATATTACCCCGCTGCCAAAAAGACACGGCCGCCGCCATTGCTAAACATATTCAAATAAAAGTAAATAACATGCCATTTACTGATATAGGTTTACCAAGTGATTTTAGAATAAGTGTAAGCCAAGGAATTGCTTGCGAATTTAATAATCAATATCGTACTTCAGAGGCATTAATTTGTGCAGCAGATACTGCTTTATACCGAGCAAAAACAGAGGGCAGAAATAAAATAAGCATTAGCGCTTAACCAAGTTAATATAATGTAAACACAGTGAGCTAAACAGCTTGTTTAGATAATCATATAGTATACTTTTATGTTATTTGTTTGTTCCTTTTTTATTGATAGACTGCGAAGCGAAATCAACGTCAGAAGGGATCAACAATGACATTTTTTAAAAAAGTACCTTTGCAACTCGCAATTGCAAGTACACTCGCTACATCAGTGACTGCAATCGCTGCTGAGCAAACAACTGACAACACCGCTCAAGATGTTGAAGTTATTTCTGTTACTGGTACTCGCCGAAGCCTTCGTAGTATTTCTGAAAGTACCGTGCCTGTCGATTTATTAACAAGCCGCGATTTATCAAGCACAGGTCAGCTTGATATGAGCCAAGTATTAGCATCACAGTTACCAAGCTTTAACTATCCAAGTGCCACCATTGCTGATGGTACTGACCACGCAAAACCAGCTGTTTTACGTGGCCTTGCTCCTGATCACACATTAGTGCTGATTAATGGTAAACGCCGCCATGCCGGTGCATTATTAAACTTAAATGGTACGGTTGGCCGTGGTTCAACGGCCGTAGATTTAAATAATATTCCGACTTCTGCGATTAAACGTGTTGAAATTCTGCGTGATGGCGCTGCAGCTCAATACGGT
Source organism: Pseudoalteromonas sp. 0802 (assembly GCF_013350085.1). Taxonomy (NCBI): domain Bacteria; kingdom Pseudomonadati; phylum Pseudomonadota; class Gammaproteobacteria; order Alteromonadales; family Pseudoalteromonadaceae; genus Pseudoalteromonas; species Pseudoalteromonas sp. 0802. Next base: position 101,864 of record NZ_JABVXE010000008.1, on the reverse strand, counting down.
TCTGACGCGATTGCCGGTGTGATCAATATTGTATTAAAAGATGCCGATGAAGGCGGTAGCGTGAGCTTCACATACGGTGAATACGACACACAAATGGCAGGCTCTCCTCAGCTACTAAACACCACAACGGATAGCGAAGGCAACTTAAGCTTTGAAACTGGCAGCGACCGTGAAGTAAACGACGGCATTACGCGCACAGCAAGTGCTAATGCAGGCTTTGCACTAGGCGATAATGGCTTTATTAACGTGTCGATTGAGTCTCGTAATAACGAGCCAACAAACCGCTCTGGCTTTGATACACGTGAGCAATATAGCCGTGATGAGAATGGCGATTTAGATTCGCGTGAGTTTGACTTTGACCGCTATAACCACCGCTTTGGTAAAGCCGATATCGAAGACTTCGCACTTTTTTATAACCTAGGTTATGAGTTTGAAAACTCGCTATCGCTTTACTCATTTGCTAGTTACTCAAACCGTAAAGGTAACTCAGGTGGTTTTTATCGTCGCGCCAACGATTCTCGTAACTTAACTGAAGTGTATCCTGACGGTTTCTTACCACAAATTGATACCGATGTTGATGACTACTCATTTGCGATTGGCTTAAATGGCGAAACCAATAATTGGGCTTGGGATGTAAGCACCAATTATGGTCGCAACGATTTTGGTATTGGCGTAAGCAACAGCTTAAATACCTCGATGGGTGTTAGCAGCCCAACAGAATTTGATGATGGCTCGCTTGTTTATGAACAATACCTAGTGAATATGGATGCTAGCAACACACTAGATTTAGGTTTACCTGATGATGTGTTTGTTACGATTGGTGCTGAGTATCGTCACGAAAACTACCAAATTAAAGCAGGTGAAACAGCCTCTTACCTCACTGTATTAGATGGCGATGGTAACCCTGTTGCTGCCGGTGGCGCGCAAGTGTTACCTGGTTTCTCGCCAGAAAGTGCAACCGATAAAAGCCGTCATAACATTGCGGTGTTTGCAGAGTTTGATACTTACCTAACGACAGATTGGAACCTTGTTTTAGCAGGTCGTTTTGAAGATTACAGTGATTTTGGTAGTACTTTTACCTCTAAACTTGCTTCGCGCTACAGCATTAACGAGTCGCTGTCGCTACGTGGTGCAATTAGCACAGGTTTTAGAGCGCCTTCACTGGCCCAAACATCTTATAAATCAGTAAGCACTGTTTTTGAAAATGGTGTGCCAAATGAAGTGGGCTTATTCCCTGTTGATGAGCCAGCAGCGCAAGCACTGGGAGCTCGTGATTTAGACGCTGAAGAGTCAGTTAATATGACGGCGGGCTTCATCTTTACGCAAGGCGGCTTTAGCTTAACCCTAGATGCGTATCGCATTGAAATTGACGACCGTATCGTATTGTCTGAAAACTTAAGCGGCCCTGAAGTTGAAGCGATTTTAGCCGAAGCAGGCGAAGTAAATACGCAGCGCGTTCGTTACTTTACTAATGCCATTGATTCACGTACGCAAGGTGTTGATATTGTTGCGACCTACTCACTAGGCTTAGAAAACTATGGTGATTTACGCTTAAGTGCAGCGGTTAACTTTAACGACACTGAAGTAACACACGTTAAAGAAAATCCACCTGAATTAGAGGCGCTTGGCGATAGCTACGAGTATTTCTCTCGTCGCGAAATCACACGCTTTGAAAAAGGTACTCCAGCCGATAAATGGAACCTATCTGCAACATGGGATTATGAAAACTTCCAAACTACATTACGAGCAACTCGTTATGGTGAAGTAGTTGATACTGCAAGCAGTGAAGATGGTGATGAAGTACTTGATGCTAAATGGATTGCTGACTTAGAAGTGGCTTACCGCCCTGATGAGCAGTGGAAGTTTGCACTAGGCGCCAATAACCTATTCGATCAGTACCCTCAAGATACTGTAAGTAATATTGGTTACAGCGATTTCAACCAAATTTTCCCTTATAGTGGCTTTGCGCCATACAGCTTAGATGGCCGTTTTATTTACGGTAACATCACTTATAGCTTCTAAAAAAATAGGGCGTGAAAGCAGTAATTGCTAACACGCCCTAACCTACAATGATGAGTGAATAAATTAACTAATTTGAATAGTGTGATACGCCAATAAAGTGCCATCACTATTTTGTGCTGTGTTTAAAATAAACTGCTCATAATCACTACCAAACACGTTATCGATGCTAGCAAGAGTTGTATCTTGTTCACCGCGTGATTTGTAATCGCTGTGAGTGGTACAAATTTCTTTTGCAAACGCATCAGTAAAACAGAACTGGCTAATTACATAGTCGTTATTGTTGTTTGCTACTTTAAAGTGAATATGAATAGTACGGCCAGCATACCAACCTGGGAAATGCGTTTTAAAGTTCACACGACCACTGCTATCTGTGATCAATGAACCACGGTACCAAGTACTTGCCTCAGCTTCGGCATCGCCATCAGTACAGAAATCACCGGCAAAACGTGAGCTATCAGAACTACTGCTAGTATCGCCCGAGTAAATACCGCTGGTATCACAGTGCCAAACCGAGATTTCGTAATTTGCTAATGGGTTACAGTCGCTATCAATTAACTGTAAGCACAACATCATAGGTAAACCGGTTAAGCCATCCGAAATATCTTCGTCTGAATCAGCTTGGAAGTAACATGGGCCTTCGGTTGTTGCTTGAGTCAGAGCTAACACACATGCGGTTGATGTTTCAAAAATACTGTCATCAGGAAAGTCATCAGTAATAAGCGCTGTTGTGCCCGATACATAATCACTGTCGTTCGTGGTTGTTGTATCGTCTGTTTCTGTGCCTGTTGAAGTGTCTGTATCTGATGTTGTATCTGTTGACGATACTGTATCTGAGTTACAGCCTAAAAACGCCAACATAGGCACAGCAGCAACTGAAACACCTAATGTTTTAAGCATTTTTCTACGAGTATAAAGTTCAGGTTTTAAAGTCATCTTGTGCCCCTTCGCTAACATGAGTAATTAGCATCGAGTATAAAGAACAAATGTAGAGACTTTGTGTAGAAAAAGTGGTGCTTTTATAGAGTGACTAGGATGCGCATGCCAAAAAATAGACATTTATAGTATATTCATTTCTGGCTGTTACATTTTACTATTACATCTATGAAGTTAATTCACAAACTCTTAATTACCAATCTTATTATTACGTTATTGCTGGTATTGACCATGTTTGGTCTAAATGCAATTTCCAATAAGCGTATGCTCAATAATGTATTTGAAGATATAGATAACGAAGCATTTAACCGTATAGCCACTGAAATTAGCCTGCAGTATCAGCAAACGGGTTCGATTGGGATGTTTATCGATTCTAAAGCCCTGTGGTATGAATTAATTAACCGTAATTTTCATTCAAGCCGTTTATTGTTTTCGCCCAATAGCCCCAAACCAGGAGAGCCTGGCCCTTTTCCATTAAATGGCCCTCCTGAAAAGCATATGCAAAATGAGGCGATGCCACCCCCCGATGACTTTGCGATGCCACCATCGTTCGATCAGCCACCTGAATTTGACCCATCAACTGAGTTTAACGAGCTTGCAAACTTTGCTGACATGCGTGAGCCACCGTCTCGCAATAAACCCATGGCTGATGACTTTATACCCTTTGAAAAACGCCTAAGTTTACTTGATGCAAAAGGCGAAATACTGATTGCTGGCAATACCGAAACTGAGGTCGTGAACGAGCAACAAATCACCCATAATGGCGAGGTTGTTGCGGTGCTTCAGCTGCATGCTAACCGCAGTCATGTTAGCGCACTTACTCAGCATTACCTTAATACCCAAATTAATATCAGTTTGTGGACAGCAGGGATTGGTTTATTAATTGCGTTATTGTTTAGTTACTTACTCGCACGTCATTTTACTAACCCTATTTCGCAGCTGAAAAAAGGCGCAAAAGCCCTTGCTGAACGCGAGTTTGAGACCCAAATAACTGTCAACAGCAGTGATGAATTTGCGACCTTAGCGGATGATTTTAATCGTATTGCCACAGAGCTCAGACGCTTTGAATCGCTGCAAAGCCAATGGATCATGGATATTTCTCATGAGCTGCGCACGCCTTTAACTATTTTAGAGGGTGAACTAGAGGCTATTAACGATGGCATTATCGAACCAAACCAAAAAGCAATAAGCTCACTTCAAGAAGAAGTGGCGCTGTTAAGCCGACTTGTGAACGACTTACATAAAGTCAGCTCACTCGACAGACACAGCTTTAACTATCACATGGAAGCCATTGATTTTAATGCCTTAGTGGCCCTACAAGCGCATAAGTATGCGTTTAAATTTCAATCCAAAAACATCACGCTTAATGCCACCTTACCAGAGCAAACGGTAATGGTTTTGGCTGACCAAAATCGTATTACACAAGTTCTACAAAACATTTTAGAAAATAATTTACGCTACACCGATAAACAGCAAAAAGTCTGGTTAGATTTAACCGTGTCTAACCATCATGTATTTTTGTCGATAGAAGATTCAGGCCCTGGTGTTCCTGATGAAGCCCTTGAAAAACTATTTGATCGTTTATATCGCACCGATAGTTCTCGTAACAGAAAAACCGGCGGTTTTGGCTTAGGCTTGGCAATTTGCCAAACAATTGTTGAAGCCCACCTGGGAAAAATAAATGCAACTAAAAGCCGTTTAGGCGGCCTGTGTATAACGTTAAAACTCCCGCTTGCAGAGGCGCACTAATATGTCAGAAACCTTAGCTAAACAGCATATTCTCGTTATTGAAGACGAAGTTAAAATTGCCGAATTAATAGAAAAGTATTTATATCTTGAAGGGTTTAAAACAAGCCTAATTCACGATGGCAACTGCGCACTGGATGCTGTAAATGAGCTAAACCCTGATTTGATTATTCTCGATATCATGCTGCCTGGCACAAATGGCATCGAGTTGTGTAGCAAAATAAGACAATTCAGTGATGTGCCTATTATTATGCTTACAGCACGGGTTGAAGAAATTGATCATTTAATTGGTTTTGATGTTGGTGCCGATGACTATGTTACTAAACCATTCAAACCAAAAGAGTTAATGGCGCGTGTGAAAGCCATTTTAAAACGACGCCGAATGCCAAATAGCAAACCGAGTACATTCACAGCAGGCAACATTATTGTTGATCCGAGCGAATACAAAGTGTTGGTAAAAAATGAAGAACTGAAACTAACAATTAATGAATTTAGCTTGTTAAAAATATTAATTGCCTCTCCTAATAAGGTTTTTTCACGCCAAGATTTACTAACCATGACTCAAGGTAAGTACTTTGAGAGCTACGAGCGCAGTATTGATTCACACATTAAAAACTTGCGTAAAAAGCTGACTCAAGCCGACCCTGATAGTCATTACATTGAGTCAATTTATGGCGTGGGATATAAATTTAAAATTTAAACAACCTTTTTCACACTTGCGACGACTAACTAAATAACATAACCCATTAGGACATCATTATGAATTTAGTACGTATTAGCGTAAGTGCACTCTTAATCACGGCCACTACTGCTTGTATTGGCCTCTCTAATGCCAGCACAACAAACAACCAGGGTGATTATCGCGTTATCACTTTTAAAGACTGTAAAAAGGTAAGCGAAAGTCCCCTCAATAACGAGCAAATTGCAGCATACCTAGAGCTTGAGCGTGAACAAGTAAAACTTGAAGCACTTGAGCAACCAATTAATGACATAGAGCTACAAGTTACTGAGTACTCTGAGCAAATAGAAGCAATCACCGAAGAAGCAGTTGTTGAAGACGAGAACCACTTGCGAATTAATAAAAGTTTATTAAAAGAGCAAGATAAGCTGGCTAAAGAGCTTAATAAACTTATGGCTGCTCATGATGCCGATTTTAAAGCACTGGAACAGCAAGCAAAATTAATTGAACATGCCGCTAAGCAGTTTGATAAAACTATGAAGCCTTTGATGGAACAAGGTGAGTCAACCCATCTACAAATTTTAGCGCCAGGTGAAGAAGAAAAACTAGAGTGTTTTTACACTATCTAAAGCACGTTACCTAGGTGTGCATAAAGTTTCGCATGTGATTGCCGAATGTCTTCTTTATGCACTTGCTTAAACCATTTTAATGCTTGATCTTGCTTTCCTGCTTGCCAATTGATTTCAGCAAGACGTAACTTATAAATAGCAATCACATGTCGATCTGAATCTGTATCCATGTACTTAAGAGACTGTACATAAACTCCATCGGCTTGCTCATAATTTGCCAGAAGTTGGTGGGTACGAGCTAAATTACCTAAAGCAACAGAGATTTTGCGGTTATGGTTGGTTTTTAAAATCCAATCAGCGGCAGTTTTTCGATTTGCAAGTGCACCGTCTATATCACCTAATGAGTGATAAACATTTGCTTTATTCGAAGCCAGTTCAAAGTGGAAAATGGGATCTTTGCTTTTGCCAAAGCGTCGCTCTGCCCTATCAAGAATTTGCAATGCCGTTTCTTTGTTGCCAAACACGTATTGTAGATTAGCCAATTCAACCATACGCATAGGGTTACCAAAGGAGTCGAAGATTGCTTGCAGTTTTTCAAATGCTTTTGTGGCATATTTACGACCAGTTTCAAAGTCGCCTAAATAATGCATTGATTTGGCATAATAAAAGTAAACTTGCACCTGAAATACAACAGGTAACTCTTCACTGGTAATGAAAGGCTCAGTGCTATCTTTCAAGATTTGATATTCCATTTTGTCGTAGAAATAATCAAACTGATAAGATTTAATCTCATACCAACGCGCAGAGCCAAGCTCACTGCTTGCTAGCTGTTGATTAATGTAATCTAAGCAACTAATTTGTGATTGTTGCTCACAAAACATCTCATGATCACTAAAGTTTTCAGAGGCATTGGCATTAAGGCTCGATAATCCTAACAATAACAAGGCTAACTTTTTCTTCATGCTCTATTTTCTCAGCGATAACTCACTCAGAAAACTAACAAAATTTAACAGCTTATAACAGTAATTTTTAATTAAATTGATAAGTGTAACCCAGCACTAAGTTTTGATCTGAGCCGTAATCACTGTCTTCTGTTGCAGCAAATAGCTTGAAACTTTGTTGTTTATCAAATTGATAACTTGCACCAATGGCTGCGAAATAACCTGAATAATCGTTAGACCCCACCGAATACGCTGCGGCAGTCATTAATGTCCATTTTTCGGATAATGGCTTTAAAGCAAACGCCCCCAAATAACCACCATCACTACTGTTTGGAATAAGCACCCAACCTTCAGGGCCAGGTATTTCTGTTGTTAAACACGCCCCTTGCCCTGCTAAACACGCAATTTCACCATCAACATGGCTATAACCACCCATAGCGAAAATTTGCCAACCATAGGGCGCAATATCAAAGTAACTCAGTGGCATAAAGGTGCCAACACTATAGGTTGTACGCTCAGCTCCTTGATCATAACTTTGCTTACCAAAGTTAAAATTAACAATGCCAATATCAAATAGCCACGAGCCACCAACACGCCATTCATCGCCATTGGCACTCACACTGGCATTAAGCTTTTTAACTGCTCCCAAACTCAGCGAACCGGTGATCCTTAATTCATCTGAATAACTTGCACCAAACTGAGTAACGACCTTGGTGGGATCTTCACTCAGTTTAGTTTGTTCACCCGAAGCGGTTTGTGCTGCTGATGCGCTAAACACTGAAACTACCGATAAAGCAGCGAGTGCTGCTTTTTTACCTAATACCATATTAACGTCCTTTTAGTTTGACTGAGTCACAATTCATAATAACTGTGTATTAGGTAAATAAAAGTGTTTATTTTATGTTCGCTTAAAATTTTAGCTACAACGCAGCGATACACTCCACTTCAACCTTTGCGCCAAGTGCCAAGCCACTGGCTGCAAAAGCACTTCTGGCGGGTAACTTAGTAAAAAATGGCGTGTAGGCTTGATTGGCTAAAGGCCAGTCTTTTATATCTGCCAACATAAGAGTGCATTTAACAATATCGTTAAAATCTAAATTGTGATCTTGCAAAACCAAGCCAATGTTTCTCATTGCCTGCGTCATTTGGGTGCTGATGTCATTGCCAGCCAACGCCATGGTGGTTGGCAAGTTGCCTAATTGCCCCGATAAAAATAATAACCCAGCCGCTTCACGCGCCATCACAAACGGTAATTTTTCATTATCACCCAAATGGATAAACTGACCATTTTTAATTACATGAACAATATTTTGGCTGTTGGTGATTTCAATACTTGGGTCACTGTTAAGTACCACAAGATTCGCCGTTTTACCTGCCTTTATTGAACCAGTTTGCTTCTCAATGCCAATCACTTTTGCACCATTAATGGTTGCAGCCTGTAAAGCTTCTAAAGGTGTTAAACCTGCCCGTTCAACTAATAATTGCATTTCATGGTGTACCATAGGCATCACTGTATTAAACCTATCACTGGTCACATCGGTACCTGCAGCAATAGTTACACCGGCTTGATGAGCCAATTGCGTAAACAGCCCGCCCCACTCATTGAGCAATAACCCTTTTTCACCACGAGAGGCTTTGGTTTTATCAAATACCGTTAAGGTTGAGTCTAGAATTGTGCCCTTATTTTTCATCTGTTTTATAAGTGATTGATAAGCTTCTAGTTGCTTTGCATCGCTTTTTTGCTGCTCTGTTAAGGCAACATTTTTACGGCGCATTTCATAGAAATTTTCAATTACTTGCGCGGCAAAATCGGCAGCATGTGAAATTGTTTCAACCCCACCATTAACCGCTTCAAGCGGTGTTGCTGGGCCAATAAAAGCATGCGACCACACCTTGAGGTCATGTTTTTTAGCAGCTTGAGATAGCTTTGCTACTACTGTTCCTGGCACATTTGCATAAATTTTGATGCCGGTTGCCCCCAACCCTTTGCTACGTAGCATAATGGCATCAAAGTTACTGTGTTCATCAACGGCACGCATCCAGTCCACAGCACCGGGGATTTCACCTTTTGCAGAGGCGACTGTACGGGGGTCCGAAAAGAACGCTTTACCACCAATAATCACAGAATAATAAATATCCGGTGATTGAATAATATCGTTATCGGCTCGTCTTTTAAGTGAACTCAAAGCACGGGTATCACCACCCATATCACGTACACTTGTCACACCTCCCTGTAAAAGCTGACGCAAGCGAGTGCGCGTGATTTCATCATTATCTGAATCATCAGGCGAAGTAGCATGGTGCACATGAGTATCTATTAAACCGGGTATTACATACTTACCTGCTAAATCGATTTTAATGACACCATCGGCAAAGCGACGAGATCTTGAAGGAACAATATGTTTGATTTTGTCATCTTCTATGATGATGGTTTGTGCTTTATTAACCGACAAGGTTTCCACGTCGATTAGGTTCACATTTTGTAATGCAATGGTTTGAGCCATCACCGACGACGATAAACCCAATGCAATGCTGGCAAGTAATGTGTTGATGCCCGATTTCATAATCACCTCTTATTCTTGTTTTAACTCCCAACTTACACCTGAATTACTTGGTTTTACATCTCACAAAAGTTTATAGTGTATGAACTTATAGTTTAAAAATAATAACAATGAACAAACTAGAAGCCGTTAGAGCCTTATGCTTAGTCGCTGAATATAAAAGCTTTACGCGGGCTGCTAAGCAGATGCAGCTGTCTACCACCATGGTAAGCCGCCATGTTAAACAGTTAGAGCAAAACTTAGGCTGCTTGCTGCTAAAGCGAAACACTCGTAAAGTTTGCTTAACTGATGCAGGACAAAACTATGTTCTGCAAATGAAGCCTTTACTGAATAAATTTAATGAAGTTGATGAAGAGATAAGCGGGCTCAGTCAAGCGCCTAGCGGCAAGCTGGCTATTTCCGCCAGTATTGAATTTGGTTGCCAATATTTAACACCTTTGATCAGCCAATATCAGCATGCTTTTCCCGATGTTAAATTAGATATTGTATTGTCTAATACGCCCGTTGATTTATTTGATAGCCAAATTGATCTGGCATTTAGAGTTGCTCCTTCATTACCTGATGCCAGCCATATAGCGCAGACAGTTTGCCATTCATCATTATCTTTGTGGGCAAGTCCTGCCTACTTAAAAAAGCATGGCACGCCAATAGATATAGCGTCCTTATCTGAGCATAGATTACTGTTTTTCAGTCATCATATTCGTCATGACCAATGGATTTTTTTGCTAGATGGTCAGCATGTTTGCCGCAAGTTTAACTGGGCAATGACTTCTAATAATGGCCGATTTTTAAATGAAGCAGCGGCAGCGGGTGATGGGATCATTCAAGCCCCTCGTTATTCAGTAGCCCCGTTTATAAAATCAGGCGAATTAGTCGAAGTGTTAGCACAGCACACCCTAAATCCACTAACGATTGCTGCGGTTTATCCGCATAGGTATGCGCTGTCAAATCGGGTGAAATCATTTGTTGAGCTGGCTAAACACTACTTTAGCCAGCATCCGATCCCTTAAAGAAGGAGTAAACTACCTAAACCTAGGAAGGTGACAAAGCCAACGATGTCGGTGACTGTGGTCAGGATCACAGACCCTGAAAGGGCTGGATCGATTTTAAGCTTATCTAAAATCGATGGGATCACCACCCCTGATAACGAAGCAGCAACCAAGTTAAGTAAAATAGCGATAGTAATTGTTAAACTTAACATGCCATCGTTGAACCAAAAATAAGTAAGCACACCAATCACAAAGGCCCAAACACAGCCATTTAACGCCCCTACTCTTAGCTCTTTTTTCAGCAGTGCTCTACGGTTGGAGTCGGTAACCTGACCAAGCGCTAAACCGCGTACAATTACCGTTAACGTCTGACTACCTGCAATACCGCCCATAGAAGCGACAACCGGCATTAATACCGCCAGCGCAACCACTTGCTCGATAGTTGCACCAAACAAACCGATAAACCAAGAGGCCAAAAACGCCGTTGCTAGGTTAATACCAAGCCAAATACCGCGGTTTTTTGCCGATTTAGTGACGCTTGAGAACAGATCCTCGTCTTCACGTAGACCACCGGCTTTTGCAGCAGCTTCGTCGGTGACTTCTTGGCGTAATTCATAAGCTGATGACACTGATAACCGGCCTAATAGTTTGTTGTCGGCATTCACAACTGGCATCGCCATTTGCTCACTGTGAATAACCACTTCAGCTGCTTCGTATAAGTCGTCATCAGCATGTAAAGCCGATACATCAAGGTTCGCGTAATCCAGCAGGCTGTCGTTATCATTGGCTTTAAATAAAGCATTGATAGCCACTTCACCAATGAGAGTGCCCTTACGGCTGACTAAATAAATCACCTCGGTATATTGCGGTAAACCTTTTTGAAAAATTTTACGCGCCCCTGCCACTGTGAGTTTTTCTGACACTTTTAGCGCATCAAAATCGAGCCAGTGACCTAACTGCTCTGGATTATATTGCTGTGCAAGGTCGTACTGTTTTGTTTGAACTTCATCGAGTTGTCTGCGTGCATAATCAACAAAGCGCTCAGGAATAATTTCTTCAAGTTCAAGTAACTCTTCTACGCTTACTTCGTCAAGTAGCTTAAAGCCTTCGGCTTCTTCTAGACTTTGCAATAACCAGCGACAGCTATCGCCACCTAAGTTAATGAAGATTTCATGTTGTGTATCTTCATCGAGTAATTGCCAAATCTCTAAACGCTGTTCTTTAGGTAATGCTTCAAACAATAACGATAGATGTTCTGTAGAAAGCTTTTCTTTAGCATCAGCAAGTAACTTATTTTTGCGTGTTGTGGTGTCACACTGAAGCAAGTCATCAATTAACTGGGGAAGTTGGTCAACAGGATACTCAATCATTTGAGACCTCGGTTAATTACATCAATAACAATAGTCTAACGCAGCTCAGGAAAAATAACTGCTCTGAAAAGGTATATTTTTTGAAACCAAACAATTATCCCTAGCTGTAAAACATCGTTTTTAAATCACTGTTTCAAGCTAGAGAATCAAAATTGCATAAAAAAGCACACCCAAACACAATTAAGATCTATTATCATTCGCATTATAGTGATAACATTTCAGCCCTCCTTAACTTTCTCAATAATAAATACGGGTATCAGCATGAAAAACAGAATAAAGTATTTACCACTTGTGATTGCATTTGCACTCACTGGATGTGGTGGTTCAGATAGTAATAATGCACCTGAGTTCACCAGCAACTTAACATTCACATTAGATGAAGATACATCTATTACGGGCCAAGTTGTGGCAGCAGATGATGACGCTGTTAGCTATACCCTCGGCTCTGCAGCAAGTAACGGACTATTTGCTTTAAATGCTGATGGTACATTTACCTATACCCCAAAAGAAAATTTTGCAGGCCAAGACACAGTAACCGTTACCGCCACTGACGGCAGCTTAAGTACTGATGCAGTACTTACTTTTACGGTTAACAACGTTAACGATGCACCAACGCTTACGAGCCAGTCAATCACTGTAACCACCTCAACAACAACTGAAGGTTCATTAACTTTTAATGATGCCGACGGTGACACTGTAACTGTTTCTTTAGTAACGCCTCCTACCAACGGTACCCTTACTCTAGATGAACAAACAGGGGCATTTACATTTACCGCAGAAACGCTGTCAGAAATTAACGATAGTTTTGTTATTGAATTTACCGATGGCAATATTAGCTCGCCTATCAGCGCAACCATTGAATTAAAACCTTCGTATGTTACGAACGAAGATAAGCTCAATTACTACTACAGCTCAGATAAGTCTCATTTAAAACAAGCTGAAGCGATTAGTGAAAATATCAATGACGATGTGTATTTGAATACAATTAATGCAAGCTTAGGTCTTGGCTATGTTGTTGCTGGTTTCGAAGAAAAATCAAATCAACACTTTAATGCTATTACCAGCTTAGATGAAAAAGCCAGAGCTTACAGAAGCACATCTTCACAATATGACTCCTTTGGGGAGTATGACATAGCAGCCGAGTTTCGTGCTAAATCTGTCATAGCCTACAACCAGTACCTTGCAGAAAAAGGGCTAAATAATATCAGTTCAGACGATCCTGATTTTTATCAGAATGTCATCAAACTATATAATCGTGCAGGTCAAACAAATTTAGCAAAGGAATTACTCAATACCCTCACTACTTTTGCAAACGAAATAAAAAGCGATGAATACACAGTCGCATACGCAAAATATTTAGCTTCTTTTTACAAAACATCTAACTCATTAAGAGAAGACTACTACTCTGATAGAACAGAAGAAAAAAGACAGCAAGCAATTGAGAGCGTTATTGCTATGGGTGAACTAGCTGAGCAAACAGGTTACTTCATCGAAAAAAGTGGTGACTTTAAAGGCTTACCTAGTGATCGAATTAAAGCACTATACGTCTTAAGGGCAGCTGAAGCTTTATTGCGTCTAAACGAAACAGAGCTTGCCAAAAAGTATGTTAATTTAGCTTTATCACTATATGGTATTACAGGCTTAGATAGTAACTATGTGTACCAAGCCAGTCCCTACTATGAAGCAACCAAACATCAATATCAATTTCCCTTAGAAAGCCTTACAGGACTCATTCACGGCCTTTACAACATACCTCTCGACGAAAACCCTGCTTTGAAATTAATGACAAAAGAAGCAAATATAAGTGACGCACTTGAGTACAGTATGGGACAAGACATTGCTAAAAACCTCATTGCAGGTCAGGAAATTGACGATGCAGTATCATACGCAAAGACTTATTTTACAGAAGATAGCAAAGTTAATATAACCAGCTTTTACAAAGCTTTAACCTGGGAATCTAACCAAGATGGCGCTGTACTTGTACTTGAAGCTAGAGGAGAAAACGAACTCGCGTTGCAGGTTCTAGACTATGCTGCAGACATCTTATTTTCTGAAGCTTTCATTACAGAGCAAAAATATGCAAGATATATTACAGGCACTTATGGATGTGCAGGGATAGTACAAAAAGCTATCTCTTTAGGTGGCTTAGATCATGCTAAAAGTTATGCAAGCAGATGTAAAACTATGCTAGCGACTTATTTATCTCCGAACTCAGAGCTATTCACCACGAAAATGGCACTGGAGGCTTATCGTAATTTAATTAATATATACGACTTTATTAATGATAACTCTGAGCTAACAGCTGCATTAGAGATAATTAATCAACATATTGCATTACTCTCTGATGATAGTGAAAAAGTTAAAGCATACTTAGCGATCACTGGTTACTTAGTTAAAGCAGGCGAAGTAGAGGTAGCTAAGCAACAACTACTACAAACATATTTTATTATCTCAAATCTCAAAACATCTTTAGAATTTGAAGATTACATAGATTTAGTAGAAAAGGCGGCAATAGCCTCAATAAGTGATGCCCCAATAACTACAGGAGTTTATTATCAAGATTCGTTTGTTACATCTTTGAAAAAATACCAAACGTCCAACTCTCAATATTTGTCAATTTATAATGAAGTTATAGCTGCACTTCATGATTTAGCTAATGATGCAAATCAGGCATTAATGAAGCAATCTGAAAAATTAGTCATAGATAACACTGCTATGCTAGTCACTCTATTTGCAAGACTTGAAGACGATGCAGCAGTTACTGAGCTAATTAATCAATCTGTACTTGGTGAAGCCGATAAATTAGCGCTTTATGCAAATTTTGCTGCAATTCGAGCAACTAAAAATGACTTCCCTACATCTTCGATTGCGAGTATCGATACGGACCACGATGGTAAACCCAACTTCTTCTTATCAGGCGCATCAGAGCAAGCAATTGCCGACTCAGGTTTAATTGCAGATAACGATGCTGACAATGATGGTATTGAAGACAGTATCGATGTGACTCCTTTAGGAGAATAATACATCCATAATACGGCGAGGCAGCTCTGCCTCGCCCGCCATGTTAAACCCCAACAAATTCAAAATATACTCAACTATGGGAATTTAATATTCCTTAAAAAGTTAAAAACCCAACAAATGCAATTGAGATCTATTTATATTCGCGTTTTTAATTGATACAATCACCCGCTCTTACCTTTGTGCAAAATATGCAACAAATTAAGCTATTTAATAAAGGTAATTAACTATTGTCAGCTCTTAAGCGGCCTTCTCTTTAATCTAATTGGTACTATTTCAGGAGTTTTACCATGCAAATGCGCTACTTATCAGCGTGTTTGATGCTTTTACTTAATGCCCCTTTACACGCTAATGAAGTAAAGCAACAAACAACAAATCCTCAATGTAACGATAAGAACAATAAGCAATGCAAAGAGATAGAGCGCATTACTGTTAAAGGGCAATACATCGGAATTGAAGTACCTGAGGTGATAGGTCGTGCCTATTTAGATAGAAACTTTATCGAAGCAACCCCCAAAGGTAATGGTGATATCAACGAATTGATTGCCTTACTACCAGGCGTGCAATTAAGTGAAGACTACTACTCGATTGATAACCTTGCTGAAATTAGCGCCCCTGAAATAAGTATCTCGGGTGCAAAGCCTTGGCAAACAGGCTTTATGATTGATGGCATGAATTATAACAACCGTCTTGATCCTGCCAGTGCGAGCCGTATTGGCGCCTCTGAAAATGAGGTGTCAGGCGGTGTGCAGAGCATGAACATTAACAGTCAAATTGTTGAGTCGATTACTGTTTACGATCATAACATTCCAGCAGACTTTGGTGACTTTTCTGGTGGCGTTGTCGATGCCGAAACTATTTCACCTTTTTCTACAGATACTCGTGTGAGCTTTGGTATTCGTGGTAACCGCAGCGACTGGGGTGAATACCATATAATCGATAACGATGAGCCAGATGACACTACTGAAGGGCAAGACGCCATTGAACCACCGGTTTATGAAAAAACTAATATCGATTTTTCAATACAAAAAAAGTTAAATGAACAGCATGCTTTACTAATGAGCGTAAGCTATTTAAAAAGTGATATTTCGGATATTTCGCTCTCAGCACAGAAGGTAGAAAGTAGAGAAAACATCAACGCCCTACTGAAATACAGCTATCGCGATGGCTGGGTTGATTCACTTGATTTAAGCGTTATGTATGCCCCTTATACTTCAGACTCGTACTTGAAAGACGTTCTCAATAGTGACTATCAAGTTGAAGGGGGAAGTTTTGGTTTTACTGCAAATTTAGCTGAAGAAACTCGCTTTGGTCACTTCAGCAGCAAATTTAATATGAGTCAAAGTGATAACAACCGTACAGGGCCTGCGCATTTTTATACTTGGCTTCAAGCAAAAGGTAAAGAGTGGGGTCAATTAGCAGATCAAAGCGCCGACTCAACTCCTGTTTCAGAGTACGGCGGCTATGGCAATCTTGATAATACGCAAACCAGCTTTAATTGGCGAAATACCTTAACACTTGAGCGTAAAAAGTGGGGCAATACTGAACACGCAATTCGCGTTGGCGCTGAACTTAACCATCAAAACTATGAGCGTACTCGCCAACAAAACTATTATAAGTATGACTCGCCAATTCAATACTCATCAACCAACGAACAACTTAATTGTAGTGGCTATACCCTTGATTGTGTTGAGCAAAGCTTTTATGTCGATTTAGATACCCTTGCCGAACAATTAGGTGGCAGTATCGACTTTAATAACCCAGAGCACTTACTTGCCTACTCTAATAACGTAGCCACAACAGCCCAGTATTTTAACTCTCGTCTTGTCACACCAAGTGAAAATATCGATGTAAGCTTAAATAAAGCAGCCCTGTATGCTACCGATGTGATCACCTGGAAGCAGTTTGATTTTCATTTAGGTGTTAGATACGACTACGATGATTTTTTCAAAAATCACAATATCGCGCCACGCTTATCAATGGGTTATGACGTATTTAACGATGGCAATACACTACTGACTGCGGGTTTAAACCGTTATTACGATGCAGGCCTACTCGGTTATAAAATTAAAGAGCAACAAAAGTTCGCTTATCGTGAATACCGTCCTATTCAAAGTGGTTACTTACAAGCTTGGCTTCCTTCTTCTTACACAGGTAACTTTCGTTATATTTTTGACGATGTGAAAAGCCCTTACGATGATGAAATTGCGCTAGGTCTTCGCCATGCTACCGAGAGTTTCGGTAACTTTGCAGTGAAATACGTACATCGCGACAAAAAAGACCAGCTATCTAGAAATGAAGAAACCAACCTAAAAAACGATGGTTATCAATATATTACTATTTATAATAATGGTACTGGTGAAAGCGAACGTTACTCACTGTCTTGGGATGCAAAATTTGGCGACCATTCAATATGGGCCAATGCATCTTATAGTCAAAGTAGTGAAAGCAATAGTGACTACACTGCAACACCCGACAACACCCCTATTGAGTCACTGGTTTACTATGAGGGTGAGCTCATGAGCTTATCTGAGTTAGATACCCTAAAAGCGAATTTTGGTCGCCCAGTAACTGCTAACTTTGGTTGGAATACAGATTGGACTGATACTTTTTCAACTGGTTTAACAGCAACTTACAGCGGCAGTTACACAACTGCAATTAAGTCTAGTAGCGATCAACGAATTGGTATTGGTAGTGAGTGTACTACGTGTGAAGCAGTTGAAATATTTGTGCCAAAGTACGAAGCACATACCTTTGACTCTCGCATTATGTTTGCCTTAAGTAGCCGTTGGAATTATCAAATAAGTCAATCTCAATCTCTTGAAGTTCGCCTTGATATCAGCAACTTATTCAACGCACGTAGTCATGCTATTACAGAAGGGAACTCTGGTATTGAACCCGGTAGAATGTTTTGGTTAGGGGTGTCGTATAACTATGAATAAATGGTTATTTCTCTTTACGTGCAGCATTTTTACAGCGAGCGCCTTTGCGCAAGAGCAGTCATTACGAGAATTATACGCAAAGCCACAGCATGACTGGCCAGCTATTATTAGCAGTAAAGATGTGCCAGCTGCACCGCTCAAACCTTTAAAAGCCAAGCCGATTAATCAAAGTGATGAGATCATCGCATTAGGTGAAAAACTATTTAACGATACCCGTTTGTCGCGAGATAACACGGTAAGCTGCGCAAGTTGTCATGAGTCTCGTTTAGCGTTTTCAGACAGGCGAAAGTTAGCTGTCGGCATTGACGGTCAAGTCGGCACACGAAACACCCAAGCCATTATTGGTATTGATCATTGGCAAAGCTTCTTTTGGGATGGCAGAGCTAAAACTGCAGCTCAGCAAGCATTAATGCCAATTGAAAACCCAATAGAAATGGGCAGTTCGGTTGAGCTAGTGCTTAATAAAATAAACAGGGCTGAGGACTATAAAAAACCAATACTCAATGCCTTTGGCAAAGAAGCGCTTAATAAGGAGCTATTAGCTCTATCGCTTGTTGCTTTTGAACGTACGTTTGATGTTCCTGAATCATTATTCACGCGGTTTATCGATAAAGCGCAAACGAGTCCTAGTGAAGCTGTCGCACTTTTAGACGATCAACAACTTGAAGGCTTACATTTATTTAGAACCAAGGCGAGGTGTATGACTTGTCATGAAGGTGCTTTACTCAGCGACAATGAATTCCATGTTACGGGGCTACATTTTTATGGTAGAAAACTTCAAGATTTAGGCCGTTTTGATGCCACCCAAGACTCCGCTGATATTGGCAAGTTTAGAACCCCTTCTCTTTTAGCGTTACAACAAAGTACGCCTTGGATGCACCATGGTGGCTTTCAAAGTTTGCTAGGGATAGTCAACTTCTACAACGCAGGTGGAGCAAGGCCAAAACCGAGAAAAAAATTTAAAGATGATCCAAACTACCCACAGACAACTGAGTTACTGCATAAGTTAGAGCTCAGTAAGGATGAAAAAAATGCACTCATCGCATTTTTAGAAACCCTTTAACTGCACGCTCGCTCTTAGCGATAAGAGCGGGCTTTCTTACCCCTTCAATTGACTTGGCGTAAGCCCGGTCCAGCGTTTAAACGCTCGTCTGAAATTAGCAATATCATAAAATGATAAGCGCATGGCAACTTGCTCATTGCATTGTTCCCGTATGGCAAGCAGGTAAATCGCTTTGCGCTTACTTTGCTCATCATACAAGGTAGAAAAACGTACGCCATGAGCTTTTAATTTACGCTTGAAGGTTGCAGGGCTCATGGCAAATTGGCTGGCTACTTGATCTAAATTTAACGCCGGAGTTTGATAAATTAATCGGCTTACGGCTTCCACAAAAGTGCTATTTGCAGAATTTAATGCCGCTAGTTGCGAGTTAATTTGTGAGAACCTAAAACTACTAAACGCGGGGTTAGTGAGCCTAAGCGCGTTTTTATTCAATACCCAACGGGTTATGGGCTTTTCAAAAGCGACTTTAAGGCCCAAATACTGCTCGTATTCTTGGCTATGTCTGGCGCGTTTATAGGCAAACTCAAACTGACAAGGGACTCGCTCACCCGCCACCTTTTTTAGAACTTGGTAAAACGCGGCGCTGTAAATTTCCATTACGTACTGGCTTATTTCATCATCCAAGCCCACAGCATTTTGCAGCACAATGTAATACTGCTCGTTATGCACATAACTGTAACTAAATAACAAAGGTGCCAGTTGCATGCGCAAATTGTGTAACTGCTTTAAAGCTTGGCCGATGTGCGCTGCATGTAACACGCCTTGGGCGGCAACAGAGGTATCGTTTGCCAGTTGACTGCCTAATAAAAAACCGCTGTCGGCAGATTTCATCAACTGCTTAAACTGCGTCAATAAACGCACTTGCTGTGAAATACTAAACTGATGCTGCACACTCATTAAGTCTTGCTCAAACACCCCAGTGCCTCTGAGTAACTTATGCAGTGCAATGCCGCGACTTAAGGCCAGCTCCACCAGCGTGGTGATCAGGCCCTGTGCGGTGAGGTATTTGTCATCTTGATTAAGATACGGCTTCACAATGGCTGACTCTTTGTTGTTTTTGTTGTTGTAACTTAGCGTGTAAACGCGAGCTTAAACTTTGTGGTGTATCGCCTTGTATACTGCCTACTAAGGCCGCTGTTACATCTTGAAACTTTGCGTGTTTTGCACCTTCGACCTTAAATGCACAATGGCTCAGCGCCGAGGTAATTTGCGCCACCAGCTCTTTTGCTTGTACTGCGCTGGTATTTGGCATTAGCACCATAAAGCAGTCTCCTGCATAGCGACACACCACATCGCTAAGGCGGCAATTCATCAATAAAAGCTCGCTAACTTCACCCAGTAAGCGGTCGCCTTCGATAAAACCAAATTCAGCGTTAAAATCAGCAAAACCTCGAATATCAATGGCGGCCAGTTGCAGAGGCTGTGGCTCACTTAACTGCTCTTTTAGCACTGCTTGTAAATAATCAGCCTTATACAGCCCTGTTATTGAGCACACTAACTCATGCTCACGATGCTGTGCTTCACGGCGCTTTAACTGCCTATTCAGTACGTATTGCTCTTGATGCCACTGATAAAGCCCAAGGCTTGTAAAAATCATGCCAATCGGCGCAGGCAATGATTCAATCCAAGTAAGCCATGTGTTGGTGGGTTGATGTAACCACTCATCAAATAAATCAAGGGAAGCTGAAAACATAAAAAGCCCAAGCCCTAGCACTAAAAAGCTGGTGACTTTGCCGGGCGGCCTCGAAATAAGCAGCGCAGCTATCCAAGTAAGGGTCATTAGCACAATGCCACCCTCACCTAAAATATCTAACCACGCGATATCAGCAAGAGGCTTTAATTCTCCTGCTTGTGCGCTTAGCAAAAACGCAATTACAAACAGAGCAATAACTGCATTGGTTAAAAATCGATGATGAGTAAAAGGGTTATATCGCATTCTCAGTACCTAACAATAATTCACGCTGCCATGCTAACTCGTTAGCGTTTAAAGCAGCAGGGTCATATTAGCTCAATGATGTGACAGCAAAACGACAGTCAAACCTTGTTAAACCCTTTAAGTACTGTAATTGCCTTAAAAAGATGGGGTTATTGCAGCTCAAAAGTACTTTTAAATCCCTCTAATCACTTGTTTTTACTGGCTGTTAGCGATTTTCTGTCACATTTGCGTCATTTAAGCTGCGTACTTTGCTCATCAAACCAAGGACAACCAGGAGCAAACCCATGAAACAATTTAAAACGAAGGCGTTAGTAAGCGCCCTCGCCTTATGCCAATTTGCCGCTTACGCACAAGACGAACAAAGCAGCGATGAGAAAAAAGTAAAAGTCTCTGAAGAGCTTGTTGTATACGGTGAAATTGGTTATCGCAACCGCTCACAAGAGCTAGCACCGACGCTTGAATACTCACAAGAATACTTTCAACGTTTTGAACCGCTGACTGCCGGTGATGCATTAAAACGTGTACCGAGTGTGACGTTTTTATCGGATGTTTTAGAGTCTGATGGCGCGCGTATGCGTGGCTTAAGCCCAGCTTACACAAAGGTACTTATTAACGGTGAAGAAGTACCTGGTGCAGGTGCTGACCGCTCATTCTTTGTTGACCGTATTCCTGCTGAGCTAATTGAGCGTGTAGAAATTATTCGTGCTTCAAGTGCAAACCGCTCTGCCGATGCCATTGCCGGTACGCTAAACATTGTATTGCGTGACGGTTACAGCCTAGATGGTGGTTACCTTCGTGCGGGTGGCCTGCGTTATGACGATGGCGAATTAAAAGAAAGCTTTGCAGGTGTTTACGGCACTGAGTTTGCTGGCGGCCGTTTACTACTTGGTGCGAACTTACAAGGTCGTTATAACCCAAAACAAAAATCAAGCCTACGCTATGGCGACAGCCCAGAGAATAACGCTAATTACAAAACCGAAGAATTCGATAACCGCGAAGATCAATCAGATATTCGCGACGGTGACGACACCTCGCTAAACGCCAGCTACGAAATAGCTTTTGATGACGGCAGCAAGTTCGATATCAGCGCAATTTGGGTTGATACCGACCGTACTGAAGATGAGCGTTCATTTGAATATGACGATCCAACAGCAATCAATAACTCAATTGTTGAAGGCGGTAACCTTGAGACCGACAACGCCAATGTGTCTTTCATCGATCAAACCAACTACAACATCAACTCGGGTTATGAGTTACCCATTTTTGGTGGCACTAGTAAATTCAAACTTGGTTTTGCAAGCTTTGAAGAGTCTGTTTACGAGCAAGAAGTAGAAATCGATACCTCTGAGCTACCTATGGTTTTTGAGGAAGAAGAAGAAACCGTAGACCTTGATGACAAAGAATGGTCATTACAATGGCAACATAGCTTATTTGCAGGCGAGAGCAAAACGATTCAATTCGGTGCCTTTGTCCAAGGTAAAGAACGCGATACTGCGGTTTATCAAGCCGAAGGTGAAAGCGAACAAAGCTTTACCAGCTGGGATCAGTTCAGCAAAACACCACTGTCACTGGCAGGCTTTAACAACGAGTTTGAAGCAGCCGCTGGTGGCGTCAATAAACTCGAAGAAGACCGCCTAGATGTATTTGCATTAGTTAAGCACGAAGACCAAGACTTCTCGTGGGAGTTAGGTGTGCGCTACGAAACAACCGACTCAACCATTACTGACAAAGCAGAAGGTGTAAGCGCTAAAAACGATTATGACTTCTTCTTACCATCGGCACATTTACGCTACAACGTCTCTGAAAACGGCCGCGTCAGTGCATCGGTTGCTCGCAGCTTACGTCGTCCTGATTTTGATTACATCACCCCAGCTCTACTTGAAAAAGAGTTAGGCGATAACGACTTTTTAGGAAACCCAGACCTACAACCAGAATCATCGTGGGGTATGGACTTAGGTTATGAGTATCGCTTAGGTAAAAGCGGCGTCGTAGGTATCAATGTGTTCTATCGCGATGTCACTGACCTTATCGAAATAGCCAATACAGGCCAACAAGGTTCAGAAGGTGATGGTACTTACATTTTGCAACCGCGTAACACCGGTGATGGCAACGTAAAAGGTATCGAGCTTGATTTATCAACGCCGCTAAGCGCTATTAGCATGCCAAACACAGGGGTATTCTTTAACTACTCATGGCTTGATTCAGAAGTAGATGACACTTTCGGTAGCCGTAAATTCAACGACCAATCTGACTACGTGTTTAACGTTGGTTTTATTCAAGACCTACCTGATTTAGGCGCTTCGTTCGGTGCAACTTACCGTAAACAAGGTGATGCTTATGGCCGTATCGTGGGTGAAGAAGTAACCACACACTACGGCGCAGACCTTGAACTATTCGTAGAAAAACGCTGGCAAGACGTCACGCTTCGTTTAGTGGGCTCAAACCTATTAGATGCAAGTAAAGACGAAACCTTTAACAAGTTCGACACGGTTGATGACCAAATCAACCGCGACTTTGACGAGTATGAACTGGAGTCTGAAGAAGCAGGCCCTGTTATTCAGTTAATGCTGCGCTACGCATTTTAATACACAAAAAGTTATTAAGGCAGCGCATTGCTGCCTTGTAGTATATTTGGGGATCCCATGAATTTTAAAAAACCACTTAATCTTGTTGCCAGTGCAGTAATGCTAAGCACCCTAGCTGCGTGTAGCCAAACAACGGCAACCGAGGCACCAAGTAAAAACAAATTAACAGCTTTTAGCACAACTGAAAATATGCAAGGCTCACAAGCGGCAGCCCTTGCTGATGACGCTTGGCTATTGAGCTCACAAAGCCAAGGCCTGCAACTTATTGATGCCACAGGTAAACAGCACGGATTACAAAAAGGTAATTTCGAAGCGTTATCTGTTAAGGCGATCAACAAAAACAGCTATCTTGTTGCTAGTATCGACAACGAAGCCGACCAAGCGGTGATTTTTAGCTTACAAAAAGCAGCTAAATGGCAGCTAGCTGAAATTAGCCGTATCAGCCCACCAAAAGCAAAACCTGAGGCGGTGTGTTTATTTGCTAACCCGACAACTCAAGCAGTTTCGGCATTTGTGGCAGACGCTCGTGGTCTTATCCGCGAAACACTGGTGTTTGATATGGCAAACAAACGCGCATTAAACCTTGAATTACGTGAGTTTGCTGGCGTAAGTGAAACATCAGGCTGTGCGGTTGATGATAACAGTAAAACTCTTTATTTAAGTGAAGGCGAGCTAGGCATTTGGCAAATTAACGCAGATGCTGAATCGCGCGCCGATAAAAAGCCCGTGGCTTTGATGTCGCCATTTGGCAGCTTAGCGCCTGAAGTTGGCGGTTTAAGCACAACAGATGATGGTAGCTTATGGTTCACCACCTCTGAAGATAACCAATTACATCGCTACGAAAAGAGTACTAAACGTTTTAGCAGCTGGCAATTTGCTGGTGAACTGGCGATTGAATCTGCCGCAGTGCGCTTTAACAATAAGCAAGCTGATATCGTGTTATACGATGATGAATCAGGTCATTATGTAAAAGGTCAAATAGATGGGCAGGCTAAACAACATAATAGCGCTAAAACAGCCGCTGTTACTTACATCAATGCACAAGCGCAAACCGATGCAGTACGTGCTTTTGGTGATGCCGCCGATGACCCTGCTATTTGGGTAAACCCTAAAAATGCAGCAAAAAGCCTGATCTTAGGTACCGATAAACGCCGTGGTTTAATGGTGTATGACCTTGCAGGCAAAGAGCTACAAGCGCTAGAAACAGGCCGTTTAAATAATGTTGATGTGCGCCAACATGAAAGTATCAACAATGTAACGAATACCTGGATTACAGGTAGTAACCGTACTCACAACAGCATCAGTGTTTATAGCGTCGATACTCACAATCAGGTGCAACATCTTGCTGAGCTGCCAACGACTCTAAAAGAAATTTACGGTATGTGTATGTACTCATCAAACACAGGCAACTATGTGTTTATGAATGACAAATCAGGCCTATTTCAGCAATACAAACTAACTGGTAATAATGAGAGCGTATCAGCACAACTAGTGCGCGAATTTAGTGTTCCAAGCCAACCTGAAGGTTGCAGTGCAGATGATAAAACCGCACAGCTATTTTTAGGTGAAGAAGACGAAGGTATTTGGTTTATTGGCGCTGAGCCAACAGCAGGAAATAAACCTGTAATGCTGCAAACCGTGAACGATATGTTGGTTGATGATGTAGAAGGCATGGAAATTTACCACGCAAAAGATGCCCGCTATTTAGTGGTTTCTAGCCAAGGTGATTACAGCTATGTGCTTTATAAAATTATTGATGGCAATACCCCTAGCCTAGAGTTTGCGGGTAAATTTGCAATCAGCAATAACCTAGAGTTAGCAATAGATGGCGTATCAGAAACTGATGGCCTAACGGTAACACCGGCTGCGTTACCGGGCTACCCTGAAGGGGTGCTAATTGTGCAAGATGGTTACAACCGTATGCCACAGGCACCGCAAAACTTTAAGATTATTGACTGGCGCGAAGTAAAAAAAGCTATTCAATAAATTACTCCGTAAGGGTGCTCGGTTTATCTGGGCACCTTTTTATCTGAACATGTTTAATCAGTAAAAAAGATAACTAAAACACCCAACTATTGCACCGTAAATTAGCATAGGCAAAAAGGTTTTCTTAAGCACTGGCCCTTCTTGATTATTCACTCCAACAATACTGGCTACAGCAATAATATTGCTAATGCAGATCATATTCCCCATCGCCGCCCCCGTTGATTGCAACGCAAGCACTAAGGTTTCTGACAAGCCCACTTGCTGTGCAATACCATATTGAATACCGCCAAAGGTAAGATTAGACACGGTTGCAGAGCCTGAAAAGAAAGTACCGAGTGCCCCCAAGTACGAGGCAAATAACACCCAGTGTTCGCCGCTTAAATCAGCAAAGGTACTCGCCATATAAAATATGGGCGCATTATGGCCACCTTGCATTAAAACATTCACCATCACCAGCGCCCCGATCAAAGCAATACATGGCATAGCAATACGGCCTAAGGTGTCGGAGCACATTTGCTTTACTTGTGACTTGCTCATTTTAAGTAACGGCACACAGATCAACACCACTAATACAAACGGGATCAACGCTGGTACAAACAAGGTTTTATATGACCACCCCACTGAGGTGCCGAATATCTCATGTAAAGATAAGATCAGTGCTTTGCTTAATTCAAATTGTGCAAAGCCCAAATGAATACTCAGCCAGAGCGTTTCGTCGTTAAGCAATGCTTTAATGCCCAACTGATGAATACGGGTTATCACCAGCACAACTATCAAAAGTAATAATGGTAATAATGCTAAAAATAGCGCTTTGGGTGTGAGCTCAGCTTTGCCTTTCGTGCTTTGTGCATTTACAGCTGACTTATCTAACCCCACTCCCCTACTTGCTAAATAGATAGTCACTAATAGACCCACTGCACCACCTATCAACGATGGAAATTCATAGTTCCACTGGGCAAACAACCAATAAGGCAAAACACATGAAAACACACTCAAATAAATGAATACGCTATTTTGACGCACCTTTTTTAGTGGTAAAACAAGACACAGCGCAATCATAGGAATAACCAAAGCAGCAATAACATGACAAAGCGCCGTCCATCTTGAGATAGCCAGCACTTGTCCGTCATCTAAGTTTAGCGCCGAAAAGCCAAACCATGTTGGTGTGCCAACTGCACCAAAAGATACGGGGATCGAGTTTAAAATAAGAGTGAAAATAATCACTTTAAAAGGCGAGAAACCAAGCCCGACCAAAATAGGCGCCGCGATGGCCGCAGGCGTGCCAAAGCCCGATGCGCCTTCGAGCATAAATGCAAACGCCCAACCAATGATCATCAACTGCGCAACTTGATTACTGCTAATTGATTCGAGCCAGTGTTTTATCGTGGTTTCGGCCCCTGATATTGCCAACATGCGGTTAAGTAAAATAGCCCCTGCAATAATCGAAATGGGCGTCATAACAGACAACACACCAGCAAACGAATTAGCAAGCAACAGCCTTAAATCAGCTTGAAAGTAAAACAGTTGCAGTAAAGCAGCAAGTAGCGCTGTGATGGGTAAGGCAATATAAGAAGCGATGGGGCTGCGTTTTACCATCATCCAGATCAGTACCAAAATAGGCAGTGCAGCCACTAGGGTATTCATGGGTCATCCTGTTGTTTTTATTAAGCGCTTTCCTTAATTCAAAGTATAGACAGGATAACCATAATCAGTATTTTTTATTTATTAAATAAGAGTACTGAGCCACCAAAGTAACAGTACTAACACAGAAATAGCGACTAAAGCTTTGGTTTTGTGCTTTTGAATAACTCGCTCTGCCTGATTACCTGCGTAATAAACAACGGCAGCAAGGGCAAAGTAGCGGATTGAACGAGCAATAACCGTTGCCAGTAAAAATAGAAAAATTGAATACTTAGTTGCTCCAGCGGCAAGCATGGCAATTTGAAATGGGATGGGCACAATGCCGAGCGTCAATACAAACCAAAAGCCTTGTGCCTGCATTTTTTGCTTAACTTGCTCGAACTGCTCTGGGTTTGAGAAGGTATTAATCACCCAGTCCCCCACTACATCAAATAGATAGTAGCCGAGGGCATAACCAAAAATAGCACCAATAATACAACCAATGGTCGCCATTAATGCGATTAACCAAAGCTTTTCGCGACGGGCTTGCATTAACGGAACAAGCACAGCTTCAAGAGGAATAGGCACTATGGTTGACTCTAAAAATGATGCCACCGTTATTGATTTGAGCATATGTTTAGAGTCGATAAACTGCCGTGTTTTTTGCTTTAACTTTTTAGCAATTGCCATTATTCATCCCTTGGAGTTTTGTTGCGATATAGGTTACAACAAAAACCCTTAACCGTCCCTTACGGTTTATGAACATAACGGCTACGGCCTTGGTTTTTTGCCAAATAAAGCGCTTGGTCGGCACGTTTCATGGTGTTACTAAATGTCTCTGTGGCACGTTTTATAGCCGAACCCACACTCACGCTGAGCGTTTTACTCGGCGTCACCATCACATTATTAGCAAGGCTGAGCAGTTGCTCACAGGTAGCACGTAACTCATCAGCGTCGTCGGTGGCTACATAAAGTGCAAACTCCTCACCGCCGATTCGTGCAAATAGAATGTCTTCATCTAATGCTTGATGACACTGATAAACAAAATCTATCAATACCTGATCACCAACATCATGGCCATATTCATCATTAATCGCCTTAAAGTGATCGATATCAGCTATCACTAGGCTATGTGGCTTATCTTGGTTTTGCTGCACATAATGATAAAAATAACGACGGTTATACGCCTTTGTTAATACATCGGTTTTTAGTTCTTCTTCAAGCTGTTCGCGGGTTTTAGCTAAGTCTGTAAGGGCAAGATAAAGACCAAACCCAGTTACTAGCATCCCTAAAGTGCGGGTAATATCTTCGATATAAATGCCAACCCAGATTGGTTGAAATACCAGCTCGTCTAAAAAATCAAAAGTAAGCCCAACACTCCAAAGGAAGATACCCACACTTAAAAATAAGTAACTGCGCTTAGCAACCACCGAGGTTTGCACAAACGCGAAAATACAAATCAAAATAAGCAAATTGATGGCGTCACTTAGCACGCCATTTAAGTAGATATCGTTTTCGAGCCGATTAAAGTAATACAGATAAGTGATAACTATCAGCAACAAAAAGACAATAAAAGAACTAATAAATAACTGCTTTATTATGAGTGGTACTGAGTTTAACTCAGCCTTTACTTCTGGGGGAGAGACTTGCTTATTCATAACTAATCACGACAACACACTGCAATGACCTCAACATTAGCAAAGCAAATTTAAAAGTGCATGATAAAGCCGCTTTAAAGGGCAAAAACCAGCGTTTTTACTGGAGTAAAAAGTCTAAAAATAAGCCGTTTTAGTCAGTAAAAAAGTCTAAGTTCATGCTATTTGCCACTAACGGTCGCAATTCTGCTGTTATTTTTTTATCATCGCTGACAATTTAAATGACACAGCAAGAATCAATGAGCGACGCACGATTTATTCCTTTTCGAAAACACGACATCATTAACCTTTGCCAAGCCTATTTAGGTGAATCGCAATCAGGTTCGTTTATGGAGTTTGCTACACTTTTGCAAAGCGTGACTCATTACCAATATCACGAGCTGCTGGAGTCATTAAAAAACAACTATGCGCCATTTGACCCAAATAGCGACACCCGCACCCTAACACCGATTACTAACGAGCAACGTGCCAACTACCAATCTGCCTTTGCAAAAGACTTTGCCACCGTACTCAATGCTGCCAATTTTGAAACCATTACCAATCAAGACTTGCAAGATGCATTGAATGAAGAGTCTTTATTTAAAGTGCGTTTAGCCGTTGAGTTTGATGACTTCGCAGAAGTGGTCTTTTACCGCCGCGGCGAATCGCAAAAAACTGAGACGCTGCGCAGTTTTTGGGGTCTAAAGAAAAAGCAGATTCAATTTACTAACTATGACCGCGTTGCCATATTCATCCGCTTTAAAGACAAACAGTACTTTTTAGAAAAAGGCAAAATGCCAGTGGGCTTTGAACCAAATTCAACTATTGTCAAATTATTTCAGAATGTGCCAAAAGCCGATTTAGAAATGCTGTTTCCGAATAGCGAAGTAAAAATGCGCCCAATAGATAAACTGATTATAGGTTCATCAGCATTGATTGGCGGTGCTGTGGTGTTGGTAACAAAATTAGGCGCGTCCATTTTACTACTGATTGCTCTGATTGCCTTTTGGGGTGGTTGGCGCAGTGAAGAAGTGCATATGAGTCAGCAACACTTTATTACCTTTGCAATCGGCATGGGGGTATTTGGCAGCTTTATTTTTAAAGAATGGAGCAAGTTTAAAAACCGTAAAATTCGCTTTATGAAAGCACTAGCCGACAACTTGTATTTTAAAAACCTCGATAACAATGCAGGTGTTTTCCATACTCTAGTTGATGCAGCTGAAGAAGAAGATGTTAAAGAGGCGCTGCTTGCCTACACCTTTTTACTAAAAAGCGAATCAGCGATGACTGCAGAGCAATTAGATAATCAAATTGAGCAATGGTTCAAGGAGCAACATAATTGCCAGCTCGACTTTGAAATTGATGACGCTTTAAACAAACTCGTAAAGCTTGATCTAGTTAATCAGCAAAGTGATCTTTATTCAGCGGTTGATTTAGATGAGGCCAAACAGCGCTTAGATGCGCGCTGGGATGACTATTTTAAGTTTGCCTAAGCCTTTAAAATCAGCTACTAGCAAGTACAAATCGAGTTTGAGTCTATTTAACTCTCGTTACGGCATTTTGGTCTCAATGTGCTTGCGCAGTAAATGGTCTGCTTTTAGGATAAAATTTTACGGCTAAAAAAAGACCATTCCATGCAATTAAAAAAAACAATCCTTATTGGAGCAAGCTTGCTGTGCGCAGCAACAACAGCTCAAGTATATGCTAACGACAAATTTGTCTCTGAAGATATTTTTCAACTTGAATACGCAGGCGACCCACAAATAAGCCCAGACGGTAAAAAAATCGTTTATGTTCGCAGCGGCTACGACATCATGAAAGATGGTAATAAGCGTAGCTTTTGGCTGTACGATATAAAGTCTGGTCAACACACACCACTGTTTTCTGATGAGCATAACTATAGCCAACCTACTTGGTCTCCAGATAGCAAGAAAATTGCCTTTACCAGCAACTCAAGTGGCTCAAATCAACTTCACGTTTATTGGTTAGCACAAGACAAACAAGCATTATTAACGCAACTACCAAAATCAGTACGTAACTTAACTTGGTCGAATGACTCTGCACAAATTGCTTTCACCATGAGCATCCCTGAAGGTAAATCTGCGTTCGCTAAATCAGTAAAATTGCCGAAAAAACCAAAAGGCGCTGAGTGGTCAAAACCAGTGAGAGTGTTTGAAAAAGCACGCTATCAAGCTGATGGCGCAGGCTTTTTAGAGCCTTCATATCGTCACGTTTTTGTTATTCCTGTTTCGGGTGGCACACCACGCCAATTAACATCGGGTGATTATCAGCACTATGGCCCACTTGCTTGGGATCCAAGTAACACAAAACTCGCTTTTTCTGCTGATCGCAATGATGAGTGGGAATATCGCACAACTGAGTCAGACCTATATGAAATTAATGTAAAATCAGGCGAGCTTACGCAACTAACCGATTTACCAGGTCGCGAAAGCAACCCGCGTTACGCACAAGACGGTGATGAACTTGCCTTTGTTGCGCGTGACAACGCCCCTGTGCCTTACATTAACTCGACACTATCTATGCTCGATTTAGACGATAAATCAATCAAGCATATTACTGAAAAATTAGACCGCTCAGTGGCTGATTATAAGTGGTCAGGCGATGGTGACTTTGTTATTCAGTACGATGATTTTGGTAAGCGTAAGCTCGCTAAAGTAAACAGCCGCGGTAAGGTCACTGACTTAACTGATACCGTATCGGGCACTTCAATTGGTCGTCCGTATATCAGTGGTAGTTTCAGCATGGCCAATAATGGCGCTATTGCGTACACCACAGGCAGTGAATACCGCCCAGCTGATTTAGGCTACATCTACAGAGGTAAAAGTAAAACGCTAACTTCATTAAACGAAGATGTATTAGGCCATAAGAAGCTTGGTAAAGTGCATGAGCTGAATGTTAAGTCGCAGTTCGACGGCCAAGCCATTCAAGGTTGGTATATCACACCACCTGACTTTGATGAAAACAAACAATACCCATTAATGGTCGAAATTCACGGCGGCCCACATCTTGCCTATGGCCCAAGCTTTACTGCTGAATTACAACGTTATGCCGCTGAAGGTTACGTGGTTGTGTATGTGAATTACCGTGGTTCAACAAGTTACGGTAAAGACTTTGCACTACTGCTAGATGGTAAATACAGCTCTGAAGAAGACTTTGCCGATCACAACTCGGCAGTTGATGCCATGATTGCTAAAGGCTTTATCGACAAAGATAACCTATTTATTGCTGGTGGTTCAGCAGGTGGTATTGCAACGGCTTATGCGGTTGGTTTAACAAACCGCTTCAACGCTGCGGCAATTACCAAGCCTGTGATCAACTGGTTAAGTAAAACTCTTTCAGCCGACAGCTATATTGGTCAAATTCGTAACCAATTCCCTGGTATGCCATGGGATAATGTTGAGCACTACTGGAAACGTTCGCCGCTTTCATTAGTGGGTAACGTAACCACGCCATCATTGATCATGACAGGTGAAGAAGACCGCCGTACGCCTATTTCAGAATCAGAGCAGTTCTATCAAGCATTAAAACTGCAAAAGGTAGATACCGTGCTTATTCGTGTGCCGGGCTCACCACATGGTATTGCGGGTCGTCCATCACGTATGATTTCGAAAATTGAATACACGCTTGCGTGGTTCAAACAATATCAGAAGTAATGAATTAAGCAGGAGTGAGCTGCTCACTCCTGCTTAAAAATAATGATGACTAAGCGCAAGTTGAGCAGAACCTATCGACTGCGCTTTTTCCCCGCACACGCCCAAACCCACTTCACAGCTACGTAGTCCACGACTATCTAAACGTGCAAATGCTGCAATTGATAACTGCTTGAGCTGTTCAAGCGCTTTACTCGGTAAAGGCGAATCAATAATCACAGCTTGCATATCTAATAAACTTAAACTGTTATGCATGGCAATACTGATAGCCTCAGAAGATTTTTCAAGCCAAGGCTGAACTAGCAATTTATGCGTTGTAAACTGACTGTCGGTAAGCTCATACACTGAAATGCTAAGTTGCTGCTTATCAAACTCGCTTTGCAATGATAGTAATGAACATTGACTAAGTAACTGCTCCCGATCAGCGTTTAGCATTGAGCCTATAGCACCGGCATTACCACTTTTACCTTCGAGAAGTTGGTGGTTAATCACCACTGCTCCACCTAAAAAAGCCCCCAAATAAACATACAAAAAATCGCTGTAGTTATTAGGGTTACCAAGGCTTAGTTCTGCACAGCAGGCAGCGTTATTATCGTTACTAATATAAACCGGTAAATTAAACTGACTTTCTAAGTAACCTTTTAAGTCGAAATTTTGCCATTGGCTAAGGGTATTTGTTGCAGTATCTGAAGCGGCTTGCCATTGCCAAATATCAAACGGCATAGCGACCCCTAGCCCACACACATGTGAGCGCAGTTCAGGTTCTAATTGACTGATTAATTGTGGGATATGTGTTTCTAAGAATGATTTAAGCTCATCGACAGATGCTTCATTCACCTCAACAGATACCGATGCTCTTTGCGTGCTTTGTAAGTCAACGAGTATCAGGTCGAAGCGTCGTCGCCCGATTTTCAAACCAAAACTAAATGCGCCATCTGGATTGAGCCTAAACGGCACGCTTGGCTGCCCTACTCGTCCTTTTACAGGTGCATCACGAAGCAATAGCTTATCTTCTTCGAGCTTGTTGATGTTCACTGTTGCAGCCTGAGCAGACAAGGCTAACGCTTTCGCTATTTGCGCTTTAGGCATGCTTTGCTGTTGCCTAATTAAACTTAAAATTGCGCGCTCGTTCTTGCTTCTTGGTGCTCGCGATAAACTGCTCTTCATAACATCCTTCTTGATATAAGCTTGATAAGCGGCCTATTAGACCTGTTTGGCGTACTATCTACCAGTCAAAATAATAAATCAACTAGGTTGATTTATTATTTATAGTCGTGAATACTGTCGGCCACAACAATATGAACACATTAATCCGGTGAACTATGCAAACACAGCCTGCTATTGTATCGCGCCAAATGCTTTGGCCTTTTATTCTGCTTACAATTTGCTTTGCTGCTTGGGGTACTGCGGCCAATATGACAGACCCATTAGTAAAAGTTTTTAGCAAAACATTTTCGATGAGTGCGTTGCAATCAGCACTGGTGCAGTTTAGTTATTACGGCGCTTATTTTTGCTTAGCTTTACCGGCAGCCATGATCAATAGACGGTTTAATTATAAAACGGGGCTGTTAGTGGGTTTAGCTATGGCCGCCTGTGGTGCCTTATTGTTTTACCCTGCTAGCCAAACCATGCTCTATAGCCACTTTTTACTGGCCTTGTTTATTCTTGCTGGTGGCTTGTCTATTTTAGAAACCTCGGCAAACCCCTATGTCATGCAGTTAGGATGCGAGCAAACAGCAACCCGTAGACTTAACCTCGCACAAGCTTTCAACCCCGTTGGTACTAATATTGGTGTGTTTTTAGCGGCGACGTTGATCTTACCGAACTTAAATCAAGCTGATAGCGCAAGCCGTGCCCTGATGAGTGAAGCGCAATTAAAAACCGTTGTGAGTGCAGAACTCGATGCTGTGATGGTGCCGTATGTGGGTATGGCCTGTTGCTTAATCTTACTATGGCTATGTATCTTTTTTAGCCGCTCTCCTGCCACAGTAACAAAAGCCGCAGCGCAGCCGCGTAAACTTAAAAAAACCTTTCAACATTTGTATCAAAATAAGCACTACCGATTTGGTGTGCTGGCACAGTTTTTTAATGTTGGCGCACAAACCTGTGTATGGACCTACACCATTGGTTACACAATGGAAGCACTTAACACTACAGAAGTTACTGGCGGTCAGGTGTTACAATATTCTATGCTGGTGTTTTTAGTGTCTCGCTTCATTATGACTTGGCTAATGCGCTTTATTAGCGGCGCTAAATTACTGCGTTTTATGGCTTTAGTTGCAGCCGTGCTTTGTTTTATTGTTACCACCCAAATTAATTTAGTGGGCGTAGTCGCACTTGTCGCTATTTCAAGCTGTCTATCTTTGATGTTTCCAACCATTTACGGCACAGCACTTGAAGGCCTCGGCGAAGATGCAAAAGTTGGTGCGGCAGGTTTAGTAATGGCAATTTTAGGGGGCGCATTTTTACCTCTGATCCAAGCCGCAACTATAGATGCCTTTAACACTGCGGTTTCGTTTGTTGTACCACTTGTTTGCTTTTTAATTGTTGCTTTGTACGGCCACCATACTAAAGTATCAGCAATACCCGCCAAAGCGCAGTTGCAGGACTAAACGCATCAATGAGATAATGCACCTCGTTTACCTACTTAAGCGAGGTGTATCGTCAATTAATGGCACATATTACATTTTTCATGGTCAAGTTTTTGGCCTTTTCTGTTGGCTGTTTTTCCTGCTTTTTACTTCATGACCAAGCCAATGTTGCCCTTGTGTTATCTGCTGCATTTACCGGATTAGTTGGCACATTTATTCCTTTTCCTGCTCGTTTTGGTAACCATCCTTATGCAGCCATTTACGCTGGTAGTTTTGCTGGTATGTGCTCATCGATTTTAATCAACAGCTACTGGGAGCTGAGTTTTATCTCTTTAATTGGTGCCAGCCTTTACGTATTAACTATGAACCTATTTGCAGGTTTTGGTGGTCGTCTTGGTAGCGTTGCTTTTGCCAGTGTGGCGCTTTACATGCTTGCAAAAGGAGTCTTTTAATGGATTTGTTTATTACAATTACCGCTTTACTTGGTGCCTACTCTACTTACTTTTTAGCGCATCATAACCGCTTTGATGGCATTCGCGCCTCAGCCGCCACTAGCATTATTGCATTTGCAATTTTAAGCCTATTCCCTGTTGATGTAGAACTTTACAGCGTGGCGTTTTTTGGGGGGACTTTCATTGGCATGAGCGCACCAAAACGCTTTGGCATTTTTACATTAGCCATTGCTTCAATATTGTTTGCTTTGTTGTTTGAATACCTTGTGCCGCGCTTGCATGGCTATGGTGGTGCATTGGGCTTGAGTGCTTTTCTATCTGTGTGTGTTTGCCATATCGGTATCTTGCTAGGGGCACCCCGCAGTAAAAAAAGCAACTAAATCTGACTTGGCAATTAAAAACCTATACCTTTTCACTAAGATTCTTTAGTATGTTAAATACTTGTTTAAGGATAAAGGATCTTTATGCTGTTTCGCTCATTACTGATTGCTACCATGCTTTGTTTCATCAGTTGTGCAACGGCTGCGAAAACACTGACCTTTATCGCTGAAGATCTACCTCCTTACCATTTTAAAAATCAGCAAGGCGAAGCCGATGGTGCACTTGTTGAAGTAGTAAAAACCGCCTTAGCACACGCAAACATCCCTAGCGAATTCGCAATTATGCCTATGGCGCGAGCTTTTCATGAGCTCGAAAACAATCCAAACATGTTAATGATTTCGCTACTAAAAAACCCAGCTCGCGAAAACCGCTTTCAGTGGTTAGCACAAACCTATTTTTCGGACGCTTACCTCGTTGACCTTGCGAGCAAAAGCCACAAAATATTTAGTTTAAAGCAAGCTCAGCAGTACCGTGTCGCGACTATTCGAGGCTATTCAAGTGAGCATTACTTGAAGCATGCCGGTTTTAATGAAGATAAAAATTTGGTGCTAGTCAGTCATTACCATCAACTTTGGCAATTGCTTGAAAAAGAGCGCATAGACTTTGTGCTGACCAACACCCTGACCTTGCAAAACGAACTGGCATTATCTGGGGTTGATCCGAGTGATATTCATAAAAGCCTACACTTAGATGACTTTCCTTCAGGTCTTTATTTAGCTGCAAATCTTAATTTAGATAAACAACTCGCTGTGCAATTAAGTAACGCGATTGAAGCTTTGAAGCAAAGTGGTCAATACCAAGCAATATTACAAAAATGGCAGTTGCCTTTACCTAATTAAAAATGAAAAACACTCCATTATTTTATAAAAGCTTAGCCTTAGCTTGTGCCCTTAGCTGTCTAACGCTAAGTGCCTATGCTATCACCCCTAAACAAGCGTTAGAAAAGCTAAACGAAGCCCAGTCACTACGCAATAGTAACCCAAACCAAGCCACTGAAATATTTGAGCAGTTAACTAACGACTCAACTCTCGTCAATGAGCCTAACATCATACAAGAGGCATTCGAATCGCTGGCATTTATGAATGTCAGCAGTGGTGATTATGATCAAGCACTGAGCTATGCAGAGCAGCTGCTGGAGTACGGACAAAAGCAAAGTAATCAGGCTATCGCAGTACGAGCAATGCTTATTCAGGGCTACGCACAGGGCAGAAAAAGTAACTTTCTAACAGCAGAGCAGCACTACCGAGATGCATTAGCTATTGCCAAACAGATAAAAGATTCAGTACTAATTGCCCAGTCTTATGAGCGATTAGCTGCCATTTTACGCTGGCAAGATAAATACATAGCCGCCCTTAATGAGGCACAAAAATCTGTTAATATCTTACATGAGTTTGATGATGAAAAATCGTATGCATCGGCATTACTAAACTTAGGAATAATCGAAGCCATTATTGGCGATCACAATGCGGCGCTTGCAAGTTTAACTCAATCATTTTCTTTGCACCAAAAGCTTGATGACAAAAAAGGCATAGCCGATTCGCTTTACGAAATTGGCGAAGTTTACCGCCGTATGGGCGACAGTGCTCAATCGTTAAAGCACTTTAAAATGTCTCACGTGTTGGATTTAGAAATTGGCTCAAAAGTCGACATCGGTAACAGTGCCATGAAGGTCGGCTACGCTGCGCTAAAACAAGGCGAACTTGCTACAGCCACAGATTACGCAGAAAAGTCGATTAGCTATTATCAGCAATCATCTTCAAACACAGGGCTATGTCGCTCGTACGATTTAATGGCGTTAATTGCTTTAAAACAAAATAACATAAGTGAAGCGCAAGCCTATATCAACCGCGCTTTAGCAATCGCTACTGACTATAATTTTCGCTCACACTTGGTATTTTTAGGGATCACCCAAACACGTATTTATCAAGCCCTTGATGATCACGCTGAAGCAATTAAAACCGCAGAGCAGGCTTTAAAACAGGCTGATGAGCTGCAAGATGTTGAAGATCAAATTAGCTTAAATAAGTTACTCACTGACTCTTACCTTGCTTTACAACTGTATAAACAAGCATTTGAATCGCAAAACCGCTATCAAACCCTTGAAGATAGTACCGGTAAAAATCAGCACGACTTAACCGTGGCCGCGATGCAAAGCCAAGTAGCTTTTATGCGAAATCAACAAGAAATCAACCAATTGAGTGCTGAAAAGCAAATTCAAGCGGCTCAACTAAGCGAAAGTGAATGGCAATTTAAAGCATGGTTATTGGGCTTAAGCTGCGTGATTTTATTGATATCTGGCTTTGGTTACCGCTCATTTAAAAAGCGTAAACTTGCTAGTGAACGAGCACAGCTACTGCAAGAAGTCGTTGATAAAAAGAACCGCTTACTAGCCGATGTGTCTCATGAAATTCGCACGCCTCTCACAGCACTGCAATTGCAAGTTGAAGCATTGCAATACAATATCGCCAAAGACGTTGATGCCTCTTACGATGCCATTAATCGAAAACTTACCGATATTAATGTACTGATCCGTGATATCCATCAGCTAGCACAAGCAGACTCAGATAGCCTCTATCTGAACTTAAAACCCTATTTACTCGCTGATGTATTATCCGTTTGGCAGCAAGACTTTACTACTTTTGTAGAAAACAAAGGCTTTGAATTTACTAGTAACATTCACCTTGCTGCAGATATCAAAGTTACATGGGATATAGATAAAATTAAGCAAGTACTGACGAACCTTTTATCAAACAGTACTTTTTATACTGATAAACCCGGCAAAATTAAATTTATAGCAACGGCCTCAGAGCAGAGTATTACTTTTAGTATTGAAGATACCCCACCCGGCGTTACCGATAATCAGTTAGTTGAAATATTCGAACGTTTATACCGCGTTGATAAGTCGCGCAGCCGTCAAACAGGCGGCTCAGGCCTTGGGCTTGCAATTTGTAAAAGCCTGATTGAAACACACAAAGGCACTATTAAAGCTGAGCATAGTGAGCTTGGTGGCATTAAGATCATTATTTGCTTACCGCTTATTAGTGAACAACAGGTTTAATTAGCACTACGATTCCCTAAAATCGCCCCTAAACAGGGCGATTTCACTACATTTAGCTCAATTAATGCCGACCAAGGTCGCATATTATTTAATCAAAAACCGCCCTATATTTTTTAGTACGTTGTACAAATCTCTCACTAAAAAGTATAGGAGCCTCACAATGGCGGGCGAATATCAACAACAATATCAACAGTTCCAGCGCGATCCGGGTCAGTTTTGGCTTGAGCAAAGTAAACGAATTCCTTGGTTTAAAGAGCCAAGTGCCCCTTATCAATATGACGATAATGATTTTTACCATTGGTTTGCCGATGGTCAGTTAAACACTTGTTACCTAGCCCTCGACCAACACGTCGAAGCAGGCTATGGCGACCAAACTGCACTGATTTACGACTCCCCTGTTACCAATACCAAACAACAATACACTTATGGCGAGTTACAAACTCAAGTTGCTAAATTTGCAGGGCTCATGCAATCCCTTGGCGTAAGCAAAGGTGACCGTGTAGTCATTTATATGCCAATGATCCCACAAGCAGTTATTGGTATGCTGGCGTGTGCGCGCCTTGGTGCCATTCACTCCGTTGTATTTGGTGGTTTTGCACCACACGAACTCGCGGTGCGAATTGATGATGCAAAGCCTAAGCTTTTGCTTACTGCGTCTTGCGGGGTCGAAATTAATCATGTGATTGAATATAAGCCCCTGCTTGATGAAGCACTCGAAAACGCCAAGCATGCTGTTGAACACTGTATTGTATTTCAGCGTGAACAAGCCGTTGCCGAGATGCAAGATGGCAGAGACATCGATTGGCAATCAGCCTCTGATACAGCAAGTGCAGTCGATGCAGTGCCTGTTGCAGGTGACGACCCGCTTTATATTCTTTACACATCAGGCACCACAGGAACACCTAAAGGGGTGGTTCGAGAAAACGGTGGTCACGCAGTTGCAATGCATTACAGCATGGAAACCGTGTATGGCATGAAACCCGGCGAGGTATTTTGGGCAGCTTCCGATATTGGCTGGGTGGTTGGTCACTCATACATTGTATATGCACCGCTCATTTATCGCTGTGCCACCGTACTTTATGAAGGAAAACCAATAAGAACTCCTGATGCCAGTGCATTTTGGCGTGTTGTAGAAGATTATCAAGTCACTGCTTTATTCAGTGCTCCAACTGCATTTCGCGCAATTAAAAAAGAAGACCCCACCGCCGATGGCTTTAAACAATACGATACCTCAAGTTTAAAACGTTTATTCTTGGCCGGTGAGCGCCTAGATCCACCTACGTATGAGTGGCTGAAAGACAACACCGGCTTGCCCGTACTCGACCACTGGTGGCAAACAGAAACAGGTTGGGCAATTGCGTGTAACCCAATTGGTATTGAACAACTTGCCACTAAGCCGGGTAGCTCAACAGTGCCAACACCGGGCTTTGATGTACAAATTCTTGATATGAATGGTGAGCAGTGCGCCGCAAACGAAAGCGGCGCAGTGGTTATTAAACTACCTTTACCTCCTGGCTGCTTACCAACAATTTGGCAAAACAATGAACGCTTTCGTGCGGGCTACTTAAGTGAGTACCCTGGTTATTACCTCTCTGGTGATGGCGGCTATATTGATGACGATGGGTATCTATTTATTATGGGTCGTACC
The DNA here is from genome assembly GCF_013350085.1 of Pseudoalteromonas sp. 0802. NCBI lineage: Bacteria > Pseudomonadati > Pseudomonadota > Gammaproteobacteria > Alteromonadales > Pseudoalteromonadaceae > Pseudoalteromonas > Pseudoalteromonas sp. 0802. The sequence continues at coordinate 61,469 of NZ_JABVXE010000008.1, read as the reverse complement.
GATGATGTGATTAACGTTGCAGGTCATCGCTTATCAACCGGTGAAATGGAAGAGATTGTAGCAGCCCACCCTGCTGTTGCTGAATGCGCAGTATTTGGTGTTAACGATGCACTCAAAGGGCAATTACCCATGGCGATGATAGTACTCAAAGACGATTATCTTGGCGATAGCAAAGAAGTTGAGCAACAGTTAGTTCACTCGGTAAGAAATCAAATTGGCGCCATTGCCTGCTTGAAAAACATTTTGCATGTTGAGCGCTTACCAAAAACCCGCTCAGGGAAAATACTCAGAAAGAACTTACGCCAATTGGTCGATGGTGAAGAACTGCAAATTCCATCTACCATTGATGACGCGAGTATTTTTGATGAAATCAACCAACAACTTAACAATCGCTGATCTGCGTTTGTAATTTTGTAATGTTACCAAAGGCCTTGTTTAAGGCCTTTATTCGTTTTGGCCTATGGCTTGCAACTTTACATGTAAGTTAGCAAACGAAAAGGTGGTTAACATGGCTGTTATCGCAGGTTATATCCAATTCAATGAATTAGGCAAAACAGAATTTCATTATATTAATCAACTAGCTGATGTATTTAATCGCTATAAAAAAGCAGATGTTCAGCGCTTTGATTGCGATAATGGAGCTATTTTTCACTATGACTTTGATGCTTACCAACAAGCGAGTTGGTTGCAAACTGAGTCGCAAATTGCAACGCTGATTGGTCATCCTTTACTCAGCAGCTCGCGCAGTGATGATTTAAAAGCCATGGCCAATTCAGCTTCGCTCAACACTTGCTTACAGCAATGTGAAGGGGTATTTAGCTTTTGCCAGTTTAATAGCCAATTAGGCAGCTTAGTACTTGCCACCGACCCACTTGGCTTAAAACCGTTTTACACCTTAAAAACGGCGCAAGGTTTACTGTTTTCAACCAACTTGGGGATATTTAAACAACTGAGTATTGAGCTTGAAAGCGATGCCGAAGCACTCACAGAGCTTGCTGTGCTTGGTTACCCGCTATTAGATCACACGCCTTACAAAAACATCAAATGCTCATACCCAGGCGAAATATTACGTTTTGATGCCAGCCACGGCGTGGTAAAACAACGTTACTTTGATTGGGTCGCCCTTGCCAAACAAAACCGAGAGGTGACCGATGCAATTGAAGGCGTTACTCAGGCTTTTCGCAGTGTTGTAACAAAAGCGATGCACACCGATAAAAAAGTGCTGAGCACTCTGTCAGGTGGCCTTGATTCACGGTTAATTAACTGCGAGCTATTACGCCAAGGTGTTGAGCTTAAGTCGTTTAATTTTTCGCAATCAGATAGCCAAGATCTCTACTGCGCAAAACAATATGCTTCGCAAAATGCCCTTAAACTTGAAGTTGTGCAAGTACGCGACACGCAAAAACTCTCCGTTGAGCAGCGCCTTGGCAAATACTGGCGCAAAGCACATCACAATGAATATAAAACCGTTTCAAGACCCCAAATTAGTTGGTCTGGTAATGGTGGCAGTGTTGGCTTAGGTGCCGTGTTTTATGGCGACGCTATTTATGATGCGGCAAAAGAAAACAATCTTGATAAGCTCATTCAAGCTTATTTAGATCAGCAGTACGCTTATTTGCCAAAGTCAGTGGTTCATAATGCGTCACTACTACAACAAAAACTAATTGATAACCTAAAACTTAGTTTTAACCCCTTGGCTGAATTACCACTCGAAAAAGCATTCCAATTGTTTTTACTACTCAATGATCAACACCATCATTTAAGCATTCCGAACGAGCAAGTATGCGAATTTAAAATGGAGTTCTTCCATCCGTTTTATTCGTGGAAAGTACTGCAATATCCTCTAGCTGTCCCAGTTGAATATGTACGTAAACACCGCTTTTATCAGCGTTGGCTGAAAACCAGTTACCCACGAGCTATGCTTGCACCATGGCAAGCTTATCCGGGCCATATGCCTTGCCCTATCAAGGTAAATTACCAATCACAGTGGCAGTTTAACAATAACAATCTGATGCGTTTTGGCGAGCTGTTTAAGCTGTGGTACGAGATCATGCGCTTTGACCGCCACCAGTTGATCAAACGCAGTCACTTTACCGCGTTATGCTTATTACAGTTAGCTCACTTAAAAAATGCGCAGCCAAATATTCGCATAGCTCAGCGGTTCTGTCAGTGGTAATTGATAGTCATAATGCCCTCATCTGAGGGCATTATTATGAAATACAAAAACTACTTTCTAAAAAATAATATTACAGGCTAGAATCAAGTTAGTTATTAATAATTTAAGCTGAGACTTTAATGAGAAAATGGACACTTCCTCTACTGCCATTAATCGTATTAGCAGGCTGCACCTCAGTCAGTAAAGATGAATGTTTACAAGCCAATTGGCATAGTATTGGTTATAAACATGGTGCAGATGGCACTGAGTATCGTGATGGCATCGATGCCTTATCACAATGCAGCGAATATGGCGTAAGTGCCGATATTGCTGAATATAAAGTGGGATACGATCAAGGTCTGGCAGTATATTGTGAGCCCGAAAATGGCTTTACCCTTGGCATGCAAGGGGCATCTTACAATGGCGTTTGTAACAGCACAGCGTTTCGTAAAGCATGGCAAGAAGGTAACGACAGATATCAAGTACAGCAAAGGCTGATATACATTGATGACCGAATTGACGACATAGACCGTCGCCTAAAAGGTATTCGCGCAGAGCTTAACAGCAATCAACTTGATAATAACCAGCAAAAAGCGCTATATCGAGAGCGTAAAGACTTAGAAAACGAGCGCAAAGACTTACGCAAAGAGCGCGCTTTACTTCCGCTTTTAAATAAATTGCCGAGTGTCGAAATATCAACCGAGTGGTGATGCTTTATGTTTAAGCTTCATCTTATACATTTGCTCGTCAGCTGTGGCGAGTAACTCTTTGGCGTTTTTACCATCTTCTGGGTAAAGCGCGATACCAAAACTCGCACTCACAGGCACTTTTGTTGCGTAGCGCTTTGCTACGCCTTCAACTGCTTTTTGGCAGCGTCCAGCAATGTCTTGGCAAACAGAGAGTTTTGCTAACGTTGGCAACACAATCACAAACTCATCGCCACCAATGCGCGCTAATATGTCTTTATCACGCAGCTGAAGTGAAAGCTGCTCACTGATTTCAAGAAGTAGATTATCGCCCTGCTCGTGACCAAAGGTATCATTTACCAGTTTAAAGTTATCAAGGTCGACATAAATCAACGAAAACTGGTTACCTTCATTCGCCGCATGATGAGAAAATGAGTGTAACTGAATATCTAAACCACGCCGATTTAACAGCTTAGTCAGTGGGTCTTGATTGACTAATTCATCAAGCAGTTGGCGCTTTTCTACTGCCTGCGAAATATCATCAAATGCACCAATGTAATGACTCACTTGGCCATGTTCATCATACATGGCATCTATGGTTAACAACTCAGGAAAAACTTCACCGGTTTTGCGCTTGTTCCATATTTCACCTTGCCAGCGCCCATTGTGTATTAAACGCTCCCACATCAACTCAAAGAACTCTGTGGGTTGCTGCTTAGCTGAGAGAATAGATGGGTTTTTATCAAGCACTTCTGCCTTACTAAAGCCTGTAATTTGCTCAAAAGCAGGGTTAACATCCACAATTTTAGGCTCAGGGGTGGTTATTAATATACCGCGGCTTGTTGTTGAGAAAACGGCTGTAAGCAGCTGTATTTTTTCGTTGCTTTTAACTTCTTCAGTGACATCTTCTGAATAACCATTCCACTCAACACTGCCATTAGCACGGGCAATAGGTGAGGATTTTCCTTCAACCCAAATCCCCCCTTTAGTTGGGTGATTGACTCTATATACCTCATGCCACTCGCATAATTCGATTCGCGATTTCTCAATGCTTTTAACGACTCGCTCTAAATCATCTGGGTGAATCGTTTGCATGATTAAATCTGCAGAATTTTTTATATCATCTGCTGTGCAGCCATAAATGTTGAAGACTTTGGAGCTGGCAAAAGGAAAGTATGCGGTGCCATCATTTTCGACCACATACTGATAAACAAACCCCGGTAAGTTATCAGTAAATTTTTGCAACTTAGCATGTAAAAACTCAATTTCACGCTCTTTTAACCACTGTTCAGTAATATCGATATGAACGCCTAACATCCACTCAGGGTTGCCATTTTCATCCCAACTTTGCACTTTGCCTTTATCGAGCACTTTAACCCAGTGCCCTTGTTTATGCTTCATTCGTGCTTCGCAAATATAGCGCTCAGAGTCACCTTTAAAGTGAGCGTTTAATAGCTGTTCCGATTTTGACAGGTCGTCAGGGTGAGCAAAGCTGAGCCAAGTTTCAATTGAAACTGGCAATAATTCTTGCAGTGAATAACCGATAATATCGGCCCACTTATCATTAAAAATGGTTTCGCCTGTTTGTACATTCCAAAGCCAGATCCCCGCATCCCCACTGTCGAGAATTAGCTGAGCAATGTCTAATCCAAGCTGCGATTTAATCGCATCATACCCTTCACTAAATGCCATAATTAGCCTTGTTAACTAGCTCACCCGAAATAAAAGTAAGCCTTAATCATTATTTTAGTTAACAAAATAAAAAAACACTAAAAATCCGTGAAGAATATTGATCTAACGCAGGCTATTACATTTTTGGCCAATCCACCTCATCAACACTGTCGATTGTACTTACTATGCTTTGATCTCCTTGCCATTTTCGAATGTAACGCGCCAGAGGATCATAAAGGGCTGTTTGCTTATTAATATGAAAATGTCGACCACCTCTGGGGTCAACGCCGACCCCCGCTATATATTGCCAATTACCCCAGTTTGCAGCCACGTCGTAATCGATGAGTTGCTGTTCGAAATACGCTGCACCATAGCGCCAATCAAGTTCAAGCTCGTTAACTAAACAACTTGCCGCTATTTGCCGAGAGCGGTTAGCAATATAGCCTGTCGCATTAAGCTCATGCATTATTGCATTAACCAAAGCAAATGGCGTGCGACCTTGGCACCACGCATTAAAGCGCTGGCTGTTAAAAGTCGTCAGCGGTGCACTGTGCTTTTGCCCTTTAAACTGGAAGAGTGTTGCGCCAGAGCGCATTGCATGCCACTTAAAATATTCGCGCCACAGTAATTCAAACTTTATCCAATAACTCGACTCATTTGCACCGTTTTGTAACTCATACACTTCCACTTCTCGGTACAGCTGTTTTGCGCTAATTGTGCCACCAGCGAGCCATACACTGAACTTAGTACTGTTACTAAAGCCGTCTAACTCATTGCGTGTTTCTTTATAACTGCTTGGCGCTTGAGATGAAAAGTACGCATTACAATGCTGCTGAGCTGCAATTAAGCCACCTTTAAAACTTCCTGAGTGAACAGGGACAACATCTATAGCTTGCTCAGGGCATAGTTGAACTGGGTGAGGTAAGTAGCTAACCGCTTGCTGTGGCGCCGCTATAAAGGTTGGCTCAGCTTCTACCTTTTTGCGAAAGGCAGTAAAGTTTTTAGGTAAGTCATCAAGCTGAAAAGGCAAATCCGTTGCTTTAAACAAGGTATCTTGCTGATAGGTTTTTACTGTCACTTCTGGGCATAACACTTTGATTTTATCGAGCTGTTTTTGCTCATAAACGCCAACTTGCTCGGTACAAACCAATGTTTCAATATCATACTTTTGTAATCGCTGACTGATTACTTGCTCAGGCTCACCACTTAGCACATGGAGTGTTTGCCCCAGCTTCTCAACAGCTTGTGCAAATGCTGCTAGGCTTTCACGTAAAAAATGGTGTCTATGCGTGCCATACGGTTTTGATTGATAGTTAGTTTGCCTAAACCAGCGCGGCTCAATCACAAACACTAAATCAAGCTCGCCATCAAAATCAGCTAACTCAGATAGAATTTCATTGTCGACTAGGCGTAAATCATTTTGCAGCCAATATAAAACACGCTTTTTCATTATTTACTCTATTAGAAACCTTAAGAAATTATACGTAAGCCAGCTATTTATCGATTAACTTCGCCACAGTTAGTTAGCATAACTTTTATTAATCATAAACTTACAATCTTCAATGAAGTTTAAGTTTTAGTTAAGTTTTTCTTAAGTTAGCGATTTTATGCTGATAATTGTAAAGAATTTAAAGGTTGATAAAGCCAAACATGCTGCGTCTCCTTGGTATTTAGTAGGCATAAAATGATGAATAAAATAACACCAGTTTTATTAATAACATGCACTGCTACAGGGACTGTTTATGCAAACGAGCCTTTAAGCTTAGATGTGGTTTGTGAAGTAAAAAGCAAAACCACTGCAGAATTAAGTGAAGACAAAGACATCACGGTTGATAAACTCAACATTGATACGCATACGATTTTCGATCCAAATGACCCCGAGACAACCGCCCTACATCGCTTTATAAACTGGCTGCACATAGATACCAAAAACAAAGTTGTTAGTGAACAAATGACCTTTAAAGAAGGTGACCAAGTCAGTGAGCGTCAGCTACAAGAAGCTGAGCGTATTCTGCGCAGCAAAAAATACTTAAGAGATGCCAAGGTTAGCTATACAAAAGATTGCCTTGAAGATGAGCCTCGCGTGGTGCAAATCGATACCTGGGATACATGGAGTTTATTGCCAACCATTAATTTTGGCCGTAGTAGCGGTAATAATAAATACAGCTTAGGCTTTAAAGAAGAAAACTTTTTAGGCTACGGTATTCGCGCATCATTAAAGTATAAATCAGATCATGAACGCTCAGGCTACCACTCAGTGCTGCAAATGCCAGTGCCTTGGCAGCCTCATGCAACCCTCACTTTACAAGCTGATGATTACGATGACGGGCAAGTCTTTTTAGTGGATTATCATCAGCCTTTTTATCAACGCAGCAGTGACGCACTAATGCGCTACTTTGCTAAATCACAAAAGCAAAAAAGTTATATTTATCAAAATGGTATAACCCTTTCAGAGTTCTTTACCGATGAATTAATCGCCCAGTTTGCTTACGGCGGAATTTTATCGCAAGACAGTCAGCAAACCTTTCACTGGCTTGCCGGGATTGATTACCAAGATGTCAGTTACCGCCCTTTTGAAACAGAACCTTTGCTTGACGGCCTTAACGATTACACCATTGCAGCGCCTTGGGTCGGATTACATTGGCTAGAGGACAATTACGCCGTATTGCACGATATTGACCTAATAAACCACAACGAAGACGTTAACCTCGGTTGGGAGCTAAATTCAAAGTTTGCCATCGATACCGTAAATTTTGGCCAAGGCTTTTTATTTGATACAAACCTTACCAAAGCGTGGTTTAACAATAACGCCTTGTATCGATTTGCCGCTGGCATCAAAGGCAATGTCGGAACTGAGCTTGATGACCGTTTAGCGCTTTATTCAAAAGCACAAATGAACTATCGCTGGTCAGACTCATTTGCCTTTTATGCGCATCTAAATGGTCATTGGCAAAACCATGAGTTTGCTGATAAACCACTGGCTGTTGGCGGTGAAGAAGGTATGCGTGGCTTCCCAGAAAGTTACCAACATGGTACTTCAAGCTTACAAGCAACGGCGGAACTAAGAATGTACCCTAACATCAATCTGTATCAGTTTGTAGATGTAGGCTTTGTTGGCTTTGTTGATGTAGGCCAAGCTTTTGGCAGCACTGAAACTGCGAATATTTCAGATTCAATACTAACCAGTGCAGGCGTTGGTATTCGCCTATATTCATCGCGCTCAAGTAACGACAATGTGATCCATATCGACTTTAGTACGCCTCTGGGCAGTTACCAAGACGTTGATTCATGGCAAATAGGAATGTCGGTTGAAACAACTTTTTAAGCATCTTGCTCTTTACTCATAAGCTCGCCCATACGCTGCATAAGTTCTTGTTCACTGAGGTCTTCTTTGTGTGTGCCTATAGTCCAAATGTGACCAAAAGGGTCTTCTAAAGTCCCTGATCTGTCACCATAAAATTGGTCATGTACTGGGCGCAGCTCTTTTGCCCCAAGCGACAAAGCTTTAGCAAAAACAGCATCGACATCTTCAACATACAGCATAATGCTCACCGGTGTACCGCCAAGTTGTTGAGGCGACTTAAATTGCACATCAGGGCAATTATCAGAAAGCATAATATGAGAGTCGGCTATTTTTATTTCAGCATGCGCCACTCCACCATCAGGCAAGGGCATTTGCATTACAAGCTCTGCATTAAAAGCGTTTTTGTAGAACTCTATCGCCTTAGTGGCACCTTCAATAACCAAATATGGGGTTACCGCATGGAAGCCTTTTGGGATTGCAGAAACAGCCATGTTACACCTCAACGTTTAATGTGTGAGTTATAAAGGTAGCAGTTGTAGCTAATTTCACTAATCTAATGGTAAGAACGCCAGCGAAATCTTTCGCTGGCGTTTTAAATACAAATACCAATCAACTTAACAAAGCGGTGTATTATTCAGGCCAGCTTTGAGCCCCATCAATTGCAACCTCTGTTTGATTTAACGTCGTGCAATAACCTGTGGCAGATGAGGCATAGTAAACATCACCTAATACCGTGTAGTTTTTTGCTTTAACCTGCTGTTTTGCTTTGTCTGACGTTGCCATGCCCCACATGCTGAAGTAGTTGCTCAAATCGAGCTCGGTTGCTTCTGAAAGCGCTATTAATAACCAATCATTGTTGCCTATGCTTTGTGCCTCCGACAAGCTGTAGCTTGAAAAGCCAAGTGCATCTTTTTGTGCCTGCCAATTAGTCTCGCTGTTATCAGCTAGATTAAACGCACGCTCCAAAATGTGTAAGCGAGGGTATAAATGCCAGCCGTTTTCAAGCTTATTGTGTGCCTGTGCGGCCATCATAATTTGTAAATAAATAGCGTGGCTTTGCGACCACTGAGACATTGCTAAATCTTGCATATAAGCAAATGCATCTGCACTTTGTTTACTGGCTTGTAAATGATCAAACAAGTTCTCGAATGGCAAGTTTTGGCACGATGCCGAAAAGCCCGTTTCATCTTCAAACTTCGACTTACTGTAGTAAGAGTAAAAATTGGTATTTGAATGGCCACCAAACCCTTCGATACGGAAGCGCCCTCTTTCAAGACCATGTCCTAATTCATGGATATCGCCATGCCCAGTTGGATTAAAATTCCAACCTGCGTCATACGGATTACCAGAACAACCCCAACCACAGGTCGGTTGGTCTGCATTCATATGTTTTACAATATCTATTGTTTGCACTTCGATATTGCGTGCACTCGCAAAGTCATGAATTTCGCTAACCACATCGATGCCCGGCCCTTTGAAACCAGCAAGTACATGCGGATAGTTATGAGTATAACGCTCTACTGCATGGGCGAAGTCAGACGCTACAGGCCAATAACCATCGTTAATTGAAATACGCATTTTCTCGAGCTTTGAATGCACTTCAAAGCCACCGGTTGCGACCTCAGCCCAATCATAGTCACCTTTTTCAAGCAACTCAGCAAAGCGCTCATCATCACTGCTGCTGCGCCAATACGGGTGCTCACCTACATTACTAAATTCAAAGCTGACATCTAAATCATTTTGATCAAACTCAATTTGAATTGGCCCACCATAAGGTGACGTAAAATAGACCGTTTCATTTGTCTGTATAGGCACATGAACCGACTGCAATTTAGCGGGTCGATTATAGCCATTGCTGCTCATGTAATGTGTTGCGCCATCACGCAGAGTATTAACAAACACCTTAGTATTCACTGCTTGATTATCGGTGCGTTTAATAGCAAACGTTTGCCCCGGCAAGGCATACACACCCGTTGAGCGAAAATACGCCTTACTCTGCATATTCACGGTGACGGTTTTAGGCGTTACATGACTAAAATCAGTACGGCTGAAATTACCCATATCAACTTGAAGTGGATTAACTTTACGTATATTTAATACCGCATGATCAGTAAACAGGGCACGAAAGAAGCTTGTATTCTCGGTGCTTAGCTTATCCATCGGGAAGCTCACAACTTGGCGATAATGATCTGCAAGCAGCGCCAGTAACTGGTAAAAGCGATAGCCCTGCTCTGTAAAGATATCTATTTTCGCTTGGTCAAAACCTCTAAAAACCGAATTAATGATAGTTGCCGCATCACTAAACTGTTGCTGATATTGGCTTTCAGCTGGGCAACTACGGTTATCACAGGCACTTAAATCAACACTAAATTCGCTGCTTTTAAAGCGACTAAGTAAGTCTTTAATAGTTTGCGCATCGGTTGGCAAGCTGTCGTTAATAGCAATTGGGTTCCACTGTGCCAATTCTAATCGGTGCCAATAGTTATCACCTGCAACACTCACATGGAGTAATTCAAATAACGCTCTACCTAGTGCAGTTTGGCTTCCATCACGCTGAATATAGATCACCGCTATATCATTTGCTTGAGCTTGCTTTACTGCAGCCACAACATTCTCAATATTTAATCCTTCACGCTCATGCTGAGAGATAATCAGTACATCCGTGTCAGTTGTTAAACACGCCGCTAAAGCGTCGTTGTCACAAATTGTATTGTCGTTATAGCTCACCATGCCTTCATATTGACTATCAAACCATTCTCGCGTTTTGCTCCTATCTTGAAAGTAATAGCTTTGATCAAGTTGCGCTAATACAAGTTTGAGTGGCTGCTCTGTGGTTATTTCTCTACCAGCTAACCAGGTGGTGCTGTTTTTCAAAAACTGAGTCATTTGCTCGTTAATGGTATTTCGATATGGGTTACTACCAAATACTAAGTAACGGCCCTGCTCCCCATCACTAGTACCGACAACGGCAAGGTTTCTGACTTTTGTCTCGTAACCATCTTGCCAACTATTGTTGGTAAGTAGAACTGGCTCATTGAATGGATAAGTGGCATTTAATAACGTTGCATCCCATGTTGGATACCAGCTTAATTCATCAAGAGCGGAGCTTGAGCCAAAAGCAAATAAGCTATTTTTAATGTTTTGAAAGCGCGCTTTGTGGCTATCAATTTCATTAATGGTCGCATCAAGTAGCAACTCACTGTTTGGCACAACCAGCGCATTACCTGTTTCTAGTGCCTCAGCTACATAGCTTTGAGTAATGTTTAACATAAACTCGAAGCTTGCTTGTACACGTGAATCAGAGGCTGTGATTGTGAATTTATGTTCACCAAGGTCTTCATTACTCGCGGTGCCTGATAAGATGCTAGTTTGCTCATCAAAACTTAGCCACGTAGGTAAACCTGTTACGGTTAAGCTCACTTCATCGTTGTCTGTATCGGTACTTATTAACTGCACACTCAATGCCTGCTCAGCACGCGCTTCACTACTCAGTGGAGACACCACAGGCGCTGAGTTTGCTCTGGCAGCGATGTTAAATGTTTGCTCTGCCTGCTGCGTCACTTCGCCATCTGAATAACGAAAACGAATTTGCTGTTCGCCCGTATTCGCAAACAAGGGCGTGCCGCTAAAACTGAGGTTAGTCGCATCAAAGCTAAGCCAATCAGGTTTACTAACTTCACTTACTACCACAGTGTCATTTTGTGCATCAGTAAATGTTAGCTGGTAAGTATAAGCTTGGCCTTCATTGCTATCTGATGGGGTAGAGGTGAGCGTTGGCGGTGTATTCTCAATAAGTTTGCCTTCTACATTAATATCAATCAAAAGCTTTGCAGATAGCTGCCCATCTGTGACCGTAAACTCAATGTTTGCATACTTACCTACTTGCTCAGGCGTGCCACTGATACTTGCTGAGGCTTCATTAAAACTTAGCCAACTTGGTAAGTTTGTTACAGACAAAGTAAGTGGGTCATTATCTGGATCAGAGACTTCAGGGCTAAAACTCAAGGTTTCACCAACACGTAAAGTCTGTGATTGACCGCTGATTTGCGGCGCTTGATTTTGTGGTGTTTCGGTTACAGGAGGGGTTGTTGTTTGTTTTTCATCTGAGCCTGAGCCGCCACAAGCAGCAAGTGTTAGCAATACAGCCGAGCATAATAGCGAGCGCTTGCACAAAGAGTAAGGTGCGTTCATTGAGTTCTTATCGGTGTGGTAAACAATTTTTTAACATTATAAGCCGATACTACAAACTAATATCTCGGAAAAAATACGTAAATTGATATCGCTGTCATTAATTGTTTATACCAATCCGCTTAATTAAGTAGTCTATTTTGAGGCAATGAAACCTCGTTGATAACAAGGCAAAAATTTCGTTATTTAGTTGTTCTAAATGAGAAATTTTTAACGCAGTTAGCGACAGGTTTAATCCCTCAAAATGATTAAGTATTATTGCGGGTTGGTATTAAGCCGTAAAAAGCCCCATAAAGGGCTATTTAAGGGTTACGAGCTTGGGTTTGCAAAATCGGGTCTGGGTAACTTTTCGAGTATGGCGTATAAGTAAATCACCACAAGGCAAAGCCCTCCCGCTACAAAGAATAAGGTTGGGCCATCGTAATAATCTAAAATTAAACCACCACCGAGTGGTGCTAAAGCAAATCCTAAATCATAAAACGAAGCAGCACCAAAGTAGGCTCCACGTAAGTGTGATGGTGCAAGCCTATCAAGGTGAACGTTCATCGTCGGAAACAAAATGGTTTCGGCCAAACTCATTACCACTATCGCACCAATCCAGCCCCAGAATAAATCGATTGGATTAAGTGCGAGCCAAAACTGCGACACCATTAATAGCACCAAGCCTATTTGTATTCGCACCGTTAGGCTAAATCGCGCCATCATTTTTAACAGCAGAAATTGACTTGAAATGATCACTAACGCATTGGTAAATATCAGCGCAGAAATCAATGCAAGTAGGTCGGGTGCCTCTGCACGAGTTAGGTATTGTATGAGTGAACTATCCATTTGCGCATAAATAAACATGCACAAAATATTGGCTAAAATTAAACACTGCAGCAGCTTATCTGCAAATAGAATACGTAAGATTTGCTTGCCCTGTACAGCTGGTTTTTTCTCTTCAGGCTCGTCGATTGCGGCAGTATTTTTGGCGGCTTTATCACTAAAATTAAAGCCCCAAACAAGCAGCACCAATAAAATAGCAAATGCCCCTGCGGTAATATAAAAGCTCGACTGCTCACCGGTTAAACCTAGCCATACCCCAGCTAATGGACCCACCGCACAGCCCACATTAACAATAAAGTACAGCGACTGCATGGCCAGCTCACGAGTTTGTGAATCCTCAATAATATCGCCAATTGCCGCACTGGTTAATGGTCGCCAAAGTGCAGTCGCAATCGAGCATAACGTCATTACAATCACATAACCGGCCACGGTTTCTACCTCAGCCAACAGCGAGAAAGAAATGATATACAGCACACCAGTAATGTACATCAGCGTATGCCGGCCCACTTTATCTGAGAGGCTACTGCCAATAAAACTGGTAAACACCGAAATCACCGCAGCACTGGTAAGTACCAAACCGACTTCTGTCGCCGATAAAGCAAACTTTTCGTACAAAATCACCGCGAGAAATGGCCACACCATGTAATAGCTGCCACGGGTAATAAACGAGCCAAATAAGAAGATCCACATAAGCACAGGAAACTGCTTAAAGCGCGCTAAAGAGATATCTGAATTCATTATTTTAATTTTTATGATGATGATTAAAACACTATACAGGAACTGAATCTGCCTTGGGTATTTAATCTAAAACTTGTTTGTAACAGCGTATTAATTAGCTAAAAAACAAACGCAACTTAATTGTGAATAATGTTAAGCCAACTTGAAAAAGATTAATCTAAATAAGAATAGTTATTGATTGTATTTTTCATTTGTGTAGTATACGCAGCGTTCCTCAAAGGGATAACCAACAAAAAGAACTGGAAACCTACAATGAAATCAATAAAACCAAGCTTACTGGCACTTGCCATAGCAACACATTTTTCAGCCTTTGCTGATGACGCTAAGCCGAAACAAGATATGGAACGCTTAGTTATCACTGCAACAGGTTTTGAGCAAAAAGTTACCGAAGCACCTGCAAGTATTTCGATCATCACCAATGAAGATATTAAGTCTCATGCCTTCACCTCAGTACTTGATGCTGTGCAGTATTTAGAAGGTATCGACATTGGCACAACTCGTGATAAAACAGGCCAAGGCAGTGTAAGTATGCGTGGTTTAACAGGTGAATACACCCTGTTACTTATTGATGGTAAACGCCAAAATAACCATGGCGATATTTATCCAAACAACTTTGGTGGTAACGCGTTTAACCACGTACCACCAGTCGATGCCATTGAGCGCGTTGAAGTAATTCGCGGCCCTGCATCAACGCTTTATGGTGCAGATGCACTGGGTGGTGTAATTAATATCATCACTAAAAAGCACACAGACAGCTGGAGTGGTGCAGTATCTTTTAGCCGTTCATTACAACAAAACGATGATTTTGGTGATGACATTACCACTGACTTTAGTGTGATGGGTCCGCTTATCAAAGACGTATTAAGCTTAGGTGTGCGTGGCAGTGTTTACGAGCAACAAGCATCATCGCCAACATTTGAACCAGCAACTGATCCCAATGGTGTTATTCATACTCGTTCATTAGGTTTTGGTAGTGGCGGTCGTACCGTTGATAACACAAACGAGCAGTATGGTTTTACTTTAACTTATACCCCGTTTGAGTCGCATCATTTACGTTTTGATTATGATAACTCAAGCCAAGTGTACGACAACACGCCAAGCTACGACATCGAATCAGGCACCATTACTTACCCGCTTGGTACTAAAGATAACATTGAATCAATTTGGCAAGACCGCCGCGGCCAAGTAAACCCGCGCGCAGGTTATGCGGCAGACCAAGAGTTTGACCGTGAATGGTGGTCACTCAGCTACGATGGTGAACTTAATTGGGCAACGGTTAAGGCCTCTGTATCTTATGTTGATACGCAAAACAATGGCCGTACTTTACCACTGAGTGTAAGCGAGCGATTAGAGCTGCAAGCTATGTACGATGGTACTGGCGAATACGAGGGAATGGACGAACAAGCACGTAAAGATTTAGCTGAAGAAACATTCTTACCGCGCCCTGCTCGCCCACTTGAAAGCAGCCAATATACTTATGACTTACGCTTTGATATTCCTATCACAGGCAGCTTTGGTAGCCATAACCTAGCAATTGGTGGCCAGCTTATCGACGGTGAATTAAAAGACGGCGTATTTGGCCTTGAAAGTGACCAAGCAGGTCAAGTGCAAGAGCAAAACATGTACTCAATCTTTGCCGAAGATAACTGGATGGCAACTGACAACTTTACCTTTACATTAGGTGCTCGTTACGATGACCATGATGTATTTGGCAGCCAAGTATCACCGCGCGTTTACGGTGTATATAACCTCTCTGACACTTGGACCTTAAAAGGTGGTGTAAGTACAGGTTATAAAACGCCACAAACCACAGATCTTTACGACGGTATCACCGGATTTGGTGGTCAGGGCACAAGCCCATTTGCGGGTAACCCAGATTTAGAACCAGAAACCAGTGTGAACTCTGAAGTTGCACTTTATTGGACTTCGCTTGATGGCGATCACAACATTAATGTGACTTACTACAACACCAAGTTTGAAGACAAAATTGCCCGCGGCGACACTATTTTAAGCTGTGAACAAACTAACGATGTACGTCCTTGTGTGAACTTAGGTCAGTACGATCAACTTGGCTACGATAGCTACAGCCAAAAGATCAATATCGACGAAGTAGACCTTCAAGGTGTTGAAATTGCGGGTCAATACACTATCACTAAAACAGTGTCTGTTAACGGTAACTACACGTGGACTGATAGCGAACAAAAAAGCGGTCCTGAACAAGGTCAACCATTAACTAACTCAGCTGAGCACATGGCAAACCTTACCCTAAACTGGGAAGCGACTGACTTTATGAACTTATACCTACAAGGTGTATATCGTTCAGACCGTTACCGCGGTTGGGATAACGTGCACGATAAAGCGCTGTACTACAAAAACTACAACCTACTTAATTTAGGTGCGCAGTTTTATGTAAATGAATACGTGCAAATCAATGCCCGTGTAAACAACCTATTAGACGAAGATTTCACCTCGTATAGCACAAGCTATACCGACCTAAATGGCGATGGTGAGTATGAATACCTAACAGGTCGCGGTGTAGTTAGCGAAGTCACATTCACAGACGACTACAACGTTAAAGATAAAGGCCGTAATTTCTGGATTGGCGTTACTGCTTACTTCTAAGAAAACTCCCTGAAAATAGACAGCATGCAGTCATGTGCTGTCTATTTTTCTAACTACACTATTACTCTTACTGTCAGTATTCTTTTTACTGTCACTAAACTGCCAACTTCACACACTAAGCTGATGATACCTGCGTAAGCTTATTTGTCAGTCTATGGAACATATCCTTACAGCCAGCGGTATCTGTATTAGTTATCAAGATGAAGGCGATAAAAATGCGCCAGTGATCATCTTAATTATTGGCTTAGGTGCTCAATTTACCGTTTGGCCAGAGTCGCTATATTTTGGCTTGGTCGAAAAAGGCTTTCGGGTTATTCGTTTTGATAATCGTGATGCAGGGCTGTCCTCATCGTTAGATGAGTTAGGCAAGCCGAGTCTCGTAAAGCATTGGCTTAGCCGCCGATTACCCATTCGCTCAAAGCTGCCCTATTCGCTCGATGACATGGCTCGCGATGTAAAAGAATTAATGGATGCACTTACTATCAAAAAAGCGCACTTAGTGGGGGCTTCGATGGGTGGCATGATTGCGCAAATTGCCGCGGCAAAGTATAAAAAACGTGTACTGAGCTTAACTTCAATTATGTCGAGTAGCTCGCCGTTATCGTTTTCGGGTTCAAACATTAATCTGCTAGTAAAGCTCGCTAAAATACGCCCCCGAAGCAGTAATAAAGAAGCCGCGATTGATTACAATGTTAGGCTCAACCAACTCATTGGCAGCCCAGCCTACCCACAAGATGAACACGCTTTATACGCCAACGCAGAACGCTATATTGAGCGGGCCCACACGAATCAAACAGGCTTTAAACGTCAGCTTGCAGCCATTGCCGCAACGCCTTATCGCGAGCAATTACTAAAAAAGATTAAAGCCCCCACATTAGTAATTCATGGCAGCGCTGATCCTGTTATGCCACTGTCTGCGGGTATCAACACCGCACTGTTAATAAAGCGCAGTAAGTTAAAAGTTGTGCCTGGAATGGGCCATGATTTTCCGCCCGCTTTAATGAAAAAAATGACTAAGTGGATTGCTAAACACGCAGCTAAAGTCAACGCCAAAAAAGCCGCTAAAAAACCCTAAAAGCATGATAGAATTATCATACAATTTATAAGGTTAGCGTTTTATGTTGCGTGTATTTTTTAGTCTGTTTTTAATTATTCCTTGGTTAAGCTTTGCCGGTGTGTCACTAAGCGAGCAGCGCATTATTTATCAGGGCGAAATTAGTGCCAAAAACAATCAACTTGTTGCACAGCTTTTGGTTGAGCAGCCAAACATAAACAGCATACAAATCACCAGTGGTGGTGGAAACGTTGATTTGGGTATGGATCTCGCCGAATTGATTTTGGCGCATAATTTAAAGGTTCATGTAAAACAATTTTGCTTTTCGTCGTGTGCTAATTACGTATTGCTTGCAGGAAACCCTACTACCATAGCTAATAACGCCATTGTCGGTTGGCACGGCGATGCCGCTTCGGCTCGCTGGCGAGATAGCGATATTGATGCCATGGTAACGCATTTAAAAGAGCCAGAAAAAACAACCAAGTGGCAGGCTTTACGCACTCAATACGATGAAATAATCGTAAAAGCCGTGGCTCGTGAAAAAGCCTTTTATGCAAAACGCGGTGTTAATCATGACTTGCTAACCATTGGTTTATCTGAAGAGCTAAAGCGTGCAGCTGTGGCACAAAAAGCCAGAGGCTGGAGCTACTCAAAAAAAGCACTCAATACACTGAATGTCAGCAATATTGAGTTTGCAGATTGGCAGCCCCGCTCGGCAAAAAACTTTCCGTTACTAATAATTGATGAATTAGAGTAAAGCTCTTTTACTTGTTAAACACTAAACTGATGCCATGGGCCTGTTATAGCAAGTGTTTTTGAAGGTGAGTAAACGTTCACAAACAAAGTGCTACCATCTGGTGAAAAACAGGCACCAGCCAGCTCGGTTTGCGCCACTAAGCGGGCAAAATTATAAACTTGGCCTTGGGGTGTCACACCACGAAGATGATTATCAACCACATCGGTGTACTGGTCTTCACAAACTATTAAATGACCATTAGGTGACACGGTCAGGTTATCGCCAAAGTTGTATAGGGTTTTGCTAGTACTTTCTACAAACAACGAGATTTTACCAGGTTGCTGTGCTTCTTTATCTGTGCCCTCAAATTCTGATGGCTGATATTTCATAACCTGACCAAGTTGTTTTTTACCGCCATTGGTACAGCAGAAATAAAGCTCTTTATCTCCCCAGTGAATACCTTCACCGCGAGCAAATAGTGCCGCCCCTTGTTTGTATCCGCGCAGGCGCAGGTCGTCTTTCGGGCTTTCAGGGTTATCTAGATTGACCCACTCAACCTCAAGCTCTTGATGTAGCCCCATGGCTTTATTATTCCAGTTACGGCTATCGAATTGTGGCTTACCTTTTACCACCATCGCTTGTAATTGCCCGCCTTTATGCAGCTTGCCATATTCATTTGGAATAAAACGATAAAAGACGCTATCACCTTTGTCTTCTGTTAAATAAACAATGCCGGTGCGCGGGTCAACGGCAGCCGCTTCGTGGTTAAATCGACCCATGGCTTTTAATGGCTCAGGTTTAATTAAGCCTTTGCTATTTGCGGGTACTTCAAAGATATAACCATGGTCTTGGTTAAATCCATCGGCTTTGGTATCTGTGGTTTCTTCGCACGTAAGCCAGGTGCCCCATGGCGTAATACCACCAGAACAATTACGAATAGTGCCGACCAATGACAAGTATTCTTGCTCTTTTTGATGGGTTTTTAAGTTATAAACGATATGACTTGTGCCACCCGGTAACGCCACACCGTCACTGTTAGTATCAAAAGCCAGAGGTGTTTTATGATTGGCAATACTTGCTTCAGCTTTCGCTAAGTCTTTTGGCTTTAGCTCATGGTTTCGCACTAATGCAACACGGTCATTACCAAGCGCTAGGCAACCCATGCCATCGGCTTTATCGGGTACCGTAAACCCATCAGACATTTTCTCACCAAGGCTTGAAACGACTTGATAACTAAAGCCCTCGGGTAAGTCGAGCAGTTTATCTGGATCGGGAATTAACGGGCCAAAACCGACAGCCGTTGTTTTTAAATCACCTAACGACACTTTACCTATGGCACTTTTTGATAATCCTAAAAAGGCTAATGTGCCCGCCCCTACTAAAAACTCTCGACGTGAAACCATGCTAACTCCAAGCTAAAAACCAGCTTTATCATACAAATAAAAAAGGTATTATAAAGCAATGAAACGATAAAAAGTTACATTATCACAATATTCACGAAATTGTCATAAAGCTTGATTTAACTGATAAAACACGTAAAACATTAAAGCAATTGCCCTACAGGAACCTCAATTGCAAATCATTTTTAATCGCATTAAGCTTTTATCATACAAGTAAATAGCTTAAACTAAGGCTTAATTTTATTTCAAGAAGCAACGGCTATGTTACTAAAATCAAAAACATTTATTGCATTTTCATTGGCGTTTTTAAGCTTTAGCCAACACGCCTTTAGCTTACAGTTTGGCAATCCAGTCGACAGTGACAAACTCATTAAAATTTCGACGGTTATGGCCTCACCAGACGATTACCTTGCAAGTCCAATTACCGTGGAAGGGACTATCACTGGGGTTTGCGAAAAACGTGGTTGCTGGATGACGCTTGCATCTGACAAACGCTTTGAAAACTTACGTATCAAAGTTGAAGATGGCGACATGGTATTCCCGATGACGGCTAAAGGCAGTAAAGCTATCGTAACCGGTAAGCTCGATAAAATTCAGCTTAGTCTTGGCCGCACTAAAGCGTTACTTGCTCACAAAGCACAACAAGCTGGCGAAAGTTTTGATGTAAACTCTGTGACTAAAGCAATGGCTATTTATCAGCTCGTCCCGAGCGGAGTTGAAATCATTGAGTAATAAATCAAGTATCAACTGGTTTAAGTTAAACAGAAACTTACACCGCGATATTGGTTACTTTTGTGTTGGTTTAGTGATTATCTTTGCGGTTTCTGGCATTGCAGTGAACCACAAAGATGATTGGAACCCAAACTACAAAGTAAGCCACCAGCAAATCAGTGTGAACGATGAAACTTGGCAATTAGATAATGACGAGTTGTTGATTGAGCAAATTATCTCCCATGCTGATATAAGCGAGCCGGTAAAGGCTTCTTATTGGGTGTCGCCGCAAGAATTTAAGGTGTTTTTAAAAAACGGTAACAACCTCAGCCTTAAACTCAATAAAGATGTCATAAGCTATGAAGCTATTGAGCCTCGTCATGTATTGCAAGCATTTAACCGCTTACACTTGAACGAGACAAAAGCTTCTTGGGTGATTTTTTCTGATATTTTTGCTGGGCTGCTGCTGTTTTTAGCAATCAGCGGCTTGTTTATGATCAAGGGTAAAAATAGCCCATGGGGCAGCCGTTCAGTATTAGTGATTAGCGGTATGCTACTCCCCGCTGCTTATGTATTTTTATAACAATCATTACAAAAAAGGCACTAGCGATTGCTAATGCCTTTTTCTCGAAAAGCAGAACCTAGAACCTAAATTCAAAGTTTACATTTGCCGCTGTCTCGCTTTCACTGCGATCAAACCAATTCATCGATTTATAAACTGCTTCACCTGTAATAGCGAACCAATGCGTAAATGCATATTCAAGTGCAATGCTGACACCTGCATTATGACCGTCGTGATCAGCGCTAAAATCAAGGCATTGCTCTGGCGTATCACTGCACGCTCGAGTTAACATAGCCCCTTCTTCGCTGGCAAGGTAATACATCTGTGTATAATCAACATCGATCGTGCCTTTTTGATAAAAGACACTGCCGTATAACAAGGCTTTTGAGCTTAATCGGTATCCTGAAATAAGTGCAATATCATAAGTATCGTGCGATAAATCCCAATCATAGGTATCGTCATCATAATTACCTGCTAATAGTGGACCATACCCCGCATCTTCACTGCGAATATAGCCAAGGCTGACAGCCATAGAGAAGTTTTTCTCGACGGCCGATTCTAAAGGGCTGCCATAAAACTGATGCTTAATAGCATATTTTTCATAATCATGATCGCCACCAATACCAGCCCCTACGGTAAGCTCCGTCGAATAACCTAAGGTCATACTCATCGAAGTCGTTATCGCTGTACTCGTTGAAGTACTCTCGCTGGTATCTTTCGCAATGATCTTGCTTGTATCTGTACCAACGGTTGCACGAAAATGAAAGGGGTCACTGTTGATCTCTGGGCTCTCAAAGCGTGCCATCGATACACCTGTTTCGGTTGTAGATTGACAGCCTGCTAATAAACCTAAAGCTATAAACGCCAAAAAAGGCTTAAACGTTTTCACGTAATTTCCTTATATATTATTATTTTAACGCGAAGATTCTAGACTAAGGCCTTATAGCTCGCAATAAATTAATGACAAAAAAGGTACAAACTCTATTGTTAAGCGCGTTCATCCTTCGGTGATTCCATCACGACATGAGTGGTAATGGTTCGTACCTGTGGAATTGAGCCGAGCACATCTGCATGAAACGCTTTGTAGGACTTGAGATCCGCCGTCTCAACCCTCAGCAAATATTCGAACGAGCCAGTTACATTGTGGCACTCTTTTACTTCATCAATAAACTCAAGAGCGTGTTCGAATGCTCGCTGAGATACTGTTGAGTGCTCATTTAAACCAACCCCAACATAAGCGATAAATCCTAAGCCAACAGCCTGATTATTAATAACCGCCCGATACCCAGCAATAACCCCAAGCTTTTCTAGCTCTTGCACTCTACGAAGGCATGCCGATGGCGATAAACCCACTTTATCTGCCAGCTCGGCATTGGCAATTCGGCCATTGCGTTTAAGCTCATGCAATATTCTGTCGTTAATTTTATCTTTTTTCATTTTTGATTGTGAACCTTAAACATACACAACAATATTAAGCGCAAAAATTGCGCGCATTACAACTTATAATTGCATCTTAATTTAAATGGAGAGATAGCGATGAGTTTTGAAATTTTAACAGCCTTGGCATTATTTGCTTTGGTGTCATCAATTACCCCTGGACCAAATAACTTAATGTTGATGAGCTCAGGTGCTAACTTTGGCTTTAAAAGAAGCACACCACACTTACTTGGCGTGACGCTTGGCTTTATGTTGATGCTGGTTTTAGTAGGCCTTGGAATCATGCAGCTATTTGACTTGTTTCCACCAAGCTACTTGATATTAAAGGTATTTTGCATTGCTTACTTGCTCTATCTGGCGTTTAAAATTGCCACAAGTAACGCACAACAAAAAGCCTGTAGTGAAAGTAAACCGTTTACTTTTATTCAGGCTGCACTATTTCAATGGGTGAACCCAAAAGCGTGGGCAATGGCATTAAGCGCGGTTAGTTTGTATGCCCCAGACAAAAACCTCACCTCAGTGTTAATCGTAAGCCTCGTATTTGGCTTAATTAACCTGCCATGCGTCAGCTCGTGGACTTTACTTGGCGAAAAGCTGCAACACTGGCTTGCCAGCCCAAAGCGCTTAAAAGCATTTAACTACCTAATGGCAATACTATTAATCGCTTCAGTGATGTTTAGTTTGTTTTAATTTGAGCAAGCTTTGCTTGGCAGTAGTGTATTGAAAGCTTAGCTATCAATAAATGAACTAACGATTAAAGCATTTTTGAATCATAGGTAGGATTTAAAGGTGAGTAATTTTTCCTGTGCTAAGCTTTATTTACCTAGAGCTTTTCAGTGCGACTCATGGCTAGTAACGTAGAGAATTACTTTTACCACGGCTTTTTTGTCTTCTTACTCATTACGGTAGTAACCTGCTCCATTATAGCCACGCGCCTGATGCGCAGTAGTTTTAATAACCGCTCGATTTACTTATTTAACCTGTTTTTTTACCTTGGTGTAATTGGCTTTGCATGGCTGTGGATCCAAGACTTATTAGACCTTACGCCAAGTTTTCGCTCTGGTGTGGTGATTTATATGATCTCCATGACATTACTGCAATTATCCATTTATAACCATGATGAACCCAGCCGCTTTAATAAGATAATCATTGCGCATGGTGCTATTTTTTCTGTATTTGCCCTCCTTACTCAAAATATAAATCAACTTGCCCTTGTTGAAGCCTGTTTTACGCTAAGCGTGTTACCTGCACTTATTTACTACACAACAAAGCGCGCTGTCTGTGAGAAGAACATAGGCAATACAGTGTTGTCGATGGCGCAGTGTATTCTTCTTTTGGTGCCTATTTCACAGCTGAGTATTATTACCCATGAACACAACTTAGCGACCTTATACTCTCTCACGGTTATTGCCCATGCAACCGTGTTTGTTATGACTGGCCTCGGTCTCATCACTACCCTGTTAGTGGATGAAAAAAAACGCTATTTGGAGCTGTCTTTAAAAGATCCACTTACCGGGCTTTACAATCGCCGCGGACTACAATTCATTATCGAACAGCAGCAACTATTCAGCCCAAGTCAAACATCTAGCTTATTCGCCTGCGTAGTTGATATTGATTACTTCAAACGTATTAATGATAGTTACGGGCATGATGGCGGTGACCTAGTACTCGAAGTGTTCTCTGATCTAATGAAACACCATTTGAAAAAGAAGACTTATGTTGCAGGCTCGGCGGTGAAGAATTTTTACTGTTGTTCTTTGCTACCGACATCAAGTCAGCGACACAATTTTTAGAAGGCCTTCGTAAAACCATCGAAGGCAGTCAAATAGCTTATCGAGAACATCGTATATCGGTTACTGCTAGCTTTGGTTTAACCAACTGGCAGTCAAATGACAGCTTTGAAAGCTTAGTAAACCGCGCAGACAAAGCTGTTTATGAGGCGAAAGATAATGGTCGAAACCAAATTAAAATAAACGCTTAAAGCATATTCTTTAGTGTCGTATCTTTATCTATGAAGTGATGTTTAAGCGCAGCTAAAATATGGATTGAAAGAGCAGCTGATAACATATAGCCAAATAAAATATGAATTTGCCAGCCAAAATCGCTTAACCAGGCGCTTGACGCAACGGCCTGACCCGCTTCGTTATAATTACTAGCCACTAACTGCCATGAAAAAACCGCAATACCAAAGCCGCCGAAACCACTATAAAAAGCACCAGACAGTAACATTACAGCTAGCAAGATTAGCAAGCCCCAATGATATAAATGCAACCACTTAGTTAAGCTTGTTTGTACAGTAGATTGAAACGGCTGATAGAGCCTATAAACTATTCTTAACAGCCAGACGATGGCAATGATCACCGCAATTGATTTATGCCAATGATACAAACTGTAGTCAGTCACCCAGGTCATGTAGTAACCCAAAACAAGTACGCTAATGACTAATAGCGCACTGAGCCAATGCAAAAACTTATGTGTTTTCTGTGTATTTATTGTCATGAATTTTATCCTTAAAAACTGTATTCATGACTTAATAGTAAAGATTAAGCTTCTGTTTTAAATAAGATTGTGACGAAACCCTTCATTCTGTGACGAATACATTTGGCTCACTTAATACATTTGCTAATGCTGGTTTAAAAGTTTTGCTAACAGGAATGCTAAACCCTAGTTTCATATTTAAAGTTGCATTTGCTTTATGAAGATTAAAATCTTCAATATGAGCTAAGTTTACAAGGTAGCTGCGGTGCACTTGCTTAAATTCATTGCAAGGTAAGTGAGCTTGAATGTTTTTGATGGTATCTCTTTTTAAAAAGCATTCGGTTAATGTTTGTATTTCTACATAGTTACCGGCAGCTTTTATAAATAATACTGATTCTGGGGAGAGTCTCTTAACAACCCCTTTATGGTTTATTTCAATATATTCGGATAGACCTTTCTCTGGCTTGTCGTTCTTTGCTTTTGACAAGAGCGACATGCTACATACTCGCCATAACGCCAAAACCAAACAACATGCGATTAAGTACTTTGGTAAAAGCTGAATGAATGAAGCAGCTATTGCATAGCCATAAAAAGAGTAATCAACAAAAATACGTAACATCACCAAAGAACAAATAGTCACTGCGCACGTAATAATAAAAACAAATAAGTTGCTATTAATCCTGGCTTTTAAATCAACAAAAGCCACCAGAACAATATTTAAAGTACATAAAGCCCCCCACTCTTTTAGCCAAAAAATTTGTGAGTCAATAAACTGATATTGGCCTCCCGCAATTAAATGACGCCAAAAAAAGCAATATGCATTAAATAGAATAAAAAAAGCCCCCCATAAAAAAGTGGCCTTTTGCCAAAGTGTTGTTAATTGCTGCCAGTATTTATATATGATCATAGCCACTCCATTTGAGTCATAAAAGGTAGCAAAAATAGCCGCTTCCCTAAAAAGGCTTTTTCATTATATGTTAAAGCCAGTTGATTGATGCAAATGCTGACTGGTAAATTCGAACTCTGCCACTATAATTAGCTCGTGCTTATACTTAACTTGCAATATGTAGTGCTATGTCTTTAAAAGTATTATTAAATTTTAAATTAAACTGGGTACTTTTGTGTGCCAGTTTTTGGCTTTTTGCCCTGCCAATTCAGGCTAAATATGTGGTGGCTGTTGTAGGTAAAACCAAAAACGATAGCTTTTATCAGCAAGCCTTTAAAGGGTGTGAGCAATTTGCAAAACAGCATCTCGATTTTGAATGTATTTACGACGGCCCCAAAGACTTTCAAGATATTCGCACGCAAGTATTAGTGATCACCGACCTAGTTCGCAGAAACAACATTAGTGGTTTATTAATCGCAACCACAGATTCCAATTACCTTGTTGAAAGAGCATTAAAAAAGCTTAAAGATAACAACATTCCTGTGATCACGTTTGACTCTGATCTGCTCGAGAAAGATCAGCAGTACCGTTTAACCTACGTAGGTACCAATAATTTTGATTATGGTGTGGCCTTAGGTAACGAATTAAAAAAATTCACCAACAAAGAAAATAACCAGGTTTGTATTCAATCAGGGCACTCAACAACACCTAATTTAAACAAGCGTATTGAAGGTGTTCGCTATGCGTTATCTGGGCAAAAAGATAAACGTTTAAGCGGTGAAAATGGCTGGAGTGAGTTCGATAGATGCCCTTTATATAGCTTAGGCAAGCGAGAAGTCTCCCTCGGTCAACTCGACAAACTGCTTAACCTTGAAAATCCACCACTATTTTTAGCGGTAGCGGGTTTTGCTCAATTTAACTCTAACTATGCAAACGTGATTGCTAAACATAAACAACGCATTGCCAATCAAGAGGTGGTGATCGTTTCTGCTGATACTGAGCAAATGCAATTAGAAGTATTACAGCAAGGATTATCATCGGCCAATATTGGTCAAAACCCTTTTGAAATGGGCCGACTTTCTACCGAGTTGATGTATCAATACCTCACTAAAGGTGAACGCCCAGCTAAGTCTCACTATTATTTAGACTTTCACTATTGTCAGCAAAGTAATGCAGGTACTTGCACCGTTAATCACTAAAACTTTGATCTCACTAAAGTGCAATTAACTCGATAAGCGCTAGACTTACCACAACTTGATTAATTGTAAGGATTTAGCCATGACACACCTAGTTAGTGATTTGATGACGCCAGACCCATTCGCCATAAGTGCGCAAAATACCCTGCATGACGCGCATAATCTAATGAAAGAGAAGAATGTTCGCCATATTCCAGTGATCAATGAGCACGGTGGCTTAGTTGGCATGTTAACGCAAAAAATCATGATTGCTCAGGTAATGAATATCATGGCTAATTACAGCGCCAGCGCCCTTGAACGCAAAGAAAAGCAAACTAAAGTAGTTGATATTATGGCTACCGATTTTACTAGTATCTCGCCAGAGCAACCGCTTCACGAAGTTGCTAAGTTTTTTGTTGAAAACCGTCATGGCTGCATGCCTGTGGTTGATAAAGAAAACAACCTAGTGGGAATTCTAACTTCATCTGATTTTGTTCGTTTAGCAGCTGCATTGCTTTCTTAAGTCGTAAATTTGTATCTGCACACTGAATTTTTTACAGAAGGTGTGCAGAGTTTTCATACTCATACCTCACCACAACCACTCCACCTCAAAACAGAATCAAATTAAACCTTAAAATTCAATAATTTAACGTTATGTTTATTTTAGGCACAGCGCTTGCTTCTACCTAATCAAGCGCGCTTTTAAACTAAAAGCGAAAGGAATTTTATAGATAATCTCGGAGGAGTAATGAGTAATTCATCATCAAAAATCGCAGAATTTACAGCACCCGGTGTTAAAGACCAAGCTGCAGCTGACACGATTGCTATTCTAGACCAGCGCATGGTCGCTTTAATCGATTTACACCTCACTTTAAAACACATTCATTGGAATGTTGTTGGTCCTAATTTTATTGGTGTACACGAAATGTTAGACCCGCAAGTAAGCGCAGTGCAAGAGATGACTGACACGATTGCAGAGCGTATTGCAACTATGGGCGGCGTACCTGTTGGCACACCACAATCAATTGTAGAACGCCGTACTTGGCAAGATTATTCAATTGGTAAAGGCTTAGTTACTGACCATCTAACAGCCCTTGATAAAGTATATAACGGAGTCAATAAAGACCACCGTTCAGCTATCGATAAGCTTGGTGAGCTAGACCCAGTTTCTGAAGATATGATCACCGGCCAACTGGCTGATTTAGAACAATTTCAATGGTTTGTTCGTGCACATATCGAATCTTCTACCGGCGAATTGAAAGGTTAAACCCCCTAGGTCTATCCGAAGACCCCTTGCCCAGCAATTGCTGGGCTTTTTTATGCTTTGTTACAACCAACCTTTATGTTTAAAGAACAAGTATGGTGCAAAGCCAGACAGCAACATAATGCCAATTGCAAACGGGTAACCCCATGCCCATTGCAGTTCAGGCATGCTATTAAAATTCATTCCATAAATACTGGCGACGACGGTCGGCGGTAAAAACACCACAGAGGCAATTGAGAAAGTTTTGATAATTTGGTTTTGTTCGATGTTAATAAAACCCTGAGTCGAGTCCATTAAGAAATTAACCTTATCAAACAAAAATGTACAGTGAGACATGAGGGTATCAATATCAAGCACAATTTCACGTAGTGATTCTCGATCTTCTGTAGGCGCTCCTAGGTGGCGCAGTAAAAACGAGATATTCCGGCGAGTATCCATCAAACATAAACGCACCTTACCGTTATTATCTTCAAGGCGAGAAATTCGGCTAACAGCTTCTTCTAAATCAGAATCATCTTCTTCAAGTACGTAGGCACTGAGTTTTTCTAATTGGTGATGCATGTCTTCAAGCATATCAGCGTGGTTTTCGACTTTTTGGTCAAATAAAGTCACCAAAAGTTGCTTTGGATTATCACACGCTACTTGCCCTTTACGAGCACGCAGTCGTAATAGACGAAAATCGGCTAGTTCATCATCGCGGATTGTCAGCAAGCAGTTGTCTTGTAGCAAACAAGCCACGGTTACCGTATTAAAGCGCCCTTCATTTGGTGACATGAAAAGCGCATGCACATGCAAGCCTTCATGGTCAATAAAACAACGGGAAGAGGCTTCGATTTCTTCAACATCATCAGCACCAGGTAGTGTGATATTAAGCGTGCTTGCCAGCGCTTGTCGTTCTTCTTCGGTTGGATTTATGGTATCAATCCAGTGGGCATTTTTTATGGCGGTTGCAAGAGGCGTATCTGCAGCTGGCTCAGTTTCTGTGATCACACCTTGGTCTATAGAAAAAAATCGTAACATGCGCCCTACCCTGAATAATCAATGTAAAGCAAATACTATAGCTGTTCACGTTAATGAACAATGACAATGCTACTAATTACTGGGTAAAGCAGAAAAATAATTTAAACCTAACATCAATTGCTTATTTCGCTTTTTTGAAACGCACCAAAAGCATACCTATCAAGATGATGCCAAGGCCTATTAAGCAAGGTACAAAAGCACTTTGCAAGGCAACATCAAACGCTAAAAAGTCGGGGTAACCGGTTTGCCAAAGCGTCCATTCATAACCGAGCTTTGATGCAATATGTTCACCGCCGCTACTAAGTACGATGATTGCATCATTGTTATCTGGGTTGATGCGAAGTGTGCTATTTATTGCTGGCTCATTCGCGCCATCATGGCCAAACACAAAATCTCCCGATGCTGTTGGTGCATAAAGCATGGTACCTAGCCCCCAAATTGGTGCGCCTAAGCTAATTGCCAAAGGCGCTCGCATGGTACTGATCATTTGCGGGCTTAACTGCCCTGTTTGAGGTGATGTTAATGCTTGCACTAAAGCGATTAAGTCATGGCTACTTGCCAGTAAGCCTGTTGCCGCTGCCGATGCGTATTGAAAATGCCCCGCAGCTTGACCGCTTTTATCATAAGCAGGTGCGATGTTGTCTAACTCAGTGAGTACATCGTAACTAGCATCAGTCATATTGACTGGCTTAAAGACGTTATCAGCCATCCAAGTTGCAAAGCGTTGATTCGTTTTTTCTTCGACCAGCAGCTCCAGTATCAAATAGCCGCCCCCAGAATACTGAAAATCGCCCACAGGCTTGGTGACTTTAATTTCACGCACACCCGTTGATGATAGCGGCTTGTTTAGCGACGCAAGCAAGCTTGGTACGGTTTCATTTAGCTCAATATCAGCAAAGCCCAAACCATCGCCAAGCCCAGCAGTATGAGATAACAGATGAGCAAGGCTAACTGATTGATTATCAAACTCTGATTCAGGTAACTGCCAACCCGTCAGTTGCTCATTAATCGCCTGATCTAAACGAACTTGTTGTTGCTCAGCCAGAGTCATCACACCATAGGCGGTAATAAATTTACTGAGCGATGCCACGGGGAACAAAGTATTTGCGGTTATTTCATCTTTGCTTTTTGAGTAATCTTGAAAAACCACTTGGCCATTTTCAATCAAAACATAAGCAATGTTTGCGTGATTGTTGGCAATCTGCGCCTGACTATTAGCAATAAATTGCTCAGTATTGCCCGTTTCGGCAATGGGTTTTAAAAACCAACCACTGACACCACCATACACACAGGTAGCAGCCCAAACAAATGACAAAAATAGCGTTAACAGAATCGTTTTAAACCAGCTCATACCCTATTCCTTGTGTTACAAAGCGTTGTTAAATCACTTCGATTTGCTCAGGCTTTTTGATAAAGAACACCATTAAAATTAATAATGCTGCTGGGAATAAAAACACATTCAAGTAAGCAAAAATCACCGTTAGCTGTAAGATGCACATTAGCAACAATAGGATAGAAAACACCGTTAGCAACGATGACATTCCATGGCGCTTTGTTAGTAATAACGCGGCTGTGATCAAACCCACTAAGGCATACAAGCCTAAACTTCCAGCCGAGACCACCATGGCAATAATTGAAATACTTTCTACTACATCATTCGATGCTTTATCACCAGCTACGGCAAGATAAACATCACATAACACAGTGGCATGAAAAGCTAATACCAGCACCGCAAGCACACATAACAGTATGCGTACACCTTCAACATCGAACATATCTTTTAGTGCTTTGCGTAAACTCAGGTACACGTAAATTTCAAGTGCACCGATGAGCACGAACACAAGGTCTGAAAAGTTTAAGCTTTGTAAATCAAGCTTAAGCGCCTCTCCTAAGCCATCGAGTGTTTCGCCAAATACTGAAATCCAGTACATGGGAAAAATCACAGCGAGTAATCCTGCTGCTATGCCGGGTAGTAAATAGTCACGGTTGAGCATATGCCCTCCAAAATCCTGTTGCGTTGTAAAGTTATTCGCTATCGCGTTCGTACACCAAAATATCGCCGGGTTGGCAATTAAGCTCTTCACAAATAGCTTCAAGGGTACTAAAGCGGATCGCTTTCACTTTTCCGTTTTTTAGTAATGATAAATTGGTCATAGAAATATCAATGCGCTGAGATAGCTCTTTCAGCTGCATTTTGTTCTTTGCCAATTCTATATCTAGGTTGATTCGTATTTTCATAGTCTAAAAAGTACACAGTGGATTTATGATTGTCAAACTTTATTTTACGATTATCATAAAATAAAGAATGAAAAACATAATAACTCAGTAAGTAATTAAACCCATATTTTGACCATTTCAGGCATAAAAAAAGCCAGTAAATACTGGCTTTTCGCTCTATTTATAAGTTAGACATTGGCTTGGTAAGCAGGGATAGCTATCGCCGCTACAATACCCAATAAAAATATGCCACCAATGATCAACACGCCCCAAAATGACCATTGTTTTTGTACTCGTTGAAAATGCTCAACGCTATCCCAACGTTTATTTTGCCATGCCATTTCTCGGCCTTTAAAACCCAGATAAATCGACACAATAAAACCAACATAAGGCACTAAGGCCAATAAGCCAA
Source organism: Pseudoalteromonas sp. 0802 (assembly GCF_013350085.1). NCBI lineage: Bacteria > Pseudomonadati > Pseudomonadota > Gammaproteobacteria > Alteromonadales > Pseudoalteromonadaceae > Pseudoalteromonas > Pseudoalteromonas sp. 0802. The sequence continues at coordinate 29,928 of NZ_JABVXE010000008.1, read as the reverse complement.
TCCAAGTGCTGTTGCCAATTGCCCAAATCCAACTTAGCAAGAAAGCGCCCCAACTAAAGCCTTTAATGCCCTCGGGTAAATCGTCTACCTTCCCCTGCCCTGAGTTATTTTCAGATGCCATCTGAAGGCTTGCTTCAGGTGGTGTGTAATTGTCTGCCATGAGTTTTTCCTTATTATTAATTAAACAGAAACCCTAACTTATAGTACTGGGTGTATTTTAAGCAAGCTAAAGATAAGTACCTAAAGCAGATAATTGTTACCTGATGTGTTTTGTAACATTTATCTCGTTTCCTTTTCACTTTAAATCACCTAGTCTGGGCACATAACTGCAAGGAGAGAACAATGAAAGACTTACAAAAGTTAGTGGGTAATTTAAATAAATCAGGATTGATTTAAACCAAGCTATTTCTAAACACTACTTAGACACGCTCGCTAATCAATTATGCATTCCTAATGAACTGGTAATGAGCATTCACAGAGAGCTTGCCGACTACCAATAAAAATGGGGCGTCTTCGCCCCATTTTTATTGGTAAACAGTGATTATTAATGCGGCTTTTTAGTGCCGTAACGTACCATATCTTTACCGTTTTCATACACTTCACTAGTCACGTAACGGCCAAGTAAAAGTTGATGTTTATCATCAAGTACCGCAATAAATGGGCGGCCATCACTATTATTGGTTGCAAGAGCAACACCGGTTACATTCTCTAGCCCTAAACCGCCAGTTTCAACTAGGCGTAAAAATGTTTCTAACTCGTCTAATGTTTCAATTACATCGTTATCGTTAATCATCTCAAATACTCAGTGATTGCTAATGGGCGTAGCATAGCAGGATTAAAAACAGGGTGCGAATAACAGCCCCTAATCTAGCTTACTTTTGGACTAAAAATTGACACAACGCTATTCAATTGATGATACTTTCGCTATCGATAGAGGCAGTGAAGTTTAATGAGTAACCATTTAACGCTCGAATTAATGATCCCAAAGGGCAATCTTGCCGATAGCATACAAGCTATTTGGTATGCCACAGCGCACTCTCAAGGAGAGCAATGGCTTGCCTGCGATGGTGCCACAGGGCTTGTGTTTCCTGTTGTTGGTGAAGTTTTACTTGATGACAAGCCGCTTGCTGCCCCTTATGCAGTGCAAGAAACATCGACTCAGGCATCTAAAGTCACATTTTCACACGATGCACAGTTTTGTGGTATTCGTTTTAACCCAACCGTATTGTCTGAACTAAAGCGAAACGCTCACCCACTCCTTGCAGAGCAGTCCCTATGTGAAATTGCACTAGGTCTGCAAAATAATGCCAGCTTAGCCGCGTTTGTTACGCTTATTAGCCGCCACTTTACTGATAATAAAAACATTAACCACAGCAACAGGCACTCAAAACACCTAATCCGTAACCTTATAGAGTTAACGCCACTCGAAACTGCCTACCAACTTGCCCCACTCAGTCAACGCCAGCTCGAAAGGCAAGTTAAGGATCAATGCGGCGTCACCCCTAAGTATTTTGAGCGTATCTACCGAGTAAAACTTGCTAAACAAGCAATTAAAGACAACCCTGAAATAAGCTTTGCAGATATTGCACTTGAATGTGGCTTTACCGATCAGCCTCATTTAATCAAAGAATTCAAAGCAATAATGCACATCACCCCAGCAAAATACCGCAAGTTATTAAAAGACTCTCAAACTAAACAAACAAAGCTTATTTTTCGTTAGTCATCCTCAAAACGCAGAATATCACCAGGCTGACAACCTAAGTGCTTACAAATTGCATCTAAGGTCGTAAAGCGCACAGCCTTAGCTCGTCCAGCTCTAAGAACTGATAAGTTTTGTGGCGTAATACCTATCGCTTCAGCTAATTCTGCAGACTTCATTTTTCGCTTAGCTAACACTACATCTAAATCAATAATAATCGCCATTAAATCACTAACTCTTGCTCTTTTTGTAGCTGCTGCGCTTGACCCATGATCCAACCAATAACATAAATAATTAATCCCATCACTAAGCCTATAATATCAGTATCTTGTATAGCCACGACCCTTCCGATATCTGATCCTGTTGCCAAGTTAAGAAGAGTTATAAGTAGTGACGGGTAGCACACAACTAGTGCAAATTGCGCCAATAATACGCCACCTAACCATTTAAAACATTGTATATTTTCAATAGCGAAGAAGGATCCACGTCGGTAAAGCAAAAATAACCGAATCAAAATTATGTTGATCAGAATAAACGGTAGCAATTGCACAAGACCAAGCCATAAAACACTATCAAAACCATGCTCATTTAATGTTTGTGCAACTCCTTGCCAAGAGCCGCTGACTTCAAGACCAATCCACATATGCGCACCATTACTTTGTGTAAAACTTAAAACATTACTGTCACTGAAAAGCACAATAATGCTTGTTACTAACAAGCTAATAAGCGTAAAAAATAGCAGGCTTAGGATAAACGAACTCATCCAAACAATTTTTTTCATGACGATTTACTCAGTGTTATTTGTTTTAGAAGTTGCTCATAATGAGTCGCTAACTGCTTACCTGTTAACGCATTAGAATGGTGCTTCCCTTTTGCAATGTAAATCTGCTTTTGCTGAGATTTTGCATGTTGATATAGTGACTTAGCTAACTCAGGTGGAGTTTGAGTGTCTTTTTCACCGGTAATTATTAATAGCGGTGCTTGATAAACTTGTAACGCTTTTAAATTATCGACTTGTTTAATCTCTTCACTAAACTCAACACTAACAAACGGTTTAGCAAACCACGGAATTCGTGCTGCTGTCATCTGTTCAACATTTGTCACACTCCCTTCGAGTACCAGAGCATCAACGTTACGCTGACTGGCAAGATAACCGGCAATCATACTTCCTAAAGAATGACCATGGATCACCACAGGCAAAGTATTTAGGTCTGATCTGCCTTTTACATAATCAAATACCTGTAATGCATCAGCTTGCAGATTAGCTACGCTAGGTACTCCAGAACTAAGCCCATAACCACGATGATCCATCATTAAAATATTAACTTGAAAAGGTAAAAGTAGCTTGGCAGGTTCCCCACCTGCTGCACTAACGCGAAACTGGTTACCACCGAAGTAAATTACCGTAGCACGAGCATCTGCAACTTTAATAAGGGTACCCTTAAGTCTAGTACCCTCATCGGTGTTTAAAGTTATCTCCTGCGTTTTGGCGGTGACATCAACACTTTGTATTTCCCGCATCGTTATTTTTTTATCCGGATATAAAAAGTGAGATTCCTCAACTTTAATTGTCGTACAACCAGTTAATAACAGCACAATCAGCGAAACCACTGCAATAGAACCAAATTTCATTTTCACGATCCTTCTAGTAAAAAAACTACTATGGCACTAGATAAGTTAAAAAACAAACTAAAATTACCGAAAAACGATAATTAATTATTTAATATCGAACATTAAAAGCCCTTCATTTGAGAAATAACTTTGATCAAAAGCGCTATCTCCTTTAATTCATTATTTTTCAAATTCTGTGTTGAGCGATTTTATTTGCGCTCGGCATTTATCCATAGGATAGTTAACGCAAGCCTACTAAACGTGCTGTAACTAAATAGGATAATCATGAAAAAAGTTTTACTTGCCACCGGCTTAATCGCCTCGTCATTTACTGCATTTGCAGCCAATTTAACCGTTGAAGAACTGCGTATTGAAAAAGCCAGCAAAGCCATGCCAAAGGTGTTGAGTGCTTTTTCTGATGAAGTGAACCAATTTGAAAAACAGTGGCAAGCGGCTGCTAGTTATCAGCAAGCAAGTGACCTTATTGATGATTACGCTAAACAATTATGGCGCGATGCCAAAGCGCGTATAATTAAAACCAACAGCTTCGACGACCGAGAGCTATATTGGGCGCGTTTACTTTCAAGCAAAATTATTCGTACCAGCAAACCCCAGTTTGCAATGACCGACAGCGAACAAACCGCGTTATTAACAATGCTCGAAAATGGCAGCCGTGGACGCACCGACCTTGATTACAGTAAAAAAACCGACAAACGCATTTTAATTACAGGTTTTGATCCCTTCTTATTAGATAGAAATATTAATCAAAGTAACCCATCCGGTGTTGCAGCATTATTACTTGATGGCCAAGTAATTAATTACAATGGTATTAGCGCCGAGATCAATACGGTGATGGTGCCAGTACGCTACGAAGACTTTGACCAAGGTATTATCGAATCATTACTTGCGCCATATTATGCACTTAACAATGTCGATATGATTGCCACTATCAGTATGGGCAGCAAAGACTTTGACCTTGAACGCTTTCCGGGTAAACGCCGCAGTGTAACGGCGCCCGATAACGCCAATATTGTGTATGGCGGCACAGCCACCGCACCGAAAATTTCGAGCCTAAACGACCGCCCTCTTCCGGGCAATGAGTTTGTAACGTTCAGCTTACCAGTTAAGCAAATGCAACAAGCAAAAGGGCCATTCCCAATCAACGACAATCACAAAGTCGCTACGCTTGAAAAAGCATTTGAGCCACAATCACTTAAAGAATTAGAAGGTGCGATTGCAGTAAAAGGCGGTGGCGGCGGCTACTTATCAAATGAAATTTCGTATCGTAGTATTCGCCTACGTGATGAGCTTAATTCAGACATCCCTACAGGGCATATTCACACCCCACGTATTCAACAATTTGAGCCAGAAACAGAAGCAAAAATTGTTAAGCAAATTAAAGCAATGCTTGAGCAGAGCTTGGTTGCAATTTAAAGCGTTAAGCTCAGCTATAAAGCAATAGCTGAGCTTTTTCCAATTCACAATTGATACTTATTGTGGACCTGTTCCGCCATTCACTTTACTGCCCAAAGAACTTGGATCATCTAATCGATATGGGTAAAGTTGAATATCACCGAATACTGTTGCCCCGCTATCACGATATTGATCAGTTGCAGAACTTCCAGTGTAAACATTTCCTGAGGCACTAAAATAACCAGAGCCTTGATTCCAGTGAGGTTTCGCTGAATTTTCAAAGTAATTATTTTCCACTAAAACCTCAGCGCCATTCCCCGCACTAATTGAAAAATAAGTAATGTTCTTCCAGTAATTATTAAACATATGCACACGAGAGTTATAGCCATCTACTTTAGGGTTTCGCCCTGCAGCTGTATCCCAAAAATTGTGATGCGCTGTTATTTGAGAGTTTCTGAATAAATGAGTATACCAATGCTGGTTAGCGCAAACTTGAGGGTTATATCCATAAAAACGATTCCAACTTAAAGTAACGTTTTGACTATTGTCTACATCAATATATCCATCACTGATTTTATTAAATGCCATGTGATCAACCCATACATGACTACTATCATCTATTGAAATAGCATCACCTGCTTCTACAAGGGCTGGGTTAATACCCTCAAGCATAATGTTCTTAATAATAATATTTCGCTGCTTGCTAATAACGAGGCTGGCACCAATTATTTTCGAGTTTTTACCTAACCCTTGCAGCGTTTTATTTGATTGCACAATGATACGCCTATCATTACGGGTAACATTCACGGTTGAGTTTGAGCTACTTCCCAACTCACTACAGCTTTGATTACCAACGGGAATTCTGTACCACGTCTTACCGTAATCTCCCCATTGACCACAATCAAGTGGACAAGCCGGTACCGTTCTATTGGCGGTTCGACAATCAATCACTGTGTTATCTGGGACCTGAATAACCGCAGCAGAGCCAGAACTCAATGCAGTACTTAAATCATCACAGCTATATACTGTGATGGCAGTGTTATTACCACCACCGGTCGTTGTGCTCAATCCATCTTGACCTGCTTGAGATGCAAAGCCTATTAAGTCACTAGGAGTGGTTCCGGTAGTCCCACAGTCGCCATTTACTGGATTAATAAACCATCTTTGTGAACTGATCCCAGCATCATCATTTTGATAAACATTTGCAGTATTATTTGAGCCTGCAACTGTCAAAGATTTACCAGTTAACTTATTGACGATATTGAAGCCGCCCGATGAAGATGCTTTTAACAACCAACGTTGATTAGCCCCTTGCCAATCATCATAAGCAATTATATTTGCACCATTTGATTGCGATGAGTTCAACACATCAAGAACTTTATTGTTAAATTTAGAGCGTATAATCCAATAGCCATCTGCTTCTTGAATAAGCTGAAACTTTTGGTTATTTCCACCCCAGTATTCGTAGCTAATAATATTCGGGGCTGAGCTAGAATCACTGGTATTTACATCAAGTGCAAGGCCAGAGCCTCTATTAATAATGGAATATACAGTGCCAGATTCAGGCATAGCACTACACTGTTGTGCATGAACAGCACTTTGAGCAAAACACGCAACTGCTAGTAGGCATAATGCTAACAGTTTAGTTTGGTTTAAAATCTTCAAGACTATCTCCTTTATTACATTTGTAATATAAAATTACATTATTAAAGAGATAGTTTAATTTATCCGTACCCAAAAGCACTTATTTATGTTTATTTTATGTAAACAAATGTTAAAAACTATCCAACAACGCAGCAGTTTCGACCTTGCTTTTTCGCTTTATAAAGCGCGTCATCTGCTATTTTAAACAAGCTATCTGAATCAAACGCCTCATTAGCAGCCTTACTAGCAACACCTATCGATAAGGTAACATAGCTTAAGTCTGCACGGCCTTGGTGAGTTATGTGAGCTGATGCAACGGCGTTTCGTAGCGTTTCAGCCACTTTGAGTGCCTCCTGCTTATCTGTATTGCTGAGCACAATTACAAATTCTTCGCCGCCATAGCGGGCAACAAAGTGACTGTCTGGATTGGTATTATATTTAAGAATATTGGCAACTTCACAAAGCGCTTTGTCACCTTGATCATGTCCATAATAGTCATTGTAGAGTTTAAAATGATCAATATCGGCGACAATCATTGAGATAGGCTGCGATGCTAACTCTGCATCGCTGGCAAGCTTTGCAAAATGTTTATCTAATGCCCGACGATTGGCAAGCGTCGTCATTGAATCGGTGTTACTGATATGCTTTAACTTCTGGTGGCGCTCTAATATTTCTGCGCGTTGATTTTCTATCAAAGTAAATAACTCATTCATACCTCGCCCGAGCTGGTGCAATTCGTTATTGCCAAAATACTCATCCCGAGCGCTAAAATCGTTATTACGTATTGCTGAATTTACCAATGTATAAAGCTTTCTGAGTGGCCTTAAAACCTGTTGATTTATATATAAATAAAACAAAATAAACACAGAGCCAGAGATCAATAAACCGGTAATTAAAGAGCTATCAAACAAGCTTCGGTCGTAAGTCCGTTCACGAGATGCGATAGATAGCACAAAAAGTAAGTCACCTGCTTGATCATTGACTCCTAAGTAAAGCCGTCGATTGTGTTGAGTCGTCTCAACTGCACTCCTTTTTTCACCAAACACCCTAATTAGATGTTCCTTATATTTTGGTGCTTCATCAGTGCCATAAAAGCTAATATCATTTGCTAACCCAGGTGTTAGATTTTCGATAAAGCCTTCATCAATAAAGCTCCAAAGCAGTAAAGTACCAACAAATTCGCCTGTGCCATCAGACCTAGTTACATTGTAAGCAACCGTCACGGCTGGCGTTTTATCTATAGTAATAAACCGGACTTTATGAATTGACTCAGATTGGCTAGTAGTTATATCGTCAGATAAGATTATTAGGTTGTTTTTTATCAACAAATTGGGGGTTTCTAAAACCGTTGGTGAGTAAGGCTGATAATCACTATTAAAGCTGCCACCGCCAATTATATTTGCCTGCGTATCATATAAATACCAACCATTTACGTCTAACCGCTGTAGTGCGTCAGCGATAACATAATCACTATTAAACCACTGAGTATCACGTTGCTGTGCAGCTTCATACATGGTATCCCAAGCTGAGCTATCGAAGACCATTTTTGACAACGCATCAAGCTCTTGCTGAAGCTGTGACTCCACTCGCTGAATATCAATCCGGTCATTTTGTCTTGTCATCGCTTCAAATGTTGGCAATATCCAAAAATGCCTGATGATTGTTTGCGCCAACAAAATAGTAAAACACGCAGCAGTAAAAGCAAGTAATAAGCGTTTTTTGAGCCTCGCACCAATCACCATAAAATACCAAACCCAACAGAATCAAAAGTACATTAGTACTAAAAAGTATAACCTTGTTTGGTCAGTTTGCTTGCTAGGCTTTAATTTTTCAGCAAATGTGGAACTCTATCCATACTAAAGTTCAACGGTGAAAAATTGTAAAATTTCTCATTACATCTAAACTTTTAGTATTGAATTTTGTTGAGCTACTGTATGAAAGGTATCGTCTTTACCGTGCTTTTAGAAATGGTCGAAAAAACTCTTTTAATTTTATTTTGATGGGCTGCCAAATGCCAAAAATGGATGGATAGTTTGATAATTGAAAAACGACACACACAATCGGCAGAGTTTCTTCGTTTTAACGGCCATGTGTTTGTTGTTGCTCCGTACAGCGGGAAAGCTTGTATCCCGCTTTATTGCTTAACTAAGCCCTAAATAACAGAGCCTAGAAACAACAAAGCCACCTTAAGTTGGTGGCTTTGTGCTTTATATCTGATTCACAGTAAATTAATACAGTTCAAATAGTGGACGTCCATTTTCGTTGTACTTCACTTCCATAACTCGAGCGTGGCGGTTTGGATCGTAAAGCGGATCTTTTACAATCTCTTCAAGTGGACGGGTATCTGTTTTTGGCACCACACTTGGTTCACCAACTGCGTGCTCATAGTCACGAGCATGGTAAATACACAGTGGTGTTTCACCATCTTCAGCTACTGTAAAACAGTTATGACCTGGGCCGAAAATTTTCTTTTCAACACTTGTTTCAAGCACTGGCATACGTGTTTTAGTCCACGAATTACGATCAAGTAAATCGCTGTTTTCATCGGCTTCCATATAGCCCATACAGTAACATGCACCTGTTGCGCTTGCAGAGAAAGCAATGAAGATTTTACCGTTATTTTTAAGTACTGCCGGGCCTTCGTTTACCCAAAAGTCGACACGTTCCCAATCGTAATCTGGTGTCGTCAGCATAAACTGTGCTGTTTTTAACTTAATTGGCGATTCCATCTCCGCTAAATAAAGGTTTGATGCAGCAAATTGACCGCCGGTTTTCTCTGCCCAGCAAAAGTAGCGCTTACCGTTATTTTCAAAAATGGTGGCATCTAAAGAAAAATCAGTGAACGACTTTTCATCGCCCTCAGCCGCTTGCATCATGCCAAGCTCAACCCACTCATCATTTAGCGGATCTTGGCCTTTACACTCAAGTACATACGGGCGTAATGCCCAAATATCATCTTCTTCACTGGCAGCAAAGTAGATATACCATTTGCCATCGAGGTAATGAATTTCAGGAGCCCAGATATGGCGACTCATTGGGCCGCTGTCATGTTTAAACCAAATATCAAAGGTTTCAGCGTCTTTTAAGCCCTCTAATGTCGCAGACTTACGAAGTTCAATGCGGTCATAAGTTGGTACAGAACCTGTAAAATAATAAAAACCATCGCTGTGCTTATGCACAAACGGATCGGCACGCTGCTCTACTAACGGACTGTTTGTTTGTATTGTCATCTTGAAACCTGATCGTTAAATTTTAATTTGTATTATTTTATTACTTTTAAGTAAGAACACAAATATAACATTATTTTTAACAGACAGTGAAAAGAAATGTAAGGACAGGCTATAAGATGCCCAAGCTTTATTGGCAAAAATTAAGGAATAGCATTACATGGAATAGGTTTAATATGGAGCAGCAAGCTTAAGGCTTCTCAGTTAAACCTCAAACTTGCTTGAATAAAAAGGGGGATCCCCATCCACCCTTGATTTAGGTATCGCTAAAGCGATTTGGCTTTATATATTTTCTTTGCTTTTGTCGAAAGCACCACATCAACAGGCATAACATCTCCCGATACTTTTTTAACCGTTAAAGTATGCGCTCCCGCTGCTAAATCATGTTTTTCAAACACAATACTTTGTACTTGGCGGTAGTTGTTACCATCAAAAATAGAGTATATGCCTTGTGATTTACCATCTAAGAAAACCTCAACGTTCCCATGGTTAATGTCCTTTGAAGTCGCAAAGACAATACTCGAACCACTAAAGTCATAACTAAACGACGCACCATTGACAGTAGTCATATGCAAATCTTGCTTATATTCGCCAGTATTTGTTTGCTCAGATCTCACCCAGTTGCCATTTTCGCTATACTGAATTCGAGGATCATCATCGTTTACAAGCTCTAAGCCTGAATAAGTGGTATCAGATGTTGTGCCAACCGTGTTTCCTACCGTTTGAATTTGCACTAAGCGGTCAACTATCCAGCTGCCGTTTGGATTAATAGCCACATCTAAAGTTGTGACACCCCCAGCCCTTGCGATGTCTTTTACTCGGTTTGCTACCTCATTATTACTGTATTTTAAGCTGCGCTTAACTTGCCCCCAGCCACCAAATAATGGATCTTCTTGCGAGGTATACGTAAAGCCATGCCATTGCACTTTTGTACCGAGCGCCGTGGTTACTTCACCTGATTTTGGAATAGGCGGTAGCTCATTATGCTCACCTTGAGTGTAATTACTTTGTGGGTCATTCGGAATAAAGCTGTACTCAAAACCATCACTAATAGTAATCACTGCATTCGGGTTACCACTACGCACTGATTTCGCTAGCTGATCAGCTACTGGGTAGTCATTATTAGCCGCAAGTTCTTGCTGCGATTCATCTGCTTGATACCAACCATCAAACCACCAACCGGCAATATTATCACCCCAGGTTTGGGCTCTTTCACTCACAAAGCCATTGATAAACCAGTCTGGATATGGCGCTTTCACTTTTTTGCCCGTCCATCTATCACCCAAGTGTGAAGGTAGATATGCAATTAGCTTGATGCCTTTTGCTTTAAGCGCCAGCGCCAAATCCAGAACAAGGTCACGGGTTGGCGTATAATCAGCCTGATTAGAATTAACTTGTGTGATACAACCCGGTGCAATTTGTTTACTTGGACATGCAGGTGAGTGTAAATCGTAAATATCACTGGTCGTAGATAAGTAACCACGGTTTTGGGTAATGGTAAAAATTACATAACGATAACCAAGCTTGGCGGCTTTATCAGCATAATCGTTGACATCAAAACCATTAACGTAGTTATTCCACTCGTTATAGTCTGTAATTTGGTACCACGCATTATCCATAGTGCCACCAGCAAGATAGTGATGACTAATCCCCCACTTGGCATCTTGCATCCATTTAACTTCTTTAGGTAACTCTGCAGCACCCACATTAATACTACTTGCTAAGGCAACACCAGATAGGATTTTATGGATTTTACTATTCATAGCAACTAAACCACATGAAAATAAGGAATGTAACGAGCCTATTAAATTTACAAGCGAGCAACAATTAAATTACACAAAAACAAGCAACTACCATTCATTCGTTTCATATTTAACGCTTTAAAATTATTGGTATTTTAAAAATGAAATATTCTTATCAATATGAATTTTCTTATTTACCAATTAAAAAATGTTAATAAAAAAGCCATACGATGCTTATTTAAAAACAACGTATGGCTTGCGACACAACTAGGAGTTTAAATTGTTATACTTCTTGCCTTAATGAGGCTATCACTTTCGGCATTTTACGCTTTACAACCCAACCAGAGGCCACAATCACAATTAAGTAATAGCCAAAGGTTTGCCAATCTTCAAATAAGGCATTACCAATACCGAGCAGTAGCGAGTAAATAAATGCAATACTCGCAACACAAGCAATAGCGTTATCTTTAATCCCCGCCGCAATTGGTTCAATGCCTGTTAAATCTCTGACTTTTTTCCAGCCGCGGCCGTGGATTTTTAAGCGACTATAAAACTCAATGGTTTTTGGGCTTGGGGTTTTACTTGAGGCCATTAAGGTAACAACTAAGCACACAACCAAGGTTGTCATCGTGGTTGCTAGCATGCGCACGGCAAACCACTTAGCCTCGCCTTCATCGGGTAATATGTACATCATCGCATTACCGACAATAACGGCAGTAATAAGCGCGCTAATTTCAGACCACACATTTATTCGCCACCAATACCAGCGAGCGATGAGTACCACAGAGATTGGAATGATGATTACCGAAATATATTCATAAGCGCCTAGAATACTTTCAAGTTGCGTCGTTACAATCAACGCAAAAAGAGTTAGAGCTAACATGCTGATCCGAGCAGCCTTAATGTAATGTGCTTTTTCTCGGCCTTTAACTAAGTAAGGCTCGTAAACATCATTGACTAAATAAGACGAGCCCCAGTTAAGTTGAGTATCGAGCGTACTCATAAAAGCAGCAAGTAAAGAGGCGACCATAATGCCTTTTAAACCAACTGGTAAGAATTCATCTATCATCATTGGGTATGATTGCTCTGCATCTACCAACGACGGAAAGTAAACCAAAGAGGCAACACCCACGATAATCCAAGGCCAACTTCTTAATACGAGATGGCAAAAAGCAAACCAATATAAGCTTAACATGGCATCTTTTTCACTGCGGGCAGCAAGTGTGCGTTGTAAGAAAAAGCCAAACCCAGGCGCGTAATTTAGCCAGCCGATACACACTAAAATAACAAAAGTTGAGGTTTTTAGATCCCATTCAAAGTCGGGGATCATTTTGAGTGTATCGCTATTAAACCCAGGAGAGGCCTCTACCGCAGCAACGATGCCACCGTGATCTTGTAAGTCGACATAAACGATAACAGCTAATACCACAGAGCCGACAATAGCTAAGGCAAACTGAATTAAATCGGTATACACAACACCATATAAACCAGACATCGCGGTATACACGACCGCTGCAACAGCTAGCATAATCAAAATAAGCGTGGTCGCTGTGATAGCACCAAACAGAGGAATGTCGAATAGGGGTTCAGGGGAGAGGCCCAAAATCACCACAATAATTTTCGACATAGCGAGAGTCACTGAGGCAATGATAATACAGTTAACAAATACACCATCAAAAATAGCTTTAAAAATTCTTAAAAAATCAGTGGCTTTACTCTTATCATATCGCTGTGAGATAAGCTCAATTTCGGTCAGTGCTTTTGATCTTCGCCATAAATTAGCAAAGAAGAACACCGAAATTATCACGCCAATTACACTCACCCACCAAATCCAGTTTGCGTAAATGCCTTGCTCTCGCACAGCTCCTGCTACAAACAAGGGTGTATCAGATGAAAAGGTGGTGGCCACCATGGATGTGCCCGCGATATACCAAGGTAAAGATCGCCCTGCGACAAAAAAATCAGCCGTACTTTCACTGGCCTTTTTTGTAAAGAGCATCCCGATAACAACCGCTGCTACTACATAAAATGCAACTATTAACCAATCAATTAAGACCATGTGAATCCCCCGATGTGTTTTAATTTTTATTTAGGTAGCTATCAAATTTTTTCCATGTTTCTGTCATATCGATAATCGAACCTGTTTGCCTAGCTTCATCTAACTTGATGGCGGTGAGCCCCGCTTGCAAAGCGTCAACAATGGATACCGGTAAAGGAGTCCCCCTTTCAAAATAGGCTATCCAATCTGCCGCCATTTCTTCTTCAGCGCCGTAGTGCATCGAAATTGAATCATCGTGTAAGTACGTTTTATCAATCAATGCCCCTGAGGTAATACAGTCATGCACTTTGAAATAGTTACGCACAAAGTCACCTTCAGCCATACCGAGTGTGCCAAATACACTAAAGTGTCGGTAATCGTTCGGTACATTTAAGTTAGTATGAAAACTCAGATTTATGCCATTTTCATATTGAATGAGTGCGGTTTGGTGATCCACCAGCTCAGAATCGTTATCAAACACTTCATCTATGCCATTCCAGCGTGACTTGCGCTGATGATAGACAGGATGCTTGCCTAAGTGCTTGTTCTCAGGCGTAAAGGTTCTTCGACCACCAAAACTGGCAAGTTTAGCTGGGCGACTTTTCACAATGCCCTGATAAAGATCTAAGTCGTGACAGCATTTTTCTAATAAGAAGCCGCCCGATAGCCCTTGATGTCTGCGCCAATCTCGCATAAAAAACGCACCATGCTCTGGCGGAATATGCTCTGATGCCTCAATACTGGTGATTTCACCCAGTAATTTAGATGATAAGGCTGCGACCAAATCTTTATACAAAGGCGCATAACGAAGCACCATACCCACTAAAATTTTATCGAAGGCATTATGTTTAGCGATAAGCTCAAGCACGTCGTAGGTCTGCTGCTCAGACATCACAATAGGTTTCTCTGCAAAAATGAGTAATCCTGCTTCAATGCCAAGGCGTAAGTGCTCTAAATGCATATGATTTGGAGAGCCAATCATCAGCATATCAAGCTGCTCATTTTGCAACATCTCTGCAAGTTCGTCATAAGCGCGCATCGAAATACCATGCGACTGCATATACTCAACTTTTACAGACTCAGGGTCGGCATAAGCAACCAAATCAAAATTTGGAATAAGCTCATGCATCACTTTGGCAACATAACTTAACCGGTCGCCTAAACCACAAATTCCTACTTTCACAATTTTATTCCTACAAGGTACGTTAATAACTCAAGTTAGTTACCTTGCACTTGAACAGTCAATCACTTGTCTGCGCTTTGTGAGTGGGATTTTTTTTATGAAATTCAGCTCAACATGGGTTTTACATACAAAACAATCTTCAATTAATAAAGGTTCTAGTTAGCTGTACGTTAAATAATCTCATCAAACTAGAGGCGGCATATACGCTCTCTTTCATAACAAAAAATTTACGTTGAACGTTGTTCAAAAATTACTTCAACCATTTAATTTTTAAATAAAAATCAGAAAACCTTTATTGACCAAAACAAAACAGTTGGGATATACAAGCTACTTTATTACCAAATTCAGGTGATATTTCAGTGCATAAGCGCTCTTTGAGACTACACTTATGTATAAGGTTTTAATCTAAGAATAAGTAATTAGAAGTACCCGATGACAGAGAAAGAAACTAAATATAAAGCGCCCGCTCTTGAGAAAGGCATGGCGATTATAGAATTACTCGCAAGAACCCCGGAAGGGTTAAATCTGACACAAATTTCTGACTCATTAGGGAAATCAAAAGCTGAAATTTTTCGTATGGTGGCGGTTCTAAATGATCTCCACTACCTTGAGTTTTTTCAAACTGAACGCGTTTATAGGCTCTCACTCAAGCTTTATCGGCTTACTCACCGCTACGCGCCAGTTCACCACCTAAATAATGTTGCCTTTCCTATCATCCAAGAATTGTGTAGTGAAATTCAACAATCTTGCCACTTAGTGGTGTATTCAGACGGTGGTGGATTAATTTTGTCTCACCAAGATTACGACACTAACAGTAATTGTTTAACCCTACCCGTTGGAGGAAGAGGCCCCCTTACCGATAACTGTGCCGGTCACGTGCTATTAGCATTTGCATCGTACGACAACCGAGAACGAATGCTCAAAGCATACCAAGAAAATCACCCTGACTTGTCTCTTGATTTAATGGCACTGCGAAATATTTGGCTACGCGTAAAAGAACAAGGTCACGAAGCCATGCCAAGCCCCGTCCTCGCCGGCGTATATGATATAGGCGTGCCCATCTTTGATTATTATCATAATGCCGTCGCTGTGCTACTCACTTCAATTCTTATGTACCGAGACGAATCTCGAAATGCCGACTTTGAACATGTGATAAATAAGTTAAAAGAAACCTCACTTCATATTTCACAGAAAATGGGCTTTGATGAAGAGACCTAAACCATAGTGCTTTTCTTATGATTTTCCATTCTTACAACTACTCAAGCAATATACTGGTCTTTTGGTATGCGCAATTCTTTTGGTGAATACGCAACTAGCTAATACTATTTTAGGAATTTTCCCAAAATAACCGTTAACACAAATTCAACCATTTTGTTTCATTTATAAAACATCACTCTTTACGAAATTTTAACTAAGAAATCTTGATAACGCAGCCTGCAAAGCGTGTTGACGGTTTTTTAGTCTTTATATATCACTGAATGGACATTTGAACATTCACGAGAATAATTCGCCAAGAGCGATGGGGGTCAATATGATGAAATTCACCAAAAGCCAAATAGCCTTATCTGTTGCTTTATCCCTGATGGGTAGCACAGCAATGGCAGAGGAACAAAGTACAGCTAAGGATGTTGCACAAGATGATATTGAAGTAATCGCTGTCAGCGGTGTGAGACTGAGTTTAAAAGAAGCTATCGCAACCAAGCGTGGCTCTGACAAAATTCTCGACTCTATTGCTGCCGAAGATATGGGTAAATTCCCAGATGAAAACGTCGCTCAGTCTCTGCAACGTGTGCCAGGTATTTCAATTGACCGCCCTCGCGGTAGTCCAAATGGGGGGACTAATGGCAGTACCGATGGTCGACTAGGTGGTCAATATGTACAAATCCGTGGCTTACCAGTTGATTTTACACAGGTTACATTAAATGGCCGCTCTTTAGCATCAGGTCGCAGTATTGGTCGTCAATTTTCTTTAGATGTACTGCCTTCAGAGCTTATTGGTCAGTTAGACGTTTATAAAACAGTTTCAGCAGACCAACTCGAAGGCGGTATTGGTGGCAATGCAGACATTAAAACCCGTAAACCGCTAGATGCAGATGAAGTTGGCTTTTCTGGAGCTTGGTCAGCTGAAGGTGTGTACAGTGAGCTGCCAGATTCAACCGACCCACGCATTTCAGGCATTGTGAACTGGAAATCAGACGATGAAAAGCTCGGTGTACTGGTAGGTGTAACCTACTCAGAGCGTCAAACCCGTGAAGACGAATATTTCTCTTGGGGTAATGTAAACTTTGGTCCAGGCACTGGAGATGGTGTTGAAATTCGCCCTGACCTTGCAACCGTTCCAGGTGGTACAGATGATGGTAGTATCGATTACCCTAATTCTCTTTACCCTATCGAACCCCTTACTCAATACTATGGTGATGAGCGAACTCGTACTGGCTTAAATGCTGTTATCGAGTTTCAACCTAGCGACGAGTTAAACATCACATTTGATGGTTTATATGCAACATTCGATGTAGATGAAACAGCGCTACAGTTACCTGCTCGTTTCCAATTCCGTGGCCCACAAGACCCTAGCCTGTGGGTTGCAGCCGACCTAAATGACCCAAACGGTCGTGGTGTAGGCGGTATTTTCCCATTCCTCGTAACCGAAGCTGTGGTAGAAAACGATAACCTGGTTTATGCCGTTGCACCGCAAACCCAGTTCCGTAGTGTATCCGAGTTAACTAAGATTGAGTCAGATACGCTTGCTTTAGGTACTCATGTAAATTGGGCGCCAAATGATGATTGGGAACTTGATTTTGATATTGGTTACTCTAAAGGTGAGCAAACACGCGACCTTAAAAGCGTGCTATTACAAGCATTTGCTGACGTAGTGTATGATGCGCGTAATCCAGATAATGGTATCCCTGACCTATATGTTACTGGTACTGACTTAAATGACCCTGATAACTACCGTGTAGCGTTTGGTAACTCAAATGCACGTGACGTAAAAGATACATCTCTGTCGTTTGCCGTTGACGCAAAGTACTTCTTAGACAATGAGTACTTCACAAGCCTAGAAACAGGTGTACGTTACACACAACGTTCAAAAGAAATCAAAGCCTATGTAGGTAACAGCTTCACAGGCTCGAACGGGGTACCTGATGTACTGCCAACATCTGCAATTAATCTACTTGATTTCCCTGTTGATGATTTCTTAGGTGAAGCTCCAAACGCCAATGTTATCCGCAGCTTTGTGATTGGTGATCCAACTGACTTCCACAATAAATACGGTGTTGAGCAACAATTTGATAGCATCAGCTCATTCAAAGTTGAAGAAGATATTGCAGCGGCATACGTAAAAGCGAACATGGCCTTTGATGTTGCAGACATTCCAGTAAAAGGTAATGTGGGTGTGCGTGCAGTAACTACCGACGTTGAAGCAACGGGTGCATTACCTGTTGAAATCGTTATCCGCAGTGCTGGTGACTTCGATGTAGTTGGTGAAACCAGCTCAACAGGCAGTAGTTACACCAATGTGTTACCAAGCTTAAGCTTAAATGCAGAGCTAACTGACGAAGTGTACTTACGCTTTGGGGCTAGCAAAACAGTAACGCGTCCTACACTTTCGCAGTTATCGCCACGCTTTACTTTTAGCACCACCACACTAACAGGCTCTGCGGGTAACCCGGCGCTTGAACCATTTGAGTCTGATTCACTCGACTTATCACTTGAGTGGTACTTCAATGATACAGGTTTAGCAAGTGTTGCTTTGTTCCAAAAAGACATTGATGGCTTTGTATTTAACTCAAGCTCACCAGAAACAATTGCCGGAATTGATTGGGCATCGGTAGACCGTCCACGTAATGCGGCATCGGCAACAATCAATGGTGCAGAGCTTAGCTTCCAAACTGCTTTTGATTTCTTACCAGCGCCATTCGATGGCTTAGGTATGCTCGCAAACTATACTTACACAGACAGTGACACTGACTTTGGTGATGGCTTTGAAGGTCAAACATTCAGCTATACTGGCTTGTCTAAAAATGTATATAACCTAGTTGGTTACTATGAAAAAGGCCCAGCGTCAGTACGTTTATCTTACAACTATCGTGAGAAATACTTACTTGAACCTTCTTTCGGTTTCTTCGCTGGTCCTCGTCATGTAAACGACTACCAACAGCTTGATTTAAGTACGTCTTACAAAATCAATGACAACTACTCATTGACCTTTAACGTGACCAACTTAACCAATGAGCGTTTCGACCGTTACTTCAATAACGACGAATCAATCATTGCGACAACCAACTTTACAGGTCGCCAATACTTCGTAGGTATTCGCGGAACCTTCTAACCCATTATGTTGTTGTAGGTGATGAACCTAACCCAAAGCCTCCTAACGGAGGCTTTTTTTATGAAACCAACTAAAAAAATGCTGCACCAACATCATTGGTAAAGCACCTTAAAATTTAAGTATTTAAAAAGTACCTGTTTATACTTTAAATTTACGTCTACAGGCAACCATAGCAATTAATAAAGACATTAAGTAGTAAAGACTAC
Source organism: Pseudoalteromonas sp. 0802 (assembly GCF_013350085.1). Taxonomy (NCBI): domain Bacteria; kingdom Pseudomonadati; phylum Pseudomonadota; class Gammaproteobacteria; order Alteromonadales; family Pseudoalteromonadaceae; genus Pseudoalteromonas; species Pseudoalteromonas sp. 0802. The sequence goes on along the minus strand of NZ_JABVXE010000008.1, from coordinate 10,835 downwards.
CGCCTGAGTCTGAGCTGGAATCAGAGCTTGGTCCTGAATTATCTGTTTTACCAACAATGTTTATAACTACTGTTTTAGTATCTGATGAAGCAAATCTATCTTTTGCTCGATAACTAAAGTTTACTGAGTAAGAAGACTCCCCTGTCGGTTCGTATACAAATAATCCAGTATCTTTATCAAAACTAAGCTCACCAGAGCTTGGGCTCGTTACTAGTTCAAATTCTAACTTATCACTATCTTCGTCATTACCAATAAAACGACCATTAACTACCGTTGAGTAATATGTTTCATAACTTAAATCTGTAGCCGTCGGTGTTGTATTTGTTAATTCAACAACAACATTGGCAAGCGCAGTCTCTTCAAGCGAGTCTTTCGCGGTAAAAGTAATTGAAACAGGCTGTAAAGATTCACCACTCGGCGTGTATTTTATTTCACCCGTATTTTGATCAAGTAATTCAATTTGACCATGTTGAGGCTCATTTTTCACAGTAAAAATAAGTGGCTCATCATCTGCATCTGAGGCAGGCAAATTAAGAATCAAAGGTGTATTCCAGTGCGTTGTGATCGTAGAGTTCTCAACGACCGGAGCCTGATTAGTTAACGTAACTGTAAACTTTGCAAGCTCAGAACGTGAACGACCTTTTACTGTATAAAACGCTAATTCATCAACACCTACAGTGCCGTTAGGCGTATATGTGAACTGTCCTGTTTGACGATCAATAAACGTTAACTGGCCAAGGCTAGGACTACTTTCAAAAACCACAAAGTCAATATCACTCAAATTAAGGTTAACTTCGAGCGGCGAAAGCACATGGGATGTTACCTCGCTATCTTGCGGTTTAGCTAAAGGGGCTGGGGCTTCATTCGAGAAAACCTCTATAGATTTTCCTGATAGCAATGAATAATCCACACCATTATAAGTTGCACTTACTATAGAACTACGTTGATTTGCACGCGTTACTTCATAAAGCAGTTCATCATTATTTAAATCGTACTCTCCAAACTTATCTTCACAACTAAATAAGATGAAGCCTGCACGTTTAGATACTATATTGTTTAGTGAATTGTCACATAATTTAGCAACTTCAGACTTTTCTCCAGTTTCCGTCAAAGAGAATAAAAGGCCATATTGATTGGCAGCATATAGTGCTTTTTCACCACCGATAACAACCCCCTCTAGCGACTTAAAATAGTCGTTTAAAGAGTAATTAGTTACACTATTATCAGTGTAATTATATTTGACTAATTGGTTACCGGTTAAAGCAAATAATTCTTTACTGCTTTGTTGTGTATCTATGCCTGCAACTATGCCAGAAACCCCACTCCAAAAGTCATGTAAACGAGGTGAACGCTTAATTAGTTCACCAGTTTGTCCGTTAAAAACTCGTATGTATGAGCCTTCACTTCCGGTATGCGATGCGCCATTGCCAACAATTAGCTCTAAGAAACCATCTTGGTTAATATCATAAGCTTCAATTGTTGAAATTTGGTCGCCACTTTCAAAAGGTACCGTATACAGTAAATTTCCATTATCTGGGGAAAATACTTGTATGTTCCCTGCGTAAGACCTTGATCCTGCAACGATTAAATAGTTTTTATCATCATTGAATAAATCAGCAGTAATCACATACTGGTAGTCATTCCAGCCATCGGTTAAATCGACATTGGTTAGTAATTGCTCGTTTGTTTCGATATCAACAACTTGAAGTTTATTTGTACCATTTTCAGAAAAAACAACATCAATTCCACCTTTACCGTCAATATCTGCAAGACCTAATAAAAACTGCGAGTAACTAAAGATCGTTTGCGACCATTGCTTAGACTTATCTTCTACAGTATGAATATGAAACCCATCATCACCTGAAGACGTATAACCAGCTCCCCACGCAATATCTGTTTTACCATCAAGATTAAAATCGTCTACTAAAATACTTGAAACACTGTGTTCAGGGTTATTGATCTGCCAAAACTCCTGACCAGTACTTAAAGATAAAGCATGGATTTGCCCCCATTGACCATCGCCATATACTAGGTCTTGAGCGCCATCATTATTAATATCTGCGACTATAATTCTTGAAATGTCTAATTCGCTATTAGCTGTCCACATGACACTGTCTGTATTTGGGCTAATTAATTCAATCGAATACCAACCATTCCCATTGATTACTTCATCTAAACCATCTTGGTTAGTATCAACACTTTGTAAATGGATACCTGTTAGTTGCGTGCTCAATGTTTTTGTATAATCTATTGTATTTTCAGAGATACGATACAACTTGCCATCTTCAAGCATTAATTCATGAGCATTTTGTTCGGTAAACGAACCAACAACAAATTTGTTACCGTAATACTCAAGTTGGGAAATAACAGACAGGTCTGACTGATCTAGTACCAAGATCTGACTATTGGCAATTGCAATAAGCTCGTCCTGACCGTCGTTATTAATATCTCTTGCCATAACTGATTGGCTAGAAAATATCTCCTTTGTACTTTCAACTTTCATTGTTAGTAAATTAATTTTTACTATCTGATTGCTCGTCATAAGTATTAAATAATAAGTATCATCGGCAATGCTTTTTAACAATGTACTATCAGTGATGTAATCCTGAGAATCGAAACCTTCAACGACTGAATATTGATTATCTTTATACTCAATAATATTAAAATCGTTTTGTTGCACCGAAATAATTTGCTTATTACCGTTACCGAGCAAGTCTACAGAATAAAGGCCATTTAGACCTGTTGAATTACCTAAAGAGTAACGACGAAATACAGATGTTAAATCTGGGCTTTCATCTGCAAGGGTATTGGATAAGTTAATCCCTGAAGCTCTGTCTAAATCTGCTTGCGAATTGTTTTTATCGCGGCTAGTAAAATAAGTTTTTTCGTAATTAATCTGTTGCGAATTTAAAAGTGTCGCATCACCATATTGGTTATAATGTGCAGTATTTTCTGTGGCTAAAAGTGATTGCGAGCAAAATAGCAACGCAAGGTATGGAAGCTTGGTCATTTCCCTATCCTAAACAACTTATAATTTTTATTTTACTCACAACAAAAAACTGTTTTCTTATTATGAGATTAAGCAGACGATTTTCCTCTATTAGAGACATTTATTCAAGAATTAGATTATGAACTCTTAACTAAAAGTATCTAATTAAAAGCAAGCTATTGTTCGACTAACTTTCTTAATGAAGTCACTTCACGGCTTGTTTCAGAAAGCCCTACCTTTGTGGCACCACCCACTAGCCAAATTTCGCCGTCTAATGTAACAGCTCCTAAACCGTGGCGAGGTGTTTGCCATTCGAAAGTTTTGTGCCATTGCTGCTTGGTTAAATCATATTTATAAACCTCACGGTCAACTCCTTGGCTATGTTCACCACCAAACACAGTAATAGCATTATCAATAACTGCCGCCGCATGCCCTGCTCGTGCTTTAGGGAGTGCTGCATGTGCTTGCCAGGTGTTTGTTTCGGGTAGGTATTCGAGCATGTCAGTGATAGGCTCGCCGCCAATGGTTCTGCCACCTAACACAAACCAACGGCCGTTTACTTGTGCACTTGCCGCACTGTTTCTAGCCGAAGGTAAGGGTGCAGCTTCTTTGAAGGTGAAGCTTTTAGGATCAAAAATTAAATGCGCACTCACATCTAAACTATGCTGCCATTGGCCATTTTTCTCACTGCTTGGGCTACGTCCACCTGCTAAGTGCACTTTACCATTAAGCACTGCGCCCACAGTCTCACTTAACGCAAAAGGCAAACTCGCCACCTTTTGCCATGCTTTAGCGCCTTTATCTAGCATTAGCACATCACGGCTATTGGTCCATTGGCCTTGGCTATTAACAAAACCACCAAAGGCAAATAGTCTGTTTTCTACTGCGATTAAATACGTGTGATGACGCCCTTCAGGCAAACTAGGAGCTGATTGCCAACTAGAATACTCAGGCGACCAATAATGGACTTTTGCAGTCATCTTACCCGCTGATGCTGGTAGCTCAGTAGAGATGCCCCCAGCAACCCAAATTTGTTGATTCATTACTGTAGGGTAAATTTCTTGTATAGCCTCAGGGAGCTTTGGTGCTAACAGCTCTTTTGCCGATAACGTATAAGGTAAACAAGTAATAGAAAATGCTAACAACAATTTGGCTAAACGCATATAAATCCTTAATAAGCAGTTGATTAGCTAAAGACTAAGCCAGCTGTACCTATTCGTACACTGCCAAATAGTCTTACTCGAACAACGATTACTATTCCTAAATGACACTAAATTGATATATTATAACAAAACACTTAGCGTATTTTGTTTAATCTTATTAAGGGTCACTACTATGAGCAAACTTCCCGTCACCGTGCTCTCTGGCTTTTTAGGTGCAGGTAAAACCACTGTGCTCAGCCATATTTTAAATAACCGTGAAGACAAAAAAGTGGCTGTAATCGTCAATGATATTAGCGAAATAAACATTGATGCTGCAACAGTTAAAAACGATGTTTCGCTTAGCCGCGGCGAAGAAAAACTAGTAGAAATGAGCAATGGCTGTATCTGCTGCACACTACGTGAAGACTTACTCATTGAAGTACGCGCTTTAGCACAAACGGGCCAATTTGATTATTTAGTTATTGAGTCAACGGGTATTTCAGAACCCCTTCCGGTTGCCGAAACATTTACCTTTGCCGATGAGGATGGCGTGTCACTTTCTGATGTTGCAAGGCTTGATACCATGGTCACGGTCGTTGATGCCGTTAACTTTTTAAACGACTTTAACGAAGCCAAATTTTTACAAGAAACCAACGAGCATTTAGGTGATGAAGATGAGCGAAGCGTAGCCGACTTACTTATTGATCAAGTTGAGTTTGCTGATGTCATTTTAATTAGTAAAACAGACCTAATTAGTGCCGATGAACTTGAGAGTTTAAAAGCCATTTTAAGCTCATTAAATACTTCCGCAGAGCTTATTGCCATTGAAAATGGCCAAGTTGATATCAACACAATTTTGGGCACGGGCCTGTTTAACTTTGAAAAAGCTCAGCAAGCACCTGGCTGGCTAAAAGAACTGCGCGGCGAGCATACCCCAGAAACCGAAGAATACGGTATTAGCAGCTTTACTTACGGGGCCCGCCGCCCTTTTCACCCTGAAAAATTTTATAACTTTATTCATAACAATCAACACGAAGGGAAATTACTTCGCTCCAAGGGCTACTTTTGGTTAGCCTCTCGACCACAATTTGCTTGCCAATGGAATCAAGCTGGCGGCATAGCCCGCTATGGTTTTGGCGGGATATTTTGGAAAGCCTTACCGAAAGATCAGTGGCCAACAGATAGCGACTACTTAGATTCAATTAACCAAGTATGGCAAGAACCCTTTGGTGATATGCGCCAAGAGCTGGTTTTTATTGGTCAAAACCTCAATCAAGCAGCGATCATTCAAGCTCTCGATAACTGCTTACTTAGCGACGATGAACTATTAGCAGGCAAAGCGCTTTGGCAAACCCTGCCCGATCCATTTCCTGTTTGGGAGGAAGCATAATGACAGCCTACGCATTAGAGCATGACACTGATAACCTACCATCAGCGGCAGCAACAGCGCTAAGCCCTGTGGTGTTTTCACAAATATATAAACCTGAGCATAACATTGCAATTTGGCAGCGTAACTTAACTGAACAGCTGCAATCAGAAGTAGCTGAGAGTATTACAGCCAACCCAGAACTCAGTATTAACGCTGTGATCAATCAAAATACCATTGTGACTGACATAAATAAGGCCCTTGAAAAACTACCTCAAGCAGAAGAGCTTAAGGCCGACCTGGCTCAGCTCGTTGATATGTTTTGTTATTTATTTGAATTAAAGCGCATCGGATTACGCCTAAGAGTACTTGAACGTGCCATGTGCCCACGTTTTCATGTTGACAGAGTCCCTTGCCGGTTAGTCAGCACCTATTGTGGTAGTGGCTCACAGTGGTTGCAAAATGCAGGACTTGATCGCACTAAACTTGGCGCAGGGCATCAAGGATTAAGCGATGAAGAATCAGGCTTAATGACAGCAAATACTAAAATTCACTCTCTAAATGTCGGTGATGTAGCCCTATTAAAAGGCGAAACTTGGCAAGATAACGAAGGCAAAGGCCTTGTGCACCGCTCACCAGCACTCGCTGCTGGCGAAAAACGGCTACTTGTAACCCTCGACTTTATTGCTTAATACGAGCGTACCAACTGCGTCTATTAATTCTAATAGGCGCTATTTCATTCAAGAACACACAACAACTGCTCATGGCTTTAAATTAACGAAAAGCATACTAAGCGCACTTGCAATTGCTGATAGAGCAAACATCCTTAGTAACAAAATTAAGACATTCCCCGCACCACCAGCAAAAGTGCCTTTCGAAACCATTTTTTATCATTTAAATCTAGTTCTAGTGAGTGCTTAGCCATCGAGCCCATAAAAATCCCTTTTGTATTAATGCTTAATAGAAGCAACCTTTTTGTTCCTTAAACTTACACACAACCAAAGCTCGCACGTAAATACTCAAAGAACTAATAAGTTAAGTCCCCTTAGCTAATGGCCGTGCTGTATTTAATCAAAAACCAGCTAAGCTTCGTATAACAAAGAAATTAATTTGTGTGAGTTGATATGGAGCGCCTTTTTCAAAATAGTCGGTTTTTAGTCATCATCGCGATTATCACTACAGCAATTTCATCGTTACTTGTTTATATAACCTGTGTGAACATCGTTTTTAATGTTGTTAAAACAACGATTATATCTTTGCCTGACTCTGCTAAGGGAGGGAAAGAGATGATAGTCGAGCTTTTAAAAATTCTCGACCTATTACTGATTGGTATTACTCTTCAAGTTATTACCATCAGCCTTTACCGGCTATTCATTTCGCCTGCAACCACAAAGAGTAGCCAGTTTTTGGCCGCCTTTCATATCGAAGATTTTCATGACTTAAAAATTACCTTAGTGCAGGTAACATCCGTCATTTTAGTGATTCTGTTTTTAGAACACGCCGTTGAATTCGGCGGCACAATAGAAACCCTCTACCTTGGTATTTCTATTGCGATTGTAGTTGCCGCCTCGACCTTTGCATGGCGCTCAATGAAATAGTGAACACTCACAAACGTTAGTTTACTTTTTCAGGGTAACGTAGCTGATATTGCTCTTTCATCACGCATTAAACTGCTCAAGTAAACCGCTCTTTTGGCTATCTTTAGCCAGTTCTAGCAAATCGATTTTTAAGCACTAAAAAGGCGTAACACTTCATGTTACGCCTTTAAATTTAAGCCCTAAAGTGCAAGCGCTAATATTTGCTTAACCTTCGCTAAGTCAATATCACCGTGTTCACCTAGCGTTGTTATCTCATTCTTTTCTAAGTTTTTAACAACCGCGTCGATTGCTTGTTCATCAAGGTCATAGTCAGCAAGGCGTGTTTTAACAGCCACTGCTTCAAAGAAGTCTTGCACTGCTTTAATCGTTTTATCGATTTGCTCAGCTTCATCGTTATAATTAAAACCAAACACTCGCTCACCAAGCTGTTGTATTTTAATAGACTTTTGCTCTTTTTGAACATGCATTAGCGCAGGTAAAACAATCGCCAACGTTTGTGCGTGATCAAGATTGTAAAGTGCTGTTAATTCATGACCAATCATATGCGTAGACCAATCTTGCGGTACACCTTGACCAATCAAACCATTCAGTGCCATTGTAGCCGACCACATAACATTGGCTCTTACATCATAGTTTTGCGGCTCGCTCAGCGCTTTAGGTCCTTCGCTAATCAAAGTTTGTAAAATACCTTCTGCAAAACGGTCTTGTAATGGCGCATTTACTGGGTAAGTTAAGTACTGCTCAATAACGTGTACAAATGCATCTACAACACCATTACTTACTTGGCGCTCTGGTAACGAAAAAGTATATTCAGGATCAAGTACTGCAAAAACAGGTTGCACACTCGGTGATGAAAAAGCACGTTTTTGCGACGTCTCTTTTTTAGTAACCACTGAGTTACCGTTACTCTCAGAGCCAGTTGCAGGTAAAGTTAAAACTGCACCAATAGGAAGCGGGTTACTAAACTCAGCACCTTTAACAAGGATATCCCACGGCTCACCTACAAAGTTATAAGCTGCTGCAACAAACTTAGCGCCATCAATAACGCTGCCACCGCCAACAGCTAGAATAAAGTTAACATTCTGCTCTTTAGCAGTTGCCACAGCTTGCATCAGCGTTTCGTATGTTGGGTTAGGTTCAACACCACCAAACTCAATCACGTCAACATCGGCTAATGCACTCATTGCTTGGTCGTATACGCCATTTTTCTTAATTGAGCCACCACCAAAAAGTAATAGTACTTTAGCGTTTTCTGGTAAACGTGACGTGATCTCACTCATTTGACCTTTACCAAACAAAATTTCGGTTTGATTTTTATAAATAAAGTTCAACATTTAAATGCCCCTTAAATTAGGTTTAAATTGCTAATTAGCTAATTTACTTAGCTAACATTTCTAAAAGCTTTTCTGCTAATAATTTATCTGAAAACGGGTTTTGCCCCGTAATGAGTTCGCGGTCAACAACCACATTAGGCTGCCACTCACTAGCGAATGCCATATTTCCACCGGCCTTTTCCATTGCCATAGCAGGATAGAACTTAAGCTTTTTACCTTCTAAACTGCTTTCAAAAACACGTTCTTCAGGGTCTGAAAAAATAGTCATTTTATAGCCGTCATAAATCCAGTTATTGGCTGATGCTTTTTCGCCATCTTTTATCGCTTGATAATAAGAATTTGGCTGAACTTGTGCCGACAACAACGTAATTGGGCCATGGCAAATTGCCGCTGTTGGTTTACCTTGCTTATTAAAATGACGCAAAATCTCACCCACTTCAGGGTTGTTTGCTAAATCAATTAAAGGCGCATGGCCGCCTGGGATAAACACAGCCTCATATTGGCTTAAGTCACCCGCTAAAATTTCGCTTAAACTTGCGGTATCTTTGATATCTGGTAGCGATGCTACAAAACGCTGAATGCTCTGCATTTTAGCTTCATTACCATCAAAGTAGTCGGTACTCACTGATTTTTTATCTACTTGAGGCGCATTACCTTTGGGTGTTGCAAGGACAAGCTCATAACCCGCATCGACTAATGCTTTCGCAGGCACACCAAATTCATTTAAGTAGTAGCCTGTTTCAATACTCTGGCCGTCAGCTAAATCCATGGTTGTTTCACTTGATAAAATAACCAAAACTTCGCCTTCACCCGCCACTGAAAACATCGACATAGTTGATGCAGCAACAAGCGTTAGTCGCTGTAATATCTTTTTCATAACTCGTCCTCTTAGAAAGTGAAGCCATCATAGTTGGTTTGCGGGGCGAGTAGAATTCGGATAAATTAAGAGGAGCAATCAGAATATTTATGGCTCGTACAGTTACATGTCTTATCTCACGCAATTAAAAACCTTTGTTGAAGTTTATCGTTGTAAAAATATTACGAAGGCAGCGGCTAATTTAGGCTTATCTCAGCCTTCGGTGACTTCCCATATTCAAGCAATGGAAGCTGTAGTCGGTAAATCTTTATTTGAGCGTAAAGCCCGCGGTGTTACCCCCACTGCAGCGGCACATGATTTAGCGCTGCAGGTTTCTGGTCATATCGATATATTAGAGCAAAAGATCATGTCGATAAGGGCACGTTCTGATGCCGCACATGGCACTATAAATATCGCAGGACCTGCCGAATATATTAGTAGTGTGTCAGGGCCACAAATTGCCAACTTACTGCAATCTGGCAATGTAAACCTTGTTCTGCATATTGGTAATAAAGTAAGTATTTTTGACGCATTGCAATCAGGTACTGCAGATATTGCTATTGCCGCATCAGCGCCTGATCCAGCACTATTTGATAGCCTAGTGCTCGACAAAGAAAAGCTAATTTTGGTGATGAACCGTCTACATGGAAGAGAAATCAAAGACAGCACCATTACCGCAGATTTACTCTCTAGCTACAATGTTGTTGCTTATGATGAAGAGCTGCCTTTGATAAGACAATACTTTGAAGCTGTATTCAACGCAAAATGCCACTCAAACGTCATTGCTATTTGCCCAGACATACGTGCTATTAGCAATATTATTCGCTCAGGCATTGGCTATTCTGTATTACCCGATTACCTTTGTCGCGATCAGATAAAAGCCGGAGAGCTTGTGCAACTAGGACCCGAAGGCCCAGAAAACATAATTTACTTAGTTTGGAACAAAGGGGCACTAAAGCACCCCCGTATTGCATTTGCCAAAGATGTTATTTCGGCCTTTGCAAATATTAATTACTTTGCAAACTAAGCAAGGCCTGCTTTGCGTTATCAGTTTGGTTTATCACCGCGAGACTGGCGTAATGCATTCCGCCAAACATAAAGCTTAGGTATAATTAGCTTTTCGACTAGATTTTGGTTTTTAAATGAAAAAGCTTTCTAAAGTACAATTAAAACAGCAAGCCCTTGTATTAAATGTTGCCGACGCCCTTGAAGAGCAAGGTCGCGCAGAGCTTGAAGGCATGTTGCAATGCTGGTTTGATGTGGAATACCACTTATTCCCAGGCTCATTGCTATTATGTTTTCAATTTGAAAACCAGCAATCACTCGATGCAGCGACCCCAGAACTATTAAAATGGCAAAAACGCCTAAGTGGCGCAATGCTGAAAAAAGGCGTGATTTTAAAAGACATGCGCAGGCATTTAGTATTTACCCTAAAAGGCCCAGACGATTAAATGGGGTGAGGGGTGAGTTGCGAGTTAGCAAGTTAGCAAGTTAGCAAGTTAGCAAGTTAGCAAGTTAGCAAGTTAGCAAGTTAGCAAGTTAGCAAGTTA
>NZ_JABVXE010000088.1:0-444 GCF_013350085.1 Pseudoalteromonas sp. 0802 | reverse complement strand
GTCAAGAAAAAGTTCACTTTCCTCGTGAATTTTTTCTTCTTTTCTTTTTTCCTTATTTGTGGTAACTTAAATCTATACCATGTGATTGAAGGGATCGTAACTTGGTCCACTTCTTGAGGTTTTGGATCATGGCGGTGATCCAAACCTGAATCTGTACGTATGGAACTCCGCGGTATCGTGCAAAACGAAGTCCGTGGAGTTCTTTACTTTCTGCAAAGCTTCGTTCAATGGTCGCAGGGCGAACAAGGCGAAAAATTTTCCCTTTTTCAGATAGTCGACGTTTTTTCATTTGTTGGTAAACCTCTTGATGAACGGAGACTCGAAAGACGCGATCGCCTTTTCCGTTCGCCGCAGGGCAATTCGCACAACTGCCTTTGACATCAGGTTTGTATTCATGATACCCCGATCGAGTAGATGTGGAATAGAGAAATTTTACTCCACAAG
>NZ_JABVXE010000087.1:0-445 GCF_013350085.1 Pseudoalteromonas sp. 0802 | reverse complement strand
GAGCACGTCTTTCAGCGCTTGATGGAGCAAATGGGTCGCCGTATGGTTTTTCACGATGCGCATCCGCTTTGCTTCATCGACGCGCGCCGTATAGCGGGCTCCTTTTTTCACCGTTCCGCGTTCGACGATGATCGCATGAAGATGTTGGCCGTTCGGCGCTTTTTGTACATCTTTGACGACCGCTGTTCCTGTTTCGCTTTCAAACACGCCTTGGTCAGCGATTTGTCCTCCGCTTTCGGCGTAAAATGGCGTCACATCAACGATGATTTGCGCCTCTTCGCCGGCTTTCACTTCCTCGACAAGCCGTCCGTCTTTAACGATGGCGATGACCGTCGATGCGGCAACAAGCTCATCGTAGCCGACAAACCGGCTTTCATCTTTAATGTCACCGAGCACTCCGCCTTGCACTTGCATCGAATCGACATCTTGCCGGGCCGCCCGCGCC
>NZ_JABVXE010000086.1:0-447 GCF_013350085.1 Pseudoalteromonas sp. 0802 | reverse complement strand
TCATGATGGAGAATGGACTTGAATACCTCTCCTAACGCAAATAGCCCGACCGCTACGGTTAAAAACTCGAGACCTCCATATAAATAGGAAATGTCGTACGTAAAGCGAGCCACGCCGGAAACATTGTCGAGCCCAATCGTGGAAAGCAACAAGCCGAACACTGTCATGATCCATGCTTTCGTCATCGATTTGCCAGCCAGTCCGCTCACCGCCGCCAACCCGAGCAGCATGAGCGAAAAATATTCAGCCGGGCCGAACTTCAGCGCCACATTCGACAACGGTTGGGCCAATAAGACGAGGCCGATTAGCGAAACAATTCCGGCGACAAAGGAACCGATCGCGGCAATGGCAAGCGCCGCCCCCGCCCTTCCTTGCCGGGCCATTTGATAGCCGTCCAGCGTTGTGACAACCGATGACGATTCCCCAGGCGTATTTAACAAAATCGAT
>NZ_JABVXE010000085.1:0-450 GCF_013350085.1 Pseudoalteromonas sp. 0802 | reverse complement strand
GTTCGGCCGACGTCGAGTCAGTGACGACCCATGTGTTTCATGGCGGAACCATCCTCCCGTACAAAGAAGTCAAGGAACGCATCGATGAAGCGGCGCTCGAGCGGCTTATTGCCTTGAGCGGCGCACGCCTTGGCGAACGGTTTGGCTTTGTCGGCGAGTTTTCCGCCGACATCGGCGTCGGAAGCGAACAGCAGCTTTACATTTATGAAATCAACGCCAAGCCGATGGTGTTTGATGAGCCGGAGATTGAGGCACGGCGGCTTGAGAGGCTCAATCAGCTGTTTGCCGAGCTCGCTCATCGTACGCCATAGCTAGAAACTGGCCGCTGTAGCGAAGCGCCTGGCGGAACACAGCATCAACCGCTTGTTTGGCGGCTCCATTTAAGCTTTGGCAGACGTTCTGGCATAACATCGCTTTTTCCCACTCAGCCGCCGCCATGGCTTGCAAGAG
>NZ_JABVXE010000084.1:0-459 GCF_013350085.1 Pseudoalteromonas sp. 0802 | reverse complement strand
GGCATGGCCAATTCCCATGCCCACAGCCATCTTTTTTCGCCAATGTTCAGCTACAAGTGCAATCATTTTATTCTTATCATTTGGCTGATTATATCTTCTTCTCCAATGAATATGTCCTTCAAAATTTTCCTCACCAAATATCTCATCACAAATTTTCCTCAAATTCGCAACCTCAGTATCATCAATACTAATAAATATAACCCCATCTTCCCTCAACAAATTCCGTGCCAACTTCAATCTCGGATACATCATATTCAACCAATCAGTATGAAATCTTCCATTCGTTTCTGTATTCGCCTTTGTTGTTTGTTGAGTCATTTCTTTGTAATTTTTAATATTGTCACGGAAATCATCCTTATACACAAAATCTTTCCCCGTATTATACGGCGGGTCGATATAGATCATTTTAATTTTTCCAAAATACGATTTTTGCAACAGCTTTAATACTTCGAGGTTGTC
>NZ_JABVXE010000083.1:0-464 GCF_013350085.1 Pseudoalteromonas sp. 0802 | reverse complement strand
TTTACTTTTGAAAACTCTTTATAGATACAATTATCTATAAGAATTTTAATATCAGCTTTCCAAATTTTTAAAGAGCAAGAGAATAAACTTCTCAAAATTAAACACACTCTATTCTCAAGCAGTTTATTACCTGATTAAGAATGTTTATTTTTAAGGAGTAAAAGTGGTGGAGCTAAGCAGGATCGAACTGCTGACCTCCTGCGTGCAAGGCAGGCGCTCTCCCAGCTGAGCTATAGCCCCACATATGCTGGTACTTACTGTTTATTTGCCACTTCAAAGAAGTGGTGGGTCTGAGTAGATTTGAACTACCGACCTCACCCTTATCAGGGGTGCGCTCTAACCAACTGAGCTACAGACCCAAACAATAAGTGTTGTTCTCTTTACAATTAACAATCATCTGTGTGGACACTACGAACAAATAAGTTCTAAATCGTATAAGGAGGTGATCCAGCCCCAGGTTCCCC
>NZ_JABVXE010000082.1:0-481 GCF_013350085.1 Pseudoalteromonas sp. 0802 | reverse complement strand
GACGACGAAACGGCCGTTAAGGTGCTGCACCTACAGCGGCGCGCGTATACGATCGAGGCGCAGATCATCGGCAGCACGGCGCTCCCGCCGCTTCACGATACGATCGCTTCTCTGCAACGATGCGGCGAGCGCTTTTTCGGCTATTTTCAAGGGGAACGACTCGTTGGGGCGATCGCTTGCAAGCGGAATGGGAAGACGCTTCGCCTTTGCCGGCTGATGGTCGATCCGGATTGTTTCCGCCAAGGGATCGCCAGCGCGTTGCTCGACTTTGTGATCAAGCAAGAGCCGTCGATAAGCGAGATCGTCGTGACGACCGGAAGCGGCAACGCGCCGGCCATTCGCTTTTATGAACGCCATGGGTTTCGTGCCATCGAGCGCATCGAAACGCCGGAAAGAATCGAGTTAACGAAACTCGTGAAACGAAGCGGATGACACGCGGGTACGAGTTTCCGGTTGTGTATGATGCCGATTTTGGCCATAC
>NZ_JABVXE010000081.1:0-485 GCF_013350085.1 Pseudoalteromonas sp. 0802 | reverse complement strand
ATAGAAAAACAAAATCGACTGTCGACTAGACAGTCGATTTTTTTTTAAATAAAACTATGTTCTAAATAATCAATAAGAAAAACAAAATATTTTGTTAATATAACCGTTTTCACATCCGAAAAAATGTGATAATATAATCAATAAAAAAGAAAAAAATTTTGTTTTTAAAGAAATGTGAGGGCTATATGGTATACGATGGGATTATCTTGAGCATCTTAATCGGTTTATTTCGCGGAGGCAATTTTAAAGGGATCGCGACATTAAAGTTAAAAGGCGGTTGGATCTTCCCTGTGCTGTTGCTTGTGCAATGGATTTTCTTCCTATTGCAAGACCGAATTGCTTTTCTAGCGAATATAAGCAACGTCACATTTATTATCGTTTACATCGTTGGACTAACATTTATTTGGCTTAATCGCCATTATCCGGGAATGAAAACGATCTTCGCAGGCGTGCTTTTAAACTTTATTGTTATTGCATTAAACGGT
>NZ_JABVXE010000080.1:0-492 GCF_013350085.1 Pseudoalteromonas sp. 0802 | reverse complement strand
TAACCAAAACGCATACAAAAAGCCAATTATTGAAATACTGGTGTAACGCAACCACTTAACAGTAAACCAATAAAAAACCACTAAAGCAAAGAGCGCAAAAATCATATCGAGGCTAACAACGCGCGCTGTGATCTCAAAAAAGTAGCCGATGCTAAAGTCTTGTACATTGCCAGCTTGCTTGGTGAGCCTAGAAATCGGGGGCAACCACGAATCGTGATACAATAAAGCCGCACCTATCAGCACACTCATAGCGTGTTTGATACGAGACAACCAAATATGTTGAAAAGAGATAGCTAGAAAAGCAAAAAATGCTAGGTTTGCATATAAATCAAAAGAAATGTCACCTCGGCTATACAGAACAAACTTAACTAGAAAGTATAAATTCCAAAAACCTAATCCTGAAAGCCTCACTTGTTATCCTTCTTGTGTCGTTTTGGCGTATAAGGCGTTAATAATACATGCCTAAATGTTAGTTTTCGGTAGAGCACGACT
>NZ_JABVXE010000007.1:0-177110 GCF_013350085.1 Pseudoalteromonas sp. 0802 | reverse complement strand
TTTGCCATGTGAAAGTAGGTCATCGCCAGGATCCTATTAAAGAAAGCCCGATTCGAAAGAGTCGGGCTTTTTTGCGTTTTGAGCTGTCAGCCAGGTAGGTTGGGTAGAGCGGAGCGAAACCCAACATAATCCATGTGAACCTCTTCATAATTCCATGGTTAAAAAACTCTTAAAATGTCTACCAGGTTGGCGGTCTGTAAAACAGCTTATTTCACCTTGCGCTAATTCGTCTTTTATTAATGAGCTTTACCTCTTCATTGTGCATGACGAATTACCACACTGTCAGCTTTCAGCCGTCAGACGTCAGTTGAAATGTGGGGTTGTCCTGTACAGAGTCATCCTCAGCAACAAAACCCCGTAGGAGGCACTTCAGTGCCGAATCTAGACCTTAACAAACACATTCATGGCTGAAGCCAATCCTACAAGTAAACTTTGCCTAGAGCCTAGAGCCTAGAGCCTAGAGCCTAGAGCCTAGAGCCTAGAGCCTAGAGCCTCCAGCAGAGGAAGACGCTGCACCAAACACCTCCACCGCGCGGCTGATCGCTGACGGCTGAAAGCTGATAGCTCGTTGTCACTCACACTGCTGTATTTCTTTCACATCACCGCGGCCATCGCTTAGGTAGCATTGTTCTAGCAACGAGCAGTAGCAGATCTCAGTTTTGATATTAAAGCGTTGGTCATTTACCTTGTCCCACTGAGTTGCATTGAAGCCTGTTTTCTTAAAACCAAAAAGATTAAGTTCAGCGCCTGAGGCTAATAATCGGTTATTACTAACGCCGGTATACAACCAACCAAATTTTTCAAAGAAATTGATCTCCGGTGACTCATTTTGCAACTTATTTAATTGCTCTTGGTAAGCATAAATATCAAAGCAGCAGTTTTTTATTACTTCAAATATCTCTGTATACGACTTTTCATCGTGGAAGAATTTAACGTATTTAATAATGGCTGGGCCTGATCCTGAGTTTTTAATGTAAAAAGTAATTTCTTCAGAATTTTTTTCTTCATTAAAATTCCCCGTCATCACTTCGAGCCATGGCCAGGTTGCGGCTTTTACTTGTCGTTCTGCGGCGTTGGCTTGCAAGTAAGTGGCATAAAAGGAGGCTGCTGAAATTATAATGGCACAGAGTGCGAGAAATAGGTTTAGCCGCTCGTTGGTAAACCATGCCTTGCGCTGAGTGTTTTGCTGGGTGGTCTTTGTTTGCTCTTCAAGGTTAGAGTTTTGCTCTGTTTTAACGGTGGAACAGCTTGCGTCCTGTTGCTGATTATCCATAATTTTTAATTGTTGTTTTTATAGACTAATAAAGATACAACTTTAATTGGATAGATAAAAGAGACAGGGAGTAAAACTCCCTGATTTGATATTAACTATTTGAGATAAATACGGTGAGCTTTTCACCCACTCTTAAGCTATCTCTTGAAAGGTTATTCCATTGTTTGAGTTTAGTGATACTGACTTTGTATTGCTTTGCTATCTTCCAAAGGCTATCGCCAGATTTCACCTTATACTCGATTTGTTGATCAGCCAATTGCGGCAATATCAGTTTTTGACCAATACGAATGGTGTTTGTTTTTAGGTTATTGAAGGTTTTCAGCTGGCTAACTGTTACTTTATAGTTCTTTGCAATCACACTTAAGCTATCACCGCGTTTAACTGTGTAATGTTGCCATTGGCTATAATCATTGCTCTTTTGATTAGCTAATAGAGTTCGATAACTTGCTTGCTGATCTTTTGGGACCACAATATGTGGCGCATCAATCACCGCGGGATATCGGATAACGCCATGGTTCAGCTCTTCTAGCTCTTGCCATTTTGCTTTGTCTGCCAAGATCACTGCACCTGTCACTGGTAAGGTCGCAATAGCCTGCTCATTCTTAATCGCAGGGAATATCATTTTTTGGTGCTTTAATAATTGTGCTGCGGCCAGTAACTTAGGCACGTATTGTTTGGTTTGCGATGGTAGTTTTAAGCTAAAGAAGTCCGTCGACTTACCTTGTTTTTTATTACGATCAATCGCCTGTAATACACGCCCTTCACCAATATTGTAGGCAGCAATAGCATGATACCAATCGCCATCAAAGCGTTTATAAAGGTACTCCATAAAATCCAAAGCTGCGCGGGTGCTGTCGATCACATCTTGGCGACCATCATACCAAGGGGTAATTTTTACTTTGAAGTATTTGGCGATTGAGGGGGTGAGTTGCCATAAACCCGATGCATGTTTGTGCGAATAGGCACTGGCATCAAAATCGCTCTCTATAAGCGGCATTAGAGCGAGTTCTATTGGTAAGTCACGGTTTTCTACTTCTGTGACGATATGATACAAATACGGCGCTGCGCGGCGGCTTATTTCTTCCATGTAATTTGGATGAGTAAGGTACCAAGCAATGCGCTTTTGCACATCTGGGTGACTTGAATCGCTAAACTGTAGTTGAATGCGAATACGCTGCCATACGTCATCAAGTTCACTTGGTTTGAGCGGTGTCACCGCGTCTACTTGTGCTGTTTTAGCTTCTGCAACCACAGTGCCTGGATTGGCTTTGATGATAGGCTTCTTTTCGGGAAGTGACTCAGGGGCAGTCTGACAGCCTGTTACAATAAAAGAAACAACAACAAGGCCTAAAAATCGATTTAAAAACACGTATTAAAATACTCCGTTAACTTAGGTGCGGGTAAACTAAAGCGCCTAAGCTTAACATAGGGTGAGCTAAAAATGACCATTAGATTAACAGCTCGCTAACTTACTCACCCAATTGAAATTAAAACGAAATACTAACTTGTAACCCAGCATAACCATGGTTTTGTGCTTCCCAATAGCGGCTGTCTATTTCTCGGGCTCTGGCATAGATCTCTATTCTGAATGGCTTTGAGTCCACGCCCATACCCACACCAACATAGCCATCAATATTATTGTGGTCGTCATCATAGCGGTCGCTGTAGTCGTGGTCATCTCGGTCGTCGTATACAGCAAGCTCAATTAAATCTAAGCCCACTTCGCCATAGACAAAAAAGTCACTGAAATAGCCAAATTTTATGCCGCTATCTAAGGTGAGAAATGTCTCCCGATCACCTTTTTTAGTAAATACTTCTGCTGAGCCTAGTGCTGTTGTAAATGCTGCGCCGAAATTGCTGTAGTTATTTTTAGCCATAAATTCGATGCCGGCTGAGGTGATTGAATCAGTACTATTATGCTCTGATTTAACAAACAGGTTCATATTAGGGCTGTCATAAATACCAGCAAAGCTTGTAGCAGGAATGAAGGCAAGTGATGAAAAGAGTGCTAAGGCAAGGAATCGCATATTGGTTAGTCCATTAAACGTTAATGGGTACATGATACCAAACAGCGCCTTAGCAAATTGTAAATAATTGTTCTAACTATGTAAGTTAGCCGAACACGCAGCGAAAGCAGGCTCCTTGCTGGCGTTTGATATAAACCAGATCGCCGCCATGATTGAGCATGATCTGGCGCGATAAACTTAAGCCTATTCCTGAGCCTTGTTGCTTGGTAGTAAAAAATGGCACAAAAATCATCTCGATCACATGATCGCTGATACCTGTACCATTGTCGCTGACCTCTAAATACAGTTGTTGATTAGCATTTTGTGCAATGCTTACCTCAATACACTTTGCTGACTCTGGAGTATTTAACTGCTTAAGGACATCAAGGGCATTGGTAAGCAGGTTTATTATTACTTGTTCAACTTGGCCTCTATCTATCATTACTAACTGTTGGCTTTGCACCGATAAATTCAACGTAATATTAAGTTGCTTAGCTTGTTGTGAGTGCAGAGCGACAACTTGCTTGGCAAGATCGGCCAGAATATGTGGCTGTAAGTGTGGGGCGGGTAAGCTACTAACCTTTTTAAATTGCGCTATAAATTCCCCTAAATGCTCGGTTCGTGATGCGAGTGTTGTTAGGGCGAGTTGCAAGTCTTGTTTATCTTCCTGATCATCAAAACTAAGCTCAGTTGGCAGCAGTGCCGTACAAGTTTGTGCTAAAGAAGAAAGTGGCGTAATCGAATTAGCGATTTCATGGGTTAGTACTTTTGTAAGGCGCTTATAAGCTTGTTGCTCTTTTAATTGCAGCTGATCATGAATCGATTGCAAACTGATCACTTTACGAACTTTACCTTGGATTTCGGCAATACTGATCTGCACAGATAACGTATCGTGCTGCTCACCATTTTGCCATGGCACGGTATTACGGCTATTTTGTTTTGCGTCTTGGACTAGGTTGGCTATTAAACCTAAATCATCGATGTGCTTTACAGCTTGTCCAAGTAAACGGCTGACCGCCGGATTGCTTTCAATAATAGTGCCTTGTTCATCACATACTAATACTGCTAAATCGATATGAATTAATAGCGCTTGTAAGAACTGGGCTTGTTGCTCTGCATTAAAACGCGCAGCCTGAATTTGTTGTTTAACCTGCTCAAATTGCTGCTGCATAGGGTGTTGGTCGCCAAAGCCTAATGTGCTGTCTCCATTCGCTAAAGCGCGAAACACCATATCTGCACGCCTTGTTTGGCGTTTAAATAAATTAAAAATTTGCGCGGCACATACCAAATTTAAAATAACTAAAAGTGCCGAAATTGCAGAAAACCCGCTTTGCTCTACTTGCCAAAACAAAGCTATTGATAAACCAATTAGCGCAGCTAATAGGCCGGCTAAGCTAATAAAATTTCGCATCGATTAAAGTCCGTATTTTTCTAAACGACGATACATGGCTCCGCGTGTTAGGCCGAGGGCTTTAGCTGCATGACTCACGTTCCCTTGAAAATGCTTTAAAGCTGCACGAACGGTTCTCTGCTCGATGATTTCGAGATCAAAAGTGTCGTAGTCAGTGGCGTTTGAAGAGAGCTCATTTGTACTAACAGCAGTACTTGGTGAGCTTATCACTGAGCTAATATCGAGCTCTGTACCTTCTGATAGGATGACTGCTCGCTCAATTGCATGTGCAAGTTCACGGACATTGCCTGGCCAATGATACTGACTTAAACGTGTCATATCAGATGCCGCAATCGAGAGCTCACGTTTGTATTTATGTGCAAAGTGCTGCAAGTAGTAGTTACACAGTAATGGAATGTCTTCACTGCGCTCGCGCAGAGCTGGCAAACGGATCTCTACGGTATTAACACGGTACAGTAAGTCTTGCCTAAATTTGCCTTCAGTAACTGCTTGTTCGAGGTTTTCATTCGTTGCACAGATCAAACGAATATCAATATCGATGACTTTTGAACCACCAACCGGTGTTATTTGCCTGTTTTGTAGTGCTGCGAGCAGTTTAACTTGTTGGTTAAGCGGTAAATTACCTAGCTCGTCTAAAAATAAACTACCACCATGGGCCAGCTCAAATCGGCCAATGCGATCTTCTTTCGCGCCAGTAAACGCCCCTTTTTTATGGCCAAATAGTTCGCTTTCAAACAGACTTTCGGCTAGTGAGCCCATGTCTAGGCTTATGAAGGGTTGGCTTTGGCGCTGGCTTGCATTGTGGATTGCATGGGCAGTGAGTTCTTTTCCTGTGCCACTTTCGCCACTAATCAATATGTTGGCATCTGTGTTGGCTGCTTTGTCGATAACCGAAAAAACCTGCTGCATGGCATCACTTTGGCCTAAAAACTCAAATGGTTGATTGCCGATTGACTGCTGCAAGGCCTGCTTTTGTTTTGTGAGCTTACCAACTTGCTGCTTGTCTTTAGCGTGTGAAAATGCCGCTGCAACAGCACCGAGTAATTGCTCATTTTGCCAAGGCTTGGCAATAAAGTCAGAGGCACCGGCCTTAATTGCTTCGACCGCTAGCTGAATATCGCTGTAGGCCGTCATAAGCAGTACCGCAATGTTAGCGTCTTGGCTCATGATTTTTTTTAGCCAGTAGAATCCTTCTTTGCCACTAATTGAGTCTTGCGTGAAGTTCATATCGAGTAACACTACATCTATGGCTTGATCCGCCTCATGCTGTGCGTTAATGATAGCTTCGATATCAAAGGGGTTATCTGTGGTTTTTACAACCTGATAATGCTGCTTTAAAAGTAATCGTGCGGCGATAAGTACGTCGGGGTTATCATCGACGATAAGAATTGATCCTGCTTGTTTCATAGCTATTTATTATTATTCCTTTATGGGAACACTAAGACTAATTGAAAATAGTAACAGTGTCCATTTATGGACGATATATGGGCTTTGAAGTGTTCTATAAGCGGACACTTGATTATATGCACTCGTATTGATTTTTGTATAAGTCTTTGTAATTTAATAAAAATAAAAGTTGGCACAAGAGTTGTTTAATCTATAGGTAATTAGCACCTAGATAACTTAAAGGCGTCAACATGGATAAGAAAATTACACGCTCAAATAACAAAGCATTTTTTAAGAAATCAGTAATAGCAGCTGCATGCTTAGCTGTTGCGGCAGCAGCTTATGGTTTCACGCAAACTGAGCAAACAGGTCGTAGTCAGCAAGTAACCGCGACAAGCTTAACGATTAGCACAGTACAACAAGGTGAATTTGTTGATGCTTTAAGTCTTCGTGGTCAGGTTATGCCTCGCACTACTATTTACCTCGACACCATTGCCGGAGGCCAAGTCGAAGAGCGACTTGTTGAGCAGGGTGAGTTTGTTAAAAAAGGCCAACCACTTGTGCGTTTAAGCAATACCAACTTGCAGCTTGATGTAATGAGCCGTGAAGCACAGGTGACTGAGCAGCTTAACTTTTTACGTAACACGCAAATGAATATGGAAACCAGCCGTTTAAACTTACGCCGTGATTTGCTTGAAATCGATCTTAAAATTACGCATTTATCGCGTCGCTTAAAACAGACTCAGCCGCTAGTGAAAACGGGTGTGTTAGCTCAAGAGCAATTATCTGAAATTCAAGAAGACTTAGCGTATTACAAAGCGCGTAAAGAACTAACTCTTGAGCGTCAAAAGCAAGAAAACAGCATTCGTGAAGTTCAGGTTGCTCAGTTAAAAGACAGTGCCGACATGTTAGAGAAAAACCTACAGTTTGCGCGTAAGAACCTTGAAAACTTACTCGTAACAGCACCTGCCGATGGTTATTTAAGTGAGCTTGATGTTGAAATTGGTGAATCAAAAGGCCGTGGTGCTCGCCTAGGGCAGATTGATATTCCTAATGAATACAAGCTAGTTGTGCGACTAGATGAGTTTTACCTAAGCCAAGTTCAAACAGGTATGCAAGTGCTGATTGAACATGAACAAGGCGAAATCGCGGCGACGGTTAGCAAAATTGATAGTCGTGTTCAGCAATCACAGTTTCAGGTTGAAGTCGATTTACCCAATGGCACTAGCAACATAAAACGTGGGCAAAGCCTTGATGTACAGCTGATGCTAGGTGATAGCAAAGGCACTGCTTTATTACTTGAACGCGGCGCATTTTTTACCAGCTCAGGGGGTAACTGGGTTTATGTCATGGATAAAGATGGCAACCGTGCAGTACGAAAAGACATTCGTCTTGGCAAAAAGAATCAAAACTATTATGAAGTGTTAAGTGGCCTAAGCGCCGGAGATCGCGTGATCACCTCTAGCTACAGCAACTTTGATAAAGCACAACAACTACAATTTTAAGGATAAAAACAATGATTAAATTAACTAACTTATCACGCGTGTTCCGTACTCAAGATGTTGAAACAACAGCGCTTAATAACATTAACTTACATGTAAACGAAGGCGAGTTTCTTGCCATTATGGGGCCATCTGGCTGTGGTAAATCAACATTACTCTCTATTTTAGGTATGTTGGATTCGCCATCGGCAGGCAGTTTTGAATTTTTAGGTGAAGACATCGCAGGGTTTGGTGAAAAGCAATTAGCGGCACTTAGAAAAGCGTCGATTGGTTTTGTTTTCCAAAGCTTTAACTTAATTGATGAATTAACAGTATTTGAAAACGTTGAGCTGCCATTACAGTATCAAAATATCTCAAAAAGTGAACGTAAACAGCGAGTAGAAGCAATCTTAAAACGTGTTGCAATCGACCATAGAGCAGATCACTTACCGCAGCAGCTATCGGGCGGTCAGCAGCAACGTGTAGCAGTAGCCCGAGCTCTGGTGATTAATCCAAAGCTAATCTTAGCGGATGAGCCTACGGGTAACCTTGATTCAAAAAATGGTGATGAAGTCATGGCGATGCTGCGTGAGCTAAATCGTGAAGGTACCACGGTAATTGTCGTTACCCACTCAGAAAAAGAAGGCAATTATGCTGACCGTTTAGTGCGCTTACTTGATGGCCAAGTGATGGTTGATAAAGCAAACCGTGCTCAACAAACAGCAGAGGTGGCATAACATGATTTTAAGTTATTTGATCACCGCACTGCGCGCGTTTAAAAACCAAAAACAACACTTTATTTTAAATGTTCTGGGTTTGAGTGTGGGCTTAGCTGCGGCAATTCTAGTTGCTTTATTTGCAAAAAATGAGCTTTCGTACGATAGTCAACAGCCTCATGCTGAGCGTGTTTATCGCGTTGGCCAAGACTTCTCAAAACTCGGTTTATCTGTAGTACCTATTTTTAATTATGTGCAGTCAAAGCAGGCCGAAGATTACAGCCAAGTTGAAGAAGTATTCGGATTAACTATGGTCGAGTTGACTCGTGAAGCCATGGTTGATGTGAGTTACCGCAACCAAGGCTATAAGTTAAATGCCTTATATGGTGCTACAGCAAATATTGAAAATTTCATTGCTCTGAAAACGCTGGCGGGTGACTTAAAAACCGCAATGAGTACACCAGACAGCCTCGCTTTAAGTGAGTCAGAAGCACTGCGTATTTTTGGTCGCACCGATGTGATTGGTGAAACACTTACACATGAACAAGGACAGTACACAGTGCGTGCCGTGTTTGCAGACTTAGCAGATAACACTCACTTTGCCTTTAAAAATCTTGTTTATGTTAAGCATGATCCAAGCGAAATAGATATCAACAGTAGTTATGTTTATATGCGTGTCGCAGAAGGCACCGATACAGATGCATTAGCTAAAACCTTAACAGAGCGATTTTTTAGCGGTTCGATGCTGGAGCAAGTTAGTTTAGAGCTGCATCCATTACTTGATTTGCACCTAACGGCTAAATCACCGTTTGAGATGAAAGCTGGTGGTGCTAAACAAGTGGTGATGATTTGTGTTGGTCTAAGCATATTACTTATTCTTATTGCAGGTTTTAACTTTATTAATATGACAGTCGCTCAATCGACGAAACGTGCAAAAGAAGTGGGAGTGCGTAAAGCGCTTGGCGCAAGTAAAGGCCAGTTAGTAACGCAGTTTTTATCTGAATCTGTGTTGGTATCAATGCTTTCAATGGTGATTGCATGTGCTTTAGTGGAGCTATTTTTACCAAGCTTTAACCAACTAGTAGACCGCGAATTGGTCGTGAATTATGCCTCTGAATTTGGCATTGCAATTATTGTGGTCGCAATTGCTGTCGGCATATTAGCTGGGCTTTATCCTGCATTCTTTATTTCGTCATTCAGTGCAAAACGCGTTTTAAGTGGTGACTTACAGCGTGGTAATACTGCAATATGGGTTCGTAAGAGCTTACTAACCTTACAGGCTTCACTAGCAATAGGTTTAATCATTGCCTCTGTTACCTTGTTAAAGCAATTAACTTACTTACAAAGCTTACCTTTAGGCTATGAAACAACACAAAGATTGGTCATTTCAGAGCTACCTGTAGGCGAAGTATTCAAAAAAGAAAAAAATGCTTTAGTTAACCGTATCAGTGCAATTCAAGGCGTACAGCAAACAACAGTGATTGATACCCGTTTAACCGTTTCAATCAATAATACACTTATGCCAACGTGGCCAAATGGTGAAGCGTCTGGCAGCTTAACGCCTGTAGTAGGTGCAAGCTACGATGTTGTAAAAACGCTAGGATTAAAACTGGTTGCTGGCCGTGACTTTAGCCGTGAATTTGCTGGTGATTGGGCAAGCCGTGCAAATGGAGTAACAAGTACGGGTACTATTGTGACTGAATCTGTCGCAAGGCAAGCGGGTTACACTAACATGAGTGACATTATTGGTAAGGTAATTAAAGACTCAGGTCGCGGCGTAGATATGCGTGTTGTGGGTGTGGTTGAAGATGTAAAAGTAGGTAATGCTAAAGATGCTAACTCAAATATTATGTTCTTATGTGGCTTTAACTTTTTGTCACCTGTATCAGAATTAATTTTAACGATTGATCAGCAAAACTTGCCTTATATTAAAGCTCAGATCGCTGAAGTATTAGCAAGCTCAGCCAATATCTATGAGCCAAAAATTAACTTACTCGCAGACAACTACAAAACCCTGTTAAAAGGTGATGAGCGAATTTCGAATGTAGTTTTAATTTTTACCGGCCTTGCTGTGTTCTTAACTTGTTTAGGTACCTTTGGTTTGGCTTCGTTTGCAACAGTGCGTCGTCAAAAAGAAGTGGCTGTTCGCAAAGTGCTAGGTGCATCTCGTATCAGTATCGTAAATATCATTGCTAAAGAGTTCTTAGTGCTGGTGGCGGTAAGTATTGCTATTGCGTATCCAGTAACTTACTTCTTGGTAGGTGATTGGTTAGCCAACTTTAATGACCGTATTGAACAAGCTGTATGGGTGTATTTAGTCGCTGCCGCCGCGGTGGCAGCGATTACCTGGATTACCGTTGCAAGTTTAGCCTTCAAGGCCGCAAGCACCAGACCATCGCTTATTTTACGATATGAATAACAGTAACTAACTCCCAACTATAAGCCCAGCAATACAGCTGGGCTTTTTTAGCTTTAAATGAGTCGCTATAAATGACGTTCTACGTAGGACGTGCTTTAGTGCGTCGGTATGAGAGTTAAAGGTCTTTAACCTTCACCGCGGGGTTACCTGCTACTAGGGTATTTGCCGCGACATCTTTGGTAACTATTGCCCCTGCGCCAATCACGGCATTATCAGCAACTTTAATACCCGCAAGTATAATAGCGCCTGCACCAACCCATACATTGTTGCCGATGCTAATCGGCGCTGCAAAATTAGCTTTTGCTAAACGCTCAGTTGGGTTTACTGCATGCGATACTGCAAGAATTTGCACATTTGGGCCTATTAAGCAGTCATCACCTATCGTAATTTGCGCATCAGTTAGCGGCGCATCGAGTACAGTACAGTTAATATTTATGAAGGTTCGCTCACCTATTTTAATACCACTGCCATAATCACAATGAAAACCCGCTTCTATAACAACCTGCTCGCCACAGTGATCAAACATGCCTTTTAGTCGTTTTAAATTGCCTTTACTCGGGCTTTTTGCAAATAAACGGCAAATTTCATGGGTATTTTTTCGTTGTTCGAGTAAGGACTTATCGAGGCTATTAAACTCTTTCATGGGGCATATTCATGGTTATTTTTGCCAATAGCTTAGCGTGTTGGTGATGAAGATCAAAATTAAAGCTGTGTAGGTTAACGATCATTCACTTGCCATTTATATTGTTTCGTTTAAAATCTCAAAACTTTCGAAACGAAACTTATGTAATTCACTTTATGACAAAACGAAACACTCAACAACGTCGCCATACAATCTTAAGCCAAGTGAATGAACTTGGTGAAGTTGCTGTTGAAGCGTTAGCGGAGCAGTTTCAAACCTCTGAGGTGACGATACGTAAAGATCTGACAGCCCTTGAAAAAAGTGGCTTGTTGCTACGCCGTTACGGTGGCGCTATTGCATTGCCGCAAGAAATCGTTGCAAATAGCAACGAGAAAAGCGACTCGCTTCGCAAAATGGCAATCGCACAGGCGGCTGCAAAGCTTATTAAAGACCATAACCGCATCATCATTGATAGCGGCCGCACTACAGCAGCGATGATACCTGAGCTTGCCAAAAAGCGCGGTTTAGTGGTGATGACAAATGCTATTAATGTCGCTAACCGACTGCTTTCATTAGAAAATGAGCCAACACTTTTGATGACCGGGGGAACCTGGGATCCGCATTCAGAATCGTTTCAGGGCCAAGTTGCGGAGAATGTTCTTCGCTCTTACGACTTTGACCAACTATTTATTGGTGCCGATGGCATTGATATTGATAGAGGTACTACAACCTTCAATGAATTAGTGGGGCTAAGCCAAGTGATGGCTGAAGCGGCCCGTGAAGTAGTGGTGCTGGTAGAGTCAGAAAAAATTGGCCGAAGAATACCGAATTTAGAACTGCCTTGGCAGCGTGTAACCACTGTTATTACAGACAACAACCTGTGCGCAGATAAGCGTAAGGCGATAACAGCATGTGGTGTACGGCTGATCTGTGCAGAAATTGAATAACCCGTAATAAGATCGACAACACCTTATTACGCATCATTTATGACAACACATACCGCCCAAAGTAGAACGCTTTGGCATGTGCAAAAGGAGAAATTATGTGTGGAATCGTTGGGGCTGTTGCAGAACGCCCAGTAAACAAAATACTTGTTGAAGGCCTAAAGCGTCTTGAATACCGTGGCTATGATTCGGCTGGTGTGGCTTTACTTAAAGGTACTGAGCTTAACACTGTAAAGTCTGTGGGTAAGGTTGCTAATCTTGAAGCGGCACTCAATGACGCAGCAGTTAATGGTACGACAGGTATCGCACATACGCGCTGGGCAACTCATGGTGGCGTAACTGAAGCGAATGCTCATCCACATGTTTCGAATAGCGAAATTGCCCTAGTTCATAACGGTATTATCGAAAACCATGCCAGCCTACGCGATGCGCTTAAAGGCGACGGTTATGAGTTTTTATCAGAAACAGATACTGAAGTCATGGTGCACCTTATTCACCAACTTCGCCAACAGCACGATACGCTTTTAGCAGCTGTGCAAGCTGCTGTTAAGCAGTTTGAAGGTGCATTTGGTACAGTTGTTTTTGATAAAGCGAACGATAACGAAATCATCGTAGCGCGCTCTGGTAGCCCACTGGTGATTGGTTTAGGTCTTGGCGAAAACTTTATTGCCTCTGACCAACTTGCTCTATTACCTGTTACACGAAGCTTTATTTACCTTGAAGAAGGTGATGTGGCTCGTATTACCCGTGACAGTGTTGAAATT
This sequence comes from Pseudoalteromonas sp. 0802, assembly GCF_013350085.1. Lineage (NCBI taxonomy): Bacteria > Pseudomonadati > Pseudomonadota > Gammaproteobacteria > Alteromonadales > Pseudoalteromonadaceae > Pseudoalteromonas > Pseudoalteromonas sp. 0802. The sequence goes on along the minus strand of NZ_JABVXE010000007.1, from coordinate 164,088 downwards.
TTTGATGCAAACGGTGATGCAGTCGAACGCGAAGTGATTGAATCGAACATTACGCAAGATGCATCAGGTAAAGGCGAATATCGTCATTACATGCTGAAAGAAATTTACGAACAGCCTCTTGCTGTACGTAACACCCTTGAAGGCCGCTTACATAATGACACTGTAGCGATCGATGCCTTTGGCGAAAGCGCTCAGCAAATCTTTAAAGACGTAAAACACGTGCAAATTATTGCCTGTGGTACTTCATATCACTCAGGTATGGTTGCTCGTTACTGGCTTGAACAATTTGCTGGCGTGAGCTGTAACGTAGAGATTGCATCTGAGTTCCGTTACCGCGAATCATTTGTACATGAAAACAGCTTACTTGTGACAATTTCACAATCTGGTGAAACAGCCGATACGCTTGCTGCACTTCGTCTTGCAAAACAGCAAGGTTACATGGCTTCAATGACCATTTGTAACGTACCGGGTTCATCATTAGTACGTGAATCTGATTTAGCCTTTATGACTAAAGCCGGTGCTGAAATTGGTGTTGCATCAACTAAAGCCTTCACCACACAGCTTGTTGGCTTATTAATGCTTACGGCATCTATTGCGCAAGAAAAAGGCCTAGATCAAAGTGCGATTGTGAATGCAATTAAAACACTTCCTAACAAGTTAGAAGAAGCACTACTGCTTGCAGAAGGGATTGAAGATTTAGCTGAAGAGTTTGCTGATAAGCACCACTCACTATTCTTAGGTCGTGGTTCACAATACCCAATCGCGATGGAAGGTGCGCTTAAGCTTAAAGAGATTTCATACATTCACGCCGAGGCATACGCAGCGGGTGAGCTTAAGCATGGCCCTCTTGCGTTGATTGATGCCGACATGCCAATCATTGTTGTGGCACCAAACAACGAGTTACTTGAAAAGCTTAAATCAAACGTAGAAGAAGTACGTGCCCGTGGCGGTATTATCTATGTATTCGCAGACAAAGACTCAGCGTTTGAATCTGACGAAACAATGCGTGTAATCAACGTAAACCATGTAGATGACGTGATTGCTCCAGTTGTATATACAATTCCGTTACAGCTGCTTTCATACTATGTTGCGGTTATTAAAGGCACCGACGTAGACCAACCTCGAAACCTAGCAAAATCGGTAACGGTTGAGTAAGTTTAGAGTTGTATATTTTTTATTAAGGCGCAATATGCGCCTTTTTTTGTACCTGCAATTCTGTTAGCTTAAAAAATTACCAATTTTTCTTAAGGATAAGTCGTGCGATTATTTAAGTTACTCTGTATTAGTGGTTTTTTACTCTGTACTAGTCATGTAATGGCTCAACCAGATGATGCGGTTACAAATTACAGCCAACATACGCATACTATCGAATCAAGTAATCTTAGTGAGCAACGCACTGTCGTTGTGCAATTGCCAAAAAGCTATCAAACACATCCAAACAAAAGGTATCCCGTTATTTACCGTTTGGATGGGGCCGGTAATTTACCATTGATTAATGCTGTGCTTGAACGCTTACAACAAAATGATCAAGCGCCAGAGGTGATTGTAGTTGCGATTGAAAGCACTAATCGACTTAGAGATTTTTATCCTACAGTGAACAAAGAGCCACAAGGGCCTGTTGGCGAAGGCGGTGGTGCAGCAAAGTTTTTAGCTTTTGTAGAGCAAGAACTGATGCCTTTGGTTAATAAACAGTATCGTACTCATGATTATAAAGTTATCGCAGGAGCCTCTGCTGCGGGTGTATTTGCTCTTTACGCAATGCAAGCTGACCCTGAGTTATTTCAAGCGCACATTGCATATAGCCCTGCGGTATGGTGGAACTATGGCGCCCCGGCTAAGAGTCTAAATACCTTTGTTACTAAAGCCAAAAGTATTAACAGCTATGTATATATGAATATCGGCGAAGAAGCCGGCATTATGCGCGAAAGATACGATGATATGCAGCAAACGATGCAAAATAGTAAAGTACCAAATCTGCGATTTAAGAGCGACGCCTTTGCAGGCGTTTCGCATAACCTAACCTCAGCTGCTGGGGCATTTAATGCGTACCATGGCTTATTTTTATCTAAACATATGCCTTTGAGTGCACTAGGCGATGATGTTTCATCAATTGATGCCTATTATCAACGTTTATCTCAGCAATGGGGCGAGCAAATAGCGCCACCAGACCGCGCTGTTAGGATGCTGGGTTACAGCTTAACGGATAACCAGCAATTTGAGCGGGCTATTGAGGTGTTTAAGTACAATATCAAAAACTACCCTAAATCAGCGTATGCACTGTCAGCTTTGTCATATGGCTATGAAATGCAAGGTAATACTCGCCAAGCATTAATACAAATCGAGGCTGCAATCGCTGTTGCCGATGACTCGTATCCCTACCCAGATTACTTAAAAGAGACAAAAACGAGGTTACAAGGGCAGCTATAGTTAAGCTGCCTTAAACAAATCAATGGTCTTGGTGATAATAGCTTAGAGTTTGTAGGGCAAGCGCAAATACATCTGCGCTGTTATCACCATTAACGTTTTTAACCACAGTCACCGCGCGTTGATGATCAACACACATAATGGTCATGGTAATGCCACCCATACTACCGCCAGAGTGCATTACAGCGTGAGGCATGTCGGCCATCAAGGCTTGTAGTTCAGTATTATGTTGGTACTTTTCTCTTTGTTGATAGTTTTTGAAACCTGTCATCCAACCGATACCAAAATCGACCTGTTCACCATTATTGAGAGTGGCTGGGGTAAACATTTCATCCACGCTGGTTGCTTTTAGATAATTGCCCTGCGTGTGAGCTACTGCAAACTTGACGATATCACTTGGTGTTGCAATAAAGCCACCGCCAGCCCATTTATAGCTGTGATCGGTTTGCGGTGAGTTAACTAAATGGCCTTGATCAACGCTATAAGGTCTTGCACGATGTGGGATCAGGGTAAATTGCTCATCAAAGTATGTGTCGTTTAACTTGAGTGGCGCGAAGACTTCTTGTTCGATAATTTGTCGAAAGTTGCGTTTCGGATCAGCGCCTTCCATCGCAGCGCTTACTAATGTCCAAGCGAATGTTGAATACTGCTGTTTGGTGCCCGGCTCAAACAGCAGGGGATCATCTTCAAACATGGCTAAAGCGCTATTTATATCGCCATACCATTTGTTGAGTAAAAACTCATTTGCGCCTTTTTTGTAATGGCGGATCCCTGCGGTATGTGACGCGAGTTGGCGCAGTGTTAAAGTTGCGTGTTTCTCTGGCCAGTTAGTTACATAGTCGGTTACAGGTTTGTCTAAGTTAATCAACCCCTTGTCGTAAAGGCGCATCATAGCGGCAGTGGCAATAAGTTTAGAGACACTGCCAATGCGAACCTTATGCTCGGGACTCATTAAAACTTGGTTTTCGATATCGGCAAAACCATAACCCTTTGCCGCGATTACTCCTGATTTATCGGCCACCGCGACAGTAATGCCCGGCACCGTTTTCGCACTCACCGCCGATTGAAAGGCAGCATTAATCGCTTGTGGTAGTTCAGCTGCGCTAGTGACATGGGCAGCCATCAATAGAGGTAGGCTGATGAGTGAGCGAGCTATTCGGTGTTTGAGCATGGCGGCATCCTTTTTGAGTAACCTTGCAGTCACTCTTGTTATTATTTTTAAGGCATTTTTAGATTGCTCAAATTTTCTCTAGATGACAACCCATAGTCGCTTAATTGCACATTTTTCACGTTGTGATGAACATTTAAAAAGGGCGTAAATAACAACGATTGCTTATTTTTTAGTTGCTTTCACTTTTTAAGGTGTTTACAATCGCCGCGATTTTAACCATTCACACACTGTAGAGGAGTAAACAATATGACTTATACAACTTGTTCCTTTGCAGGTCGTTTTCTTGCCTAGCTCGAAGCTATTTCTTTATTAGCTTTTCAAAGCTAAGCCTGATCAATTAATCAAAGACCTGCCAAATCATTTTTCGTTAGCATTTTTCTATTGCAGAGAAAGGAATTGGTATTATGGGCAAGTCCGTCCAAAAACTTACTGATAACGTTAGCCTTATTGCGTCTAAAGAGTCGTGGATTGAAGGGCTAGCAATACAACAATTAATTAAAACTTCTGAATTACCTGGTATGCACGCTGTAGCGGGTATGCCCGATTTACACCCAGGTCGAGGTTACCCCATTGGGGCAGCCTTTTTTACAGAAGGTAGAATTTACCCCGCTTTAGTGGGGAATGATATTGGCTGCGGTATGTCGCTTTGGCAAACCAATACTAAGTTAGCCAAGTTAAATGTAGATAAGCTCGCAAAACGCTTAAGCGATGTTGAACAGCCGCTAGATGAAAGTTGGCACACATTGATTAGCGAGCGAAAACATGAACTGGCTATCACACAAACTGGTTTTGATAGCGCCCTTGGCACCATAGGTGGTGGCAATCATTTCGCTGAATTTCAGGCGATTGAAGAAGTGTTTGATCAACAAGCTTTGCTTGCTTTAGGCCTACAACCTAAACAATTGCAGCTATTGGTGCACTCTGGCTCTAGAGGGTTAGGGCAAGCTATTTTAGTTAAGCATATTGCAGAGCATAACCATGATGGCCTTGAGGTCGTGAGTGATGCCTTTACAGATTATATGGCTAAACATGACGAAGCACTGCGTTGGGCACAGTTAAACCGAGAACTGATCGCACGGCGTTTTTTACAAGCTATTCGTGCTGGTGGCGAAGAGGTTTTAGATGTAAATCATAACCTTGTAAGTCAATCACAGATTGCAGGACAAGCAGGCTGGTTACATCGAAAAGGTGCTACATCCAGCGATCAAGGGGCTGTTATGATCCCGGGCTCTCGCGGTGATTACAGTTACTTAGTTAAGCCAACGGCTGAGCAAAACGTAAACTTACGCTCCCTTGCACATGGCGCTGGTCGCAAATGGAAGCGTGGAGAATGCCAAGGCCGTTTGAGTCACAAGTTTAAAAAGGAAGATTTATATCGCACTGCGTTTGGTAGCAGGGTGATCTGTAATGATAAAACGCTGCTTTATGATGAAGCACCACAAGCTTACAAAGACTGCCAAACAGTTATTGATGACCTTGTTGATGCTGGGCTGGTTACTGTAATTGCCAAATTAAAGCCTGTGCTTACCTTTAAAACACAAGGAACGTGCGGATGATCTTAGTGCAATTATCGTCAGGGGCGGGTCCTTTAGAGTGCTGTAAAGCGGTGGCTATGGCTGTTAAGCGCCTTGAGTGTGATGCTAAAGCATTAGCTATTAAGGTGAATGCTCTTGCTGTAGAGCAAGCTGAACTTTCAGGCTGCTACAAATCGGTATTACTTGAATTAACCGGTGCTGAGCCGCGAATTTTAAAACAGTTTGCTCAGCAATGGCATGGCTCGATGTTGTGGGTTTGTCAAAGCCCATTCAGAGCAAGGCATAAGCGTAAAAACTGGTACTTTGGCGGTCAACTATTTGAAATAGCAGAGCAAAAATTTGATAGCGAGATCCGCTTTCAGCAATGCCGCGCAAGTGGCGCGGGAGGCCAACATGTAAACACCACTGATTCGGCTGTTCGTGCTACCCATGTTGCGACAGGAACTACTGTTCGCGTAGAGAGTGAAAGAAGTCAGCATGCGAATAAGCGTTTAGCTCGAGTTTTGCTAATGCAAAAACTGGCAGAACAAGCTCAGCAGGCTGCTAGCCAGCAGCAAAAGTCGCGGTGGCAACAACACAATGAGCTGCAACGGGGTAATCCGATTCGTACTTTTAAGGGCCCTGAATTTAGCCAGACTCACAAAGGAAAAGGACATGGAAAACTTACTGTTTATATGTAGCCGTAACCAGTGGCGTAGCCCAACGGCAGAAAAGGTATTCAACCAATACAATGGCATTAAAGCCCGCTCTGCAGGCACAAGCCCACGAGCAAGGCACACGGTAACAACGGCTGATATTAATTGGGCAGATATAATTTTTGTAATGGAACATAAGCATAAACAACGCCTTAAAGCGCAGTTTAGCCGTTTATTACAATACAAGCCGATTCAGGTACTCGATATACCCGATGAGTACCAATATATGGATGAGGCACTCATTGAAACTTTAAAGCAGTCAGTCGATCACTATTTCGACCACACTGCATAATAAATAAAACGAGGATAGAACGATGTAATTCCATCAAGGCACAGCAATCCAAACACTTATAGTGACACTACTATGAGTACGTACTGCTGTGTCTATTTCTTTGAAAGCTAAATGAATTTAGCTACTAATTAGAGTAGATATGGAGAAATATGATGAGAATTAAATATCCTCGTACCCCACACCTTCCATGGTCATTGGGGGCTACGAATGACGACGTAAAGCAACGAGATTTAAGCCATTTTGTTGGCAAACTAGTTGTGGTCACTGAAAAAATGGATGGTGAAAATACCACCTTATACAATGACTACATTCATGCAAGATCGATTGATAGCCGCTTTCATCCATCGCGCGCTTGGGTAAAAGCACTGCAAGCGCAAGTTGGTTATAAAATACCAATCGGATGGCGTATTTGTGGTGAGAACCTTTATGCAAGGCATTCAATCTCATACAACAATTTGCCAAGTTATTTTATGGCTTTTTCTGTGTGGAATGAGCTCAATCAGTGTTTAAGTTGGCAAGACACTAAGCGGTTTCTTGCAAGCTTGGGGCTAACAACACCAAAGGAGCTGTATGTTGGTCTTTGGTGTGAGCAAACAATTAAAGCTATTTCGATAGATACAGTGAACCAAGAAGGCTATGTGGTGCGACTTGCTGAAGATTTTCATTACAAAGATTTTGCAAGTGCGGTAGCTAAGTGGGTTAGAAATAACCATGTAACCACCGAGCAGCATTGGATGTACGCAGACGTTATTGCAAATGGTTTACAAAAATCGGCAGGGGGCAAGCATGGAAAAAGTTGAAAACTGGTTAGCCAGCCTTGAGCTGCAAAATACTCCTAGTTTTGCCGAATGTGTAATGAATCTAGGGCGCTTTTTTCCGTTATTAAATGAATTTGAGCAAACAGAGCAGGATTCAATTTGGCATGCAGAAGGTAATGTCGCAATACATACTGATTTAGTGCTTAAAGCACTTTATGAGTTGCTTGCTGCTGAGGCTTCTCATATCACAGGTAAAAAGCGACAAGCATTGATTTTATCTGCCTTACTGCATGATATAGCCAAGCCATTGACCACCCGAAAAAAGGAGATTCAAGGTCAGTTAAGGGTTGTAGCTCCGTTACACGAAGAAATTGGTGCAAGTTATTTAGCAACGAAGTTGATAGAGCTTCCGCTTGAGCACAGTGTGATCATGGTAATTATGGGCTTGGTGGGTTTTCATCAAGTGCCAAAACGCCTTGTGATTAAAAATCAAGAGTTTAGTGATTATTTCAAGTTGTCACTAAATGCAGATTTAGAACTTCTCTATTGGCTTGAATTAGCCGATATGCGCGGTCGAGTTTGCAATGACTTGGCAGTACAGCTTGATTTGTTAGAGCAGTATCGCATGTTTGCACAAGATTATGAGTTATGGGGGGTAACTAATCCCACAACTACATATTTAGCGCGGATACAGGTTAAGCCTACTAAGTCAGAGCAAACACTGTTGGATGGTTATGCCATAAAACAGTTAGCCGATGGCGACATTAAGCTTGTCGAAGAAGCCATTGCGAAAAACTATACAACCTGTCAGCAGTACAGTCATTGCTACATTATGTGTGGTATCAGCGGCAGTGGGAAATCAACTTGGATCGCAAATAACTTAGTCGATTTTGAAGTCATCTCACTTGATGACATTAGGGCTGAAATTAACGGTAAACGTAGCTGCCAAAAAAGTCGCGGGCAAGTTTTGCAACTTGCTAAGCAACGCTTTAAAAAGGCACTAGCTGAAAAAAGAAACCTAGTGTGGGATGCTACAAACACTCGTAAAGACTTTAGAGAACCATTGATTGAGTTAGCTATTAATTACGGGGCATTAGTCACATTAGTGGTATTTCAATTAAGTGCTAAAAGCTTAAAACAATACAACCACAATAGAACGTTTAGCGTCAGTGATGACGTGCAGCAAAATCAGCTTAAAAAGTTTGAATGGCCTTGGCAAAGCCAAACACATAGACAATTAGTGATTGGCGAAGCAGGGCAGCTACTTTATCAATTTGGTCGTTTTTAATTGTTACAAAATAGGCTCGCATTGCGAGCCTATTCTTTGTTTTTTAAGCGCTTATTTAAAAAATAATCTAGATAGAATAGGCCAACACTAATCGTAGGAACGAGCACCCATACAGGGAGTTTTATCAGGCTTCTTAATATCATTATTGGCATTAAGATAATAAATGAAAACGTACCCAGCCCTCCATCATCATAGGAAGTGCCACTCTCCCATGTTAATGAAATCAATCCCGCTATTAATATCAGGCTTGCTAAAATTGCGGGTAAACGCAAAGTAATGAGCTTTTTCATATAATTCCTTTTAAATTTTAAATAACAAAACTATTCGCTCTCGTATCGCATAAGTGTCGTTTTAAACAACTGATTTAAAGCATCAAAATCGACGACTTTCTTCTTTACGTTAGCTGTGTAGTTTTCATGCCGTGTTAACTCTGCTTCGATAAACTCATTAATTACAGGCACAGCTGGCGCGTATTCTTTTTCTAGGCTTACCCTTTTTCGGGCGAGCAAATCTGAAATCGCAGCATCCAATGCAAGGTTCTCTTTGACAAGCTCCCTTAGTTTATCAAACTCAATTGGGGCTGGTTCATCGTATTTTTCGAGCCACATAATCGCCAGTAGTGGTCGTAATACGTAAAAGTATTTTTTCAGCGGAACACGCTCTTTTTTTAGATACTCTCTAAAGTTACCTTTTGCCATATGCAGGTAATGATAAATGCCTTTATGAGATGACACTATCTGTGGCATTAGCCGCTTTGCATGTGCAGCAAAATAGCCATCATCAACATACACTATGGGTGATTGTATCCACTCAATAAACGCGGGATTTGATTTGCTGAATAGTTTGAGTGCTTTACGAATATCCCAACCATTTATATCGATTTCATCGACGATTGGGTATTCAATTACATCTCTTTGCTCTTCAACATCAATTGCTACATACCAATCTTTAGCATGCGCATAAATAAAGCGCACATCATAATCACTGTTAGGACTTGCAAATCCCCATGCTCGGCTACCCGACTCAATAGCAAATAACACTTTAACGTTATGTTCTGCTTCTGCGGCTTTTATGCGTCGCATTATTTCAGCTCTTACACTATCATCGATTGCTGAGTGTGCTGTTGTGTTATTCATTTTGTTTCCTTACTAATTTGCTCCGTGAAGTAATCACGTAGTTGCTTTATTTCTGCTTCGCGAACTGCTTTTCCGATGGCTATGCCGCTTTTACCTTGGCGTATTGCTTGTTGCACAAGTGCTTTTTTATCTAGCTTGTTTAGTTGTTTTACTAAATCCAGTGCAAGTGTTCGTTGCGCATAAGGACGATGTATAAAACTTGGTCCCCGTCCTTGCGCATCACACTGACACGCATCCAAAAACTGCAAAAAGCGCGCAGGCTTATTTTGCGCATTTAGCTTGTCGACAAGTAATTTATGTAATGTTTTTGGTGTTAGCTTTGCGATTTTGTGACAACGCGTATGATTGTCACTGGTTAATGCTGCCAGCTCATAAAACCGTTTAGGCACTTTTAAACGCTGACAAAACGCCTTGATCACTGCCACGCCGCGTTGTTCATGGCCATGTAAATTGCCGTTTAGCTCAAAGCTCGTCGCTTTGCCAAAATCATGCGTTAATGCGGCAAAGCGAGTTTCTACATCAAAATTTAGCTGAGCCGCTCTTTGCAAAACTAACAGTGTATGGGTGTAAACATCGCCCTCAGGGTGGTGTTCTTTTGGTTGGGGAACACCACTCATTGCATCTATTTCTGGAAACACACCTAAACCATACAACGTCTTGAAGTAAAGCTCAGGGTGGGGCTCAGCAAGTGCTTTTTCTGTTTCTTTCCAAACCCGTTCTGGCGTTAAATAAGCTAATTCACCTTGTTGGTGTATTTGCATCATTAATGCCTTGGTATCAGGATGTATACTAAAGCTTTCACCAAAACGAGCTAAAAATCGAGCCACTCTCAGTACACGTAACGGATCTTCAGCAAATGCTGCTGATGTATGTCTAAGTACCTTGTTATTTAAATCTTGTTGGCCGTTAAATGGGTCTATAAGCTCGCCATCGGCACTCATCGCCATTGCATTGATAGTTAAGTCTCGTCGCGCAAGGTCGTCTTCTAAAGTTACGCTGGTACTGGCATTCACCGTGAACCCTTTGTAGCCACGACCTTGCTTTCGTTCAGTGCGAGCGAGGGCATATTCTTGCTTGGTGGTTGGATGTAAAAATACTGGAAAATCACTACCAACAGTTTCAAAGCCTAGGGCTAACATGGTTTCTGGTGTTTCACCCACAACAACAAAGTCTTGATCAGCTGCCGCCCTGTTTAGCAATTTGTCGCGAACTGCACCGCCGACTAAATAAACATGTTTTAATGTGTTTTCCATTGCCGATCATCCTAATTAGGTATCAGTTAATGATACCTGCCAAAGGTTATCATCAAGCTGAGTAAACGTTATCTCTACATGCAAAAGCGTTTTGATGACCTCTGCATTGGTTAAGCTGTGCAAGCTTGGTTCATTGGTTTTGAACTCGCCTTTACCGGCCAAAGCTAATGGCAAAAGCAGCTGATCTGCCAGATGTTCTTCTACTGCCGCTACTGATTGGGTAAATTGTGTAACCTGCTTTACCGCTTTGAGAGCCACCTTTTGTGCTGCAACACCATGTTGACCAATAACTTCAAAAATACTGTTATGAGTGTCTGATGTTATATGTAGCTGCAAGCTGTTTCCAGCTCCTATACTTTCTACTTGAGTGATCGTGGTTTCAGCGCTTGTCCAATCAAGGTATTGTTTTACAGTGCTAATTTCACGCTTCGCAACATGTCCCGGTAACTTGTTAACAAGTACTTTAATTGACTTTTTGGCATCCTTACTTGGCGGTGCAAAATGCGCAAAGGGCTTTAATGTTTTACACGGGTAAATGGTTAACTGCCATTTGCCACCACCGGCAGGGTAAAAGCCATACTTGGTAACTGTAAGCTCGCAATGTACCCCCATTTTTGCTAAAGCTGGCAAATAACAGTGCTTAAAAAAGCACAGTGAAGGTGACATGCCATTATGTGTGCCACCCTCAAAGGTTATGGTAGAGGGCTGCTTTGCTGTCGCTAATGCCAGTAATACAGTTTGGCATACAAGCGTTGTACTGCCTGCTGTGCCAATCGCAAAGTGATAATCCCCCGCTTTTATTTGTTTAGGCGCAAAGCGAATATGGTTTGAGCCCAGTTCAACTCCTGCTGTTTCGGCATCACAGATTTGTTGTGCTGCTAACACACAGGTTAGGTGCTGGCGTAACAGGCCAGGCTTTTTTCGCTTGGCCCGAATATTAACAACTTCAATGGCTTGCTTGGTTAACATGGATAAGGTGAGGGCGGTGCGAAGTATTTGCCCTCCGCCTTCACCTTGTGCACCATCAATTATTAAATAGTTCATTATCATCCTTTTACGCAGACTATTTGTTTTAGCGTATGCACAACCTCAACCAAGTCTTGCTGTGCTGCCATAACCTTTTCAATATCCTTGTACGCATGCGGAATTTCATCAATCACCGCGGCATCTTTGCGGCATTCTACCCCTTGGGTTGCCGCTATTTGATCTTGAATATTAAAGACCTTTTTAGCTTTTGTACGAGACATGACTCGGCCAGCCCCATGACTACAGCTATTAAAGCTATCTGGGTTTCCTAAGCCGCGAACAATAAAAGAGCGCGCTCCCATACTTCCGGGAATAATCCCCATTTCACCTTTTTGTGCACGTACCGCTCCTTTGCGTGTTACAAAACAATCTTTGCCAAAGTGATGCTCACGCGAGATATAGTTATGATGACAGTTAACAGCAAGCTCCGCGGTTTCAAAAGCGATAGGTATTTGCTTTTTAAGCGCTTTTATAGCGTTAAACATCATGATCTCTCTGTTTTTAGCTGCAAAATCTTGCGCCCATTCTACAGCCTCAACATAGTCATCAAAGTATTCGCTTCCTTCTTTCAGATACGCAAGATCCATATCAGGTAAGTTGATTTGATGACGCTCCATCTCTTTTTTAGCCAGCTCGATAAAGTAAGTGCCTATGCGGTTACCAACTCCTCGGCTACCAGAGTGCAGCATGATCCAAACTGCATTGTTTTCATCTAGGCATAGTTCTAAAAAATGATTGCCTGTGCCCATCGTACCTAGGTGATTTACATGATTGCTGTTTTTAATTGCAGGGTGCTTAGCGCAGATTTTTTCAAACCGCTTCTCAAGCTTTTGCCACTCACCAGCAACAACATCAGGAATATTATGCCAAGCACCTCGGTCGCGAGCCCCTCTACCACGGCCCGTTCGACCATGTGGTACCGCTGCTTCAAACGCATGACGAATTGCCGCCAGATTATCAGGCAGTTGCGAAGCCGTTAACGTTGTTTTCGTTGCAACCATACCGCAACCAATATCAACGCCTACCGCTGCGGGGATCACCGCATCTACAGAGGGAATGACGCTACCTATTGTGGCGCCTTTGCCCATGTGAACATCTGGCATGACCGCGATATGAGAATGAACTAGCGACATTTGCGCAATATTATTTAATTGAGCAATAGCTGCATCTTCAAACGGTACGCCTTTTGTCCATGTCTTTATAGGTACCTGTCCTTGTTGTTCGATTGTGTTGTAGTTATTACACATAATTTGAATCACTCCTAATTAATCACACTTCTTTATTCCAAGAGCTGTGCCACAACTAAAAAAGAGTGTTTTTTTATTTTTTAACACACTGATTTTTATATTTTTTATTCTTTTTTTGTAGTTTGTGTTGGGTGATGAGCTACTTGACGATAGTGTTATTTGGTATTTAAATGGATACAGTTTCTATCTATAAGGATATGTTTTGAAAAGTACGATTGTGGTGAGTATTCTCGGAACTCAATTAGACTATGTGGGTAAGCGCGTAGACCGTTGGGCAAGATGGCGACCCAATGTCAGCTTATGTAGTCAAGAAGAGTTCATCGTTAATAAGCTGTATATGATGCATGATACTCATAGCTCTCGTTTAGCGAATAATGTTGCAGTAGATATTGAGTCAGTTTCCCCAGAAACCACGGTATGCCTTGAAAATATTAACTTTATAGACCCTTGGGATTTTGAAGAGGTTTACGCCAAGCTCTATGATTGGTGTCATCAACAGCGTTTTGATACTGATCAGCACGATTACTTTTTTCATATCACGACTGGCACCCATGTTGTGCAGATATGTATTTTCTTATTAACCGAGAGTGGTCATTTTCCTGGGCGTTTAATTCAAACATCACCCGATAAGCATAATCAAAATAAAGCGACAGGTAAGATTCAAATTATTGATTTGGACTTATCTAAGTATGATCAACTTGCCACTCGTTTTGATAAAGAGCATTTAGAAGGTAATGCATTTTTAAAAGGCGGTATTCAAACTAAAAACAGTGCATTCAATAAGTTGATTGCGCAGATTGAAGTTGTGGCAATTCGTTCAGATGATCCTATGCTTCTGACGGGCCCTACGGGAGCTGGTAAAAGCCAGTTGGCAACGCGAATTTATAAACTGAAAAAGAAGCGCGCCATTTTAAAAGGTGAGCTTGTGTCGGTTAACTGTGCCACGTTACGTGGTGAAAATGCCATGGCTGCTTTGTTTGGCCACACAAAAGGGGCCTTTACTGGTGCTCAAAGAGAGCGAAGCGGTTACTTACTCACTGCAAATAATGGTGTGCTGTTTTTAGATGAAATTGGCGAGCTTGGTTTAGAAGAGCAAGCAATGCTGTTACACGCCATTGAAAATAAGACCTTTCATCCAGTTGGCAGTGATCAAACTGTTGCGAGTGATTTTCAACTCATAGCTGGCACTAATAAAGACTTAAAAGCCGAAGTCGAAAAAGGACTGTTTCGTGAAGATTTATTAGCACGTATCAATTTGTGGAGCTATCAGTTACCGGCATTAAAAGACAGAAAAGAAGATATACCTGCCAATATTGACTATGAAATGGGTTTATTTGAGCAAAAAACTGGGCAGCGAATTCAATTCAATAAAGAAGCAAAGCAGCTGTTTGAGCAGTTTGCTATGTCGAAGCAAGCAGTATGGCGTGGAAACTTTCGTGATTTAAGCTCTGCAATTACTCGTTTATGTACTTTGGCGAGCTCTTCGCGTATCACTGTGACGGATGTCAATGACGAAATCGCACGGTTACATGACTCATGGCAATCTAATGTGCAACCTAAAGCATCTAATCGCCTTGCTCACTATTTGTCAGAAGAGCAAATAGCGAATTTAGATCAGTTTGATATTGCTCAGTTAAATTATGTACTTAGTATCTGTGAGCAGCATTCAAGCATGGCCTCAGCTGGGCGTGAATTATTTGATGTGAGTCGTACCAAAAAAGCACAAGCCAATGACTCTACTCGATTACAAAAATACTTACGTAAATTCAATTTAGCATGGTCTGACTTAGCTTGAACTATTTGTATATACAAGTTTGAATATTAAGCATTTAGCAAAAATAAACCCCGCATTGCTGCGGGGTTTTTTGTTTTTTAACAATCAGTTAAGTATTAAAAGTCAGTCGGTGCTGGTGGCACGGTGAGTGGCCTTTTCGGATTGTCTTTTAGCTCTTTTAAAAGCTCTTTTACGGCACGTTCAATCGATGGATCTTTACCTTGGTAGATTAGCTCTGGGCGATCAACCACCTTGATATCTGGGGTGACACCTTCGTTTTCGATGATCCAGTTGCCATCGTTATCTAAAACGCGGAATGTTGCCGCGATAACTTGGCCGCCATCGACAAGGCTTGGGTTACCTGAAATACCAATTAATCCACCCCAAGTACGGGTACCAATAAGCTTACCTAACCCCGCTTGGCGGAAGTAGTAAGGAATAGCATCACCGCCTGAACTTGAGTAACCATTGATCAGCATGGCTTTTGGACCATCATGAGCAAATTGTGGTGTTTTCGTTGGCTCAACACCGCGGCGCTTCCAATAGTTAAGCGGTTTACGAGCAAGCCAGGTGATCATGTGCTCAGGAATAAAGCCGCCGCCATTGTATCGGTCATCAATAATCATGGCGTCTTTGGTGGTTTGCGGCATGAAGTTTTTGAACATGGCGCGGTTACCTTCGTAGGCTGTATTTGGTAAGTGAACATAACCAATACGGCCATTTGATAGTTTATCAACGTAGGCTGCACGAGAGTTAACCCAGTCTAAATAACGCAAACCTTGCTCGCTCGCTACAGGCTTAACGGTAACTTGCCATGCACCTTTGCTGCGCGGCTTATTGTTAAGGACTAGCTCAACTTGCTCACCTTGAGTGTTCTCTAGTAATTCGTAGAAGTTAGCGACGTCTTTTACTGAGCGGCCATTTACGGCAATGATGTAGTCGCCGTTATGTGCTTTTACCCCTGTTGTGCCAAGCGGTGAGCGGAAGTCTTCATGCCAGTTTTCACCTTGGAAAATTTGCTCAATTTTTACGTATCCAGATGGATCGCTGGCAAGTTTTGCACCCAATAAACCGTGCTTTTTACGCTCTGCTTTTGGCATATCACCCGACTGCACATAAATGTGGCCTGAGTTAATTTCACCTGCGATTTCACTGAGAATGTAATCTAGGTCACTACGGTGTGAGATAGCATCAGCCATAGGTTGATACTTGGCTAAAATAGCGTCCCAATCTTGGCCGTGATGATTTTCATCGTAGAACCAATCACGTAATGTACGCCAGCCTTCAACATACATTTGCTGCCATTCAATTTGTGGCTCAATTTTTAAGGTCATGTTACTAAGATCAAGCTTATTCGCTGCTAGGTCTTGTTTTGCTTTAGGCTCAATTAAGCTGTAATCGTTACCCGCATGTACTAACAGGTGTTCACCGTTGCTCGAAATAGTATAACTACGAACCCCTTTAGCCACAGTTTCAAGCTCGCTGTCATGAGCTGTGCCTATCAATTGAAGGCCACCATTAGCCAGTGTTAGCACGCCACCTTTTACTGCCGTTAAACCGCGATAATCACCAGCGGGGGCATTTAAAGCGGTAACGCGCTGCATAAAGTCGCTGCTTTGCAGGGTATTTTTCGCTTTCTTGTCGTCATCTTTTTGTTTATCGCTGACGATCGCTGTTTCGTCACTTTGTAGTGCGATAAGTGGTTTGATGCTGTCATTTACGGCTGCGGCATAAATACGCGTTGCACGATTAAACATGTAGTCGAACTCGTAGCTGCTGAAGGCTAAGTTAAAGTCGCGCTCAGAACTAAAATACAGGTATTGACCATCAGGAGAGAAAGTTGGGTTTTGCTCATTGGTCATTTCATCCGTTAAGCGAGTTACTTTCTTTTTATCAACATTGTAGTGCCACAACGAGGCATAGCGGTTTTCATTGTTTTTCACATACACAATGTCTTCGCTATTTGGCGACCAAGTATATTGGCGAATGCCTTCTTCATCGTAGATGCTGGTATCAATTTTGTGTTGTTTTCCTGATTTTGCATCTATCCACCAGAGTGTGTGGTTTTTATCTGCAAATAACAGTTTGGAGCTATCAGGTGACCAAATAGGTGTAAAACGCCAAATAGTTCCGTTGCTGGTTAGCTGCTTGGTGGCATTATTTTTACTGCGGTCTTTTAAGTAAATTTCGTATTCGCCACTTTCATCGCTCATATAAGCAATATAACGGCCATTTGGCGACCAACTTGCGTCAATTTCGCGGCCTTTTGCTGTGTAAGATAAGTTACGTGTTGGGCCTTGTTTAACCGGTACGCTAAATAGCTCACCGCGGGCAGTAAAGAGTGCACGCTTACCATCATGAGAAATCGACATTGAGTCGATAAAGTCACTCACATTTTTTGTGTACGGCATTGCGTATTGACGCACACCAGCAATGTTAATACTTAGCTTGCTGCTTTTTTGAGTTTTTGGATCAAAGCGATAAAGGTAACCACCGTTTTCATAAACAACAGCATTTGGGCCAGCTGATGGCCACAGTACGTCAAAGTCTTTATGGTTGGTTAGCTTTTTCGGCTCAGCGCCTTTTTGGTATTGATACAGGTTAAGGGTGTAATCACGGTCAGATACAAAGTAAATGTTGTCGCCAACCCAGGTTGGTTGCTGATCGGTAGCGCGGTTAGTGGTTAGCTGCTCTGAGGTATTGTTTTTTAGATCGTAAACCCAGACATCTTGTGCACGACCGCCACGGGTGCGTTTCCAAGTACGAAATTCACGGTCAATTGGCGTGTAAACATATTTACTACCATCTGGCGAAAGCATCCCGCCGCCTGTTTCTGGAATAGCCAGAGGCTGCTCAAGGCCACCGTCAGCAGGCACCATGTATGGACGACCCATACGTTTACCCCACGGTGTGCGGTTAGCACGAAATACCACATTTTTGCCATCCGCTGTCCAATCGAGAACACGATAATCAAAACCGCCGCGTGGTGGCATAGGGCCAACATCGTTGTAGTAAGTCAGTTGTTTTAAGCCAGAACCATCGCTGTTAATTACATAAATTTGGCGGCTGCCATTGTACTCGGCTGCAAAGGCAATGCGTTTACCGTCAGGTGAAAACTTAGGGAAGGTTTCAAAACCAATATGGTCGGTTAAGCGTTTGCTCTCGCCTGTTTGCGTATTAGCAATGTAAATATCACCACCGTACACAAAGGTAACATTTTGGTTATGAATATCTGGAAAGCGCAGTAAGCGCGTGTCTTTTGTTTCGTAAGCTGATGCCCAAGGTGCCAGTGTCGCAGCCATGGCCAGTGCCAACGTTGTTAGTTTTTTCATGGGATTACATCCTATTTTGGGAACTGTTACATCATAACAATTCAGTTTCAAATAGCGATGCTGATGCGATGAAAGTCTGTTACAAAATATGAATAAAAAAAGGTTGGCATTAAATGCCAACCTTTGCGAGCTATGTCATACCATAAAACATAACTTCTTAGTGGTCGTGATCGTCACTTTCTTCTGCGATACCTAACCAAGTGATGGCGCTTGGTGCAAAAGTCAGTTCAAGATCACCTTCAATTTCAAGATCTTCGATATGTACTTTTAGTATGTGCTGAGCGATAGGGTCAGCAACGTAAGCAAACTCACTATTTTGTGACACAGTCATGCTGAAGTTCATGCCCTCTGGCATCGTTGTTACGTCTTCTTCAGTGATATCTACTTTACCGGCAAGCTCCCAGTGCATGTGGCCGTCGTGCTCATGAGCTTCAAGCACGTTTAAAAAGCCTAAGCTATCAAGCACTAAAAAGTGCTCTCCGCTTGCTGAGAATGAGTAAGATACAGCACTTGCGCCTTCATCAAGTTGCCACTCAAGAACTTCCATTTCAGCTTCGCTTGGATTGATACTTACAAATACACCCGATGCAATTGCAATAAAGCTTTCACTACCTTCATGGCCATATAATGTGCCAATACGTGTATCACCTAGAGCATCAATATTGGCGATTTTTTCTGCATGATATTCATCATCATGCTGGTGGGCTACCAGTACACCGTCACCACAACCAAATGCTACATAATCATGGTTTTGCGCTGCACCGTGTAAATCTGGGCAAGTAACTTCAAATGTTTGTTCAAGCTCATATTCACCGTCATGAAGGTGGAAAACACCCACTTGATCCGGCAGAATTTTAGCGTTTGAAGTGCTTTCGCTATCAGCACGGCGCAATGTTGCAACTAGGTGCTCGCCACGTGGCTCTGCAACACCATGCATATTGATGTCGTACTGAATACCAGCAAGCGTCTCTGTTTCGTTAGCAATGTCGTTATCGGTTAACACTTCTACAGAGGCAACCGTACCTGCATCGGCATTACCATCGTAAAACACGGCCATTTGACCATCATGTTTAACGATGTGAGTAGGGCGGCTGCCCGTTGTTAGCTCGTAGTCACTAAATGCAGGGCCTTGTTTATAATCATGTAAATGCTCGCCATGATCTTCACGCCATAAACCGCCATCGATAAAGCCTAAGTAATCTTGGCTGCGGTTAGCAATAACTGCATAACGGTAGCTTGGTGAAACATTTAGTGAGCTTGAATCATGGATAAGCGAAAACGTTTCTAGTAATGAGTTGTCATCTAAATCAAAGATATTCGCTTCGTTGCTATCAGCTGCTAAAACCGCTAAACGGCCCATTGAGTCAATGGTATAACCGTCATCATGATCGTGATCATGGTCATCACCACTGTCGTCAGGAACCTCGATAGGGTCTTTCTCAACAATATTCGTTTCTGCATCACCACATGCGGTGATCAGGGTGCTACTAATTGCCAGTGCCAATAGTTTTAATCTAAATAAGTGTGTCATGTAGGTTTCCTTTATTTGTAATTTTGTTTTAGAAGTAGCCGCGAACACCAAGCGCAAAACTGCGCCCAGGGCGTGGTGCAATATCTTTTAAGAATGAGCTATGAACGCGGGCTTCTGTGTCCGTTAAATTTGTGCCTTTTAAATAAAGCGATAGGTCTTGGTTCAATACCGATAAGTCATAAGAAATGCTGGCATCAACAAGGGTATAGCCGTCTGTTGTGGTTTCTTGTTGTGCTATGCGGTCTTGTTCTTGGTAGCGCGTAACGTGAATATTTGCCGTTAGATTCTCTGTTTGATAGCTAAACTCAGTACCAAAACGCAGTGGTGGAGTACGTGGTAAATCTCCGCCGTCTTTTAGGCGCGCGCGTACATAATCAGAGAATAAGTCGAATTTAAATTCGTCGGTTAGCTGCCAAGCAACTTGCGCTTCAAAACCATGCAAAATCACATCGTCTGTTTTAAATAAATAAACCGGTAGTTCAGATGAATGATCGTGCTCTTCTTCGTGATTATGTTCGTCGCCATGGTCGTGATCATGACCGCTTTCAGCGTATAGGCCTGTGTTATTCTGGTAATAATAGTTATCTACTTGGTTGTAAAAAGCATTGAAGATAAAGCCAACATCACCCTCTGTTTTACGGAATGTCAGGTCGATATTATTTGCTGTTTCTAAGTCGATAGCCTCTTCTGATAGCTCAAAATGACCATCATGAGTGTCGAATAGCGCACCAACTTCATAAGTTGCAGTACCAATGTGTGGGCCGAAAGATAACAGCTCAGAAGCAGACGGAGCACGCTCAGAACGCGATACCGATAAACCTAGGTTATAACCCGGTGTAAAATCCCATACCACACCTGTTGATAAGCTTACCGGTGTAAACTCTTGGGCAACATCAAATACGCGTGTGTAGTTTGATTCTTCGTGGTCATGATCATGGTCGTGCTCATCACCGTCTTCATCATGTGCATGGGCATCGTTCTCAGGTAACAGCACATTATTAGCATCAATAGTAACTCGC
Organism: Pseudoalteromonas sp. 0802; assembly: GCF_013350085.1. NCBI lineage: Bacteria > Pseudomonadati > Pseudomonadota > Gammaproteobacteria > Alteromonadales > Pseudoalteromonadaceae > Pseudoalteromonas > Pseudoalteromonas sp. 0802. The sequence goes on along the minus strand of NZ_JABVXE010000007.1, from coordinate 143,607 downwards.
TCAACACGGCCGCCTAATTGCACTAAAAAATCGCCAAAGTGCTTTTCTTCCATAATTGCAAAAGCAATACTTTCGGTAACAGAAGGAGGGGTGAATGCTTCTGAGCCTTGTGCTTCTACATCACTTTTTTTGTAATGAAAGCTAACGCCGCCATTCCACTCATCAAATTGGCTATGCAGAATGTCAACGCGCAGCTCATTGGTTTCATTTTTGAAAGTTGTGCCTACAGCACCGTGCTCGATTTCAGCGTGTTCGTAGTCTGTGTGGCCTGCACGTAAGTTAATTTTGCTTAGCCACTCACTGTCGATATTGTATTCACCAAGTAGCTGGATTTTGGTTTGTTCAAGGTCAGCAAAAACAGCTTCTTCTTCGCTGTGCTCTTCTTCGTGATCATGTTCTTCTTCACCATGAGTATGGCCAGGAATACCGTATTGGCGGTTAAACTGCTCAACCGCAACACCAAGGTAACCTTGCTCAAATAAGTAGCTAGTGCCTACAGTAAAGCCATCTGAGTCTTCATTACTGTTTTCTACTGCGTACTTTGAGCTGTGCTCTGTGTCGTCAATATCGGCGGCAACAGGTACTTCGTAATCGTCTGATTCACGCCAGAATGCATCAGCATAAAAGGCAAATGACTCTGTTCCTGTGGTGGCATTAAACGAAGCAACTTTTTGCTCATCTACAGAGTTATGTTCTAGGTTCCATTCACCACGTGTTGTGCTGTCTGTTGGTACGCGACTATCAACTACGTTGACGACACCACCAATTGCACCGCTGCCATAAAAAAGAGTTGCTGGGCCACGTAATACTTCAATTTGCTGCGCTGTTGATGCTTCCGATGCCACTGAGTGATCAGGGCCAACACGTGACACATCACTCACATCTAAGCCATTTTGCGTAATTAAAACACGTGGGCCGCTCAAACCACGGATCACAGGCGTACTGGCAACCTTGGCATGAAAGTTTGTGTTAACGCCCGGCAGCTTTTCGAGGCTATCGCCAAGCGTTGATGCTTGTTGGCGTCTTAATTGTTCGCCAGATAACACACTAACAGGTGAGGCAGATTCCATTGCCGACATATGAATCGGCGTTGCTTCAACATCAATCACTTCAATCGGTGAGCGTTTTAGATTAAAGGTTGCGCTGTGGTCTTGGTCATTGGCAAGTGTGATATCTCGATGTAAGTGAGCATAACCTGGCGCTGAAATATGTAGCTCTTTTAAGCCGTTATTTAAGCCGCTGATTTCAAACTCACCTTTGTCGTTAGTTATTACTTTTTGATCAGACCCTTCAAGGTCAACTGTGGCATTAGCCACCGCTTTACCTTGGTTATTTAAAACAACGCCTTTGATTGATTGTGCCAAAACACTGGCTGGTAATAACGCTGCTATGACGACAGCCACTCTTGAGATGTTATTCATTATTCACCATTATAGATATGTTATAATGTATCAATTGTGCTTTAATTGTTATAATGTATCAAGTGTGAATCGACGAATGAGTTTTATTCTTTTTTGTAACAGCATGTTTAAAGTGAGGTAAATGGAGTGATTGGGGTTATGAAAGCAGCAAAATTAGCAGTGATATGCTTTATGGTTGGATGTATTTTTTCAGCTCAAGGGCATCAACACTATCATCATTCACATGGTGAGGGAGTGCTTTTTGTGGTTCATGATCAAGACAAGTGGCAGGTTAAGTTCATTTTACCGGCTGGAGATATTTTTGGCTTTGAGCATCAGCCCGAGACAGCTGAGCAAAAGCAAACCATTAAACAAACGTTAGCCCAATTAGCAAATTCACAGCAGCTAGTGACATTTAACGGCGAATGTAAGCTTACTCAAGCAAATTTTGAAAACCCATTTGAGCATCACACTCATCATGCACATCAAGACTTAGAAGTTGAATACTCGTTTAACTGTGATAAGCCCGTTTCTAAAGTCACTGTTACTTTATTTGCATGGGCTGAAGCAATATCTGTTATCGAAGCACAGTGGATCACAGAGCAAGCGCAAGGGATAGCAGAGCTGACAGCAACAAAACCTTATATTGAGTGGCCGCTATGAATAAACAGCGATTAACCAGCACACTTAATAAAGCGAAGCAGGTTTGCCTTGAGCATGGCAGAAAGTTCACCATTCAGCGCAAGCAAATACTGCAAATATTACTAACCACAGACGTGCCGTTATCGGCCTACGAATTGGCCAGTTGCTACAAGCTGCGCACAAGTTCAAGTGTATCTGTTATGTCTGTTTATCGAATCTTGAGCTTTTTGGAGTCGGTAAACCTTGTTCGCAGGCTTAATAGTGCTAACAAATATATCGCTTACGGTACCGACAGTGAGGTTTTTAAGCGTGAGAATTCTTTGTTTTTGATTTGCCGTCACTGCCAAAAAGTTGAGACTTTAGCGGTTTCACACAGTGATGTTGCAAAGCTTTTCCCTCATTTTGATGATGCAGGTTTTACCTCACAAACAAAGCAATTTGAAATGCTGGGAGTATGCAATGAGTGCCAAGCAAAACTTGCTTGATGCACTTTTTATAATTCATGTGTTCAATTTTGTAGGAATTATTCAGTGAAATTACAAGAAATAATGGACAAGTTTGCCATCGGGTTATCAGCTATGTGTGTTATTCACTGTTTAGCTGTGCCTGTGTTTTTGGTTTTATTACCAAGTGCTGCAGCACTGGGTTTAGGTAACGAGCAATTTCATTTTTGGATGTTAGTTGCGGTACTGCCAAGCAGCTTATTAGCACTATTTTTAGGGTGTAAAAAACATAAACGTTATCGATTATTGATGCTAGGTGGTGCAGGGCTGGTGTTGTTGTCTGCAGCGGTGCTGCTTGGCGAAAATGTTATTGGTGAGGCTGGCGAAAAAGTACTTACTTTATTGGGTTCGCTCTTTGTAGTCACCGGGCATTGGTTTAACTTTCGCTTGTGTGGGAAAAAACGAGGGGCTGAGTGTCTAAGCTCGTAAAGATATAAACTTGTTGACCAACCATTGTGTTGGCCAACAAGCTAATTCAGCAAAACTGAATTACTTGTAGAATACTTCTACAGTGCCTTTTACTTTTAATAGTAAAGGTTGGCCGCGGCGATCAAGTGCTTTTGGAGAAGCGACTTTGATCCAGCCTTCGCTGATATTATATTCTTCAACGTCAAAACGCTCTTTGCCGTTAAGTTTTACACCAATTTCATGCTCGAAAACTTCTTCCACATAAAATTTACTACGTGGATTGATAGAAAGTTGGTTTGGTAATTCTGGTTTTTGTGTATCAGTCATAGTTGCGATCTGCATTGAATAAATTGTGCGCCATTGTAGGCAATAGCTGGCATTGGCTCAAGTATCTACACGGCAAATTTATTGTTTACTCGCAGGCTTGTTCTGAATGCTCAACGCACATGGCAACGGCTTCACTCTTTTTATCGAAATCGTGAGTTAAGCAGTAATCAAAACGCATGGTTAACTCAATCACTTGTTCATCCGTGCGCTCTGGCCATTGCCAGTCTCTCACTATTTGCCTTGCTGCCTTTCTAACGTCTTTACTAAAGCGCTTAGGTGCTGAATTTTCAATATTTAAGTTTTTCACATTGCCTTCTGGCGTTACCTGAAAGTTGACAATAGCGCAGCCACTGCCTTGTCGATTTAGCAGCCCTGTCGGGTATTGTACATGGTGCATTGGTGGCAGCCGTTGCCAGCTAGGCTTATCTGTAGTGGTATCGAGTACCTGCGCTTGAATATCAACAAATGGAAATTTACGTGATAAATCAGGGTTTGCGAATGAGCTGATTGATGCGCATACGAGCGTTAATGCTAAAAGTGATTTATACATAGTTTTCCTTAACTTGTTTGTTTTTTAATCTAGTCCAAATTTAGCGTTAAAAATTATCTTTGTAAACTAGAGGCTTGGCTAAAATTAAGGGGTAAATGTATTGTTATACTATAACCTATTCTTTATTTGTGTTATTTTATAACAAATCATTTCTCTTAACTTTTTACAATCAGACCTTATGAAGTACTCAACTCTTTGTTTAGCCTTAGCTGCGGCGTTTGCAGCGAATACACATGCAGCTGATAACAGCGATATCGAAACGATCACCATTGAACATAAACAGGCGTTTCGTGGTGATATTCCAACAAAAGATTTACCGCAATCGATCACCACACTAAGTAAAGATATGATGACTGATAACGGTATTACAAAGTTTCGTGATGCACTGGATTTTTCTGCCAGTATTACTCGTAAGAATAATGGTGGAGCACTGTGGGATAGCTATTCAATTCGTGGTTTGTCAGGTAACGAAAATATGCCGTCTGGGTACTTAGTTAACGGTTTTAGTGGTGGTCGCGGCTTTGCAGGCCCGCGTGATGTATCAAACATTGAATACATCGAAGTATTAAAAGGACCTGGCTCAGCACTCTATGGCCGTTCGGAGCCGGGTGGTACAGTAAACATTATTACTAAAAAGCCACAGTTTTATCAGCAAGGGCAACTTCAAGCTGAGTTCGGTAGCGATGATCACAAGCGTATTCAAGGTGATTACACTAACGGTTTAAGTGATGATTTAGCGTTTCGCATCAATGGCGCATGGCAAGATAGTGACAGCTTCAGAGACTATGTACACCACGACAAATTCGTGATTACGCCTTCGCTTTATTATCAAATCAACGATAACTCATCGCTGACTTATGAGTTTGAGTATGTTGATCAACAGCAAATGTATGACCGCGGTATTGTGGTGTTAAATGGTGATTTTGATACCGTGCCTGAGTCACGCTTTTTAGGTAACCCAAATGATGCACCAACCAAAGTGCACTCACGCGGCCATCAATTAAATTACAGCAACGATCTAAACCAAGATTGGAGCTTGTTATTAGGTGCTAGTTACCGTACTGCAACGTTAACGGGTTATTCGTCAGATGCTGAGCTTTCACCATCACGTCAGTCATTATTTGATGATGGTAGAACTTTAACTCGCCAGCACAGATACCGTGACTATGAGTCTGATGATTTATCGCTGCGTTTTGAATTAAGCGGTCACTTTGATGTTGCCGGTATCACCAACCATGTATTGATTGGTGTTGACGGTTACGACTATGAGCTGCGCACTGGGCTTTATCGCTACCGTGGTGGTAATGGCACTTACACCATTGATATTTATGAGCCAGAGTACAGCACTACTGAAGGCCCTGAAGTGGGCATGCAGTACGAAAATAACGAACAGCAAAATGCGTACGGTATTTACCTGCAAGACCAACTAGATCTAACCGATAACTTAAAAGTGATGTTAGGTCTGCGTTTTGATGAAATTGAACAAGATATTTTTGAGACTAAGTCTGGTGTGGCATCAAACAGCAAAGAAAACCGCATTAGTCCACGTTTTGGTGTGGTTTACGCACTTAATGACGACATTAACCTTTACTCAAGCTATTCAGAAGGCTTTTTACCACTGAGCGGCACCGATGCTGAAGGTAATCCATTCGGTTTTGAAGAAAGTGACTCGTTTGAAGTGGGTGTTAAATTTAGCTACGCCAATATCAGCGGAACGCTTGCTTATTTTGATGCGGGTAAGAGCAACATGCTGGTGGCAGACCCAGTAAATGTGGGTTATTCAACACCTGTAGGTAAAGCAAATAGCACAGGTTTTGAGTTAGATTTAACAGGGTCATTGGGTGACAATACCGAGTACAACCTATCTTATGCCTATGTTGATGCCGAGACTGCGACAGACAGTCTAAATGTTGATTGGTTAGTGCCAATTCCTAAGGGCAGCCCACTTGTGAACGTACCAAAGAATAACCTTTCGATCGGCTTAAACCATGACCTAAATCTATTCGCACAAGAAATAAAGATTGGTGGTCATTATCAATATGTGTCTGACCGCTTAGGCGACCCAGCTGATCTCACTTTTCGTTTACCGAGTTACCAAACTGTTGGTTTATTTGCTAAATGGCGAGCGACTGAAGGTACGACGGTATCATTGAATGTCGATAACGTGTTTGATGAACAGTATATTGCCAGTTCTTACAATGCATTGTGGGCCTACCCAGGTGCGCCGACGCAATTTAAACTTGGCGTAAGTTATGACTTCTGAGCAAGTTAAAAGCCGTATTCACAGTATCGACATCATGCGTGGTGTCGTTATTCTGCTGATGTTACTTGATCATGTGCGAGAGCGGTTTTTCTTGCACATGCAGGTGGCCGATCCCATGGTGGTTGATACAACTTCGCCAGGGCTTTTTTGGAGCCGCTTTGCTGCGCACTTTTGTGCACCAACCTTTATCTTTTTAACCGGTTTGTCGGCGTGGCTTTATAGTCACCCAGCAAGTGGCGTGGCGCGCTCAGCACGAAGCTTTTTAATCAAGCGAGGGCTGTTTTTAATCGCCCTCGAAGTGACCCTGATTTGTTTTTCGTGGATGGGTTACTACCACACCATTTGGCTACAAGTGATGTGGGCGATTGGCCTTTGTATGCTGGTGTTAGCAGCATTGATTAAGCTGCCACGCAACCTATTGCTGGTGCTTGGTTTAGTTATTGTATTTGGCCATAATTTACTGACCCCAATCAGCTTTACGCCCGATGAGTTTGGTTACTCGCTGTGGACGATTTTGCATGACCGAGGCTATCTATCACAAGGTGGTTTAATCGATGTAAAAATTAGCTACCCAGTGCTGCCTTGGATTGGTGTTATCTTATTGGGTTACTGTGCAGGTCCTTTATATGCGCACACTCAATCGGCGGATTCACGTAAACGAGCATTGCTGCTGTTAGCCCTGATATGTGTGGGGTTATTTGCGCTGCTGCGTGGTTTTAATATTTATGGTGAAACTATGCCGTGGCAAACGTTTAGCACTACAACCGAAACCATGATGTCGGTGTTTAACGTGACTAAGTACCCACCGTCACTGAGCTTTTTGTTGATCACGTTAGCAGGCATGTTTGTAGGCTTGTGGTTATTTGAAAGACCACTCAACCGCTTTACTAATGCGTTACGTGTATATGGCTCTGTGCCTATGTTCTTTTATATTTTCCACCTCTATGTACTGCTATTTATGTATCAAATAGGCATGCTGATCTGGGGGGCAAATCAAGGGCAATATTTAGGAGTCAGTGATATATCAGGTATTTGGTTTATTACTTTGTTGTTGGCAGTAGGGCTTTATTGGCCAACCAAGAAGTTTAGTGAATACAAGCGTAAGGCTAACAAGCCTTGGTTAAAGTATTTATAACGAAAAATGCCGATATGCTAAGCATATCGGCATTACCTACTTACTATCCTAATTAACTAATCCTTAGTTAATTCGAGATTTTTTACGACGAAGTGCCATCAGTGGTGCAACTGCTAGTAGTAACCAGCCGAATGAACCGCTTGATGATTTCTTGTCTTTTTCAATCTCTGCTTCTGGAATCACTGCCTCAGGGAAAGTACAGCTACCATCGTCAGTATTGGCGCTTTCATCATAGTTAGTTGCTGAGCTGTCAGTACAGCCAAGCTCTTCACCATCAGACATCACCGATAATACAAATGAACTCATTGCTGCATCAGTTGGGTTAACGCTGTCGCTAACTTTTACTGTTACATCAATATCACCATGGAAGTGCGCCGCTGGCGTGATAGTCACAGTGCTACCTGATGTGTGACCAGATACTTCATAAGTGAAGTTTTCGCCTAACACTTCGATTTGGTTGCTCACTTGGTTTTCGTCAGCATAAAGCACGTCAAAACTAATCGTTTCGTTCTCTGCCACCGACATATCAGTTAAGGCTGCCATTTCTAGGTTACCGATAACTTCTAGGTCAAGGGTGATGGTTTCATCATCTGCGCCAACTAAACCATTTGTAAGTGATAGTTGATGCGTTTGATTCGCCGCTTGTTCTCCAATGTACGCTTGGAATTTCACGTCAAACTTAGAAATCTCAGGACCTGTGTAGTCAAGACACACAACCAGTTTGTCGTGTAGTACTTCGTCCATATTGTCGAAGCCGTACTTGTTACCGATGTTTAAATCGATTGGAATATCACCACTGATAAAGCCACGACCATCAGCAGCTTTCAAGCCGATAGAACCTTGTGCATCAACTAAGCTTAGGTTGTCATAAGCAAATAGTAGCTCGTATTCACCTGGCTCATAGTCAATGCCCATACGCATGAACATTTCAACATCAACAGATTGGCCTTCAGTTCTTGAACGCTGGATATTATCCCACTCAAGTACTAACCACTCACGAGATACCGTGTAAGTTGGTGTGATACCGGCGTTGGCGTCATAGTTACCGTAACCACCGTCAACACGCTCTGGGATCATGTTGTCACCAACCCAGAAAGGTGCGATTAGGTAAGGCGGCGGTGGCGGCTGAGTGTAACCCTCAGGCAGTTCAACGTGGAATGGCGTTGTACGGCCTTGCGAACCAAATGTGACTAAGCCTGCTGGGTTAAGTTTAATTGAGTCAAAGTGGTACTTGTTAAAGAATGGGAATGACACATCAAGGTTAGTGTTCATGATTTCTTTAAATGTGTACTCAAACTCGTTGTAGTAACGACCTTCAACACCTTCTAGTGTACGCCAGCCAAGCTCACGTAGTTCTAGGTAGTGAGGATCTGGTGAATGCGCCGATGTTAATGAACACATTTCGTCTGTGATGTTGGTGGTAATGTTATAATTACGCTCAACATTTTTAGTCGTCTCTTGAACACCAACTAGTGCTAGAGCGTTGCTATCTAACATTGGTGTTACTGGCGTTGAGTTAGATGCGACAATGCTGTCAGGAACAATGTCTACGCCCACAGGGAACTCAGTGTTTAGAGCAAACTGACGCGCTTCATCTTCGTTATTAGCAATGACGCTGATTTCGAAGTCTACTAAATCACCCACAAATGCTTTGTCTTTGTTAGCTGTAAAGGTCACGTCTTTATCAACTTGCTCGATGATCACTGGAACAAAACCAAGATTACCCGCATCTTCTGGGTTGCTACCAATATCAAAGCCACCAAAGTAGATATCGCCCACTTCCATATCAGGTAGGTTATAGGCAAGGTCAAGCTCAAGCTGGTCATAACCAGGTACGCTGCTTGGGCCTGTTACAGTGAGTGAACCATTGTCTTCTGTGGTCACAGCTGTTGCAAACGATACTTCGATACCTTCATCAACTTCACCATACGATAGAGTCTGTAGGCTCATGTATAACGTAAAGTATTCACCCGCTTCAGGATCAACAATATTACAGAAGTTAGTTAGGGTGTAGCTCGTTGACATACATAGCGTTTCTTCATAAGACGCAATGCCATCACCGTTACTATCTTTACCCATGAACACAAGTACACGTGACGTGTCGTTCATGACGCTTGCGCTTAGCATTTTTGCGCCTTCTGGCACTGTCGTCCACTGAATGTGGTTGTTGTTCACAGCTTCGCCTTCACCTTCGACCTCAACGCTATCGAATGGGTCGCCTGGTGTGGTGTCGTTGAATAGGTGCACTGTTTCAACTTGGCCTTTTACTAAGCCGTACGATTGTGTGGTTAGGTTGCTGATTTCATCAGTATTAAATGGACCCACTTTCATCGTTGCAGAACGGCGGTGTGCATCAATTTGAATATACTCAGGTAAACCGGTATCACCAGCGAAAGTCCATACAGGCATTTCTAAAATTGGTGATTCAGGGTTGCTTGAGGTCATTACGATTTGACCTTGGTTACCTGTGTAATCAACAATTTCTTGTGGTGTTGCTTGTTGGCTTGCTTCAACCGTAACAACAATGCTTTGTGTCTCACCTGCTTTAATATCAAAGTTGCTTGGCTCAACACTAATTTTGCTATTACCAATCCAGTTTTCTGTATGAAGTGTCCAGCTTGCGTCTTCTGTCGCAGTAAAGGTTCTGATAAACGTACACTTAAAGCCACAGTCATTATCAACCATGTAAGCTGTGTTTAGTGCTTTTTCACGGCCACCTAGGCTTGGGTTAGCTGCATTCATGTTAGCAATGGTTTCATCAAGCAATAGGCCTGCTTTATCAGCACGCTCAACTTGCATTTTACCCGAACCCATTTCAGCAAGGGCAGCATCAAAACCATCATCGGTGTAGTTGTTTAAGTACTGTGCTAAAGCAACTTGATTGTTTGCAGTTAACATCAATGCTGATTGAATTTGCATTGGTGTCCAATCAGGATGAGATTGTTTTAACAATGCTGCCGCACCCGCAACGTGTGGGCTTGCCATTGATGTACCAGACATAGATTGCCAGTCTGAAGTGGCAGGGTTGCTAGTAAATGGTTGATCGTCTGATGATGGCGCATAGATATCAACACCCGGAGCCGCAATGTCTACAAGTAAGGTGTCAAAGCCAAAGTATGATGGACCACGGCCAGAGAAGTAAGCAATGCGGTCTTTATCTACAGCATCTACAGTACCTTCGGTTGCTTCAATGGTACCCATGTGGCTGTCGCCTGTGCTTAGCCAGTCAAGTAAGCTCGTACCATCGACGTTTTTAATGTGAATGGTAGGGATAGGGTAAGTGACTGAAGGAATCGTGTAGCGATCGTAGAATGATACATGGTTATAAATAATTAAACCTTCAGCACCACCTGCCTCTACGTTTAGCGATTTAGAGTACAGCGGGTAAGAACTACGTTTACATACGACAATCACATCTTGCGCACTTTCGTCGATAGCGGTTGCTGGGTCATCAACTAAATCAAATGTCCCTTCAGGGAATGGCTTGTCACAGTTGGCAAGTGCATAGCTTGAGCTTTCATTTGGATTTTCAAAATCAGTTGCGGCAACGATTAAACCTGTTAGCTCGTTAAAGTTTACACCTGCACCAGCAAATGGTCCTGGCGCTGCAGTATCGCCACCAGTTAGGTTTTTAAGTTGTTTGTTACCAAAATTGACTTTAGTTGAAGGCGTATGAGCTGCAACTGTGGTTACCCAAGGTGAAGAGTGGTCAGCCGTTGAATATTCAGGGCCGCTGTTACCTGCCGCTACCGCCACAAATACACCGGTTTCAGCTGCATTCATGAACGCTTGCTCAATTGGGTCGCTCCATGGGTCTTCTTCAAGGCCACCTAATGAAGCATTCAGTACGTCAACATTATCTATAGCAGCTTGTTCAACAGCAGCTAAGATTGCGCTTGTTGGACAGCCTGCATAAGGGTCACCTGAACCACCCGGCCAACATACTTGGTATGAAATGATATTGGCATGAGGTGCCATACCTGATACTTGCGGGAAAGTTACATTGGTTTCTAAACCAGATGATTGGCTTTCATACTCTGTCAGTTTGTAAGGAATATCGTAAAGGATATTACCTGCCGCTGTACCTGCAACGTGTGAACCATGGCTATTATAGTCTTCACCATTTTCTGGGCGAGTCTCTTCAAACACAGTATCAACGTAGGCTGCGGTGATCTCAGGGTATGAGTACACACCAATTAGCTTGTCGTTACACAGATCAGCAAATTCAGCGGTTGCACAGTCACCTAGGTACTTGTCGCCTAGAGGGTTGGTGTGAGTGTAGCCATCGCCGCCTACTGCTGCGAATGATGGGTGATCGGTATTGATACCCGTATCGATGATACCGACAACCGTGCCTTCACCTTTGTTGCTGCTCGGGTTGCTAGCACTTGTGCTCCACAGTGCAGAAGCACCGGTTTGCTCAATGGTATTAAACGTATTTAGGCTGTAGATTTTTGAGCGAGTGATCTTCTTAACACCAGCCACTTTAGCAAGGCGCTTCGCTTCATCTTGTGTCATTTGGGTGGTGAAACCGTTTAATGTCACATTGAATGTGCGCTCAACATTTAGCTGTAAGCCTTGCTGACTCATCGCAGTACTCAGTACTGATTGGCGCTTACTTGCTAGGTGGTTAGCGTAAGTTGCGATAGCAGGCTGCGCCATATTAAGCGTTGAGCGCGTTGCTGCTTGTTGCGTCTGCATTACCACATCTTTAGTGCTCGCAAGCCCTTTAACACCACCTTGGTAAGTTGAAATTGGTGCATCGTCCAGTTGCACGATATAAGTTTGAATACCACTAATATCTTTCTCTGGTGTGAAAACGCGGCTTTGTTTTTTAACTGTGTTATTAACCTTGTCTTCCCATACAAATTCATTGGTAACGGTTTGCTTTGGCGCATAGCCTGCTGGCTGTTCTGGCCATGCTTGGTCATTTAGCGCAGCAGCAGACGTACCTACACCTAAGTAAAGTGCAGATGCGACCATCACTGATACTTTCTTCATATTGAACATGTGATCTAACTTCCCTCGAAGGATTATAATTATGAGCTCGCGCTAGCGGCGAACGGTTGTAATCAGTAGGGATAGTGTTGAGTTGTGGCTATAACATCAATGAAATGTAAACAATTGGCACACACTGTTACAGCTTGGTACATTTTTACCGAAAAACTGTTTATCGAAACAAGATGCTTGCTCTTGCTCCGCTTAAGGTTTGTGCGTTATCTAAGCTAAATTTTGCGTTATTCCATAGGCACAGTTGCTTTACGATTGATAAGCCAAGGCCAACACCTTGGTAGCCTGTTTGGTGCACCGAAGCGGTTTTTGAAAATGGCTGCATGAGGCTGGCGCGCATGTGTTCTGGGATCCCTGGGCCATCATCTTCAATCACTAACAAAGTGCCGTTTTCGCATTGTGAAAGCCTGATATGAATTTGCGTTTTAGCAAAGCGAACCGCGTTGCCGAGTAAGTTTTGCAATAAGCGTTGAAAGCTTTGTTTATCAACGCAAATGGCTGTTAATTCGCAGTCAAGGCGAATAGCCAAAGGGCTATAGCTTTGAAACTTAGTAATGCAGGGCTGTAATAGCTCGTCTGGGCAGTAGTCTTTCACTAACAAGGTGGGCTCGCATTGTTCAAGCTCGGCATAGGTTAAAAACTCTTCGACTAAAAGCTCAAGTTCAATAATGTCTTGCAACACACTGTGCCGATAAGCGTTGTTATCAACGACTGCTTCGAGGGCGAATTTAGCCCGTGAAATAGGCGTTAAAAAGTCATGAGAAACAGCATTGATCAATTCGCGTTGGCTTTGATTACGGTTATGAAGCGCTAATGCCATGTTATCGAAGGTATCGCCAATGCTCTTTAGCAAGCTAAAACGTGTGAAGTGCACTTGTGCTGTAAAGTCGGCATTTGAAATTTTACTACTGGCTTTGCGTAGCTTAGTTAAGTCAAACAGCAGTGGGCCTGTAAAAATCACCACAGCTAAGGCAAGGCTAGAGTAAAACAGAAGGCTTACTAAAGACTGATAACCCTGATCAGCAGGCTGGCTGTAGGGGCCAATGCTTAATAAGGTCTCTCTATCATCGGCAAGTTTATGAAAGTAAAGGTTGTTATTGGCATCGTTAACGCTAATTACCTGACCTGCTAAAAGTGATGCCTGTAATTGTTCACCAAGGTAAAAGTTCGCCAGAGGTGTTTGTTTAATATCAGGGTTATTGGGGGCAAGACTTAAGATGCTTTCTGCTAATTGCTGCTCTGTACTGTAACTCGGTGGGCTTGGAAAATAGGTTTCTAGTAACCAAGCGGCGCTCCCCAGACAAACTGCTAGGGTTAAATACAAATAGCAAAACAGGCGTAGCAAACTGCATTAACCCCACGCTTGTGGAGAAAAAATATATCCTTTACCCCAAACCGTGACGATTTTTTGTGCCGGCACCGCTTCGTCACCGAGTTTTTTGCGTAAGCGACTAATGCGGCCATCTATAGTGCGGCTTTGACCATCATATTTACGGCCTATAGTGCCATCAAATAACTGATCTCGACTGACCAACTGACCCGCTGATTGAGCTAGTTGGATCAGTATTTCGAACTCTGCACTGGTCAATTCAAGTGGCTGGCTATGCAAATAAGCCTCGCGCTGAATAGTATTAATACTTAAAGAGCCAAAGCGAATATTATGCGCATTATGGGTAGTACTTGTTGGCTTAACAGCTTGGCTGCGGCGAATAGTATTGTTAATTCGCGCTAATAAAATAGACGGGGAAACAGGTTTGGTTAGGTAATCATCGGCGCCTAGCTCAAGGCCAGTGATATGATCGACTTGGCTCTGCCTTGCGGTCATAAAAATAATTGGCGTATCTTGATATTGTTTTAGCTCTTTAAATACCTCAAAACCATCTTCCGAGCCTAATCCGATATCGAGCAAAATTAAGTCGTATTTCTTACTACTTGCTTGGTAACAGGCATGGCAACCACTATCAAAGTGTTCAATGATATAACCATGATTGCTTAAATAATTAGAAACTAGCTGGGCAAGTTTTAAATCATCTTCAATATATAAAATAGTATGCTGGCTCATCAAAAAATACTCCATGCGATATCACGTCGGCGTTTTTTAACATGCTGGTGGAATAAACTAATTTCAGTGCTTTCTAATGGCTCTAGCTGTTCGCTAAGCAGCTCTAACACAATGTTACGATTGTTTTGCACTGTGATTGCAAAGTTTTGCCCTTGATTTGGCTTTTGGCAGAACAGCCTAATTTGTTGATCAGTAACACGAATGCACACCGTTTCGCTGACTTCGGTATACCAATTAATCGATACATCCATCACGCAGTCTTGCTCTATCGTTACACAGTTTTCTGGTGTTGCCTCGATATAACCGGCTTGTGCGAATGTACTGCCAACAAACGCGAGGCTACAAATGAATAAGAGTGAAAAAAGCTTCGTACGCAACATCATCAGTAATTCCATGCAAAGCCAGCATAAAAAGACAGTAAGTTGCTGTCATCGATAAGGGGGCTATCGGCAATACCCGATGATAAACGTTGGTATTTTATATCGCTGATAAATTGCCATTGTTGATTAAACTGATATTGGTAACTGGCTTTTAGATTGTACTTTTGACTAGAGTGACCTAAAAAAGGGCTAAATCCGGCTCGTATCTCTTGTTGTGCGCTGCCATAGTAGTAATCCACTAAACCAGCACTTAGATGTTGTATTTCTGCGCCGAGCAAAACTAGATGCTGATCAAACAAAAACAAGCGCTGCGCAGATAATGCGCCTTGTAACCCTTTGTGATAGTTGGTGAGCTCCATTGACCAATACGCGCTAAAACGCCAGCTTTGCCAGTCAACAATAGCTTCAATACCGCTCATGGCAGACAGTTTACGTTTTGATATTTCAGTAATATCACCGCGGCGCTTTGTCACCGCTGGTGTTTCGATACCTGAACCAGGTGGTGGCGGTGTCATTGAGGGGCGGCCGCCGGTTGTTCTAATCGCGGTCAGTGCTGCTGAGTGTTTAGCAAAATACAGCCCATCTTCATTAAGTTGGGTGAATAACGACACTTGATAGTTATCGCCCCACACGGGTGTCCAAGCAAACTGAGTATTTGCAAATGAAAAGTCACCGGCAAATACCTCAATGCGCGGTAGGGCATAAAGAGGAATGTCGTCTTTTTTATAAACCGGGTTGTCGAGTTGACCATAACCTAAGCTTAAACCAAGGCTTACTCCTTCATCTGCTAAATACGCAGAGTTAGTGCTGCTTGCCATTGGTGAAAGGCAAAATGCACTAATTAGAAATAAAACTCGTAGCCCAAGTGAGCAACTACCCAGAACAGTCACAAATAAACAACCTTAATGAAAAATCCTGTTAACATTAAGTTGTTATTAATGGCTTGAACAATGAAATAATGTACCAAATTGTAGCAAGGTCTGGTTTTTGTAACCTAAA
This sequence comes from Pseudoalteromonas sp. 0802, assembly GCF_013350085.1. Taxonomy (NCBI): domain Bacteria; kingdom Pseudomonadati; phylum Pseudomonadota; class Gammaproteobacteria; order Alteromonadales; family Pseudoalteromonadaceae; genus Pseudoalteromonas; species Pseudoalteromonas sp. 0802. The sequence continues at coordinate 127,928 of NZ_JABVXE010000007.1, read as the reverse complement.
TTAGTTAAGTAAATTGCTTGATAAATAAGTATATTTCACCAATTTGGTTTGGTTATTTTGAGTGGTGTCGTCATTTCTTTAGTTAGAAAAAATTATTAACAATAAAATGTTGTTAAAACCTGCGCTTAGCGGTACAAAATGGCCCTAAATACACGTCATTACTGGCATGGCGGTTTATTAAGTTGCTATTTGGGTGAGTTTTTGCGATATTATTTATATTATAATATTAACAGGAAGCTAATAAGATGACTCTGCCTAGTTCTCAATCTGCAAATGCTATTCGCATACTTGCTGTCGATGCCGTTCAACAAGCTAACTCAGGCCATCCAGGTGCGCCTATGGGTATGGCTGATATTGCAGCGGTATTGTGGCAAAACTTTCACCGCCATAACCCATTAAACCCAGACTGGTCTAACCGTGACCGCTTTGTGTTATCAAATGGCCATGGTTCAATGCTTCAATATGCATTGTTACACCTAAGCGGTTATGACGTAAGCATCGAAGATATTAAGCAATTCCGTCAGCTTCACTCTAAAACACCGGGTCACCCAGAATACGGTTACACACCGGGTGTTGAAACAACTACGGGCCCATTAGGTTCAGGTATTGCTAACGCAGTTGGTATGGCAATCGCTGAAAAAACCTTAGCAGCGCAATTCAATAAGCCAAAGTTTGATATTGTTGATCACTTCACTTACTGCTTTATGGGTGATGGCTGTTTAATGGAAGGTATCTCGCACGAAGCATGTTCGCTGGCAGGTACGTTAGGTCTAGGCAAGCTAATCGCATTTTGGGATGACAATGGCATCTCTATCGATGGTGAAGTAGAAGGTTGGTTCACCGACGATACGCCTGCACGTTTTGAATCTTACGGTTGGCAAGTTATTCGTGATGTTGATGGTCACGATATGAATGCAATTGCGGGTGCAATCGAAGCGGCACAAAGCAACACTACTCAACCAACACTAATCTGTTGTAAAACAGTGATTGGTTTTGGCTCACCAAACAAATCAGGTAGCCACGACTGTCACGGTGCACCACTGGGTCACGACGAAATCGCAGCAGTACGTGAGCAGCTAAACTGGCCGCACCCTGCATTTGAAGTTCCACAAGAAGTTTATAACGAGTGGAATAATCAAGCGAAAGGGCAAGAGCTTGAAGGTGCATGGCAGCAAAAGTTTGCAGCTTATAGCAAAGCACATCCTGAACTTGCAAAAGAATATACACGTCGTGTTCTTGAAAAAGCATTACCAGCTAACTTCGCCGAATTAGCTGATGAGTACATTGCTAAATGCCAAGCCGACATGCAAAACATTGCGACACGTAAAGCATCACAAAATGCGATCACTTTCTTTGCTAACCAGCTTCCAGAATTAATGGGTGGCTCAGCTGACCTTGCCGGTTCTAACTTAACCTTATGGCCAGAAGCAAAAGGTTTACAAGATGCAGCTGATGGTAACTACGTATTCTATGGCGTACGTGAGTTTGGTATGAGCGCAATCATGAATGGTATTGCATTACATGGTGGCTTCATTCCATTTGGCGCAACTTTCTTAATGTTTATGGAATACGCACGTAATGCAGTACGTATGGCAGCATTAATGAAAGCGCAAAGCATTTTTGTGTATACCCATGACTCAATCGGTCAAGGTGAAGATGGTCCTACTCACCAACCAATCGAGCAAATCGCTAACCTTCGTATGACACCAAATATGACTGCATGGCGTCCGTGTGATGAAACTGAAACAGCAGTAGCTTGGCGTCAATCGTTATTAAAAGAGACAGGCCCAAGTTCACTTATCTTCAGCCGTCAGGGTACCAAAGCAATGGCACGTGATGCACAGCAAGTTGCTGACATTGCAAAAGGGGGTTATGTACTTGTTGATAGCGAACAAACTGCAGAGCTTATCCTTATTGCAACGGGTTCTGAGGTAGAGTTAGTTGTAAATGCTGCTGCTGAGCTAAAAGCACAAGGCAAGCAAGTTCGCGTGGTATCTATGCCATCAACGAATCAGTTTGATAGCCAAGATAAAGCATATCGTCAAAGCGTGCTACCAGCGGGTACACCTAAGATTGCTGTTGAAGCTGCACACCGTGACTTCTGGTTCAAGTATGTTGGCCAAGATGGTGATGTACTAGGCATGGACACATTTGGTGAGTCAGCGCCAGGCGCGGTATTGCTTGAGCACTTTGGTTTCACAGTGGCAAACCTAGTTGCAAAAGCAAATGCATTACTTGCTGAATAATGTGACTGGTAAAAAATTATCGTAATCGCAACACGATAAGCCTGCTTTTACTAAAAGGCAGGCAATAAAAAAGCCCGCAAACTTTGGTTTGCGGGCTTTTTGCTGCTTAAACAATCGGTTTAAACTAATTCGCTTAAGATTGACTCTAGTTTTTCTTGGTCAATTGCGAACTGACGAATACCTTGGCTTAGCTTTTCAGTAGCCATGGCATCTTCATTCATTTCCCAGCGGAAAGCTTGCTCAGTCATTGCAGCTGGCGCTTCTGCTTTTTCTGTTGCTGGTAATAGTTTTTGAGTTAATGGTGCGTCAGTTGCAGCTAGTTCAGCAAGTAACTTAGGGCTGATAGTTAAACGGTCACAACCTGCTAATTCTTGGATTTCACCGATGTTACGGAAGCTTGCGCCCATTACAATCGTTTCGTAGCCGTGCTTTTTGAAGTAGTTGTAGATATGCGTTACTGACTTAACGCCCGGATCGTTAGCACCGTCGAAATCAGCGCTTGCATCTTGTGCTTTGTACCAGTCAAGAATACGACCAACGAATGGTGAAATTAGGTAAGCACCTACTTCGGCACAAGCGCGTGCTTGAGCAAATGCAAACACCAGCGTTAGGTTACAACGGATACCTTGCGCTTCAAGTACCTTAGCTGCTTGAATACCTTCCCATGTTGAAGCAATTTTGATTAACACGCGCGATGTGTCGATACCTTGCTCTTTATATAAAGCAACAAGCTCAAGTGCTTTATCAACAGTTGCTTGAGTATCAAATGATAAACGCGCATCCACTTCTGTTGAAACTAAACCTGGCACTTGCTCCATTAATTTAGAGCCAATTAATACCGCTAGTTTATCAGCTGCTTTTGTTACAACTTCAGCTGTGTCACTGCTTTGTGCTTTTGCCCATGATACGGCTTCGGCAGCTAGTGGGCGATATTTCTCAATTTGAATCGCGTTTAAGATTAGTGATGGGTTTGTTGTTGCATCTTGCGGTTTATATTCGTTGATTGCTTCAAAATCACCCGTGTCAGCAACAACGGTTGTTACTGCTTTAAGTTGTTCTAATTGACTAGACATAGTTATCCCATTCTTATCATACAAAAGTTAATGTAGTGGCTTTAACCTATTATTTGTGCTGAAAAAACAATCTAATCTACCAGAGAAACTGCGCAATAAATCGCCCGCCAGCAGCAAATAATCCTGTTAATAATATTTTTATAATACCTTTACAATCTGGTATTGTTGATATTATCATACAAATAAAGATAATGACTAACAATGTTAGTAAGCAATTAGTGAAAGGTAATTATGTCTCGTTATACGTTGGGATTAGACTACGGGTCGGACTCGGTAAGAGCATTACTCGTTGATGTTGCGACTGGTGAAGAACTTGCCAGCCATTTAGTAAACTACCCGCGCTGGGCACAAGGTTTATATTGTGACCCAAGTAAAGATCAGTTTCGTCAGCATCCACAAGACTATATTGATAGCCTTGTAGAAGTAGTTAATGGTCTTTGGTCACAAGTTCCAGCAGGTACTGCAGACAAAGTAGTGGGTATGAGCTTTGATACGACAGGCTCAACACCTGTTGCAATTAATAGGCAAGGTACACCACTGGCATTAACTGAAGAATTTGCAGAAAACCCAAATGCAATGTTCATTTTGTGGAAAGACCATACGTCTATTAAAGAAGCAAATGAAATCACTGAAGCTGCAACTAACAACGATGTGAACTACCTTTCACATATGGGCGGTATCTACTCTTCTGAGTGGTACTGGGCCAAAGCATTACATATTTTCCGCGTTGATAGCAGTGTTAAAGCAGCTACTTATTCATGGGTTGAGCACTGCGATTGGATGACCGCGCTAATGTGCGGCACAACACACCCTGAAGCATTAAAGCTAGGTCGTTGTGCAACGGGCCACAAACAAATGTGGAACGAGCAGTGGGGCGGTTTCCCACCAAACAGTTTCTTCAGCAATATCGATCCACTATTAGATGGTGTTGTTGATACGTTAAATGCAACGACAGAGCCAAGCGACCAAGTTGCTGGCAACTTAACTGCTGAGTGGGCCGAGAAGCTAGGTTTACCACAAGGTATCGTGATTGGTTACGGTGCATTTGACTGTCACATGGGCGCAGTAGCAGCCAATGTTCGCCCTGGTGTTCTAACCAAAGTAATGGGTACTTCAACCTGTGACATCACAGTAACGTCTAAAGAACAACTAGGTGATACTTGCGTTAAAGGTATTTGTGGTCAAGTTGATGGCTCAGTAATCCCTGGGTTAATTGGCTTAGAAGCCGGTCAATCTGCATTCGGTGACTTATACGCATGGTTCAAAAACCTAGTACTTTGGCCAACTCGCCAACTTACAAATCTATCTGACGCTGAACAAGCGTTAGTTAACAAGCTAGAAGATTCAATCTTAGTTGATCTATCAAAAGCAGCGGCAGCACTGCCTGTAACAAGCAACGATGTAACTGCGCTTGATTGGGTAAATGGTCGTCGTACGCCAGATGCTGACCAAAGCGTTGCCATGGCATTAACAGGCTTAAAGATGGGCACTGATGCACCTAAGTTCTTCAAAGCACTTGTTGAAGCAACTGCCTTTGGCGCACGTGCTATCACTGAACGTTTCCGTAGCGAAGGCGTACCAATCGAGTCAGTGGTTGTTATCGGCGGTATCTCTAAAAAATCAGACTACGTAATGCAAACTTGTGCTGATGTTTGGAACTGCCCAATCGACGTTTTAGAAAGTGAGCAAAGCTGTGCATTGGGTGCGGCAATTATGGCTGCGGTTGCTGCGGGTGAGCACGCAACAGTGGCAGATGCTCAAAAAGTAATGGCGTCGTCTGTATGTCATCAGTATTTACCAAACCCTGAGCGCGTTGCTGTGTATGACGAGCTTTATGCCAACTACCAAGCACTTGCAAGCTATGTAAACGGAGACAAAGCATGAGTTTTACTGAACTAAAACGTGAAGTCTATGAAGCGAACATGGAGCTGCAACGTCGTGGCTTAGTAATTTATACCTTTGGTAACGTATCGCAAATCGACCGCGACAAAGGCGTGATTGCGATTAAACCAAGTGGTGTTTCGTACGACCAAATGAAAGCCGACGACATGGTTATCGTTGACCTTGAAAACAACATTGTTGAAGGTTCTATGCGTCCGTCTTCTGACACAAAAACACATGTTCATTTATATCGCCACTTTGATTCAATTGGCGGTGTAACACACACGCATTCGACCTATGCAACTGCATGGGCGCAAGCAAAACAAAGCATTCCTTGTCTTGGCACAACTCACGCTGACTATGTACACGGTGACATCACCTGTACTCGTGAGTTAACCGATGAGCAAGTGAATGGCGATTATGAATTAGAAACCGGTATTCAAATTACTGATGCGTATCAAGACCGCGATCCGAAAGCTGCACCTATGGTGATTGTTGCGGGTCATGCGCCTTTCACGTGGGGTAAAGATGCCGCTCAGTCTGTATACCATGCCGCGCTACTCGAAGAGATTGCACGCATGGCGTATTTAACACGCACTTTAGATCCACACGCAGCTGAACTTAAAAAAGCAGTGATGGATAAACATTATCTACGTAAGCACGGTAAAAACGCGTATTACGGTCAGAGCAAATAGCAAGAATTTAGAGGATTATTAACATGACGACGATGACGAAAGAAGTCTGGTTTGTTACCGGCTCACAACATCTTTATGGTCCTAAGGTGTTAGAAACGGTTGCCAAAGACAGCGAAGCAATTGTAGCGGGCTTAAACAGCGAAGCTAATCTACCAGTAAACTTGGTATGTAAGCCTACCGTTAAGTCACCTGAAGAAATTCACGCTGTTTGCCAAGCGGCAAATACGGATCCTAACTGTGTTGGTTTAGTTTTATGGATGCACACTTTCTCACCTGCGAAAATGTGGATTGCTGGCCTAAGCGAATTACGTAAGCCTTGGTTACACCTTCATACTCAGTTCAATGCAGCCCTTCCTTGGTCTGATATCAACATGAACTACATGAATACGCACCAAAGTGCACACGGTGACCGTGAGTTTGGTTTCATCGGTACTGTAATGCGTAAAGAGCGTAAAGTTGTTGCAGGTCACTGGCAACGTGCTGACGTACAACAGCAGTTAGATGACTGGTGTCGTGCGGCAAAAGGTTGGGCAGAAAGCCAAACACTTAAAGTTGCGCGTTTTGGCGACAACATGCGTCAAGTTGCAGTTACTGAAGGTAACAAAGTTTCAGCGCAAATTACTTTTGGTTATGAAGTACACGCGTTTGGTGTCGCTGAGCTTGTAAAAGTGGTTGATACTATCACTGAAGAAGAAGTTGATGCACAGTTAGAGCTTTATAAGCAAGACTACGTAATTGCTGACGAAACTCTACAAGACGATTACGCAGTGAAAATGCTACGCAACGAAGCACGTTTAGAGCTTGGTATGGAGCGTTTCTTAGAGAAAGGCGGCTTTAAAGCATTCACAAACTGTTTTGAAGACTTATCAGGTCTTTCTGGTCTTCCAGGTCTTGCTACACAGCGCCTAATGTCGAAAGGCTATGGTTACGGTGGTGAGGGTGACTGGAAAACAGCTGCTATGGTTCGCATCATGAAAGTAATGGGTGAAGGCCGTGACGGCGGTTGTTCATTCATGGAAGATTACACTTACAACATGGGTGAGACTGACCAAGTACTTGGCGCGCACATGTTAGAAGTGTGTCCTTCAATTGCAGCACAAAAACCACGTCTTGAAGTTCACCAGCACACTATCGGTGTGAAATGTGATGTAGGTCGTTTATTGTTTACTGCAAAACCGGGTGCTGCAATCAACGTATCACCAATTGATATGGGTAACCGTTTCCGTATTCTAATCAACGAAGTAGATACAGTGGCTCCGCCAGCTGATTTACCTCACTTACCTGTTGCTTCAGCGCTTTGGGAACCAAAACCAAATCTATCTGTAGCATCAGCTGCATGGATCCACGCCGGTGGTGCACACCACACTGCATACAGCCAAGCAGTAACAACCGATATGATTATCGATTTTGCTGAAATGGCTGGCGTTGAAACTATGATCATCGATAACGATACGACGATCCGTGGTTTCAAAACAGAGCTTCGTCATAACGCAGCTTACTACATGCTAAAACGTGGCCTGTAAGAATTAGTACTTTATGTACTAGAACGTGCTGTGTGTGAGCACGTTCACCCCAAATTTTGTTGTCGATTAAGCCAGTGATGAGCCTCGCTCTTCGCTGGCTTATGCTATTGTGAAGCGAAACATTTTAGGAGTAGATATGATCGATTTAAGCGCCTACCAAGGCATTATTTTTGATATGGATGGCACCTTAATTGACTCAATGGGCAGTCACTTACAGGCATGGCAAAAAGCTTGCGAAGCCTATGGCTACCCATTCGATTACGACTACATGTACAGCTTAGGTGGCATTCCGACCGTTAAAACAATTGAAATGCTTAACGAAAAATTTGGTTTAGAACACGACCCTCTGGTTGTGGCAAAAGATAAACACCAGTTTTGGGTTGATTTACAGCACCAACCGCTAGTAATTGACGAAACCGTCGCAGTACTTGAAAAGTACCATGGTGTATTGCCTATGGGCGTTGGCACAGGCGCTGACCGCGAACATGCAATTGATCATCTAACTGATACCAATTTAATAAATAAAATTGGTGCGTTAGTGACTGCAAGTGATGTAAGTAAAGGTAAGCCAAACCCAGAAACATTCTTAAAAGTAGCAGAGCAGTTAGGTGTTGAGCCAAGCCAATGCGTGGTGTTTGAAGACACGCAAATTGGTTATCAAGCTGCCAAAAGTGCGGGAATGGATTGCATTATGGTGAAAGACGGAAAAATTCAACTTTAGCGATTAAAGTTGCAATGACACCCTTATTTGTATTATAAAACTATAAATACAATTACAAAAAGGTTATTCATATGTCATTGCAATGTGTTTTCCAAGGTTTAAAAACAACTCATCAAACAGCCAGTTCGAACACGAAAAAGTCGCGCGGGCTTTATGCATTGTTGGTGACATGTGGGATTGCCCTTACACCAGCTTGTGCTCATCAAGGAGACAATATGACTACTTCCCCTACAGCATCAATGACGGCCTATGGCGTACTGGCTGATCAAACGCCGGTTAATCAAGTAACGCTGACTAACAGCAATGGTATTAGCGTTGATGTAATCAACTACGGCGGCATTATCACGCGTATTGAAACACCAGATGCAAAAGGCGAAATGGGTAATATTGTACTGGGTTTAGATAACCTAGAAGCATACACAAAAGCGACAACTTACTATGGTGCAATCATCGGTCGTTTTGGTAACCGTATCGCAAACGGTAAATTCACGCTAAATGGCACTGAATACCAATTAGCAACCAACGATGGTGACAACCACTTACATGGTGGTGTGCAAGGTTTCGATAAAAAAGTGTGGAACATGACACCGTTCACTACGCAAAACAGTGCTGGTGTTACCTTAAGCTTAGTGAGCCCTGATGGTGACCAAGGTTACCCGGGTGAAGTAACCACAGAAGTAACTTACACGCTAACGAACAACAACACGTTAGATATGCAGTTTATTGCTACAACAAGCAAGCCTACCATTATCAATATGACGCAACACAGCTACTTTAACCTAGCGGGTAAAGGCGACATTCTTGATCACCAAATGCAAATTAACTCAAAAGCAATTACCCCTGTGGATGGTGGTTTGATCCCAACGGGTGAGTTGATGGATGTTGCAGGCACACCGTTTGACTTCCGTACTGCTAAAGCAATCGGCCAAGACATCAAAGCTAGCAACGAACAACTGAAACTTGGTAAAGGTTATGACCATAACTTTGTGCTTAAAGACACGCCAAGCAATGAACTTATTGAAGCTGCTACGGTTTACGAAGCAAACTCTGGCCGTACGTTAACAGTTTACACAGAAGAGCCTGCAGTACAGTTTTATTCAGGTAACTTCTTAGACGGTAGTACTCAGCAAGCGTCTGGCTTAGTGCATAATTTCAGAAGTGGTTTTTGTTTAGAGCCACAGCATTTCCCTGATGCACCAAATCAGCCAACGTTCCCAAGCACAACATTATTACCGGGTGACGTGTATTCAACACGCATCGTGTACGAATTTGGTACAAAATAAAGGAACACAATCGTGAAAACAACAAAGCTTAAAAGCGCAATGCAAAAGGCTGGTTTAGCCAGCGTATTTGCCTTGTCGTTTGGTGCACTGACTGGTTGTCAGACTACAGCTGAAGACAACACAGCTAAGAAAGCTGACGTGGCAGCCACAGAAAAAGCGCCAATCCAAGATAATGGTATTTTTACCAACCCACTTTTTCCTAATGGCGCCGATCCATGGCTTGAGTACTGGGATGGTAACTATTACCTAACCACAACAACATGGACATCTGAGTTAGTGATGCGTAAATCACCAACACTAGCTGGCCTTGCTGATGCAACACCAGTCAATGTTTGGTCTGATTCAAATCCTGAGCGCTGTTGTAACTTTTGGGCGTTTGAGTTCCACCGCCTAAAAGGACCAAACGGCTACCGTTGGTACATGATGTACACAGCCGGTACTGATGGCACTTTAGATAACCAACACTTAAATGTATTAGAAAGTGCTGGTGACGACCCAATGGGCCCATACGAATACAAGGGCGCATTAATGCCTAACGTATGGAACATCGACGGTAACTACTTAACATACAAAGACAAGCTATATGTGATCTACTCACAATGGCAAGGCGATCAGCAATTAAACATTATTGCTGAAATGGAAGATCCGTGGACACTGAAAGAGAACTCACCGCATACGGTGATCACGCGTCCTGAGCTAGATTGGGAAATCAGTGGTCGTAAAGTAACTGAAGGTGCTGAAATTTTACAGCACAATGGTCGTACGTTTATGACGTACTCAGCAAGCTTCTGTAATACTCCTGATTACAAACTAGGTATGCTTGAGCTTGTTGGTGACGACCCACTTAAAGCGAGTAGCTGGAAAAAATACGACAAGCCAGTATTTGAGCGTACAGAAGAAGTGTTTGGCCCAGGCCACAACGGCTTTTTCACATCGCCAGACGGTACAGAAGACTGGTTAGTTTATCACGGTAATGATTCGGTAGAGCACGGTTGTAGTGCGACTCGTTCATTACGTGCGCAAAAATTTACTTGGAACGACGATGGCACGCCAAGCTTTGGTAAACCATTAACACCAGGCGTTGAAGTAGCTCCGCCATCAGGTGAATACGGTCCACTGGTAACGCGAGTACAAGGTCAGCGCTATCAATTAGTGAATGCAACAAGTGGCTTATGTTTAGACATCGCAGCTGATCCACAAGATGCACGTGCTGTGCAACGTCAGTGTGCAAGCACCAATGGTCAATGGGTTATTGATGCAACAACAGATGGTTTTGTTCGTTTAGCTAACCGTGAAGACAGCAAGTTCTTAGAGCTTGAAAGCTGTAATGACGCAGATAACGCTAAGGTACAATCTGCAGCATGGCGCAATAACTTCTGCCAGCAATGGAAAGTAGCACCAAGCACAGATGGTAATGTCTCTATTACTAACCGTTACACAGGCAAGCCATTAGCGGTTGCAGGTTGTTCTGCTGCACAAAACCAAGCGGTTTTACAGAAAAGCGACGCAACAGCGTGTGGCGACTGGCAATTACGCCCTATGGGCAGTGTTGTAGTATTAAGCCAACAAAGTGGTAAAGCACTTAGCGTGGCGGATACAGTTAAAGCAGGTACCAATGTTGAGCAACAAGCTTACACGCATAAAGATGCACAACAATGGTTCTTCACACCAACAGATACTGGCTATGTAAGCCTTAAACAAAGCGCTGACAGCGAGTTCTGTGCTGCGGTAGCTGATAACGCCTTAGTACCAGGTGCCAACGTAGAGATGGCTTCTTGTGCGGCGAAAACAGCACAGTGGCGCATTGCTCCAGTAGAAGGTGGTGGTGTTATGCTTATCAACCGCTACACAAAACAAGCGCTTGGCTTAAGTAACTGTGGTTTAGCTGAAAACACTAACTTCGCACAACAACCTGATTTAGGGAATAAGTGCCAAGTGTTCCATCTGCGTGAACCAAATTAAGTTATAAGTAAAAAATCGACTCAACCAAAGCCACTTCATTTATGAGTGGCTTTTTTTATAGCTGATGGCTCAAGTTAGCGAGAGTAAAGTTAGCGAGGGTAAAGTTAGCGAGGGTAAAGTTAGCGAGGGTAAAGTTAGCGAGAGTAAAGTTAGCGAGAGTAAAGTTAGCGAGAGTAAAGTTCCAAGCTGAGCGGTGCGGTTGTTTTGAGCGAAGCGAAACCCAACATAATCCATCCACACCTTATCATGCCCTACATTGCATACAAAACCCCACGTGTTGTTGTAGGCGTGAAATTTATTTCGCGCGTTGTTTAGGAGCTGTCAGCCTTCAGCTGTCAGTTTTTAGCCGAGCGGTGGGGTATGTGGGTGATATGTCTGTCTGATCGTAGGGTGTTTTGAGCGAAGCGAAACCCAACATAATCCATCAAAACCTTCTCATGCCTCTGCATTGCATATAAAACCCCACGTAGGAGGTACTTTAGTGCCGAATTTTGTCCATCACATAATCTTCACGGCTAAAGCCTTTCTACAATGCAATCCTAGAACCTAGAGCCTAAAACCTAAATATAACCCCTAATTAATAAAATAACCGATAGGTTGCCACTGGCCACTACTTTTGCTGAGGCTAATTGTTTCAATGGCCTGCTCTTTATTCATAAATTGGCTTTGAAACTGAATGATCACGTATTCACCATCAGGTGTTCCGGGTAAAGAGTCATAATTCATCAGGCTTAAATTCTTACGTAAAATCACCTTGCCAAGCGGTACCCGAACTTGTTTTAACGCTTTGCTCCAGTGGCTTTGAGGCATTTTTTGTTTAAATAATGAGTCTGCTTGCTGCCAACTTTGCTGATACTGACCGTTGTCGATTAACGTAAGCCAGCTTTTAGCGCGATGAATAACTTCGAGCTCTTCAGCATTTGCACAAAAGCAGCTTAAAAAAATGATTAGTAAGAGCGTTTTTCTCATAGCAATTCCATTTACTTGTTGTTTATTGAATTCGTCTTGAAGTGTTTTTATGTTACGGCGACGAACAATAAATACTATTCATCAATTGTGCGGTTTATTTTCCCGCAGATAAGCATTTTGACTGCCGATAAATTTTACAGCACATAGCTCAAGGCGCTTTGTGCTGCTCTAAATTAATCGATAAGATAACCTAATGGGTGCCAGCCATCGGCGGCTTTGCTAAGGCTGAGCGTTTCAACTACTGCCTCTTTATTCATAAACTCGGTTTGAAACTTGACCACTAAATACTCACCATTTGGCAGGCCGGGTAATGAGTTATATTCTGCTGTGCCAAAATAGGTGCGAGACATAACTCGGCCTAAAGGAACGCGTATTTGATCTAAGGCTGTTTGCCAGCGAGCTTTTGGCGTGGTGTTTTGAAAGACCTGATCAGTTTGCTGCCAGCTCTCGTGGTACTCTCCTGAATCGACCAAGGTTAACCATGCTCTCGCTGTTGAAATAGGGCTTGTTTCTTCAGCTGAGGTGAAAAAGCACACCAATAATGATGCCAGTAAAAACAGTTTTTGTAGCGTAAATCCATTTACAGAAAGTAATAAAATTTGACGCATAAGACGCCCTCACTTCGTTCATAGGGTGAATTCATAATACGAATGAGTTGGTTAATTTCTATACTGAAAAAGTACTAGGGAAGGCTTTTTAGTGGGATTTAAGTGTTGTCTTTTATTTGAGCGATCTTTGCAACTGAGTTCTTAAAGTGGCGATGTAGATTAGATTATTAAGTTTATACTGTTGATTTATTGAGCAAATTAACTCGTTCCAACAGCTGCTTAATGTAACGACAATGACCCTAAATAACTCTTATTTTTACTACTCAGGAAGTTTCGTATTTGCGTGCTCGATATTTCAGAGCCCGCATAGTTACTGGGTTTTTGACCCTTTTTTGGGTTTTTGAGAGAAGTTAGCGAGGGTAAAGTTGCAAGAGTAAAGTGAGCATGAGAGGGAGTTAGCGAGGGTAAAGTTGCAAGAGTAAAGTGAGCATGAGAGGGAGTTAGCGAGATGAAAGCGACAAGAGTAAAACTTGAGACTTAAAGCTTCTATCACACCAGCACGCTCATTAGCACTCCAGGGTCGCTAATGCCTGCTTCTTTTAGCGCATCGCTAATTGATTGGCTAAGAGTCATTATTTGCGTTTGAATTTCCATAACCATCTTGGTCTGTGTTTCAACTTGCACTTTTACAGCTTCGTCTTCTTGGTTTTTGAACGCTTGTAGTTTGGCTAATTGCTCTTTGGCAAGTTCGAGTTGTTCTTTGAGCTTTTCTAGTTGCTCAACCATTTTGCGAATATGCGCGGGGAGTTCGCTAGTTACTTCTTCTTTTTGAGCAGGCTCTACTTCACGACCAGAGAGTTTGTTCATCTCTTGACTGCTTAGTTTGTAGCCTACTTTTGAGTTGGTATTACTAACTGCTGTATCTGCATTTGAGATAGTTAACGCACTTGCTAATGAGTTAATAGCCATAATGAGAGCGATGAAAGTGAATGATATGTATGTATCGGCAAGGGGTACTAAAGCTTTAGAAAAAAGCCGGGTTTTCACCCGGCCTTTCCAGACAACAAATAGTTGAGGTGAGGCAGCTCACCTCACTTTGTTACTCTTGTGCAGCAGCTGCATCAAAGAGTGCTTTTATTTCTTCAGCGCTAATCGCACCGTTGAAAATTTTCAGTTCATCGATAGCACCGTTATAAGGTGTATCCCAGTAGTTAACACCGAGTGCAAACTCATTTGTTTCACCAGGAACCGTGAATACACGCGGGAAGCCATCGGTTTCTAGCTGTAATTCACCGTTAACATACATCTTCAACACATCACCGTTCGTACCATCAACAGTGAATGCAACATGTGTCCATTCTTTTGCTGGAATACGGCTATCTAGTTCTGCATTATCGAAGAAGGCACCGTTATTTGCCCATAAACGAGTTAGGCCTGTACCTGCCATAGATGGCACATAACTTAACCAAGAGCCTGCACTTGCACCTGCGAAGAACGCTGTAGTGTAATCAGTGAAGGTTTCAGGTTTTAACCACATAGATACTGAGTAATCATTGGTCGTGATTAAGTTATCCGGTAGACGAACACCTGAACCTTCAAGGAATACTGCTTGACCCATGATACCGTCAACAAAAGTTACGTTACCACCAGTGTTGTTGATGAAGCCACCCGTTGGTTTACCCGCTGCATACGCACCGTTTAATGCACTTAGGTCACCTTCGAAGCTGTATTCAGCAGGTGCAAGTGATTTTAAGGTTACATCGAATGACTTAGTATCAGTAAAGTCTTTGTACTTAATAGTTGCAGTTAATGTCACTACTTGGTCGCCAGCAGAGGCGCTAGGTTGAGTAACAACAGCTGTGCCATTAACTGGTTTTAAGTACTCTTCGTTGTTTGACGTCCAGCTAATACCAGATACAAATGGACCTACACGCGGTAACTCAAAGCTTTCACGTACTGCCGATACATCACCTAAATCAAGCGCATCAGTAATGAAGCTCTCAAATTCAGTCGGATCTGTCAGGTTATTGATAGCCGCACCATTAATATCTAGGCCGTTTAGCGCGTAGTCATAAACGATGAATTCATCAATTTGACCTTGGAAAGGTAAGTCCCAACCGTAGTTCACACCCAGCGCAAAGTTACCTGTTTGTTCGCTAAAGAAGTCAGGGCGAGGCATCGAACCTGCACGTACACCATCACGATAAAGTGTTGCAGTGCCATTAGCATAAGTGATTGCAATATGATTCCAATCCATTACCGCTGGAGAGTCAGAAATGATTTGGTTCCACATATCAGTGCCATCATCAGCTAAATAACGGCTCCATAGCATTGGTGTTGACGTAAAGTGTGTACTACCTGGGATCAAGCTCATCCAACGTGCATCAGACGTTGATGCGAAGAATGTAGGCGTAAAGTTAGTTAGTACTGTTGGCTTAAACCAATACGAAATAGTGTACTCATCGCCTGTTACTAACTCATCAGGTAAACGTACGCCCGTTGCACCGTCAAAGTTAAATGCTTTACCTGTTTGACCTTCTGTGTATGCAGCTGTACCAACACCCACATTTAATAGGTTGTTATCTGTTACACCCGCATCATCTAGGTTACCTAAACCATCACTGAGTGAATCTTCAAATGCATAGTGTGCAATCGCATTTTTAAACTCTGGGCGCGCTTCTAGATTTACATTAAATGTCTTGGTTGTGCTCTCGCCGTTTAAAGAGATATTAGCCGTTAAAGTAACCGCTTTATCACCGCGATCTGGCGTTGGAATGAATACTGAGCCTTCACTGGTGATGTAGTACTCATCACTACTTTCCCAGTTAATTGCAGCACCGTCTTTACCTTTCGTTGGTAATGAGTAGCCTTCGTCAGCAATTGATAATTCAGTTTTGATATCAAGTGCTTCTTGAACAGTGCCTAGCACGTTAGCCGTATCTGTGATTTCATCACGTTTACTTGCCCAAATGGTAGCGCCTTCGCTTGATGTAGCTGATACAGTTACAGCCATTGCTTTAGTTGCATCATCCCATTGCCATTTAGCCACGCCAAAGTAAGTACCAGAATCTAACTCAAGTTTAATATTTGAGTCATCAATCATGTACCAGATACCTGGATCATCACCGGTTACTGAGTGATCTTCGTTTAAAGCAATGTGCATTGAGCGAATAGCATCTGTATTTACATCATTGCCATGGTTGATAAATTTGTAATAACCATAAAGTTCATCTGCCACAACCATGTTGTCGCCTTCAAGCGGTACATAGCGCTGCGGTGAAGCCATAGGCCAACCTAATGAGTTTATAAACATTTCATGTACGCGAACTTGGTGCGCTTCTGAAATGGTTGGGAACTCAGTAGACGTTTGTGGGAAACGTGTATGCGTTACTAAGATATGACGACCTGTCGCTTCATCGTAGTAAGCAGAGTTATGACCTGGTGATTGGTAGCCCCATGCTGGTGCAGTTTCGCCAAGTTCTTGCGTGTACTCAAAGCCGCCCATTAGTTTTTCGCCGACCTCCAGGCCGCCGATAGCTGCAATGTCATTACCTGCATTATCTAGATAAGGGCCATCCGGTGTTTTTGAGCGAGCAACACGAATGTTGTAGCCACCATTAAGATCAAAACCAGCAACAGAGAAGAATAGGTAGTAGTATTCACTTTCTGGGCTGTACATTACAAATGCACCTTCCATTGCACGGAAGTCGCCGCCTACTAGCTTTTTACCATAGCCTTGACCAGCTTCTGGCATACCTGTTTCTTCGTCCATTGCTAGCACGAAAATACCGCCTGAGTATGAACCGTAAACCATCCAAAGTTTGCCATCAGCATCATAGAAGGCTGCAGGGTCAATGGCGTTAGGATCAACGGCACCATTCCATGTTGTTTGGCCATTATCAAGTGGGTAAGCTGCAAATTCAGCTTCTGAGCGATAACCGCTGCGTAAGAAAATACCTTTGTTTGTATAAGGACCTTCGATATTGTCAGCTTCAGCTAAACCAAGATAAGAGCGGTTCCAGCATACTTCATCAACAACATCTGGTGTATCTGGGTTATCTTGTGCACAGTGGTTATAGTAGAACCAAAATTTACCATTTGGCGCTTTGATTACATCGGCAGCCCAGTTTCCTGTAAAACCGTCTGTCCATTCAATACCTTCGGCAATTTCACCTGTGTAGTTGTAATCAAATAATGGGCTTTCATTAACGGCTGCGTTAGCTGAAAGGCTAGAAATCATTTCCCAGTTCAAGAGATCAGTTGATTTAGCGGCAGCAAGGTGTGAACCAAAAATATAATAAGTGTCGTCAACTTTAACGACAGAAGGATCGTGCACGCTTACATTGGTAACCATTACGCTACCTGATTCAGTGTATTCAACACTGCTGCTTACTGTCGGTTTCGCACTTTGCGGGTCGGCAACCGCTGGTGCTGTGTCAAGCTTAGTACCATCTTCTTTGCCACAACCTGTAACAGCCAAAGAGCAGGCTATGACCATGGCTAATTTATTTAATTTCATTTTATGTGTCCTCTTGAAACTGGGATTCATTTTTTTATTCGATTGTTGTCAATAAAAATGCCGCGCGCCTATATCAAACTAATAAGAACGTAGTATTGTAATTTTATAGTACGATTTAAAATGTGCAAATACTTTTGCAAAGGTAATTGATATGTAAACACGAAGTATCAGTGTTTACAATATGTGCAGCGTGATTTTAATTTTTTCAAGTTGCCAGTTTTGGCGTTTTTTTCGCTGTTTTTGCTCTATTAGGGAAGTTTTTTGATGATCTGCAAGTGAGGATTTTCCGGTAAATTTGTTTATTTGTATTACATTTGAGCACTAAAAAGGGCTCTTAAAGAGCCCTTTTTAATATTACTTGTCTTGTTTACTTAGACCTTCAGTGGTCATGATAATACGTTTAAGTGTGCCATCTTCGTTGTAATAAAGCGGCTCAATCGCCACTGAACGGCGAAAACGCCCGCCACTTGGTTTGCCATCAATTGGTGGTACGGCACCAGTATGGTAAATAAAGTAGTCTTTACCTTTGTATTCGATAATTGATTGGTGGTTGGTTTCGCTGTTACCTGCGATCTCATTCAAGATACCTTTATATTCCCACGGGCCATGAATGCTTTTGCTCATGGCATAACAGATCTTCTCAGGGAACTCACATGCGTACGATACATAGTAGTTGTCGTTTTTCTTATGAACCCATAACGCTTCGGTAAAGTTAGGTAAGTCTAGCGTTTTAATTTCACCATCAAGAGACAGCAAGTCGTCGCTTAGCTTTACGTATTTTGGCATTAAGTTACCAAAGAACATGTAAGTATCGCCGTTTTCTTCTGTATAAATAGCAGGGTCGATGTCGTCCCAATCATTTGGCGTATGCTTGGTCATGTCATCGGTAACCAGTGCGTGACCAATCGCATCTTTGAATGGACCTGTTGGTGACTTAGAAGTTGCAACACCAATTGCAAAACCTGGTTTTGTGTCGTTGTGACGAACGGTTGTAAAGAAGTAGAAAGTGCCATCACGCTCAATCATGTGTGAAGCCCATGCTTCACCTTTAGCCCATTTAAAGTCTGTTGCTTTCATGATTGGGCCGTGTTTTTTCCAGTTCACCATATCTGTTGATGAAAAGGCTAACCAGTCATGCATTTCAAAAAACACGTCATTATTAGGTGCTTCATCATGGCCTGTATAAAGGTATACGGTGTCATTGTGAACAAGTGCAGCAGGGTCTGCAGTAAATACATCGGTAAATAATGGGTTTTGTGCAACAGCTAAGCTGCTCGAAAAAAGTAATGGTAGCGCTAACGCTTTCAATTTCTTCATGAGTGTCCTTAGTAACTAATAATTGTTGTTTGAACTGCAGCTTTTTCGACCCAGAGCTCTCTCTAAGTGACCAGATAATACACAGTGTACGCCTGATTATACTGAGTAACTGATTGTTTACATCGAAACAAACCAGTAAAAGTGCAGCAAAAAATAACTCTATATTGTATTATTGTATTTTAATCATAGTAGCATCAAAATACGCTGGGTAAATAACTTGTTAGCCCTTTTTTGTTGCTCTGGATGAGTGAAAGACAAATTAAATAAGCAAACGAACAATCGCTAAGTGGCTGATAATAATGGGTCTTAATAAATTCCCAAATCAAAAACGCAGCATGCTTTGAGTTTGTAACATGCTATAATTGCAACGTTTTTTGTAAACATAATGGCAGTTATTTTAATTTGGCTTTTTGAGTTGACTGTTAAATAATCATACAATATGATTAAAGTTCAGGCAGCAATGTATTAACATAAAAATATAGACACACTCGCGCACCGTTTTGACAACACACGATGCACAATGCAGTGGTCACTCTTCGGTAACTGAATGGGGAAAGTTCAGCGGACCGATATAACTATAATTTGGAGAACACCGCTTATGTTTAAAAGAACACACATAGCCAGTGCTGTAGTTATGGCATTTACCTGTCAATTTGCTTTTGCACAGGAGGAAGCACCAAACACTCCTGAGAATAACGTCGATGAGATGGAAGTTATTCAAGTATCAGGTATTCGCGGCAGTTTAAACAAAGCGTTAGATGAAAAACGTGCAAGCGTTCAAATCGTGGATGCAATTGTTGCTGAAGATATTGGTAAATTCCCTGATAATAACGTAGTTGAAGCATTACAACGTGTAACGGGTGTACAAACAACTGGCCGTGGTGCTGGTGAAGTAAGCGCGGTTTCAATCCGTGGTCTTACTGATGTTAATACCACAGTTAATGGTCGCGCTATCTTTACAGGTGCGGGTCGTGATGTGGCGCTGCAAGACATTCCTGCAAGTTTACTTTCAGGCGTAACAGTTTATAAAACCCGTTCGGCGGACCAAATCGAACGCGGTATCGCAGGTGCGATTGATATTAAAACTCACCGCCCTTTCAACTTCGAAGGTGAAAAAGTTGTTTTAGCAGCACGTGCGATTTACTCAGATCAACCAGATGAAATTGATCCAAATATCAGTGCATTACTCTCTAACCGCTGGGAAATCGACGGCGCAGGTGAGTTTGGTGCATTAGTTAATCTTTCATACGCTGAAACACATTACCGCGATGACACCATCACAGCGGGTGCTGCATTCCCATTCTTTACTGATAAGCCACAATACAACTACTCACCGTATTCACGTGTTCCAAATGAATTCTGGACTCAAGGTACTGAGTTAGGTCTACCTACTGCGGCTGGTTCTACTTTAGACGTAAATGGCGAGCCAACAGAATACCTACTTGCACGTGATGCTATTTTTGGTACTTCATATACTGGTCTTCGTAAGCGCCCGGCTGCGTCTGTATCTTTACAGTGGGCACCAGATGAAACCCTAGAAATCACAGCTGAAGGTTTCTACACAGGTTACGAAAACGAATCGCAAAACGCGATGTGGTTCTCAAATACGTTTGAAAATGGTAACGGCTTTATTGAAACACCAACTGTGTTTGATGGCACTAATGTAATTAAAGAAAAGCAAGCGATTGGCGCTGGCGGTTTCCAAAGTGGTGACTTTTCATATGGTAAAACAGATAGCTACTTATATGCGCTAGGTGCAGAGTGGCTAGCAAGCGATTACCTAACTATCAACACTGAAGTTGTTTACCAAGACAGTGAGTACGAAACAGATTTCTTCGCAATGCGTTTTGATCGTGTAGCGACGGGTCTTGACGTTGATTTTAATGATAAAGACGGCGTACCAGGCATCGCGTTTTGGGATGATCCAAACACAGCGGTAAACGAAGCTGATATGGCTGCTATCGAAAACTGGAATGCTGGCACTATTTATGACAATGGCGGCGGTAACGCGGGTGATGCATTAACTTTCACATTTGATGCTGAATACCTAATTGGTGGTACTTATTTTGATAAAGTGAAATTCGGTGGCCGTTACGAAAAACGAACTGCGCAAGAGTACACTCGTGGTCAAGATACTGGCATTGCAAACACATCTGTAGCTAGCTTAATTGAGCAATTAGCTGCAGCTGGGGCATCTGGTGATGGTTCTGGTATTGTGTTCCAAGTTGATGATTATTTCGATGGCCGTGCTGACGTCTTCGACAGCTTTGTAACTGCTGACGGTGGTTACATGCTAGATAACGGTGATGCTGTTCGTAGCGTATACGGCCTTGAAGCTGAAGACGTATACAAAACATTTGATATCGAAGAAAACTCATACGCGCTGTATGCAACAACTAACTTCTTCTTAACGGAAGATATTAGCGGTGAGTTTGGTTTACGTTATGTAAGCTACGAGCAAGACATGGACTTTGTTGCTGAGTCTGGCGGCATGAACTCAAATGTATTTGAAGAAAGCTCAGCAAGTGCAGATAGCAGCGCATTACTACCAAGCTTAGTACTTAACTGGAACATCACTGATGATGTAGTGGGTCGTGTTGCGTACACAGAAACATTACGTATGCCTAACTTTGCTGACTTGAACGCGCTGCAATACTGGTACGATCCATTAACAGAAGGTGCTACATACGGTACAGGTAATGGTGGTAACCCAGAGCTTAAACCAACAGAGTCAAAGAACTACGACGTATCACTTGAATGGTACTTCGCAGATACAAGCTCACTTTACGCGGCTTACTTTTACCGTGAAATCGAAGGCTTAGTTGTTGCAGGTCGTAAGCAAGTTGTGCGCGAAGGCGATGATGGCGTAACACGTCCATACGTATTGAGTGCACCAGTGAATGCTTCAAACGGTGAACTGTCTGGTTTAGAAGTTGGTTTAGTTTACTTCCCAGAAAACTTACCAGAGTACTTAAACGGCTTTGGTGTGCAAGCAAGCTACACGATGCTTGATTCAGAACAAGATACACCAGAATTCAATGAGCTAGGTGAAATTTCTGGTTATGTAGATTCGCAAATGACAGGTGTTTCTGATGAATCTTACAGCATCGTAGGTATCTACGAGCGTGACTCATTCGATATGCGCTTATCTTATGTATGGCGTTCTGAGTTCTACACAGGTAATGAAGCGGCAATCTTTGCTAACCCGATTCAGTTTTGGAATCGTCCTGAGCAAAGCTTAGACTTCCAATTTAGCTACAATGTGAATGATGACTTTGTTGTAACCTTTGATGCAACGAACATCCTAGATGACGTATATCAGAGCTACTACGGTGAAGGTAACGACAACCTATTTAACTTTGGTAACGGTATCTACTCACGTACATTCGCACTAGGCGCACGTTATTCTTTCTAAATTTCTTTTATAGACCTAAAAACCCCGGCTTTGCTGGGGTTTTTTATTGGTTTTTATAAACCAAACCATCGGTCGAAAAGAGTTGCGATTTAATAAGTATGATAATACTATTAATTAGATTAGCATTAAATTTACAAAAATAACGAACGCAATGGCCAAGCTGTGTAATATCTAGGGCTATAAATTTATTTGATACGCAATGTTGAAAGCTTTTTAGCATTGCTTGAAATAGTGAGCGGCGGCTCATTATTGACCAATTAGGGTGTTGTTGTATGGAATCTCAAAAGTTATCCGTTGTAGAAAAGGTCGGCTTTGGCGCCGGCGACATGGCAGTAAATGTCATGGTTGCAGCGTTATTCTATTTTATGTCTTTCTTTTACACCGATATCTACGGACTTGATCCGGTTGATATGGGTGTGTTGTTCTTAGTGGCGCGTTTTGTTGATGCCTTTACCGATCCATTAATGGGGGTGATCACCGACAAAGTGAAAACCCGTTGGGGTCAGTTCCGTCACTGGTTCTTATTTTTATCTGTGCCTTATGGTTTATCGGTCGTACTGTTATTTACCACGCCTGATTTCGACTACAACATGAAGTTAGCGTGGGCTTATGCCACTTACTTGTTTGCGACCTTGATGTTTACCGGTGTTGCTATTCCTTATATCTCTTACATTGGTGTATTAACTGCCGATCCAAAAGAGCGTTTGTCGGCCAATGGCTACCGTATGTTCTTCGCTAAGATTGCTAATGTAGTGATCGTATTTTCAGTGCCGCTACTTGCCTCATATTGGGGAGATGGCAGCTTGTCGTATGGTTATAAACTGGCAATGGCATTGGTATCGGCATGTGCCGTAGCACTATTTTTGTTTTGCTTCTTTACTACTCGCGAACGTATTACCCATGAGCCACAAACCGAAGGTGTACTTACGCAATTAAAAGTACTTATTAAAAACGACCAATGGTTACTACTGTGTGCAGCATGTGTGCTTGGTACGCTTGGTTATGCGATTCGTGGCAGTGTTGCTATGTATTACGCAACCTATTACTTAGGTGTACCAGATTTAGCAGGTGCCTTTACCAGTGCGGGTATTGCAGCATCTATTGTCTCAATGGTGGCAAGTACGTGGATCACCCAGCGTTACTGTAAAATGAAGCTATTCCGTCAATCACAAATCGCCGTGCTATTCATCTCATTGCTAATGTATTTTGTAGTGCAACCGGGCGATGTAATGACGGCGTTTGTGCTTTATATCATCTTGTCATTTGTGGTTGATTTACATGCGCCAGTGTTCTGGTCTGCCATTGCTGAAGCCGTTGATTACGGTGAAATTAAAGACGGCGTTCGTGCATCGGGTCTATCGTTTGGTGGCATTTCATTCTGCCAAAAAGCCGGGGGCGGTTTAGCGGGCTTAGCAGGTGGTTTATTACTGGCATTTTTTGAGTACAAGCCTAACGTTGAGCAAACCGAATTTACCCTAATGGGCTTAGCACTGATGCTAACCATCATTCCTGGTGTATTCCACGCCTTGCTAGGTCTGATCTTGAAAAAATATAAAATTACCGATGAGTACTATACGGATATGGTTATTCATAAGCGCCTACCAAAATAACCACTCTTTAAACGCACACACTAAATAAGTGTGTGCGCTTTGCTCTTTAAAATAACAACTCGCTGGGAGACAACAGTATGAACACATTCAAGTTTAGCTATTTAGCAAGCGTTTGCGCTGCAATTTTAACTGTGACCGGTTGCAGTGAGCAGCCAACAGACAGTAAACAAACTGCTGCTGTGGAGCATGCTGAACATACCAGCGAACAACATTTATTTGCCCTAAACCAAGTAAGTTTAAGCGCCAGCCCGTTTTTGCATGCACAGCAAACGAATGTGCGTTATTTATTAGCACTTCATCCTGATCAGTTACTTGCTCCTTACCTGCGTGAAGCCGGCCTTGAGCCAAAAGCGCCTAACTATGGCAACTGGGAAAGCACTGGCCTTGATGGCCATATTGGCGGTCATTATCTTTCAGCTTTAAGCCTTGCGTGGGCAGCCACAGGTGACGAAGAATTAAAGCAGCGTTTAGATTATATGCTAAGCGAGCTGGATCGCGCTCAACAAGCCACTGGTGGTTACTTAGGCGGTATCCCAAATGGCGATGAAATGTGGCAGCAGATTGAAAAGGGTGAAATCAAAGCTGATTTATTCAGCTTGAATGACCGCTGGGTGCCGCTTTATAACATAGATAAAATTTTCCATGGTTTGCGTGATGCATACGACGTAGCAGGCAGTGATAAAGCCAAACAAATGCTATTTAAGTTAGGCGAATGGTTCTTAGCGACCACAGCTAAGCTAACTGATGAACAAATTCAACAAATGCTTTATTCAGAGCATGGTGGCTTAAATGATGTGTTTGCTGATATGTACTTTATCAGTGATGATGAGCGCTACTTAAAGCTAGCGCGTCAGTTCTCTCATAACATCATTATTGAACCCTTATTACACAAAGAAGATAAGTTAACTGGCCTGCATGCCAATACGCAAATTCCAAAAATTATTGGTATGTTGAAGGTCGCAAATGCCAGCGATGATAAAGCATGGCAGCAAGGTGCTGACTTTTTCTGGAAAACAGTCAGCCAAGAGCGCTCAGTATCAATTGGCGGTAACTCGGTACGTGAGCACTTTCATGATAAAAGTGACTTCACACCAATGGTTGAAGATGTTGAAGGTCCAGAAACCTGCAACACTTACAACATGATGAAACTGAGTAAGTTATTGTTCTTAAAAACCGGCGATACGCGCTATTTAGACTATTATGAGCGCGCCACATATAACCATATTTTATCGTCACAACACCCAGAGCATGGCGGTCTTGTTTACTTTACCTCAATGCGCCCTGGGCATTACCGCATGTATTCGTCAGTGCAAGATTCAATGTGGTGCTGCGTAGGCTCAGGTATTGAGAATCACAGCAAATATGGTGAGCTGATTTATAGCAATACCGGTAAAGAGCTATGGGTGAACTTGTTTATTCCAAGCACGTTAAATTGGCAACAGCAGGGTTTGCAGATCACGCAAGACAGCCAATTTCCAGATGATAACAAGGTTTCACTGACCGTGAATCGTTTGTCTGAGGGGCAAAGTGCTGAGTCGGTAATTCATATTCGTAAACCGTCTTGGCAGCAAGGTGAGCTGAGCTTTACTTTAAATGGAAAAGCTGTAAGCGCAACCGAAAAAGACGGTTATTACAGTATCAGCCATGCATGGCAAAGCGGTGATAAGCTTGCCTTTGAGCTTAGTCCTAAGCTTTATACTGAGCAGCTACCTGATGGCCAGCATTATTACTCTGTGATGTATGGGCCTGTTGTAATGGCTACCAAAGTACAAGCATTTGCAAATGAGCAGCTTAACTTTGTTGCCGATAATAGCCGCATGGGCCATATCGCCGCGGGGCCGACTTGTCCGCCAGAGGCTCTACCAATCATGCTGAGTGAGCCAGAAAAATTTATTGCCGATCTTACTCGTAAACCGGGCCAAGAGCTCGCATTTATCGCCGATAAAAATGTGGCGATTGCCAAGCAAGGTATCGATAACACTAAGAGCACAGAGCTAATTCCGTTCTTCCGCTTACACGATAGTCGCTATCAAGTGTATTGGCCGCAGCAAAGTGAAGCTGAGTTCACACAATTTGTTGCCGATGCAAAAGCGGCTGAGCAAGCGAAAGAGCAGCTTCGTTTATTAACCGTTGATCAAATTACGCCGGGTGAGCAACAACCTGAAGTCGAACACGACTTTAAAGGTGAAGGAACTCGTGCGGGTGTTAATAATGGTCATCATTGGCGCGATGCGACAGGTTGGTTTGAGTATCAGCTTAGCAACCCAGAACAAAAAGCGGTTGCTTTGCGTGTTCGCTATTTTATTGGCGATGTAGATCGTCATTTCTCAATTAATTTAAATGGTGAGCAATTAGCTGCGGTTAGTTTGCCTGTAGGCAAGCCGACTGATGAGTTCTACACCATTGATTACCCATTAACAGAGGCAATGAAAAAGTCGAAAACGCTTACCTTACGTTTTGCTGCCGACAAAGACTCTGTTGCCGGTGGTATCTATGGTATTCGTTTAATCAACGCACAATAAAGAGTTGGCTATGTTAAGCAACGATGTATTTGCGACGGCTAAAGAGCATGTTTTACCGTCGCTTTTAGATAACAGCGCTGAGCAACACAGTTTTTACCAAACGCCGACAGGGCTTGGTTATAGAGTGATTGAGCAAGGTCAGGGGGATAAACCTAGTTGGGATGCCACTGTGACTGTGCATCAACGCGTTACCCTTACAAATGGTCGGGTGTTGTTTGATACTCGAAAGCAAGGTGCTGCTGTAGAGTACGAAATTGCAGAGGCGATAGTGGGCTTGCAAGAAGCATTGCAACTAATGAATAAAGGCAGCCGCTTTGAGGTGCTAATACCTGCGCATTTGGCGCGTGATGTGTACAGCGCATTTATTGAAGAAAAGCATCAGCAAGACTGCCAAAGCCCCATGCTCGTTGATATTACTTTGATTGATTTTAGTTGATAACACCTACTTTCAACCTCAAACGAGGTCATTAAAGCAAATAAAAAACCTGCAATTTTGCAGGTTTTTTGTGTGTTGAATAATTACTTTTTAAGCTTGGTTTTAAGCTTATTTAGGTCGGCTGGGTTAACAACCGGCCAATCGTTTTTCCAGCTCATAGGTAAAATACGTAGCTTTTGCACGCCGTTATCGGCTGTTTCGTAGGCGTGTAATACTAAATAGTCTTTACCATCAAAGGTGTACGCAGCATTATGACCAAGAGCAGCCCAGTCTTTATTACCTTCAATAACTAAACTGCCACCGCCATCAACCATAGAGCGACCTTGTTGATCTAAATATGGGCCTTCGATGTTTTTGCTTCGACCTACGCGTACGTTGTAAGTACTCTCTACGCCACGGCAGCATTTATCAAACGAAACAAATAGGTAGTAATAGCCGTTCTTTTTAAAGATATAAGGTGCTTCAATCGGGCCATGTTCCGTGTTTGGACGACTCGCAATGTGATGCCATTTTTCAGGTTTTGCTAAGCGCACCATGTCATCATCAAGTTTTACTAGTTTAAGGCCGCCCCAGAACGAACCAAAGCTCATCCACGGTGTACCATTCTTATCTTCGATTATTGCAGGGTCGATAGCGTTCCAATCGTCACGCTCAGGTACTGATTCAACCACTATGCCGTAGTCAATCCACTTGTAATCAGGTGATGATGGGTCAAGGGTTTCGTTAACCGTTACACCAATTGCCGAAGTGTTTTTGCCAAATGCAGAGACTGAGTAATAAAGGTAAAACTTACCATTTTTCTCATACACATCGGGTGCCCATAAGTGGCCATCAAAGCTTGGTGAAATACGCTTTGCCCAACTTGGCTCGTCTTTAAAAACGCGGCCTGTGAGTTTCCAGTTGGTTAAATCTTTCGATTCATAATAGGTAATACCAGGGCCTGTGCTAAATACATAGTACGTGTCGCCTTCTTTGGTCATCACCGGATCGTGTACTTCAACTTGCTTTGCAGAAACGGCTGCGGCAGAAAAAAGTAGCCCTGTTGAAAGCCACTTCATTGCGTGTGTCACCTTACTTACGGGTCTCATGCTTGAATACCTTTTGTTGTTTTAACTCTTGTGTTCATTCAGCTACTATATAATATGTAATACAATATTAACAATAAAATCGAGACGAAATACAGGACACATTATGCTCAAAAAATTATCTCGGCTAACGCTTCTTAGTGCGTTAAGTGCCTCGCCATTGTCAGCCCTTGCTGATGCTAATAGTAGCAAGACTTTAGCGCCAATTGATAACCCCATTGTACTCAAACGTGCTGATCCTTGGTTAGTTCGTGATGATAAAAGTGGCTGTTACACGTTTATAGGTAGTTCGCCGAAATTTGATGAAATTGAGCTACGCCAAGCTTGTCGTTTAAACGATTTAAAATTAGCTGAGCCGAAGGTTATTTGGCAAAAGCGCGATAAAGGCCCAATGAGTGTCAATATTTGGGCCCCTGAGCTACATAAGATTGATGGCAGTTGGTATATCTACTTCGCCGCAGGTGATATCGAAAAACCGTTCAGTATTCGCATGTATGCACTTAAAAACGACAGTGCTAATCCGATGCAAGGTGAGTGGCAAGAAATGGGGCAAGTAACTAGCCACCTTGATAGTTTTTCGCTTGATGCCACAAGTTTTACGCACAAGGGTAAGCGCTACATGATTTGGGCGCAGCAGAACCAGCCTGCAACTTACAACTCAGCTTTATGGTTAGCTGAAATGGACTCACCAACATCAATTAAAGAACCCATTATCGCGATTACTGAGCCAACCCTTGATTGGGAAGTGCAAGGCTATAAGGTGAACGAAGGTGCTGCTGTTATCACTCATGGCGATAAAATATTTGTCACTTATTCAGCCAGTGCCACCGATCATCGATATGCGATGGGCTTGCTATGGGCAGATGTGAATGCTGACTTACTTGACCCTGCTAGCTGGCATAAAAAGGCTGAGCCGTTGTTCACCACCAATGCTGAGCTAGGTCGTTTTGGCCCTGGGCATAACAGTTTTGTAAAAGCTGAAGATGGTGTAACCGATTTAATGATTTATCACAGCCGTGACTATAAAGAGCTGAAAGGCTCACCGCTTACAGACCCAAATCGCCATGCGCGAGCACGCATTATTACGTGGGATAAAAACGGTTTTCCAGTGTTTTCACCAGAACTCGCTGATTAAAAAAGGGCGCCAATTGGCGCCCTACAACTTTGGGAACGAACGATTACCAGAAGCGGTAGTAAATAAAGGCAGTAATACCAATAATACCCGCGGTATGAATGTAATCCCACTTATCTAAGCCGGCAGCTACTTCTTTCATAGTTGCTTTATCTAGGCTTGAGAAAGTAAGACCCTTCAATTGTTCTTCGTCTGCTTGTTTGGTGAAAATACTTACCACAATCATAATCGCAACGACCACGACAAATAGCAGAATACAATAATATAACCAGTTCATTGTGGTGATCCACGCAAATGATGAACCTGTTAAATCATCTTTAAATGGCAGCAAGACTAAGCGGATCATACCAAGCACAAAACCTGATACTAAGCCCACAAAACCCGCTGTTGGAGTGATGCGTTTACTACATAAACCTAGTAAAAATACCGCAGCAATACCTGGTGCAATAAGAGACTGCACACTTTGCAGATATTCATAAAGCACATCGGCAATTAAGCTCATGACGGGTATCCACAGAAGACCTAATACAACAATCACGATAGTGGCAATACGGCCTACTTTCAGAAGGTGCTTCTCAGATGATTCTGGTTTAAATTTCTTATAGAAATCAATGGTAAATAAGGTTGCAGATGAATTAAATAATGATGCTAAAGAGCTCATAAGAGCCGCTACTAAACCACCGATTACAATCCCCTTTACGCCGGCTGGTAATAGCTCAGCAACTAAAGTTGGGAAAGCTTGGTCAGCACTTTCATAGCTAATAATACCTTTAACATTCAATGCGTATGCAATCATGCCTGGTACTAAGAAGATAAATACAGGAAGTAATTTTAGGTAACCAGCAAACATGGTGCCGCGACGCGCTTCTTTAATGCCTTTTGCAGATAAAACACGTTGTACGATGTATTGGTCGGTACACCAATACCAAAAACCAATAATGAATGAACCAAATACAATGCCAGGCCATGGGAACTCAGCATCTGAAGCACTGCGAATAAGGTGCATATTAGCATCGTTGATACGCTCAACTTCTGCCCAGCCACCTACTTTATCTAGACCAACAACTAATATGACTAAGGAGCCAATAATGAGTACAGGGGTCTGCAACACCGAGGTCCACATAATGGCTTTCATACCGCCAAGTACCGTATAAATACCGGTGATAACCACTAGGCCAATAGCTGAAATCCAGAAGAAGTCGATGCCCCAAATGCTCTCAATACCTAATATTGTTTTAAATGCGATACCGCCGGCATAAACCGTTACCGCAACCTTGGTTAGTACATAACTAATCAATGAGATAACAGATAAGAAGGTACGTGATTTAGAGTTAAAGCGGCGCTCTAAGAATTCAGGCATGGTGTAGACTTTACTACTCCAATAGAAAGGTACGAAAATCCAACCGAGCAGTAGAATGATCCACGATTGCATCTCCCAGTGAGCCAGTGCCATACCCGATTGTGCACCTGAACCTGAAAGGCCCACTAAATGTTCCGAGCCAATGTTCGATGCGAAAATAGAGGCACCAATCACTAACCAACTTGCATTACGACCCGCTAAAAAGTAATCAGCGGTGTCTTCTTCTTTTTGTCGCATAGACATCACGACAACGCCTAGTAACAGGACGAAGAATCCTGCTAGCACTGCCCAGTCTAAGGTACTTAGTTCGACCATCGTGTGTTCCACCTAATTTTGAAAGAGAATTTTGCTTTTTTAGTTGTTGAATAAAAATATTATATTATAAATAAGCTGAGTGAAAGAGATTTGTTAAAATAAGGTGACAGTCTGTAGGTGAAATGGTGACTATGCTGTTCGAAATATAGACACTTGTATTAGGTTGTTTTTTGCTTGTTATTGATTTTAATCAATTATTTCCAGGATGACGGAATAGCTTTATAGATGTATCATATTACTCAGATCTTTTGAGGAACACACATGGCGCGTTTAGAAAATTTAAACCTATCACAACAAGTTACCAATGAGCTTGGTAAAGCAATTATTGTTGGTGATTATAACACTGAAACGGGGCTACCAACCGAAGCACAACTTTGTGAAGTGTATGGTATTAGCCGCACAGCTGTTCGTGAAGCAGTGAAAATGCTTGCTGCAAAAGGACTGATTTCTTCTCGTCCACGACAAGGTATTCGTGTTGAGTCGGCGGAGAACTGGAACTTATACGACACAAGCGTATTAAAATGGTTGTTGGAAAGCAGCCCATCACTTTACGTACTTAAAGAATTTCTACAAGTGCGCTTGGCGATTGAGCCACAAGCAGCAGCACTTGCAGCAAGAAAAGGCGACCAAGCAGCCATTGCAGAAATTAAAATGGCACTAGATAAAATGCAAGCGGCAGCAGAAGAGCCAGAAGGCGTAATGCATGAGCCAGACCTTGCTTTCCATACAGCTATTTTGCATGCCAGTGGTAACCGTTTTTTCTATCAATTACGTGATTTTATTAGCACGGCTCTGCATGTAAGTATTCAGCATACTACACCTGCTAAGGGCAATAAAAAGGCAATCGCTGAAGAGCACTTTAAAGTGTATAACGCGATTGCGAGCGGCGACCCTGAGCGTGCTAAAAACATGATGACGTACATGATTGATGAAGCAATGGCGTTTATTGAAAAAGAAATCGCCGAAAAAGAAGCGGCTCAATAAGTATCACTTTTTGACGTTGTAATTACTTTAAAACAAAAGGTTATCATGCCAAATTCGAACGAGCTAAAAACAGTTTACCCAAGCCTTGCTGGTAAGAGTGTGTTTATTACTGGTGGTGCATCGGGAATTGGTGAAGTAATGGTAACGCGGTTCTGCGAGCAGGGCGCGAAAGTCACCTTTGTTGATATTGCAACTGAGCAAAGCGATGCGTTATGCGCAAAATTAGCTGGCAAATATGAGTTTGACCCGCAGTTTATCCATTGCGATATTCGTGATGTTGAAGCCTTAAAAGCGGCCATTGAGCAAACTCGTCAGCAACAGGGTGACATAGGTGTGTTAATTAATAACGCAGCCGATGACACCCGTCATGCCGCTGAAAATATGGATGTGAAATATTGGGAAGATAAGTTTGCCGTTAACTTGCGCCCGTGTTTCTTTTCATCGCAAGCTGTGGTTGAACACATGCAGCGTCTAGGCGGCGGTAGCATTATCAATATGGGGTCGGTAAGCTGGCGTATTAAGCAAACAGGTATGCCAGCCTATACAACTGCTAAAGCAGGAATTGAAGGTTTAACCCGTTCATTGGCTGCTTCATATGGTAAAGACAATATTCGTGTGAATTCACTGGTTCCGGGGTGGGTGATGACAGAGCGCCAAATTACTCATTGGCTAACCCCAGAAATGATTGAAGATGTTCGTTTAAGTCAGTGTATTAACGAAACAATTCAACCAGACCATGTGGTAAATGCGGCATTGTTTTTGGCCGCTGATGACAGCCGAATGATGACAGCACAATCATTGATAGTGGATGCAGGTTGGACATAATTTTGCGAAACAATCGCAAAACAACTAGCTTGCAATAAAAATTTTTACATAATTCAAATGATACTATAATAATAAAATATGGGTTATAGAATCAAAAGAGCTCATACTTAGGAAGGTGGTAAGAAAGTTTGACCGACTTTGTACTTGTTTATTTAATTCTGATTATTGGCGCTTGCCTGCAAAGTGTTATTGGCTTTGGTTTAGGCATGCTATGTGTGCCTGTACTTTACTGGTTGATGCCAGAGCTGGTGCCTGGGCCAATGATTCTGAATGCGCTGTTTTTAACGTCGGTGTTAATGATTAAACACCGCGGCGCGATAGACATGAAACAAACAGGCATTTCCATTATTGGTGGTGCAGTGGGAGTTATCCTTGCTGCTGTGGTGATGTGGTATGTCAATGCGAAGCAGTATCAACTCTTGCTAGGAGTGAGTATTTTGGTAGTGGTGGCATTGTCTATCATAGGTATGAAACCGAAAATTTCCACCATTACAAGCTTACTTGCGTCAATGTCGTCGGGCTTTTTAGGTACCACAACGTCAGCCGGTGGCGCGCCGATGGGGCTACTCTATCAAGCTGAAGATAAAGACAAAATTAAAGCAAACCTGAGTGCCTTTTTTGTATTTATAAACTTGTTTGGCATTATTGTATTGATGCTGACAGGCTCTGCCGATATGGCTGATGTGAAGCTGTTCTTTTTCTGCTTACCCGCTATTTTAATTGGCTGGGGCTTGTCGTTTGTGATCAACAATAACCTCAATGAAAAGGCCATTCGCGGCATAATCTTGCTGGTTGCTGGCTTATCTGGTCTAGCACTTATTTTCATACACAGATAGAATGAGAATAGTTCAGCAGTTTGTGTAATGAAGCCTATGCTCGATGACACCATTAAAGTAATCATTTCTAGCCAATGCCAATTGGGCGAAGGTGCCTATTTTGCTAAGGCACATAACTGTTTATTTTGGGTCGATATTTTAGGGCAGCGTTTGTTTCGTTTGCAGTGTCAATCGATGCGCGTTAGCCAGTTTACTATGCCAGAACCGATTTGTTGGGTGATGGAAACCGAGCAAGCTGAATTAATCGCAGGCTTTGCCAAAGGCGTTTATAAGCTAAATAGTGAAGACTTTAGCCGCGAACTTCTTTACTCAATCGATCACGAACCCTCACAAAACCGCTTAAACGATGGTAAAACGTCTCGCCAAGGCTTTGGTTTTTTTGGCTCAATGGACTCTCAAGAGCAAACCAATAGTGGCAAGTTATACCGTTTTGGTCATGGTCAGGCTCCGACAGCGGTTGATCATGACTACACCATTAGCAATGGGCCTGCGGTAAGTAAAAATGGTCAGTTTCTATATTCTACAGACTCAGATAAACAAACAATCTACCGCTTCACTCTGAATGAGCATGGCGAGCTTACAGATAAACAAGAGTTTATTCGCTTTACTGACAATATGGGTTTTCCTGATGGCATGACAGTTGATAGCGAAGATCATCTTTGGGTTGCTGCATGGAATGGTTATGGCGTGTATCGTTTTGCCCCAAACGGTGAGCAAGTACAGTTTATTCGCTTACCCGCACCGCGTGTTACGAGTGTCGCATTTGTCGGTGAAGAGCTCACGCACCTGGCGGTGACAACTGCGGCAGTAGGGCTAGAAGACTCAGTGCTCGCTGATTACCCTCACAGTGGTGGCGTGTTTATTCTCGAGCCGGGCGTTAAAGGTATTGCTGAAACGCCCTTGAAGCTATAGATTTTCCATTACTTGATAACGCAACTCGCCAATAAACGAGCGTGCTGCAGGACCCAGTTTGTCACCGTCTTTAAAGAGTAAATGTAACTTAGCGCTGCGACTGCTGTTATGGGTTAAATTAAGTGCTTTCATTTGCCCTGCCGCAAGTTGTTTTTCTATCGCGACTTTTGGTAACCACGCAAAGCCCAGTCCATTACTGATCATATCAATTGAAGTGCGTAAATGAGTAACAGTCCAGCGTTGATCGGCACCTAACCAGCCACCATCTTGTTTGTGCTTATTCGCTGAATCGCGAACTACAATTTGGCGGTGTGATTTTAAATCTTCGAGGGTGATTTCACGCTCTATCTCATGCAAGGGGTGATCTGGGTGTGCTACAGCAATAAACTCGATATCACATAACTCTTCGTGAAAGTTTGCTGCAATTGGAAAGCCGGTAATGGCAATATCAACCTGATCGTTTTCGAGCAGCTCATTGCCCCCCATTAGCACAGATTCATGCAGCTCAATACGCAGTTGCGGGTATTGCGATGACGTGTCGTTAAGTACTTTATAAAGCAGCTGCTGTGGGAAAATAGCATCAACAGCAATGCGTAACTTACTTTCGATACCTTCACCCAAGGTTTGCCCAATGGCCTCAACTTTAGCTGCCTCATCAAGTAAGTAATTAGCACGGCGCAGCATCATTTCGCCGGCTTCAGTGAGCACGGTTTTACGGCCTTGAATGCTGAATAACTTTACATCGAGTGCAGATTCAATTTTGCCAACTGCATTATGAATACTCGACTGGCTTTTATGAATACCTTGTGAGGCTTGGTTAAAGCCTCCAAATTCAACAACAGCACGAAACATGCGCCACTGTTCTAGCGTAATTCTTAGCATGATGTTCCTTTGCTTACTTAACTACCTAATAGTACCTGTAAATGCTGAAAAAGTTTACTTTTTAGGTGAGGGCAACTCAATATACTCAAGCTCATCACCGGGGATTTTAGCAAAGCGCTGTGCTTGCCAATCTTGTTTTGCTTGCTCGATGCGCTCTTTGCTGTAAGCGACAAAATTCCAATGTAAATACGGGACTTTATTAAATTTACTGCCACCAAGTAAAATAAAGCGGCTGTGCACCAGTGTCGTTATTTCGTGTTCGCTGTCATCAAGTAGCACAAAGTCGCCTTGGGTATAGCGAGTATCACCCACACTAATTTCACCATAAATAACATACACGGCGGTTTCATGATGAGGGTGCGGTTTAGTAATATGGCTACCTTGCTCTGCTACTGTATCGACATAAAACATCGGTGAGTAGTTTTTCACCGGTGAGCTTAAGCCATAGGCATCACCGACAATGAGTCGCATCAGCACGCCTTTTTCGACTCTCTCAGGCAGCTGCTGTTTTTTGATATGCTCAAAGCGTGGTGCTATTTCGGTCATGCTCTCAGGTAAAGCAACCCAGCATTGCAGACCATTAATGTCGTGCTCGCTCGCCCGCACTTCAAGGCTTTCTCTTTCTGAGTGCACTATACCGCGACCTGCGGTCATCCAGTTAACATCGCCGGGTTCTATTTGCAGGCTATTACCTAGCGAATCGCGATGGTAAATACTGCCAGTAAATAAATAAGTGAGCGTTGATAGGCCAATATGAGGGTGAGGCCTCACATTTATGCCTTCACCGCGAGGAAAGTGATTTGGCCCCATGTGGTCAAAAAAGATAAATGGGCCAACCATTTTTTTGTCAAAATGAGGCAAGATGCGTTTTACATCGAGCCCACCAATATCATGGCTGGTTGCTGTTAATAACGTTGCCATATTCGCGCCCTCTTAAAAACAAATTCAGCCAATAACCTAGGTTATTGGCTGGGATAAATATTATGCCTGACTACGTTTTAACACTAGTTGATCTAGGCTGATTTTGCCTGCACCAACACTGGCTAATGCTAAAAAGCCGCCTGCCATTGCAATGTTTTTGTAGAACATTAAAAATTGCATTTGATCATCAAGCTGAAAGTGGAATAACAAAGCACTAACTAGGCTGAAACCAGCAAAAGCGACAGCGGTTAGTTGTGTTAAAAAGCCCAGTAAAATAAATAATCCGCCAACAATTTCAAAGGCAATTACAAACGGCAGTAAGAACTCTGGTAAACCTACTGATGCCATGTACTGTGCTGTTGCATCAAAGAATTCTATTTTGCTAAAGCCGGTTAGTAAAAAGATGGCCGATAAACCAATACGAGCCAATAAAGTGCTAATATTTTGTAAGTGTGGTTGAGCTGAGATTAAAGTAAAAAGTTTCATAGTAGGTATCCTGTTTAGTTAAGCAGTGTGTCTGCGATGGAGTAACTATAAGTTCACTTTAAAAGAATTAAAAATTGTAAAATTAGCGTTTATCATTCTTTAAAAAAGAATTTAAAAGGAGGTTGAATATGAAGTTGTTGTTATTAATAGGGTTTTGTTTTTCGGTGGCTACAAGTAGCTTAGTGTTTGCCGAACAAAATTTACCAAATAGTCGTCATTATGAGTTGCTAGCTTCAGATATTGCGGTGCAGCAAAGCTGGCAAGTTAAAGACACAATTAAAGGTTATGAGATGCTGGAATATCAAATTAACCTTAATAAAGGCACTACTTTAAAGGTTGATTTTTCTCCATCAAATTTAAGCAACTACTTTAATATTTTACCAAAAGGCAACCCAACTGCTTTGTTTGTTGGCCCGGCAAAAGGTGATCATGCCGAGGTTAAAATTCCTAATAATGGCGATTATGTGATTCGAGTGTTTCTAATGCGCAATGCTGCGCGCCGTGATGAGCAAAGTGAATTTACAGCCGATATCACGGTATTAAAAAATACATTAAAAGGCATGCACCCAAGCTGGGATGTCGATGGTGATGGGGTAAATGATTGCGAGAAAGACGGTAGCTGCGATCACACGGTTGACTACAGCCTTCCTCGAAAGTCGAATTAGGCCTTTGCTAAGGCCTAATCAGCATATTATTCAGGCGCTACTTCAAGCGTTGTGAATAATGAGTAACGAACGTTATCGATATCTGCTTCTGCTGGTTTTTGATCAACAGATGCTTCAATCAAATACATATCGGCGTGAGCGAATGTCACAGTAAAGAAACCTTTTTTATCGGTTGTTACTTTAACTTCGTCACGCTCATTACGGTAGCGAGCACTACCACGAACAATAGCAAGCTCAACGTCAGCAGCTGGTTTGCCATCCATTAGTAATTGGAACTTAGCTTCTTCACCAGCAAATAGATCGTTCGGGTGAGTAGGGCCTGAAATTTCTAAGCCCTGACCAAGCAATGTTGGCTTAGAAGTACCATTACGGCTAACAAAAGTATCAACAGTTGCGATTGATTTTACAGTGCGCACGTCGGTTGCGCCTGCTGGTAGGTCTGCTTCTTTTTTACCTGCGAAAACACGGCCGCGATTGCCGTCTTTATCTTTATAGAAAGTCATTAGCATTGGCTTTTGCTGCATAGCAATATGGTAAGTACCGTCTTGCGTTAAGCTCACTGCCGCTGAGTTTTTGCGTTTTAAATAGTATGCACGAATCGTTTCTTCAACCGGCTTGCCATTTGGAGCAAGGGCAATTAATAAGTTGTCGTCATACTCTGCGCCTTTTTGTTTTGGACGGTATGCTTTATCTGGGCTAAATAACTCATTAGAAATACTGGCATCGATCATCACATAGTGAGTTTTCTCACCAGATAAAGAAGTGTGAGATGGCATTAACCAACGGGCATGTGCTTGTGCATAGCCAGATGCAATTGCTGTGAAGGTCACGGCGCCGATCAGCGCCGTTTTTAATAATTTTAATTTCATTGTTTGTCCTTAATTACTGGTAATGGTAACAAAGCTAGTCGCGAACTCTTTTTCGCCTTTAATTGTGACTTTGCCGTCTTTCGTTAAGTCGATTTCAACGCGGGTGTAATCTCGGCCACCTTCTTCACGTACAACTTCAACATTTAGTAGGTAGCTACCAGGTTTAACTGGGTTGCCCTTTAAATCTTTACCTTGCCACTCAATGGTGTAAGTGCCTGGGCGTTTTGTTGCACCTGTTACACCATCAAAGCTGTCGTTGCTACGACCTGCTTTTCGCCACCACTGACGTAAGTCTTTAAACCATTCAGCTTTTTCGACCCAAAGTGCAATAGTGGTAACGTGTTTACGTTCAGGTGTTTCTAGCCATAACGCCACGTAAGGGCGATGATATGGAGAAACATCTAGCTCAGGTAAGGTAAATTCAACGGTTAGGTTGGGATCTTTTGCAAAGCTCAGTGGGCTGAATAAACAGCCAATTAGTAGAGCAACGAGTAAGTGGGCTTTTTTCATTAAGATACTCCTTTAAGTTGAGGCACCCAAACTAGATAAATAACCAAAGGCGTGGCAACACCAAGCAGCGTTAACCAAAGGCCTGCGGCACGTTTTTTACGGTTTTGAAAGAGAATAAATAATCCGGTAATAGCAAACAGAATCATCAAAACAGCTGAGATATCAATCACCCAGCTCCATGCTTCGCCTGTATGGCGGCCCTTGTGTAAGTCACCAATCAGACTCATAAAGCCACCAGTTTGATAATCAATATTAAGTTCACCGGTTTGAAAATCGATTTCGGCATAGGCAAAGCCAGCCGGAAGCGGGTAGTCGAGCATTACCAAGGCATCTTCTTTTTCCCACTCAATACTCTTTACATTGCTGAGTGAAAACTGCTGTTGCATGTATTGCTCTATTTCAGGGTAAAGGCTTGGTAATGTGTCGAGGTTTGCTTGTGCTTTTTCGAATAGCTCTGCAGAAACAAGTAGTTGGTTCTGACCATTATGTTTATCATTTTCGAGCCAACTAACGTGGTTAAGAATGATGCCACTGACACAAAATAAAATAAGCAAAAAGAATAAGGCCGTTGAAAGGTATATGTGTAAGGCGCGGCTAACGCTATAAAAGCTGCGTTTGTTAAATGAGAACATAATGCGGTTTATTCGTTAAAGATACAAATATGATAATGATTTGTATTACTGATAACAAGCAGGTTTACGTTCTTTACATTTCTTTGTGCTAGAAATGAATAGCGAGGTAAGCCATAACTGCTAGTTGCGAACTGAGAAAACAAGCAAGCAACATCAAGCGCATCTGTGTGGTTATATTAACTTGAATTAGGGTTGGTTTATTTGGCTCAGATGGGCGGTTAATTAAATAGGCTAATACGCTCAATTCAATCACTGCTACTAAATACATCACCCAAATTGGCGCGGCACTTAGTAGTAAAAAAGCATATCCGATAGCCATACCAAAACCTGCTAATAACTTAGCACGGGTAGGGACAACCTTATGCTCTTGCCAAAACCTTAACGGTTGGCCGTATCTGGGGTGGTTTAGCAGCCAGGCAGAAAGCTTGGGTGATGAGCGGGTAAAGCACGCCAATGCTAGTATAAAAAAGATAGTCGTCGGCATCACAGGTAATGCAATACCTATGATACCTAAACCCACCATCAATAATCCGAGTAACTGATAGCAGCCATTTTTATAGGCGGTAAACGCCGCTCTCACATTCATCAATAAAGTTGGGCCTGATAAAACTTAAATCGTTGCAGTGCTTGCTCGGCACCCTCTATCAAGGTGGCTTGTTGCTGTTCACAGAGCTCAAGGTTATCAATAAGATGATTTAGTTGACAGTCTTTAGAGTATTCACTTGCTTTAGCAAGGTAGCGTGCACCACGTTGATTATTTAACTTTAGCTCAGCTTCTACCTGTTTGCCTAATGTAGCTGCAGAAAATTGCGCTCCTTCAATTACATACAGCCAACCAAGTACATAGGCAAAGTCGGCATTTTGAAAGCGGCAGGGGTACTGTTGATGATTTGGTAATGGGTGTTTTAAATCGTCTAAGTCCTGCTTGATTAAAGATAATCGCGTACGATCATGTAAGTTATCTATATATTGATGTAAACCAGCATGCTCGTAGAGGCCTTTTAATTCTAACTGGTAAGCATACTGTAAGGTTAAAAACTTTTTATAGTTATCTAAATCAGCACTAGGCGCTAGCGCTAATAAATGATGATCAATATCATCGGTTATGATGCTTATCGCTTGTTTTAGCTTTTCAGCTCGAGAAAGTAGCTCGAGTATTGGCATGAATATGTTCCTCAGCAACGTCTTTAGAGTAAATGCACGGGGTAGTTGATGTTGTCATAGGGTTATACCCATAATTTCTAAGTGATAATCAAGCAAAGCTGCTATACAGCTTTTAACAATAAATCGGGCTTAGAATGGTGCTATATAATAATGATTTTCATTTGTATAGCCAGAAAATGTTTTTACTAAAGGTACAGATCGGACCTTAGCCTTAAGCATAGTGGACTACTTGGGAGTGAAGTAAGAAGTTTGCTAGTAATGAATGAACGTTAAGGGTATCGTGAGGTTGTTGTGTGGTTTCGAGTAAATAAAAAAGCAAGGAGGCCAGCTCCTTGCTTTCACTTAATTAAGCGTATCTTAGAAGTAATAACCTATATTGATATTGAAGCGGGTTTCAGTCTCGTCGCTGTCGCCAGCAATTGAACCACCAACAAATGGTTGGTTTTTCGCTTGTACAAAATCAAAGTAAGTGAATAAGCCACCTGCGGCAACAGATACACCGGTTACATTCATCCATGTATCTTCGCTGTTATCTGACTTGTCATAAATGATGCCGTAGTCATTATAAAACTGCAGGTTAGTGACCGGGCCCCACTCTACAGGCAGGCTGTAAGCTATATTAGCATTAGTCATGGTCGCTTCTGCGGCAATACTATCGTAAAACGCATAAGCACCCACGGCCATACGGTCGACGTTGTCGATATCGTAGTTATATTCACCGTGCTGGAGCTGGAAATTCCATGGACCAATAGTACTGTTTAAGTGCACAGCCCAAGCGTAGTAATCGCCGGCTTTATCTTCACCGTCATGCAAGCCACCCGATAACGCAGAAACACCGAGCTCGGTGGTGCCGCCGTCATGCTCAAAGTGATAACCATAACGACCAGAGAAGGTGTTGTACTCACCAATCGCATTGGTTGGTTCGGCATAAACACCTTCATCAGCAGAGCGGAAACCAACAACATCATATGAGTAGCGGTCGCTTCTGTCGCTTACGTAACCATCAACACCACCTAGCTCATCATTTTTGAAAAAGCCCAGATCAATTTGCCAGTTGTCAGCAATTTTGCGCTTGAATAGCACACCCAGATCGTGGTCATCTTCAAGACCAATATAGTAAGTGGTGCCAAAGAAGTAGTTGTGTGAATTATAAGGCCAGTTACCAAAAGGCACTTTGGTAATACCTGCCTGCACTTGCCAGTCTTCGGCAAAGTCATAAGCTGCGTAGGCATACTTAACAGCAGTCATGTAATCGAAAAAACGGATCTCAGCGTTAAGCTGTACATCACCGACATCGCCTGCAAAATTTAGCCTGAAGATGTCAAAATCGAAGTCGCCACCGCGGTTTTTATTACCATCGTTATAAGATGTATGGCTGAAGTTGGTACGTACTGCACCCCCGACCTTAATGCCAGATTCTTTTTTAGGAGCTTCAACAGCTGCTGTTTGTTGCTCAAGTTGCTTTTGCTGTTTTGCTACTTGTGCATCAATTTGCGCTTGTTTTTCGGCTTGTTGCTGCGATTTTTCTTCGGCAGCATCAAGTTTGCTTTGCAGTTGCTGCATTTGCTGTTTCAGCAATTGCAGCTGCTTTTGAAGGTCATCAATTTCAGATGCCTGA
This sequence comes from Pseudoalteromonas sp. 0802, assembly GCF_013350085.1. NCBI lineage: Bacteria > Pseudomonadati > Pseudomonadota > Gammaproteobacteria > Alteromonadales > Pseudoalteromonadaceae > Pseudoalteromonas > Pseudoalteromonas sp. 0802. The sequence continues at coordinate 86,012 of NZ_JABVXE010000007.1, read as the reverse complement.
CTAAGACTTGAAGTTGTGCCCAAGGCTATTGCGAGGGCTAACTTTGATAGTTTAAGCATGAATTTTCGCTAGTGTTGGAATGGGTACTACCAAGCATAGTTGATAATCATGCTGAACCCAAGACTAGACACAGAAAATTAATATTAATCAATCAGTTTTAATTTTTACTGTGGTTCTAATGTCTTGGTGATTGCGCCAACTTCAAGCAGAGGTGAAGCATCAAGCTGATCTGCATCCATCATTGCGGCAATACGTTGCATTGATGAAAGTAGTAAGCTTTGCTCCCATTCATCGAGTGCTGAGAACTTTTCAATGAAGTGTTCTTGCAGAGGCTGAGGTGCTTGATCTAGTAGCTGTTTACCCGCTTCTGTGAGATGCAAACTAACTCGGCGTTTATCTAATTGGCTACGTACACGGGTGATCAGGTTACGGTTTTCTATACGGTCTAAGATATTGGTAACCGTCGCCGGGCTTAGGTTTACATTTTGTGCAATACGACTAGCGGTGATGCCATCGGTTTGTGCAACCTCGTTCATAATCAGTAATTGTGGGCCTGTTAAGCCAGAGGTTTTGTTGAGCTGTTTTGAATGAAGGTCGATGGCTCTGATCACTTTGCGCAGCGACACTAGTAGCTCGTCATACTTTTGCATGTTTCTGTCTCTTAAATAAGGCGGCGTGGAACAACCGCAATCGCAAAATATTACACATCTAATAAATTGAGTTCAAATAAATAATAACTATTTAGCTTATAAATTGCGGCCATAATGGTTGATATCGTGCTTGTTGATTAATTAGAGCAGAAATTAAAAAGCAAAAGTTAAAATTTAGATGGAGTAATTGTTGTTAACACTTAAAATGCAACTACGAGGTGACACCATCACTTTGTAGTAAAACAATTTATACAAATAACTAAATATTATTTACTAAAAGCCACTGCATTGGGTAAGGTGGATTTTTCTTTCATTAAATGGGACGAATTATGAAGTTATCGCCATCAGTTACGATTGAGCAAAGTGAAACCGGGCTTGAATTTATTAAAGTTGCTAGTGAGTTTTGTAGCGCAACTATTTTTCTGCAAGGTGCGCAGATCACTGAGTTCACGCCAACCGATAAAAAGCCACTATTATGGGTCTCAGAATTAGAAGATTACCGAGAAGGCAAAGGTGTGCGAGGCGGTATTCCGATTTGTTGGCCATGGTTCGGAGTAAGCCAACATGAAGGCTGGCCAGCTCATGGTGTTGCTCGCACAAGTTTATGGCGCGCAGAAGAAGTGAAAGAACAAGACGATTCTATTTATATCAGCTTGTCTTTGCCGATGACGCAAGTTGATGAAAAGTATTGGCCTTATAAAACTAAGTTATTGGCTGAGTTTATTTTAACCTCTAGCTTAGAGATGCGTTTAACAACCACGAACTTAGATAACCAAACTGTACAGTTTACTCAAGCACTGCACACGTACTTCCCAACACCAGCAATTGAAGAAACAAAAGTAGATGGTCTACAAGGCGCCAAATACATTGAATTTGCTGAAGGTCCATTTGAGCAAAAAGAGTTAGTGTCGTTTGCACGTGAAACAGACATGGTTTACACCGAAGCAAAAGACACTCAACGTATCATTACACCTGATGGCATTATTGAAGTAGGTCGCGAAAACTCAACATCCTGTGTACTTTGGAACCCATGGATTGATAAATCAAAACGTCTTTCTAATTTTGCTGATGACGAATACCACGTCATGCTGTGCTTAGAAGCGGCTAATGTCCTTGATGATAGTGTTGAACTTGCACCAGGAGCAAGCCACACACTTGCAACAAAACTACGCTGGGTATAATTTATAACATATAAAAACTCAGTGTTAGCACGTAAGGCCGGCACCGCTGGCCTTTACAAGGAATTACCGTGTTTAGTAATCAACAAATAGAAACCCTTCCAAAGCATCAAACGATTCAATTCCAACCACTTGCTGATAATGCGATATGGCATGTACAACTAAATTGGTTGTTATTTTACGTGCCTTTAATGGCCGTGATCATTGCAGTACGGCACTTTAATCCAGCCATTAGCGAAGCCATTACTACACCTTGGCTTTTGGTTTTGCCATTGTTGGTAATACTGTCGATGGTTTTCAACCTTTACAGCGTTCGCGCTAAAGGGGTGGCAGTAAGAGAGCATGATATTGCCTTTAAGCGAGGTTTAATTTGGCAACAAATCACTTTATTGCCTATTTCTCGCGTGCAACACACCGAAATTCATCGCGGCCCAATTGAGCGAAAGTTAGGACTCGCAACACTCAGGCTTTACAGTGCGGGTGGCATGAGTGCTGATTTACATATCAGTGGGTTAACTGACGAACAATGCAATGATGTTCGCCAGTTCGTGCAAAGTTATGGTGATAATGCAGCAACTCAAGAAAATGAGCTTGCCGATGAGTGATCAACAATGGCAACGCGTGTCGCCATGGGCGCTACTGTATTTTATTGTTCACTTTGCACTGCGTTTCATAAAAGATGGGCTACTTAATTTACTGCCAATTTTGGTGTTATTTGTTACGCAAGTTGAGCAAAAGCTGTTTTGGGGGCAAATAGCTGTTGCCGTAGCCTCTTTAGTTTTAGTGCTGTATGCCTTTGCTTATTATCGTAATTTTAAATACCGCATAACAGATGGTCACGAAATACTGCTCAATAAAGGGGTATTCAAAAAAGAGCGGCTAACCCTAAAATTTGCTCGAGTACAGAACGTAAACATTGCCGAGCCTTTTTATTTTCAGCCGGTTAATTTGGTTAATTGTATTTTCGATGCTGCCGGTAGTAGTGCTCAAGAAGCTGTTATCCCGGGAGTAAAGCTTAGCTATGCTGAGCAAGTTCGTGAACAAGTTATGGAATTTAAGGCTCAGTTACAACAGCAAGAGCAGCTACCTGTTGAGCAGAGCGAAGCAGCAGATACGCCGAAAACCTTAACGATCAGCAATGCTGAAATTGCTAAGTTTGGTTTGATGTCGAACATGGCAATATTGGCATTGGCCGCACTTGCTCCATTTATGAATGTGATTTTTGAGTACCTCGAAAAAACTATCATAAACCGCCTAGAGGCCATACTGAATGAGCAAGCTGCTTTTGTTGGCAGCGCAGCTGCAATCGCTGCGTTAATTATGGTTGTTGCCATTGTTTTATGTGCCATTTTACTTTCTGTTGTCATGGCCTTAGTGCGCTTTTTTAACTTTCAGCTGTATTTTCAGGACGATAAGTTTAAGCGTGTGGCAGGTTTATTTGAGCGCCAGCAACTCTCGATCAGCGTGTCGAAAATTCAAAGTGTGCAAATCAAACAAAATATTATTGCTAGGCTCCTTAATCGCTATACCTTAATTTGCCCACAAGTGAGTAGTGGTGGTATGGCTGCTGGGGTTGCGGCACATAAAAATAAACAAACGTTAGTGATGCCAGTAATCACTAAAGAGCAAGTGCAAGCCGTGTGTGGCTGGTTATTTCCATGGTTTGTTGATTTAACAGAGCTTAACTTTATTAAGCCTGAGCGAGCTTTACTTTATAAAAATACGTTTTTCTATGTGATCCTACCTACTGTATTCTCTGCTTTAATTTTCAACGCCTTATTTGATACTGCTACGATGCTGTGGAGCATTGTCGTGGGCTTAGTTTTGATGATCGGTGTGTTTTTGAATTATCAAAAAACGGGTTTGGCTATGTATCAACATGACGGCCGTTTTTTTGCCGTATTTAAAACCGGCATGCTAGGTGTGCAGTATCGTGTTTTTGAAATCTATAAAGCACAAAGCGTCACCACAATAAGCACTTATTTAATGCGCCGATCACAGCTTAAAAGCTTGTATATACAACTAGCTTCTGGTTATGTATCAATGCCTTACTTAAAAGCGGAACTGGCTGAGCAGTTTGCTGATTTCGCCCTACATGAAATAGAAGGCGTTGAGCGGAACTGGTTTTAAATGAAAATAATTCTCAATACCATTGATTCGTTTTAATATTGAGGTATACTAGCGCAACGTCAATAATCACGGGTGCGCAATGATTTATTTACTACCTATTTTAGCTATTTCAGGTGTTGTTGCCTTACTTTGTTATGCACGTTCGCAGCAGGAGTGTAAGGGCTTATGTGTGAGTGTTGCCGTTACAGCAATTGCTTTACTCGTAACCGCAGCTTTAGTCATTGCGGGACTCGGTGCATTAAGAAGTAGCCTGATGTTTGCCGTGACTATTTTTATTATTTATCAATTACTAGGTCTAGGGCGTGCTGACCCTTTATGATTAATTATGCAGCAGTGTGTTTGGTATTTAGGCAAGGCAGAGCCTATGTAGTGTGGTTGTTCCATTGTTCCACATAAATAGGCGATAACGCAGCATTAATGCCAAACACGCGCTGCCCTCCGGGTTCTTCCTAGGGGCGATTAACTCTTTGTTGCTCGATTTTTACTTAGCCCACTAGGTTACAAATCTCGCGCCGCGATTAAATCGCCCCTAGAGTGAACAAATTTCAATCAACAAGGGTCAACACGCCCTACAACCGCTAAAAATCGAGTAATTTCTTACACTTTTTAACTTCAGCCTTTTAAAAAAGCATCGCATACTAATTCTTAAATTAAGCAACTTGCTAATCAAGGATTGTGATGAAAAAAGCCCTGTTAACTGTGGCATTACTTGCTGCTAGCCACGCTTCAAGCCAAGAGACTTGGCAAACTATTCATACCGAGCACTTTAATGTGCATTTTAGTACTGAGAATCAGCAATGGGCCCGTTCAGCGGCAACAGAGCTTGAAATTGTTCGCGATAAGGTACTAAAACAGCAAAACCGTGCTCTTGATGAAGTGGTCGATGTTCTGGTTTTTGACCCATTTAACGCCTCCAATGGCTTTGCTTTGCCGGTGACTAACAAACCTCTAATGGCTTTGTTTACCACGCCTCCACAATCCGACACGGTGATTTCTAACACCGATGGTTGGCAGCAGTTATTAATTTTGCACGAATATATTCATTTGGTGCACCTTGCTCAGCCTACTCGAAGTGACGTGCGCCAAGCTATTCGTAATAGTTGGGATATTTACGACTTAGTTGAAGGCGAAATGCCGTGCTGGGCTGCTGAAGGGTATGCAACGCTGCTGGAGTCGAAAATGACAGGGCGGGGTCGTTTATACGATAACCTTTCAGAGGCAATACTGGTTGAATTTGCCCAGCAAGGTGCATTGCCACAATATAGCCAATTAAGTAGTACCGAAGGGGGCTATTTAGCTGGCTCAATGGCGTATTTAATGGGATCTCGCTTTCTTGCTTGGCTGGAAGAGAACTATTCAGCGCAAAACCTTGATGCAGTTTGGACGCGCATGCAAGCGGTTAAAGCGCGTGATTTTAATGAGGCCTTTAGCGGAGTATTTGGCCATTCACCTGAACGCCTCTACCGCCGCTTTATTGCAGAATATACTTATGAAGCAATGGCTAAAGAGGTAAGTGAGCAAACACTTACAAGTAAGCTTTGGTTGGATCTTGATCTATACGCCTCGAACCCTGTTTTAAGTTTAGATAACAGTAAGCTTGCCATTGTTGAGCGCAACAAAGATGACGAAACCCGCTTAGTCATTTATAGCACTGATGACAATCAACAGGCTGCTGATGATTTTGCGAAGCAGCAACAAGCGTTACTCGATGATGACCCTGCTGATATTGCAGATAAAGCCCCCGGTGTTTTTAAGCGTAAGCAAAAACATGTGCTTCACCAAATTAATAGGCAGGGTATAAAAAACCCGCAATGGTTAGACGAAAATACATTGTTTTTCACCGCCACAACAACTGTTGCTAAAGGCTCAATTCAAGGTATTTCTGATCTATACCGCTATGATATTGATACAGGTAAAGTAACTGCATTAAGCCATCATGCAGGGCTGCGCCGCTTTAGTATCAGTGATAACGGGCAAACGGTTTATGCTGAGCAAACGAAGCATGGTTTCTCGGAGCTAGTGCGTTTTGATCTCAATACGGGTGTCGCTACGCCTTTATTTGAGAAAAGCCTAGAAACGGTTTATGACTATCCATCACTAAGCCCTAATAAAACGCAACTTGCCTATTTAAAAGCGACATTGAATGCTAATTGGCAGTTGTATATACAAGATTTAAGATCCCAAAAATCACTTACTGTACCAATGCCAGAGGGCTATCAGTATGTGTCACAACCTAATTGGCAAGCCAATGGCAAAGGGCTTTATTTTGTTGCCGGTAAAAATGCCGCTCTCGATTTATATCATTATGATCTACAAAGCAATTCACTACGCCAATTAACGCAAGGTCAAGAAGCTGTTGCACATCCAATGGCAATGAATAATGGTGAACTTTTGTATTTATCGATCACTGCAGAAGGGCCGAATATCAAGCATTTTATTGAGCAACCACAAGGATTAGAGGTTGTTGAATTTGCTAAAAGTGCGGCGCCACCACGAGGTCAGGTAACGAGCGAAGTATTACCTGAGGCGAAAATCTACCCGCAAAGCCCAACTGAGCCAGCCGATTATGATATTTGGCAGCAAAAGCCGACTTTTTCGCTGGCATCTCAGTATTATTCGGCATCATCTTCACTGCTAACCCTAGGGGTCAAAAGTAACGACTTTTTAAAGCAGCTTGATTTACAAGCAGGCTACAGTGCTGATTTACATGACAAAGCATTAGAAGGGGTGTTCGCGGCCGCTAAGTACTCAGCGTTTGATTTAAAATTTAAAGCGCTGTTATTTGATTACGACCTTGAATCGGCAAAACAGTACCATTCACAAATACCGGTGAAGATAAGTAACACTGGGGCGCATTTAGCCATGAGTTACCCGTTGCAGTTTCAGCAGCTTAGAATTACACCGAGTTTGAGCTATAACTACAGTGATTTTAGTAAGGGGGATGATCAATGGTTAACCTTTGGACTTGAACAAAAATGGCAACATGATAGACAGCGATACGGTTTTGCTCAGTCTGTGAGTGCTCAGTGGTTATCCGGTGATGCTAACTCGAATAATTGGCAAGGCTATAACTTTGCCACCGAATTGAGCGGTTATGCTTTTGATATTCCTGTTTATGTTAATTTTGCACAGCAATATCGCGATGACAGTATTCTTGCACTTGGCGGTTATGAGTCAAACTTAATTAATAATGACACGCAAAGCGGCTTTGTTGTTGCCCCAGAGTTGCCGTTTATTAGTCAATCAGGTAACCGCTATAAAGGTTATGGCGGGGGCATTAGTTACAAAGATTCATTACCTTGGCTTTATTACCAACAGCATCAAGTTGATAACCGAGTTTATGCGCAAAGTTATGGTCTCAAGTGGCAAGGTGACTTTAGCTTTGGTATGGGGCCCGCTGGTTTGAACGATGTAAACCTTGATTTTGGCGTCGCCCGGGTAGAAGGCGACGACTTTGAAAATGATTTACGGGCTTGGCTAAGCTTCTATTACTCGTTATAGCCTAGTGTTGGTCTTTTAAGGCGAAAAGCTTGGCGTGATATAGCGCCAGTTTTTCGTCTTTATTTTCTATCTCAATGGCTTTTTCTAGCCATTCCTTACTGCTTTGTTCATTACCTTGCTGAAAACTAATAATCGCTAATTCGATATAGGGTTCAGATAAATAAGGGGCTAATGCAATAGCATCTTCAAGTTGTTGCTTTGCCTTGAGAAGCTTGCCATTGTTACGGGCGTTAATTGCCGTTGCCAGTAACTCGAATGGATCCTGCTCTAGCATCGCCAACTGTGAATTGAGCTGCTCTGCCAAAACTTGATCATTCAGTTGCTCGGCCAGCACTGCGTAATTATGTAGTAAATTTGTATCGCTAAAGCCATGCTGCATTGCTGTTTGATAAATATGTTTTGCTCCAGCTAAATCACCCGCTTGGCGATGTAAAACGGCAGCTAGATTATAAAGTGCTGCTGCATTTGGGGTGTATTCATTGGCTTTTAATATATAACTATAGCTTAAGTCGAATTGTTTCAAGGCCAGTGCTTTTGCAGCCAAATTACTGTAATAACGGCTAATTAAGTCTTTTAATTCAGCGCGACCAGAGTAAAAACTACCACGAGCAGGAAAGTAATCGATTACTGTGCCTGGCGGCACCAAGTAATTATCGTCCTCATTTAAAGGGGCGTAGACTTTGGTGCGAAAATGGCCCGATACATACACGATGTTATTTTGTTTGCTATAAACAGGCTCACTGGAGACCGCTTGAAAGCCTGTTTGAAGTCCTGCTAGTTGAGCATAAGCATGGGTTAAAATTGCTAAGCTAATACAGTTACCTTGATGACCTTGAAGAGTCTGCTGGGCATTGAGTGTGGCGCTAAAGTAATTAAAATTGGTGAGCTTATTTTCTAAATAGCGATATAGGATTTGGTCATCTCTTAAATCGCCACCTTGACGTTTGGTAAAATAATTAAGAAAACGTTTCTGCTCATCTGCAGGGAGCGTAAAGAGTTCAGGGTCGCTAAGTTCAACGTGTTTAAAATGTGCTGCATTGAGTAAGCTGGCCACACTCGGTGGGGGCGTTGCTTGTTGTTTTGTACTCTTGCATCCAACTAAAAAATTAATTAAAACAAGCGCATATAATATTGACTTCATGGCCTAACCCTCCTGAGCACTATTTAATCAATGTACCCAGATCACATTAATTATTCAAGTTAGTCGTTAGTGTCATCAGCTGTAAACAGCTTGTACGGATATCTTGCCAATAGACTGTTGTTTATTTTTTATTCTTTATTGCATTCTAAAGCGCTCTCATTACAATGCCGCGCTCTTTTAAATTGCTTTAAAAACAGGTGTTTACTGTAATTTTATGGGTGATTTATAAACTGCTAACTTATTAACTAAATTGTAACGAGAGAGGTCTGTTTTGGCGCACTTTTTGCCGATTATTTCATGCTTTATTTTAGCGTTTAGCTTTTATCCGCTTTTAAATAAGATCCGTAAAAATCACAGTGTGTCGGGCGTTTCGCTGTTAATGATGAGCTTTGGTGTCGCGCAAAGTTTATATTTCATCACCTTTAACCTGTTTTTTCAGCGTTTTTACATGGTTTTGCCGTTTGTTGTTACCGGCATGCTAAGTGGTGTGATTCTTTACTACTTTGTTCGTTACAACGCTGCGCGAAAGCAACGCATGCAGCTAGCTGGGTTATTAGCCATGTCGGTCGTGCCTTTTGGTTTGTTGCTTAACCCTCATTATGAAACAGCAACGGTGCTTAACTGGCTAACCTATGTAGGTTTAGTCATGAGCTCTATTCGTGTTATGCCGCAGACTTATAAAACCATTAAAAGTGGTGATATTAGTAATTTAAGTGCGCGCTACTTTAGCCTACAGTTTGTTGCTGGAAGCTGCGGCCTCGCTGCCGAACTTGCTATGGCGACACCGAGTGTGTCTCACATTCTGACCTTTGTAATGATTCTACTGACTAATGCAGCGCAACTAGGATGTATTCAGTATTATAAATCGCGCCCTGCAATGGCTTGATTGGGTAATAAACAAACTATTTATTAACTTTTTGCTTTATGGCACATTATCTTATCGCTATCGAAAGGATAAGATATGAATTGGAATCAATTAGGCTATTTATGTCGGTTATTATCGCCAATAAGTGGCCTAAGTAAAGCACAGCAAGAAGCGCTTAGTGCCCCGCTACACTTAGAAATTTATTATGATGGACAAAAGAATAGTCCATTAGCCACTAAGCTTGCAAAAGACCTTAAAGAAGCTGAAGGTGAGCAGCAGCAAAGGTTAGCGTTAAGTTATGCAGCGTTATCATCAACACTAAAAGAGCACTCTTTCGACTATAAAACCAAGTTGCTTTATCTGGGTGTACTTTTCTCCGTTTTCATCCTTGTTAACTTTATTTACCAGCAATTTGTTATTCCTTCGTTCTCAAATGTGTTTAGCCAATTTGATGTGCAAGTTACAGAGCACATGGCTAGTTTAGCTAGGTTCTGGCTGGTAGCAAGTATTGCGCTCGGCTTGTTCTTGATGGTTATTATATTGACTGTAAATGCGCTTCGACAGTTTGCAAATCTGACTTTACTGAGTGCTTCATCAGCCCAGTTAGGGCTAATAATCCCCAAACAAATTAGGCAAAATTATGATGCTTTAGTCGCGTTAATTGAGTTTCCATTGTATGGAAGAGTACAGAACAATAATCGTGAGTTATCTCATTTAAAAACATGTCAAAGTAATGGCTTGGATATTGCCGAAGAGCTAGAGCTCCTCGTCGCCAATAAACTTGAAAGCCTACGCGATGAAATCACAGCGTATATCAACAGACTCATTACTGTATTTAGTATTTTATTGGTGATATTAATTGCCCATTTCTTAATGGGAGCATATGAGCCTCTATTCTTAATGGGAGAGATAGTATGAAAAATAAAGGATTTACGCTGATTGAGTTGATGGTTGTAGTCGCCATCATCGGCATTTTAGCTTCTGTTGCATTACCACAATACAGTCAATATATTCAGCGCAGTGAACTAGCGGATCCCTTAGCTATGGCGTCAACTATTCGAGAAGACGTTACAACCTTTTATTTGGAGCACGGCCGCTTTCCAAAAAACAATGAGCAAGCAGGTGTCCCTGCAAGTAAGTTTTTAATTGGTAATCGGGTTACGGGGATCACTGTCGAAGACGGAGCGATTCATATTAGTTTGGGTAATAAAGTATCGATGCCTTTGCAAAATACAGTGTTAAGTTTTCGCCCTGCCGTTGTTGTCGGAAGCCCAACAAGCCCTATCGCTTGGCTTTGCGGTTTTGATAAACCTGTAACGGGCATGCAAGCGGTTGGTGAGAATAAAACGACTGTGCCAAAAGACATATTACCTTCGTCGTGTATTGATAGACGTTAACTTTAAAAACAAAAGGCTGCCAAGTGGCAGCCTTTTTTGTGTTGTTTTACTTATGCTTCGAGGGCTTTACTAATTAAGCGATCGATATATTGCTTATGGGCTTTAGCTGCGGTGTCTGCACCCCATGGTACGCTCATATCAGCAATTTGATTTAACTGATAAAGTGCAGCTGCTTTGGCTAGGTTATCGTGCTTGCTGGCTTTACCTAAACCAGCAATCGCGATTAGCTGATTCACATATTCAACTTGTAGATTGTGACTTAGGCTATTTGCTTTTTTGCTGTCTACAAAAATGCTTGCTGTTAAGTCATTCATAAATTGGTTAAGTGAATACTCGTTGCCATACATCGCACTATCTGAAATACGCAGCATGACAGCCGGATGTAACAACTGAGCAAGTACCAGCTTTTGCATACCTAAAATCATGCCATGTGGTTTAGGGTCTTCGTTCTTACCATAATGATTAAAACCACGACGCTGCTGTAGCAGGTAGTTATACAGTGGCTGCATGCTAGCAAGCACATTTGGCGAGAATACTTTGTCGGCTAACACTTGCATTGCATGTTGCTGGCGCTCAAGTGGCACTGGCGTAAATGGTGCACCATTTTTGTCATCGCCCACCACATTACGTTCTACATAAACACCACCAATTTGACGAGATACCACGCCTGCTTGTGTTTTGTAGCTTCTAAATAAAATGTTCGCTGAGGTAACTAGCTGCTGGTATGACTCACCATTAACCGTGGCATTGTCTTTAAGTTCAGTAAACAGCTTATTGATAAGTTCCATACGATCATCAGCATATGCGGCAGGGTTAGATGACATATCACCAATCATTACACGTGGGTCGATATGGCGGCCTGGGGCACGCATATCATCAGCATCATTACCAAAAGCTAAAGCATGCTCAGATGAGCGAGCGAGAATTTTTTCAAGGCGCTGCTGCTCAGCTGCTTTATCAGCCAATGCTTGGCTGTAGCCGTACTCAATCGCCCAATCATCGTAAGGGCCAGGTTTTGTTTGGAAGATATCACCTTGTTGCATGCCAATAGGGGCAATGTTTGCTGGTGCATAGTCCATAACTGAGCCCGTTACGATACCTTGCGTTTTACTCTTATCGTGAACTTCTTTTTCATCCCACAGGATAGATGATTTCATATTGTGGTTAAGACCAAGGGTATGGCCCACTTCGTGTAACACCAGCTGAGTTAAGCCTTGGCGTAAGATCTCTTTGCCTTCAATGCTCGCACCTGTACCTAAGCCTTTAGCAAGTAGCATGTTTTCTTGAATGCTGTGACCCAATGAGCAATGTAAGTCTGTGCTGTTTTGGCTAGTTTCAAGCGTGGCTGCACCTTGAGTGTATAAGGTGTCGTACATCCAACGGTTTTTCATGAAAACGTACTCTAACATGATGTCAGAGCCTAATATTTCACCGGTTAATGGGTTCGCAAGGGCAGGACCATAACCGCCAAATGGAGGGCGTGGTGATGCAGTCCAACGTAATACGTTGTAGTTAATATCGCCCGCATCCCAATCAGCGTCATCAGGTTGTACTTTTACCTCGATGGCGTTTTTAAAGCCCGCTTTTTCAAATGAGCTATTCCACGCGAGCACGGCATCACGAATAGTGTCTCGCCACTCAACCGGTGTGGTATTTTCAATCCACCAAGTAATCGGTTTAACTGGCTCTGAAAGTGCAGCTGATGGGTCTTTCTTTTGTAAGTCCCAGCGCTTGATGACATCTTCATAAGGTGCCCAATCCGCTGATGTCATATTGTCGAATTCGTTAGTAAAATAACCAATACGCGCGTCATCTTGGCGAGCTTGATAATCATTTTTCGGTAACGCTACAAATGAATGTTGTACTTTAATTGAAACGTTACGAGGATCGCTTACGGCTTTTGAACCTCGTACTGTTGGGTTAGCATTAGAAAATACATAATCCACCACAACATCTAGGTTATTTGGGTAAGGACGCTGTTTAACAATACGCGATTTTTTGTCGTTTAACTTACCAAGTTTAAAGCGTTTGCTGGCATTTTTATCTTTAGGATTCGCCCATGGTGACACTTTATGCAGTGCTTCACTTAAAAAGAGCTTATCAACATTAAAGGCAATTTTGCCGTCTTCTTCTTTTTCGATTTTAATACTCGCAAGCACAGCTTCGCTGATGTTGGCATCGGCAGAGCGTGCTAGGGCTGAGTTTTCATCAAATTTATAGCGTGGTGTTCTGCTTATAATATCAATGCGGTCAAAATATTTACGAAACTCAATTAGTTTTGTCTCACGGTATGCCCCTCTGAAGTGACCTGCATCAGTAACACCATCAACAGTGTGAGCAAAATACACAAATGGTGTATCAAGTTGAGATTGGTCGATCACCATTAAGTTATCGCCGGTTTTCGCATCTTGGTAAATGCTGAAAACACCGGCAAACTCGCTTTTATCTTTGATCATTTCAGCCAGTGTTTTTGGCTTCTTTTCTTCTTTTTTCGCTTCAGCGGCATGGCCATTCATGGCAAACGCTAAGCTTAGTGCCAGCGCAATGTTTGTTATTTTCATTGTTAACTCGTTCCTTTAATTATTTCTCAATCAAGTTTAATGAATTAACCTCTTGATAAAAGGCTGTTTGTTAACAAGCGTGAAGGTGATTTTGTAAGTTTTTGATATTAGGTAACTTTTGTTTGTAACAAATTGTTCTTAGATAAGTTTTGGTTTTTGTGTTGCCAATTTATCTGTTTTTGTAACAGTTCCTTACAAATGTCACATTAATGTTTCTGTCAGCTTTGGTATGATAGAGCCAGTGAAAATTTTATAGGTGTAAGTTATGCGCACAAGTTTATTAAAATGGATATTACCGTTTGTTGCATTAATCGTTGGTGTTGCTGGTTTTAAGGCAATCAACGCGATTGCTCAAGAGCCTAAAGACAAGGATGTAGTTGATGTGCGTCCTTTAGTACAGGTTGAGCCGGTAGAAAGTGATGATCATCAAGTGATTATTAACAGTTACGGTGAAGTGAAACCTCTTGAAAGTACTTTACTTGCCTCGCAAGTGGCTGGTGAAGTTACAAGCTGGCACCCAAACTTTGTTGCGGGTGGCATCGTAGCTCGCGGTGAAGTGTTATTTACCATCGAAAAAGACAACTACGAAGCAGCTGTACTACAAGCTGAAGCGTCACTTGCTAGTGCTCAAGCGGCACTGATCGAAGAGCAAGCACAAGCTAAAGTGGCAGAGGATGAAGCAAGACGTTACCCAGAACGTGAGCGCACCGACTTATTCCTACGTAAACCTCAAGTTTTAAGCGCGCAAGCTGCTGTTAAATCAGCGCAAGCGGCATTAAAACGTGCCGAACGTGACCTTGCTCGCTGTGAGGTAAAAGCACCTTACGATGCGCTGGTGATCAGCCGTGAAATTGGTGTCGGCCAATACATTAATGTAGGCAGCCAAGTTGCTGAAATTAATAATATTGAAAGTGCGGAAATCATTGTACCAATTGCTGGTTTCGATAGTGTATTTTTGCCAAAACGCTTAAAAGGCGTAAAGGCGACCATTATCAATAAAGGCTTAAACAGCTTTACTCGTGAAGCCGAAATTGACCGTGACCTAGGCGTTGTTGACAACGCGACGCGTATGAGCAATTTAGTTGTTCGTGTTGATGACCCATACGGCTTAAAGCACGACGTACAACCTATTAAATTTGGTGCTTACGTACAAGTGAGCTTTGCCGGTGCAACACTACAAAACATCTACCGTTTACCACAGTCTTTAGTGAATAACCAAACGGTGTGGATTGTGAACGACGAGAATAAACTTGAACCACGTAAAGTAACCGTAGTGCGTGAAGAAGGTGAGTACTTCTACATTAGTGATGGCCTTGAAGTGAATGACCAGTTGGTTCTGACGCTGCCTGAGTACCCGCAAGAGGGTATGGAAGTGAAGGTTGCTGGAATGAAAGAAATGACAAGCGATGCAGAAACTGCAGCGGTTGAAAAGCTTTAAGGTAGCACTATGACTGATACAAACACAGAAAAACAGTCTGGCCTTATAGCTTATTTTGCCAATAACTCGGTCGCTGCTAACTTAATGATGGTGTTTATCATCATAATGGGGATCATTAGTTATTTCACTATTCAGCGCCAGATGTTCCCGAATGTTGAAATTAACTATATTGAAGTACAAGCCAATTATCCGGGGGCCTCACCACAGGAAATTGAAGAAAGTATTCTGATCAAAATTGAAGAGTCACTAAAAGATGTAACCGAGATTAAACGTGGTGTATATCGCTCATTTCGAAATAGTGGCCGTGCAAGTTTAGAGATCAACACTGATGCAGAACTTACTGATGTACTCGATAAAGTGAAGCTACGGGTAGACAGTATTGCGACTTTCCCTGCGGGCATGGAGCCTGTGACGATTAGTCAGGTTGAATTTCGCCAAGATGTAATCGGTATGACGCTAGTAGGTGATATTCCACTTACTGAGTTAAAGCCAGTTGCAAATAAAATTGAAGATGAATTACTGCAATTATCCAATGTGTCACTGGTGCAAAACGATGTACCACTTGATGAAATTGCAATTGAAATTGACCCTGATTCACTACGTCAATACAACCTTACTTTAAGTGAGGTGGCAAGTGCAGTACGTCGTTACTCTGCGAATATCTCGGCAGGTCAACTACGTACTGACGCAGGTATTATCTCGGTACGTGTTGAAAATCAATACTACAGCGGTGATGAGTTCCGCCAGATCCCAGTAAAAATTGGTGCTAATGGCGCGAAAGTGCTGCTAAACGACATCGCTGTGATTAAAGACCAATTCACAGAAGGTGAGCGCTACTTTAAATTTAATGGTGAAAATGCCGTTTATTTATCAGTAAAAGCAACCAAAGAACAAAACATGATCCCGGTTGCTGATTCAGTTAAAGCGTTTATTGAGCAAAAGAATAAAGAGCTACCGGCGGGCCTGCGTCTTGAGCCATTAATGGACATGACTTACTACCTAAATGCCCGTTTAGACATGATGAAAAGCAACCTTTTCCAAGGGGCTATCTTGGTTGCCATTATGTTGTCTATCTTCTTGCGCTTTAAGTTGGCACTTTGGGTAATGATTGGTTTACCTGTGTGTTTCTTAGGTGCAATGATGATGATGCCATTATTTGGTATCAGTATTAATATCGTGTCGTTATTTGCCTTTATTATGGTACTCGGGATCGTGGTCGATGATGCCATCGTCATAGGGGAAAGTGCCTACACCGAAATTGAGAAAAAAGGCGGTGGTGTTGTAAATGTCGTAAATGGCGCAAAACGCGTTGCTACCCCAGCAACATTTGGTGTTTTAACAACGATTGCTGTATTTGCACCATTTACTCTATCAAGTGGCCCAGAGAGTGCATTTTTCTTCGGTATAGCCGTGGTGGTTATTCTGTGTCTGATATTCAGTTTGATTGAATCGAAACTTATTTTACCGGCACACATTGCCCATACTAAGTTCCCGCCAATTAATCAAAATAGTTGGCGAGCGCGTTTTAACAAACGTTTCTTTAACTTTGTAAATGGCCCGTATAAGCGTTTTATTGAGCTGTGTGTGGAGTGGCGTTGGTTTGTGCTATTTGCGTTTATCGGTTTATTGATTTTGACGTTTGGCTTAATTTCATCAAATCAAGTGCGTGTGGTACCAACACCAAAAGTACCTCATGACTTTCCGCAAATTCGTTTAGAAATGAATGAAAATGCCTCGGATATGCAAACGATTAATGCTATTCGTGAAATCGAAGCCATGGTTAATAAGGTAGATCAAGAGACAGAACGTGAATTTGGCCAAAAGCTAATTCGCGATATCTTAGTGTTTAACCAAGGTCGTACTGAAGCACAATTACTTGCTCCGCTTGTAGATGAAGAGCTTCGCCCGTATAACGCATTCGAACTATCTCGTCGTTGGCGTGAACAAATGCCAAGTATCCCAGGTGTGAAATCGCTGCAAATTTACGATGATGTAAATGGCGGTGGTATGGATGGTGAGTTTGGTTACTTACTTTACGGCCCAGATATCGATACCTTAAATGAGGCAGGTCGTCGTTTTATCCAACTACTACAACAGCAAAAAGGCTTATTTGATATTAGTTCGACTATCGATCCGGCGAGCAAAGAGGTGCAATTAAGCTTAAAACCTGTGGCATATGATCTAGGTTTAGACCTTGCCAACATTGCTAACCAAGTAGGCGCAAGCTTCTACGGTGGTGAAGCTCAGCGTGTTATTCGTCGCGGTGAAGAAGTGCGTGTTATGGTTCGTTACCCGAAACTAACACGTGAAGCGTTTGCATCATTAAAGCACGCTGTTATCACAACGCCTGCAGGCCAAGAGGTGATGCTGGGTGATGTTGTTGAACTGAACGAAAAACCAGGTATTAGCTATATTCGCCGTGAAGGTGGCTATCGTACAGTGTATATCTACGGCAGTATCGATGAAGAAGCGATTGAACCGGGTGAAGTGGTTAAGCAAGTGGACGAGAACTTATTACCTCAGTTAAAAGAGGAATACCCATCAGTTAAAACTGAGCTAGGTGGTTCTATTGAAGAACAACAAGCGCAAGCTAATGAGCAAATCATGTTCTTCATCGGCGGTATGATTTTAGTGTATATCTTGCTTGCAGTGCCGCTTAAGAGCTATTCGCAGCCTCTAATTGTTATGTCGGTTATTCCATTTAGCTTAACCGGTGCAATTTGGGGTCACTTCTGGTTTGGTCTAGATATTAGCTTGATGTCGGGCTTTGGCTTGATTGCTGCAGCGGGTGTTGTAATTAATGACTCGTTAGTTATGACCGACTTTGTAAACCAAGCACGCCGCGAAGGTATTTCAACTCGCGACGCAGTTATTGAAGCAGGTTGTGCGCGCTTTAGAGCAATCACCCTGACATCAATTACAACCTTTGCTGGTGTACTACCGATTATGTTCGAAACCAGCTTGCAAGCTAAATTTGTAATTCCAATGGCGGTTGCACTTGGTTTTGCGGTTATGTTTGCAACTCTAATCACTTTAGTACTAGTACCTTGTTTGTATATTGTAATGAGTGATGTGGGTAATGGCTTCTTGAATGTATTCCGTGCAGGGCACCGAGTCGCGACCAGAAGAAAGCTAGCAAGGGATTAACAGCCCATTTGCGAAAAAGCCAGCCAAGAGGTTGGCTTTTTTGTACCTAACGCATTTGCTAGTAACTATTTGCTATATAAGACGTTTGGTTACATTCTTTTGTTTGATTTGTGATTCGGTCACGATTATACTCAGTCTTGTTTTTGGCAAACTAACTGAAAGGTTAGGACGCAAAGTTTCCGGTCTAAGGTTTTAAACTATGATAGCGGGACCGCTGATAAGCACATAATCTAGTGCTTTGGTTCACTTGCCTCAAACTAAAAGTATTTATTTTGTTCGGTTGTTAGATAATGCCTATTAGTTGTTCTTAGGGTGATATTTTGTTTATGCATACGTCAATGGCCTCCGGGAAGTGGTTGCCGATTGGTTGCTTAAATCATCATACCCAACTGTTTGTTGGAGATAGGGTGATTGTAACCTTTTATGACATGCAAGGAGAGCTAGTCGATTTATCATTCGAATACCCGATCAGTAGTTCCGATCAGGGTGAGCCTCATAATTGGCCACGTTCTGTTGCCGAGCATATAAACGTGCATGTTCCGCTGGTAAAAGCGGGCAAAATGACTGAACAAGGTTTAGTGGTTGCGTACCGTTCAAACCAAATTTATGCCCTTGAAGGCTCGGGCATTACGCATGTAAAAGTGGCGTTTAATTGCATCGCAAAATGTAAAGAGCGAGTGCAAGATAGTCTGCAAGATTATGACTATGTCTACCCACAAGCATGCAGCGATTACAGTGCAGGTGTTAAAGTACTGCAGCCAAAAACGGGCCATATTTATATGTGCAAACCGTGGCCATTTAGCGAGTTTTGTCGTGTTAAAGATTCACACAACCCGCTGTTTGAGCCAGGTGTAGGAAAAAGCTGGGCTATGGCTTGGCAGCAAGTATCGCATTAACAGTTTCCCCCTAAATGCTATTTTAGCATTGCTTAGCCCACTCAATTTGAGTGGGCTTTTTTAATACCAACCCGCAATAATACTTAATCATTTTGAGGGATTAAACCTGTCGCTAACTGCGTTAAAAATTTCTCATTTAGAACAACTAAATAACGAAATTTTTGCCTTGTTATCAACGAGGTTTTATTGCCTCAAAATAGACTACTTAATTAAGCTGATTGGTATAATTCTGTGATAAACTGCTAGCAATTCGTTTTTATTTTGGTTTTTTCTTGTGTCGTCAAATTCGTATTCTTTGTCTTTATTAGCGCATCCTCCTGTTGCAAAAAAACAGCCTCAGCAATTAACTACTCACCAACAGACTCGCACCGATAACTATTATTGGATGCGTGATGATGAGCGCGAAAATGAGGATGTATTAGCGCACTTAAATGCCGAAAACGATTATTGCGATAAGCAACTTGCCGACATAAAACCACTGCGCGAACAGCTATTTAATGAGTTAAAAGACCGTATTGTAAAAGACGACAACACGGTACCAGTAAAAGATGGCCAATATTGGTATCACGCAGAAGTACGTGGCGACGATGAATATGCTCGCCATTATCGCAGCAGCTCAATAGAAGCGCGCGATAAGACCTTGTTGTTAGATGTAAACCAATTAGCTGGCGATTACGAATTTTATGAATTAGGTGAAGTGGCTATTAGCCCTGACGAGCAGCTCCTTGCTTACTCTGAAGACACCGAAGGTCGTCGTATTTATACCGTGCGTTTTAAAAATATTGCCAGCGGTGAGATGTTTAGTGATGTGCTGGAAAACACCGAAGGCCAAGTGGTGTGGGCTAATGATAACAAAACGGTGTTTTATGTGAAAAAAGACCTGCAAACCTTATTGGGTTTTCAGGTTTACCGCCATGTTTTAGGCACCCAGCAAGCTGATGACGTACTTGTTTATGAAGAGCAAGATAAAAGCTTCTTTATGGGGCTTGGCAAAAGCCGCGATGAAAGCCTTATCATTATTGACCTTGCGACCACAGAAACAAACGATACTTGGGTGCTTGATGCCAATAACCCAGATGGTGAATTTAGCGCTTTAATGCCACGCGAAGAAGGCCATGAATTCGATGTCGATAAGCTAGGTGATACCTTTTACATTGTGACCAACTGGCAAGCGAAAAACTTTCGCTTAATGACCGCGACGCAAAGCACCATTGCCGATAAAAGTCTTTGGCAGGAGCATACACCGCATCGCGAGAACGTGTTGCTAGAAGGGGTCGAAATTTTCAATGACTACCTTATCCTCACCGAACGAGAGCTTGGTCAAACACGTTTTGTGGTAGTGGATCAGCAAGCAGAGCGTCTTACTTTAGAGTTTGATGACCCTTGTTATTATGCTGCTATTGCAATGAATCCTGAGCCGAATGTGAGCTCTGCGCGTATTTACTATTCAAGCTTAACGACGCCAGGTTCTTTATATGATGTTGATTTAAAAACAGGTAACAAAACCTTATTAAAACAACAGCAAGTGCTCGGGAATTTTAATCCAGAGCATTATCGCTCAGAACGCTTAATGGTTACCGCAAGAGATGGTGAGCAAGTGCCGGTTTCTTTGGTTTATCGTATTGATAAATTTAATAAAGATGGTACTAACCCGCTGTTGCAATATGGCTATGGCGCGTACGGTATTACCATCGATCCTAGCTTTTCAAGTAGCTCACTAAGCTTGCTTGACCGCGGCTTTGTTTATGCGATTGCACATATTCGTGGTGGTGAAATGCTAGGTCGTCACTGGTATGAGCAAGGTAAAAAGCAATTTAAGCAAAATAGCTTTAGCGATTTTATTGATGTTACGCAAGCGCTTACCAAGCAAGGCTATGCACACCCAGAAAAAGTATTTGCGTCTGGTGGCAGTGCTGGTGGTTTATTAATGGGCGCTGTGGTTAACCAAGCACCTGAGCTTTATTTAGGTATCGGTTGTCATGTGCCGTTTTTAGATGTGCTAACCACCATGCTTGATGAGAGTATTCCACTGACGACCAATGAATACGACGAGTGGGGTAACCCAAATGATCCTGCGTTTTATGATGTGATTCAGGCGTACTCGCCGTACGATAATATCAAGTCGCAGGCTTACCCTAATATTCTTGTTACCACGGGGTTCCATGACTCTCAAGTGCAATACTGGGAGCCAATGAAATGGGTTGCTAAGCTGCGTGAACTTAAAACCGATGACAACATTTTGGTGTTTAAAACCGACATGGATGCAGGCCATGGCGGCGCATCGGGTCGCTTTAAAAGCCTTGAGGAAAAGGCATTAGAAATGGCGTTTTTTATTGCTTTATTACCGAATTAAGGCTTAGATAAATAAGTAAATAAATTTTATAAGCGTAAACTTAAGTTGTATTTCAAAGGGGTGAGCATGTTTAAAGCCCATGGTGATTGGCGTTATTTTGTTGAGCCGCCAGTGATTTATGTGGAAGTTAGTGGCAGCTTTAATAAAGAAGCCGTTGCTTCATTTAGTATTGAAGTCGGTCAAGAAATCATGAAGTACCCTGAAAATTCAATTCAGTATGCTGTGGTTAATTTGGAACAATTTGAATTAGCAACTGCAGATAGTATTGAGATTGCAAAGGCTTACTTTCAGGCTGTCAAAGCGCGGGGTTACAAACGCGTTGATTATATTAAAGCGAATATCATTGCTCGCAATTTATTAGAGACAGTTTGGTCTGGTGTAGAAATGGATATTAATTTTCACCCAGATGCTGAAAGCTTTTTTCAAGCAAGACCCGAGTACGATAATTTAAGAAAGTGGTTAAGGTAATACTTTCTGAATATAAAAAAGCCCTCATTTGAGGGCTTTTTCGTGTCAATTCTAAATATTAATCAAGGTAGGCTTTTAACATCCAAACAAGTTTCTCTTGTTCTTTAATGTAGTCGCCCATTAGCGATGCTGTACCTTCGTCATCTGCATCACCGGCTTGTGCAAGGATTTCACGCTGCATTTGAATAAGCGTGCTGTAACCTGCTAAAAGGTTTTCTACTGCAGCAGTACCTTCAGTGATATTTTTAGCTTCGCTGATCTTGCTATCTTCGATGTACTCAGAGAATGCATGTACCGGTGTACCGCCTAACGTTAAAATACGCTCTGCAATCTCATCTACTTTCTCAAGTAGTAAGTTATAAATTTCTTCAAATTTAAGGTGTAATTCAAAAAAGTTACGACCTTTGATATTCCAATGAAAGCCGCGTGCGTTCATATATTGAATTTGGTAGCAGCTTAGTAAAGAGTTTAGTGAATTTACGATGTCTTCACTTTTTGCGCTGTTTAAACCAATTGCATTTACCTGTGACATAGATTGCTCCTTAAAAAAACCGTTAAGTGTTTACTTGCTAGTGCTTGGTGTTAAGTATTAGCCATCGTGGTTAATCTGTAAAATGGTTTAATTCGAACACAGTGATAGGTTTTAGCTATCAAAGGCTGGTTTTATCCATTTGTGCACTATCAACATAACTTTGAATCACTTTTATATAGACTTGGGTCAACTGGGCAAAAAATCTACCTTATTTTGCAAATATTCAAAAATTAGGCAGAAAGTATGATCTAAAACAAGGTTTATACTCGCTGATAAATTGGCCGATTTAGAACTTGATTTAGGTCAAAAAAACAACGAACCAGAAGCGCATAATGACTTTACCGCATTTAACCAGGAGAAGAAAAATGGACGGTAAAACAGTTAAAGAAAGCAAAGCTGAAATAGTTGTTGTAGTGATTGCATTACTTGCATTTGTTATCGGTTTGGTAGGTCATCTAGCAGGTGCTAGCTTCGCAAACTTTGATACCTTTGGCTATATTGCTGCACCTGTACCATTGATCTTAGGGATCATTGTTTTAATCTCATATAAAGTGGCTGCAAGTGCTGAAGATTAAAGTATCACTCACTTTGATTTATAAGCTTAATAATGTAATCCATCACTTGGCGTGAGTAGATCATACTGGTGTGACTCAAATGAAACACCTTATGTTCTGCCATGCCATTGAGTTTGGTTTCATCTATCAAAACTGTACCATCAGAGACACTGCCTTTAGCAATCAGTGGCATTAGCCCTATTGGTAAGTCACCGGCAATACTATAAAGCTTGGCATTAAACGGCCAATCGCCATTCTCAGATAATAAAAACTCCACGCTATTTTTTAACAGCATTTCAAAGCCCTTTTGCTGCATTTGCTTAGCAATATGACTGCCTTTATGCGGGGTGCCTAAGGTGATCACCTTTTCGACATGGCGACTTTGAAGAGAATTGGCCTCTAAGTAAGCGCGAGCAACCAAGCCGCCCATCGAATGGCAAACTAAGGCGGTAGGTTTACCACCGATAAAGCGATCAATCTTATCGAAAATTGCCGCTCTATCGGGAGAGAGCGTGTTATAGGTCAAATTGAGTATTTTTAGACCTGACTTTTCAAGGCGCGCGCACAGTGGGCGCATCACAAAGCCTGACATATAAAGTCCGTGTAATACTACAACTTGCCTAATTGCCATCGCATTCCTTACATTAACTGTTGCGGTTTAATTTCGATATTTGCTGTATCTGAGCTAACCCATACTTCACCATCTTGAATGGTAATAGTGAGCTTAATATTGCGATCAGCTAAGTCGGCTAATGCCTGAGTCGCGGCATAATCGAGACTAAAAATACTTAAGTTTTTAAAATCATACAACTTAGGTTGATGTTTTTGCCACCAAATCGCTTGGTTATTTTCGCCGTAGGTATATAAAACAACTTGCTTCGACTTATTGCAGGCTTTTTTCAGGCGTTTTTCGTCTGGTAGCCCAAGCTCAACCCATAATTCAATTTCTTCGCTATAGTTAATGTGCCAAAGCTCAGGCTCATCATCGGCGCATAAACCTTTTGTAAACTCTAAGCCTTCACGGGCATTTAGCGCAAAAGCCAACAAGCGGATCATCAAGCGTTGTTCGGTTTCTGATGGGTGTTGTGCCAGTGTTAAATTGAAATCTTGATAAATGTGGCGATCCATATCGCTTAACGATAATTGCGCTTTAATAATGGTTGATTTAAGAGCCATAACTGCTTACTTGAAAAAATTTGCGTCATTATAGCGCAATTCGTTGCCGAGCCAGTTAAAATACCGTGAAATTATCTTGTAGGAGTTAAAAATGGCCATCCAGTGGTTCCCGGGTCACATGAACAAAGCCCGAAACGAAATTAAAGAAATCATGCCACAGATGGATGTGATCATTGAGGTACTTGATGCCCGTATTCCTTATAGTAGTGAAAACCCAATGGTTACTGCGCTGCGTGGCGACAAGCCGGTGATCAAAATCATGAACAAGGCGGACTTGGCTGATCCTAAGTTAACGCAAGCTTGGAAAGACTACTTTGAGCAGCAAAGTGGCGTAAAAGCGATTGATTTTGGTAATGATAAAGCGGGTGAAGTACATCGTATTAATGAGCTTTGTAAAAAATTAGTGCCGCATAAAGTAGGCGCTGATAAACAAATTAAAGCCATGATCATGGGTATTCCAAACGTTGGTAAATCAACTCTTATTAATACCTTAGCTGGCCGTATCGTGGCAAAAACAGGTAATGAACCTGCGGTAACCAAAGCGCAGCAACGTATTAAGCTTGACGATGGCATTATGCTTTACGACACACCGGGTATGTTATGGCCTAAAGTAGAGAACGAAAACTCAGGTTATCGTTTAGGGGCAACTGGCGCTATTCGTGATACCGCTATCGACTACGAAGAAGTGGCAAGTTACACCGCTGAATATTTATTGCAAGCATACCCAGAACTTTTAAAAAGCCGCTATAAAATTGATGAGCTACCGGAGTCTGACTGGGAGTTTGTTGAAATGGCAGGTAAAAAGCGTGGTTGTATCCGCGGTGGTAATCAAATCGATACTTACAAAATGTCTGAAATTCTTATCAACGAATTACGCGATGGCATTATTGGTCGTATTACCATGGAAACACCGGCTATGCGTGAAGAAGAAGAGCAAATGGTTGCTGAGCTTCGCGCTGCTGCAGAGGCGAAAAAAGCCGCTAAAGAAGAAGAGAAAAAGCAACGCCGTGCACGTGCACGTAAGAACCGTCGATAAAGTTAATGCATTAATTTTTAGACATAAAAAAAGCCCTGCAAGGGCTTTTTTAGTTTCATATCTACCGTCACCGATATGAGCAATGTAGCAAGTAAAATAAGTAGGGTCGCTCACATGTTGCCAACATCAAGGGGCGTTGCGATTAGTAACATATAAGCTAAAGCTTTAACGTGGCGACACGTGTTTCAGGGTAGAGAAACAAATTTAATCTGAACAAGTCATCATACTTCGCTTGGCTTGTTGAGATTAATTATCAATTAGGTTTGCAATACTGTCAACACCTTCTTGAAAATAATTCTCATTTAGTTTGGCTTGCAGGTTTGGTACGAATTTTAGACATAAAAAAAGCCCTGTAAGGGCTTTTTGAGTTTCATATCTACCGTCACCGATATGAGCAATGTAGCAAGTAAAATAGTAGGGCGATCACCTGTTGCCAATATCAAGGGGCGTTGCGATTAGCAACAGGCGATCTTAGCTTTATCGTGGGCCACACGTGTTTCAGGGTCGAGAAACAAATCAGTTTATTCCGAACAAGTACTTTATCGTCTTGTTGATAGTGATTATCAATTAGATTTACATATCTGTCAACACTCAATTGAAAATAATTCTCATTTCTTTGTGTTTGTTTTTTAAACTTCAGTTATACAATGCATTAGCACTAAAGTTAGGCTGTAAATTACGTGCAATAAAAACTATGCTGGGGCTATAACAATTAAAATAATCACATGCGATGTTCTCAATTTGGTCAATAAGCCTTCTTGCAATTGTATATCTGGCAATTTTATTTGCGGTTGCAGGCTGGGCTGATAAAAGAAAAGTATTGCCTTTTAAAGGCTTAACCTATGGTTTATCACTTGGGGTGTATTGCACCTCTTGGGCGTTTTTTGGTACCACAGCACAAGCTGCATACAACGGCTGGTGGTTGGCTCCGACCTATGCTGGCACTATTTTGCTATTCATTTTTGGCTGGCAAGTCTATTGCCGCATAGCGCATATTTGTCGGCAGCAAAAAATAACCTCAATGGCAGATTTTATTGCGACCCGATATGGTCAATCTTCGAGTTTGTCTGGGCTCATTTCATTGATATCAGTGATTGCCATTGTGCCCTATATCTCTTTGCAGCTAAGTGCAACTGCACAAAGTATCAACTTACTTACCGACCGCGCTGCCACACAAAGCCATGAAGTATGGGCCGATAGTACTTTTTACATCACGATTGTATTGGCACTGTTTGCTATTTTATTCGGCGCGAGGCGGTTAAAGCCCAGCGAACATAATCCAGGTCTGATTGCCAGTATTGCCTTTGAATCTGTGGTTAAATTATTGGCGTTTTTAGCGGTGGGTTTGTATGTGTGCTTTGCTTTATTCGACAGCCCAGTGGCTCTATTTGAAAAAGCGCATGACCTAAATATTGATCAGCAAGTGGCTGCAACGCAAAGTCCAACCTATGTGTATGTTGCTCATACTTTGCTTGGTATTTTGGCAACCTTATGTTTGCCAAGACAATTCCATATGAGCTTTATCGAAAAAAATAACGATAAAGAGCTGGCCTCGGCACGGTGGTTATTTCCGATTTACCTATTACTTATTAACCTGTTTATTCTACCGATTGCATACGCTGGATTAATTTACTTTCAAGGTCAAGAAGTCGGCTACGACACCTTTGTATTGGCTTTACCTATGGCAGCTGATGATGCCTTTGTGGCGCTATTAGCCTTTTTAGGTGGCTTTTCAGCGGCAACCAGTATGGTGATTGTGTCATCAATTGTGCTTTCAGTGATGATCACTAATGACTTTATTAACCAGTTTATTTTACGCCGCTCGCAACTTACATCGAGTAGTCGCGGGCTCGATAAAAACAACCTACTACATGCGCGTAAAATCGTTATCGTATTGATTTTATTGCTTAGTTACTTCACTCACCGAGTGCTAGGCGAAAGTACAACCCTTGCCAATGTGGGTTTGATGTCGTTCACCTTAGTCGCGCAATTTTCGCCGGCCATGATCATAGGCTTATGGTGGCGACAAGCATCGTGTCGCGGCGCACAATTGGGGATTTTAAGCGGCTTTATTATTTGGGGATACACACTTTTACTACCGAATATCGCCGGAGGTTTAGGAAGCGATAGTTTATGGCTTGTGAATGGACCGTGGGGAATAAGCTGGTTAGCGCCAACCGACTTATTCTCATTAGGCATGGAAAGCATTAGCCAAGCTCTATTGCTATCGTTAGGTGCGAACTGTTTAGTGTATTTCTTAGTGCCGTTATTTAGTCGTGCAACCTTGGCTGAACGCTTACAGAGTAATAAGTTTGTTTCGCAGCTGAATGATTCGAAGGTAAGCAATCATCTACAGCCTTTGAGCTACCATGACCTAGGTGCACTATTGCAACGATTTGCCGAAAAAGAAGCGGCACAGTCTTTGGTAAATCATTACTTTCCTGATGATAAAAGTAAGTGGAAGCGCCCTGCAAATGTTGAGTTAGAGCTATTAGTTGAGCGCGAGATGTCTGCGGTGATCGGCGGCGCATCGGCACGGCTTATTTTAGATGTAGCCAAAAATGAGCAGCGCCAGCCTCTAGAGCAGGTTGCCGAGTTTGTTGATGAAGCAAGCCAAGTACTTAAATTTAATCGTGACTTACTGCAATCAACAATCGAAAACATTCAACAAGGGATCAGTGTAGTTGATAGTGAGCTGCGCTTGGTAGCTTGGAACCAAGGCTACAAAAACATGTTCGCCTACCCAGATGATGCGCTTTACATAGGCCGCCCGGTTGCCGACATTATTCGTTTTAATGCCGAGCGTGGCTTATTTAGCGGCGAGAGCATGACCAGCGAAGTCGAAAAACGCTTAGCCTATTTACGCCAAGGCAGCGCTTATAAATACCAGCGCTCGCACAATGATGGTCGCGTGTTTGAAATGCAAGGTAACCCACTGCCCGGTGGTGGCTTTGTAACAACCTATACCGACATTACCGAGTTCGTAAAACAACAAAAAGCGTTAACCGAAGCAAATGTTAGCCTTGAAGAAAAAGTCGCAGCACGCACCTTGGCATTGACTCAAGCAAACCAAGAGTTGTCGATGGCAAAGCAAGTGGCGGAACAAGCAACGGTCAGTAAAACGCGCTTTTTTGCCGCTGCCAGCCATGATTTACTGCAACCTTTCAATGCTGCGAGTTTGTTTTGTTCTTTAATGAATGAAAAAGCCCAAGACACCGAACTTAAAGAGCTGGCGATGAATATTAAGAATTCATTAGGCAGCGCCGAAGAGTTGTTATCGAGTATTTTAGAGTTAACCAAGCTCGATTCAGGCTCGTTTAAAGTACAAATGAGCGAGTTTGCTGCCAGCTCCTTGGTTGAACCATTGCGTAATGACTACGAAGCCCTTGCCCGCGAAAAAGGCTTAAAGTTTATTATTGAAACCTGTGATGTGCGCTTGCATACCGACAAAGCGCTGCTGCGACGAGTGCTGCGTAACCTTTTGAGTAATGCGATTCGTTATACCGAGCAAGGTGAAGTGCGCTTAAAAATGCAGTACGACGACGATCATGTATCCTTTATTGTTGAAGACACAGGGATTGGTATTGCATCGAGCGATCAACAAACTATTTTCCAAGAGTTTAAACAGCTTGGTGCAAAACCAAGCGCCGAGGGGTTAGGCTTAGGGTTGGCAATCACTAAACGTATATGTGACTTACTTAAAATCCCCCTAGTGATGGGGTCTGAACTTGGTAAAGGCACGCAATTTACCCTAACTCTGCCTTGTAAAGTGAGTACTGCGCCAGCGCAAGCGAAAGGCGCTGAGGCATCACAAGAAACAGAGCTGGGGCAATTGCGTATTTGGTTGCTTGATAACGACCGCAACGTGTTAGAGGCATTAAAGCAGCTACTCGAGAATTGGGGCTGTGAAATTTCAACAGCCACTAACTTAGCGGAGCTTGAGCAGTTAAAGGCAAGCCAAGCCCTGCCGCAATTGTTGATCATTGATTATCAGCTTGATGATGGGGTAACAGGACTTGAAGTGATTGAACAAGCTGCACTAACACGCTTACCTGCCATCGTGAATACTGCGAATCATGATGAAGGCATACGCGAGTTAGTGCTCGATGCGGGCTATCCATTGCTTTATAAGCCTCTGAAAGCGCCCGCCTTAAAACGCATGATTAAGCGACTGACTTAATCTGCGTTTTGCTCAGTTGCTGGGGTATTGGCTTTAATTAAGCGCTCTACCTCAGCGACAAACTTCTTATCTAAGTCATCTTCATGGCTCAGAAATAACATCATTTCATCACCATTGTGGTCAATGACCGTGAGCGTGGTGGTGAGTAGGGCGCTTTTAGCATAATCAACGTTGAGCTCTTTAATGTCACTAAAGCGGCGCTGATCTTTTTCGAGCACACCTTGCTCATTTTTCCAGTAACTAAAAATAGTGTTTTCTGTGATGCCGTTGCCATCAGTTTTAAAATCGAAAAATGCGTCACTATAAAAATAGCGCACATTCTCGTTGGCAGGAATAATTTCTTTTCTTTTTAAAAAGTTAACTTGATAAGACCAAAGCTTGTCACCGGTTACTATGGTTGAACTTGGCAACAAATATAGCTCATAAATTAAGCCATAAAATAACCAAGGCAGCATGAATATCGAAATGATAATCTGCCTCGCTCGCCACTGAGAGTGGTACTCAAGAGCCTGTTCGGGTTGCTTGAGGTTTTGAATGTAATTAACCAGTGGCAACCATAGAATAGGTATAACTAAAAACAGCCAACTACCATATTCCCAGTTATAGCTTACGACTTCAGAAATGATAATCGCCAGCCATAACACGAACCCAACCGCGACGGGCATGATCTTATTTTTGCCAAAGGTTTGTTCGCTGTGCTTGCAAAGTTCAAGTAACAACGGAATAAAAAACAGTGGTGCGAATATCCCTCGAGCAATCGGCATAATATGGCTTTGTTGCTGCTCTTTTATCGCTTTCCAGTTGCGATAGCTCCAGTAGTGAATGAATATTCCTAAGCTTAATAAGCTGTAAATAACAAACTTACTGTTACTGACAGGGTAGAACTGTTGCTCAGCAAAAACTGGGCGGTTACTTGCTTCTATACGCCAAGCCGCGATGAAAAAGATGATTGCCGCCAAGTAACTTAAAATAAAAACGCTATACCAGTTGGTTTCATCATCCGCTGGTGTGGTTGTGGCGCTATTTGTGCCGTATTTAATGATGCCGTAATGGGTCGCGTTATTGAGTTTTTTACGCTCGCTTAGGTAAAGGTCTATTTGATCGGCTGGAATATGATCCTGCTTAGCGCTGTAATCAAAGTATAAGGTCAACACAGAATCTTTAAATGTCACACGTTTTTCGAGATGAAAAAATGGGTTGTCGATCGTGACCTGCTCATCATTAAACTGCCAATTAGTATCCGTAAACGTAACTTTTATGGTTGTTTCGATATTATTAGGGTAACGAAACCACATTGGTGCATTGTTACGCTCTCGCTGTTCTGGCTTATAAACTGAGTTTTGAATTTCACTGGCGTAAAAGTCGTTTTGAAAGTCATTACCCTTAGGTCGCCAAAAGTTATCAATAGTATAGTACTCATTGGTAATTAGCTGACCGGTGTCTTCTGGAGATTCAACCAGCATAGGTTTGACTGTTTTTAAGCCCTTGTAGGTATCTTGATAATATTCGCGGTAATCATCTTCTATGCTTTTTAAGCTGTTTTTAGCGATTGAACTGCGGCGGTTAATTGCTTCAAAGTCGCCGTATTTATATTGAGTTGAAAAACTAACTGGCTCATTAATACCTTCTGGGATCTGATAATTATCAAAAACCTGAACGCGTTTTAGGGCAGGCTCTGTAAACATATCTGTAAAGCCTGTCTCACCTTGCTTTATGATTAACGCTACATCGTAGTTCGGTTGAGCTAAATGTGCTAAATCGCCGCGCTGGTACGAAATGGTCGGATCAAGCCAATAGCGCTTACCTTGGTGCTCTAAGGTGACAATCACATGGTCAAACAAGCTAGGAGAGACCGGTAAGCTGGCAGTACGTTTTCTGTCTTCAGTGTTAACTAAAGCAGGGTGAGCCTCTACGCCGAGCGCTTTAAGTAAAGAAATGAGCAAGACGGTTTTGTCTTTACAGTCGCCATAGCGCAGTGCCAAAGTTTCTGATGCAGGAGTTGGCTGGTGCGAGTTGGTGCCCATTTCTAGACCCAAATAACGTACTTCGTCTTGGCTAAAGCGCAGGGCAGCCACAATTTGAGACTCTAAATCGGCATGTTGAAACTTAATTTGACGAGCAATTGTTTCAATAGCAGGGCTCACTTCTATGGCTGATTGGTACAAAGGTAACGACCAATTGATCACCTCTTGCCAATTATTTACTTCAGAGAAATACACTTCCTTGTAAGGTGAATACCAATGCGGTACTTCGCTTGCGGAGCGAATGGTCGGCTCATTGTGTTGGCTAATTTGGTAGTCAAAGCCCGTATCTAACTTGGTTTTAGTAACTGGTGACTCGCCATTCATAAAGTTGATATATAAGGGCGTAGGCTTTTGCCACTTTACCCGCATAAATTGCTGCACTATCGGCACCGACCAGTTTAGTGTGCGCATGGTGCTGAAGTGTTGATAAACCGGATTACTCCCCGAAACCGTATAGCTGTAATCTAAAATATCCATGACCCGCATATCATCAATAATGACATTTAGGCTTAAGGTGCCATTGTATATACGACTTGCTAAGTCGGTCTCGCGCTGTAACACCTGAAGCTCGGCACTATTTAGTTTATCTATATATTGGCCGTCACGAATAATGCCTAAACTATTGAGCGTAAGAGATTGATAATTTGGGTCAAAATCAATATTCAGCTGGCTAATATAATCAACCCCAGACTGATTGACCGCTTGCATTACAGTACGATTAAAGCGTTGCTGTGGGGCTTGCTCAGATACCTGAAGCTGAGTGTCGAGCATCAGGTAGAAAGTCCCGTCTCGTATTTGGTCTCGAGGAATCTCAGGGGTGAGTAACTTATGTTGTTTTACCCAGTTAGCTGCGGGCGCAACCTGATACTCTTCAGCGGCTGCAAAAGAGCTCACAAAGAATAAAAAAACAGCCAGTAGCTTAAGTTGTAAGTGCATCCATTTCATTGTTATTTTCTAATTACGTTTAGTTTTATATGACAAATTACTGAATTTCACGGCATGAGCCAAATAAAAATTAATTTTTATAAGGTAGGTCTCGTAAGGAAGTGGTGAGTCTAAGCGGCTCATGATGAGCCGCTTTAGGGTTATATTATTTATCTTCAGACTCTTTAGCTGGTAAGTCTTTTATTTCAACGCGAGTATTTACTTCATAGTATTTTTGCGTGATTTTTTGCAAAATTTCGCGACGTAACGGGCTTACATGGCCGACTTCTTTGGTTAAGTTTTCACCATAAGCAACAAAGTTAGTATCAAAGCCATCTGCTACTATACTCGGATCGGCGACAGTCGCGTTACCTCCACCATATTCAACATCGGTACCTAGAATGTCGGTAATATCGTAGTTATCGATACTAAAAGAGAGGTTTTGTACAACTTGGTCTTTATCTGGCTCTTGAATTACTAACGATTGAAGGTGGTCAGCTAAATCTTCTTCAAAGTTAGGAAAATAGTTTTTCTTTTCAAGATATAAAGAAGAAACACGAGTGCTATGGTTACCTATCACACTACCACGGTTTGAATTAACAAACTGCACTGCATTGGTGGTTAGGGCTGCAAACACATTTTTTGCTGTATATGGGTGGTCAAGCAAATTTGGGCTGCCAATGTAGCCACGGTAGTAGCCATATATTAATAGCGGGTCATTGTTAAATAGCGGTGCAACAATGTTGTACTCAATGTCGTTTAATGAATACTGGTTACCGTTAAAGTTAAAGCGTGGCTTATCAAAAAAACTTGGCTCTTCATTTAATAACTTGGTCAGGTTCTTAACAGGGTACTGCTGCACTAACTCATTGAGTACCGTCACGTTATAAAGATTGAGCCAGTAAGCGAGTAACTCTGATTTTGGTAAGTTACTTAAATTAATTTTGTTTGGCAGGTCGGCCATATTTTCTTGCACTATTTGCAAGTCTTGCTTCATCTGAGGATTCTTTTTGTACGAATCATAATAAAAGCGGTTTGCTTCTGTTGCAGTCGACGGTTTTGGATTCGACGACAACCGGGTGCCAATTTTGGTTGTGTTTTGTGAAATACGATAGCGGTCAGACATACCTAAATCAATCACCGAGGCATTTAATATTTGCCCGTAGTCAGTGTACTCAAGGGTGATATTTGATTTTTCATCGTACTGATGAAATTGGCTAAATTTTTCTTGGTTTATGGCTGTCGTTGCTGTTTTATTAATAGGGGCCGTTGAATTACAGGCCGTGACTAGAATAAGTGACGTTGCTAATACGATGGGTTTTATGGCGTTTTTCATTTTTATGACCTTCCGTAGTTTAAAAAATAAACATAGCGTGGTTTTTCTATAAGCGCAACAATCTGTTGTTCTTGCTAAAAATACTAACTTTTTGTTATTTAAATAGGTACGATGATGTTGGCTTGTGTGCCTTGCTGGGGTTTTGAATTTATCGATAACTCAAAGCCTTGGTTACGCACAAGTTCTCGGGTGATCACAAGTCCTATACCTGTGCCATTTGCTTTGGTTGAGTAAAATGGCACGAACAAGTTATCGGGGTTTTGAATGCCACAACCTTGGTCGCTAATTGCAATATTTAAGCTATCACCTTGCCTTGACCAAGTGAGGCTAGGGGCAGAATTGCTGCCTGCTTCAAAGGCATTTTTTATCAGGTTGATCAACGCTTGTTCTAGCTGGCCTAAGTCGGCATTAACATGTAATTCTTCGCTGCTATTTATTACTAGTTCAGGAAAAATAGCACTTAAACGTGTGTTTAATTGCTCGCTACTGATTGCCTGCTTTTGTGCGGGTGGTAGCTTTGCAAACGCACTGTAACTGGCTACAAAATCAAGCAAGTGTTGAGCGCGCTTTTCTATAACTTGCAACATATCTTGGGCGAGATCATCGTGACTGCTAATTTGCCCTTGGCGCTTAAGGGTTTGCAATGATTGACTCATTGAATAAATCGGCGTGAGTGAGTTACGTACTTCATGATTTAACACGCGAATTAACCGTTGCCAAACAAGTTGTTCATTATCGCGAAGCTGTTGCTCAATTGAAAAGAAGGTGAGTAATTCAAAGTTTCTGCCGGTCCGCCAAAAAGTCTGCGATGAGATTTGAAAGCGTTGTTTAAACAGTGAGTCACTGTTTTGTTGCCATTCGCCATCATGCAGAGCAATGCCTAAGTCGCTGGCCGACTTACCTTCAATTTGGCGATGACTAATACTGTTTATAAACGCCTTATTACTAAAGTAAATTAAGCCATGGGGGTCTAGTATAACGATGGGTAAGTCCAGCATGCTGGCAAACTCAAAAACAAACTCTTCTGTTTGCATATAATGGCGTTTGTTCTTGGCTATTTTATTGCTGAGCTTGGCAAAATCTTGTTTAAGCGCTGCGACTCGTCCACTTTGATAAGACGCTAAATGCCAACTATTACTTTCGTCATTTGCCAATGCATCTAGTTGCAGGCCAAAGCGTTCAACCACATCGGTGATCGCACGGTAGCTTTTAATTAAAGCAAAAGCGCTTATCCCGATAAACGGCAATAATAGGCTGATACTAGCAAACCAATCTAGTTTTAAGCTGAGCGAAAGGGCAATACCAAGCGTTAATAGCACCGCTATAAGCATATAAAAATAGCGTCGAATACGCTGCTCTAACGACAACTTACTACTCATTTAGCGTTCTACTTCTTTTAAATCGAGCTGATGTTTATCAATGCGACGATAAATCGCCGATTTGCTTAACCCTAAAAACTCTCCTGCGGCGATAACATTGCCATTAAATTGCAGCAGCGCTTTTTGAATCATCTGTTTTTCAAGCTCTTCAAGGGGCAATAGTGGCAAAGCTTGTTCGGCATTGCTATTTGTTTGCTCGCAACTTGGTTGATCTAAAATGAGGTCATTGGCTTGAATATTGTTGTTATCGCTCATGATCACCGCGCGTTCAATACAATGGCTTAGCTCACGAATATTACCAGGCCAACTGTATTTTTTTAGCGCCTTTAGAGCGTCATCACTGAGCGCCATATTCGCGCGTTGATATTTTTTACCATGCACCAATAATAAGTGTTCTGCTAAGGGGGCGATATCGTCTTTTCTGTCACGAAGCGGTGGAATGTGCAGTTCAATGGTATTGAGTCTAAATAATAAATCACGGCGGAACTCACCCTGCTCAATAGCTGTAGCTAATTCGCTATTGGTGGCAGAAATAATGCGAACATTGGCGGTTTTGGTTTGGCTTGAGCCTAGCACTTCAAATTCTTTGCTTTCTAGCACACGGAGCATTTTACTTTGTAGCTCAAGGCTTAAAGTCGCAATTTCATCTAAAAATAAGGTGCCGCCTTCGGCAATTTCAAAACGTCCTAGGCGGTCTTCTTTGGCATCAGTAAAAGAGCCTTTCTTATGGCCAAATAATTCACTTTCGAATAGCGTCGGGGCAATGGCGCCAACATTCACGCTTACATAGCGTTTATCAGCTCTGAGCGAGTGCTGGTGGATATAATGTGCCAATAAGCTTTTGCCAGTGCCATTTTCGCCGGTAATTAAAATGCTGGCATCGGTTTTAGCTGCGCGCTCAGCTTTGGCAAGCAACAGCTGCATGATTTCTGATTGAGCTATGTAATGTGCTTGTGTGTCACTGGTAAGCGCCTTTAAGCACGCGTTGTCGTGATTACTTTGCTTGAGCTTGAGTTGTTGTTGTACAACGGCGGTTAAGCGCAAGTTATTCCATGGCTTTTCAACAAAGTCGACTGCCCCTAATTGCATGGCTTTAACGGCAACATCAATGCTGGCCCATGCGGTCATCACAATGACAGGTATGGTCGAACCTAATTGATTTAGTTGCTTTAAAAAGCGTAACCCCTCTTCACCTGAGGTCGTGTCGAGCTTGTAGTTCATATCAAGCAAAATCAGGCTAATGTGCTCTGATTTTAATAATTCAAGGGCATGTTCAGGGCCTTCGGCCTCAAGGCAGTGTAAGCCTAATTGTTGTAATGCAACAGTAGCAGCCAGACGTACATCAGCTTGATCGTCTATGACTAATATTTTGTCCATGATGTTTTCTTATTATCCTGTTGAGGCAGCTTAAGCTAAAACTTAAGCCACCATTTTGTGCTGTTAATCGTTACGTAGTGCGGCCATAGGTTTTGCTTTAAGCAGTAAAACCAAAGGTCTAAAGCAAGCGAATAGCGCAATACATAAGGTTATACTCCAAGCGATTAATTGCAGTCTTACATCAAGTATCAGCCAAGACATTAGCTGTCCTTGTAACATGTAAAAAACCACCATTACCGCGGCGAGAGCAACCGCAAAACCAATGAGCACAGGGATAATAGCTTCAACACTCATCAGCTTGAATAAGCGTGCTTTTTTCGCACCTAATGCCATACGAATACCAAACTCATAACGGCGCAGACCCAGGTTGTAGCTTAGTACCCCAAAAATACCAATTGCTGCTAATAATAGAGTAAATAGCGCTAAGGTACTACATAGAGCCACGGTCAGTCGGCTCATATACAGTAAATTGTCGTACTCTTGTTGCAGGTCATTAAACTGCCACATGGTTAGGTCGCTGTTCTTTTCTTTTAGCGTATTAAGTATTTGTTTATTTGTTAGCTTAACGCCATCAGAAGCTTTGATAGTAAACATGTAGCTATACGGTGTTGCTGGCCACCAAATATGACGACCAAACGACTCATCGTAGTATTTAGGGTGATTAAAATCTTCGGTTACACCCACCACTTCATACATCTTTTCTTCTAAGCCTTGGTAGCTCTTGCCGATGATATTTCGATAGTCTTGGCTTGGTAATAAGTTCTCTGCAACGCTGACCGAGACAAGTATCTCGTTGGTTTCACCACGTATAGCTTGTTCGCTAAAGGTGCGGCCAGCGAGAATTTTGGTGTTAACTAACGCAAAGTAATCAGGCCCTACCCACTGACTAGGGAAGAAAATTGAGCTTTTACCGTTTACATCAGTCAGGGTGTTGGCGTTTTGTCTTTGCGAAACAGGGCTGTGACCCAGGGCAACATCATCAATGCCTTGGCTATCAAGCAAAACCTGCTTGTATTGCAGCATATGTTCGTAGCGCTCCGCCAATGACATCTGATTATTTGGCTGGAACAGGTTAGCAAAATACAGGTTTTCGGTATCACTGCCGAGTGGGCGGTTAATCGTGCCCATGGCTTTACTCACTACCATCACCGAAAAACTCACAAGCAGCGCGGCAACAAACATTTGTGAGCCAATTAAAATGCGCACTGTACGGCCAGATACCTGCGAAACCCCGCCTTTTCCACTGTTCTGCATTTGCGTATTTAGGGTTTTGTAATTCACCAAACGCGCTGTAATTACAGAGAAAATATAAGCAAGAGCAATACACAGTATGATGGCAACAATGACCAACGTGCTATCAACCGCCAAGCTGTTAACCAGTGGTAATCGTCCTTCTGCCAATACTTTAAATAAACGTATGCCCCATACCGATAAAAACAGCGCAATGCTTACCGATAAGGTCATTAAAATTAGTGACTGTAAAAAGATACTTTTAAATAACGTGCTGCGTTTTGCACCTAATACCGCCTGTAAGGCGAGAGTTTTATGTTGAGCAAGAGCGCGTGAGAAAAACAAAGTGCTTACATTAAGTACCGCAATAATCAGTAGCCCTACTGCACCGGCTAACATCATTAAGCTTAAGTCATCGTTATTACCCAGCTCAACGTCACGATACGGGGTTACTTCAGGTTTTACATCGGTGATACCACCATTGTTTAGCCACTCTGATTTAACCGTATCAATTTGCTGTTTTAAATCGACTTTAACTTGATCTATGGTGACCCCAGGCTTTAAAACTGCAATCAGTTTTAGGTTTTTAAAAGTGTTTGTCCATGGGCTTTGCCAATCATCATTGTGAAAGAAACGGCGGTCAGCACTTGATGGAAACCATACTTCAACATCGCTTGCTTTAAACATGTAAGGGGGGCTGAATGAGTCATCAACAACACCGACGATACGGTGAACATAATCGGTTTCACCCGCCATGACTGAAAGTGTTTTACCAATAATGTTCGGGTCGCTGTTGTAATGCTTGCGCCAAAAATTGGCAGATATAACAACGCGGTCATCAGGAGTTTCCAGCGTTTCTCCAAGGTCAAAACCCTGTCCCATTAAAAATGGTGTGTTTAATAAGTCAAAATAGTTGCCGCCAACATACAGCACTGGTTCTTTCGGTTCGCCATCTAGGTTTGCAAAGATTTGCTCACCTGCATTGATCATCATACTTTGTTCAAAGCTTTGATTATGCTTAAGCCAATGCACCATCGATTGATAGCTTTGAAAGCCAGTAGCATCGTAGTCATCATAAGTAAGTGATTGCTCAACCACCACCATGCGGCTTTCATCGTACACATCAAGGGGCTTTAAAAAGTAGCTGTTAACAAGGCTAAGCACCACAAACAAGGTGGCCAATGTTAAAGCAAGCGTTGCGATAACCGCAGTGACAAAGCCCGGAGCATTCATTAATGATGCCCACGCTAAGCTTAATTGGGCGCGTGTTTTGGTTAATTTCATTACATCACCTCGGCGCTTTCGAGTACTTGCTCAGCAGTGTCGCTGCTAGGTGCTTGGCGTGCTTCAGAGTAGGAAACAATTTCACCATCTAGCAATTTAAGTTGCGTCTTTGCACGTCCGGCATAACGTAAATCATGGGTTACCATACAAATCGTGGTGCCTTTTTTATTCAGCTCATCAAGCAAGTCCATGACGGCATCACCATTTTTTGAATCTAAGTTACCAGTTGGCTCATCCACCAATAAAATGCTTGGCTTGCCAGCCAGTGCGCGGGCAATAGCAATACGCTGTTGCTGACCACCAGATAATTGATTTGGTTTGTGCTGAGCGCGGTGGCCCATCTCAACTTCATCAAGGGCCTGTTTTACCGCAAGCTCAATTTCGCTCGGGCTCATGGCTGGCTCTCGATAAGTGAGCGGCAGTGCTACGTTGTCAAACACCGATAATTCATCAATTAGGTTAAACGACTGAAATATAAAACCAATGTGAAGGTTTCTAAGTTCAGCTTGCTGATCCATATCAAGGGTTTTTGTGTCGACTTCTTTAATGAAATAGTCGCCAGCAGTTGGGCTATCGAGTAAGCCTAATAATGACAGCAGCGTCGATTTACCACAGCCAGATGGGCCGCTAATGCAGATATAGTCACCTTGGTTAATATTCAGGCTGATGTCTTTTAATGCATAGGTTTCAACATTTTGGCCGCGATAAACTTTGGCGATTTTGTTTAATGAGATAAGCGTATTGGTTTTCATAAACTGTCCTGTTCGATTTTTATTGTTGCCAAATGCTGCCATTTAGAAAGGTCTGAAATGATCAGCTGTTCGCCCACGGTGGCACCGCTCAAAAGTTGAATTTGATTGTCACTGAGTGTACCAAATTCGATATTGGTTGGCGTTGCTAACTGGGTATTTGGATTAAGTTTAAATAGCGTGGCTTCGCTATTTGCTTGTGCTTTTTGCGGCACGTTAATGGTTAACGCATCGGGAATAATGTTGCTAACCACATAGCCTTCAATGCTTAAATCGGGTCGAGCATTAGCAGGCAGTGTGCCTTGTAAATCAAGTTCGATAATAACTCGACCATCGGTAACAATAGGGTCAATTCGGGTGACTTTGGCATCAACTTCACCGTGATCTGCTTGGCTAAAGGTGTTTACTTTCGCTGCCATATTGAGTGCCACTTTTTCGGCATCTGCTTGCTTAACGCTTAGCTCTGCTTTGAGTGCTTTGTTTGATCCAACCACCGCAAGGCGGGTACCCGGCACGAGATTTTGGCCAAGTTCAACATTCAACTCTTGCAGCATGCCATCGATACCTGCCGTTATTTGCAGCTGATCAAAAGCCTGTTGCTCAACTTGATAATTAAGCTCAAATTGGCTTAATAGTTCTTGCTGTATTTTGCTACGTTGTAAGTGCATTTCTTTAAGCTGTGCAAGGCGTTGCTGCTCGATACTTACGCGCTCTGTAAGCTGTGCAACGTTTAGCATGCTTCGTTTGTAATCGAGACTTGAAACAATCCCTTGCTCGATCAGTTTGCTTTCAGCATCGACTCTAAGCTCTGCACTTTGCAGCTCACTTTTTAATATGGCGAGATTTGCTTGGCGCTCAAGTAGTTCACTTTGCTGGTTAATTCTTTGCTCATTAACACTGGCTTTTTGGCGAGCAAGTTCTAGCCGAGCGACCGATAAACGCTGCGCTTGCTGTGGGTTGACGAGGCTTAAAATCACTGTGTCTTTTTTAACGATAGTGCCAGGGTAAACATGGATAGCTTCGACTATTGCGGTGTCGGTATTGGTTAAATAACGTTGATACTTTGGCTTTAAACGACCAAAGCCACGAATTTTTACCACAAAATCGGCTTGTTCTACGGTTGCTATTTGCAGTTGGCTTGCAGCAACCACAGTGGGTGTCGCCCATTGATATACCATTAAAGCGCCAAGAGCCGATACGCCAATAGCTGCACCAGCCAGCCATTTTTTAGCTTTTGATTGCTGAGGTTTGCGTTTTAGTGTGCTGTCTAAATCCATGATACTGAGAAATATAAATAATCATGGAGTAGCTAAGGCGAGTTTTGTGCCAAAAATTAAGGTGTTGAAAAGTAATAACTTTTTGTTTTTTGGAACGTGAGCTTTTCCCACTACTGGGAAAGCGAGTTTTAAAACTGGGAGTGAATGCTTAAATTAGCTTTCTTCGATTTTGCCAACCTGCGAAAGCTGATTAAACAAAATGCCCGCTTGAGTACGGTTATAAACATTGAGTTTGCGTAAAATCGCTGACACATGTTGTTTGATTGTGGTTTCTTGAATCGACATTTCAAAGGCGATTTGTTTATTCAATAAACCGTCGGCAATCATCGCTAGTACGCGGTATTGCTGGGGGGTTAGTTTTTCGAGGTTACAAGCAAATTCGCTTTGTTCGTCGTTGATCACCACATCAGTTAAATCTACTTCAGGTGGTAACCAAGTGTCGCCATTGAGTACATGACTAATTGCTTCACTGATAACATCTAAAGAAGATGACTTAGGAATATAGCCTGCAGCGCCAAGGCTCATAGCTTGTTTGATTATGGCGGGTGTCTCATTGGCAGAGACCATGATCACTAAGATATCAGGGTAGTGGTTACGCAGTTGCGAAAGGGCTTGTAGGCCATTTGCACCTGGGATCGTAAGGTCTAAAAATATTAGTTCAATCTCAGGGTGAGCGCTTAACAGTGTAAACAAACCATCAATGTCACTGGTCTCTTTAATATGTTCTTCAGGCACTGATGTCGCGGCAGCTTGACGCAGCGCACTTCTAAATAACGGGTGATCATCGGCGATTATGGTGTTCACAGCTAAAGACATTCCCTCGATTCTCCAATGCGTTATGTTATAAGTGATTTTGCGCTTTGAAACAAGGTTTGCCTGAGGGGAAGTTTCAGACAAGCCTTTCTCACACAAGGATTTAGATTCTATTTTAGAAACGGTAACCAACAGTGAAGGCTACAGTGCGAGGGTCGCCGTAGTAACCAATCAGGGTATTATCACCACCTAAACCTGGAGTGTATTTGCTGATATCTGTTGGGTCTGTTGGATCAGGTGCCACGAATTGGTAACCACCAATCATGTACTCTTCATCCGTTAAGTTTTTACCGTAAAGACCTGCAGTCCAGTGACCATCTGTGCTGTACCAAGTGATACCCATATTAAAGATACCGTAAGCATCTTGCGTTAATAGGCTATCTTCTTCGAATAGCGCGTAGTCGCCTCTGTGGTAGTAGTTACCATTGATGACGAAGTCACCCATTTCTGTGTACATACGGTACGTTGCACCCAGATTAAAGGTTAAATCAGGTGTGTTTGATACCGTAAAGCGATCTGATTTATCGAATGCTTCACCGGTTTCTGGGTCGTAATCAATTACGTTATCGAAATTACTATCGATGTAACCTACTGATGCATCAAAGCTGAGTGATTCTGTTGCAACATAGTTAAGCTCAAGCTCAATACCATCTGATGTTGACTCACCAATGTTACCTAAACGCTGGTTTAGATCTGCATCTGTTTCACCAGGTAAGACGGAAATATATTGGCGATCTTTATGGTCAAGTGAGAATAAGGTAACGTTTGCACGTAAGTTGTTATTCCACTCACTCTTCATGCCGATTTCGAATGAATCAACGATTTCTGGTTTTGCAGCAGGCTCAGCCGTGCTTGCTCGTGGGTTGAAAGTACCTGATTTAAAGCCTTGCGCATAACTTGCAAAGAACATGATGTCGTTTGAATACTGATATTCAACACCTGCGCGCGGTGTGAAGCGTGACCATTCTTCCTCATCATCGAGTACCGTTGGTACAAGTTGACCTTCTGGGCGAGTGTAACCAGGGATCCAATCTGATTCAGGGTAGACTGTATCAAAAATTAAACCGTTATAAACATTCGCCTCTTTTTTGTCCTTAGTGTAACGTGCGCCGAGTGTCATTGACCATTTATCGGTTAAGTCAATCGAGCTTTGGATATACGCTGCTTTACTGTTTGAGTTACTACAGCCACCTGTTTCACGAGTTAAGCTTGGACCACCTAGTGCCTGACCTAATACTTTTAAGATAGCTTGGAATTGACCGCAAGATTCACCA
Source organism: Pseudoalteromonas sp. 0802 (assembly GCF_013350085.1). Lineage (NCBI taxonomy): Bacteria > Pseudomonadati > Pseudomonadota > Gammaproteobacteria > Alteromonadales > Pseudoalteromonadaceae > Pseudoalteromonas > Pseudoalteromonas sp. 0802. The sequence goes on along the minus strand of NZ_JABVXE010000007.1, from coordinate 43,142 downwards.
TCATAGTAGTAAAGGCCCGAAACCAGTTTATAGTTATCGCCTTGATGATTTAGCTGTAACTCATGAGTGGTTTGCTCATCATCGTAAATAGCAGGTACATCGAAAATTTGAATTGACGTGTTATCAAAGTCGATATTAGTCGGTGAGTAGCTCTCACGGCTTGAACCAATATATTTAATGCTAGTGCTGTCAGTCATATCCCAACGAGCAGTTAGGCTATAGCCTTCTAGTTCAACCTTGTTCCATGTTGGTAAGCTGGTGTAAGAGTCATACACGCTGTCTGGAACTGGCGCATCAGTAAGAATACTTGGTAGTAAACGGTAACCACCTTTTGCGTTTGATTTGTCTTCTGTTTTATCCCACGCGAAACGGAAGAATAAGTCGTCAGTCGGAGTGTATTCGAGTGTAACGCGCGCTGCGGTTACGTCTTTGTTGTAGTTTTCGCGGTCTTGGTTATCAAGAGAAGACGTTAAAAACTCGCCAAAGCCATCACGGTTAAGCGTTGCAAAACCAAAGCCCACGTAAAGCTTTTCGTCAACAATTGGTAATTGGCCAGTAATTTTTAAATCTTTTTGGTTATAGCTACCTACAGTGCCTTGAATATTTAAGGTTGCATCACCGCTCATTTCTTTGGTGACGTATTTAATCGCACCACCGATGGTATTTTTACCGTAAAGCGTCCCTTGTGGACCACGTAATACTTCGATTTGTTGCACATCAAGAAGGTCAAGCACGGCACCCTGTGGACGAGCAAGGTAGACATCATCGATATAAATACCTACGCCTGGCTCATACCCCCAAAGAGGATCTTGCTGACCTACACCACGAATAAACGCGGTAATTGTAGAGTTAGTACCACGGCTTGCTTGCAGGGTGGTATTTGGCGAGAACTGTTGAACTTCGGTCATAACGACGATGCCATTTTCTGCCAGTTCCTCAGCACCCACTGAGGTTACAGCAACAGGAACTTCTTGCAGGTTTTCAACAGTTTTACGTGCTGTTACCTGAATACGTTCAAGTTCACCTTTTTTTGCTGCAGGTTCGGCTTGTTCTGCCGCTTGAGCACTGACACCTGCCAAAGCAAGTGATACAGCCAGAGTAAGTGGCGCGACTTTTGGGTTAAGCTTTATCATGTTGTATTCCTTGTTATTGTTGTCATTAGTCTTATGGCCACTCACATTGATGTTGCCGAAGACTTAATAAGATTTGCCCGTGTCACCTGTCAATTAATGTAGAAGATAGTTGCAGAAATTGAATTAGTACCATAGTGCTATACCCGCCACAGCCCTTTATTTATCAAGCAATTAAGCTATTTTTAAAGCAGATAGTACCTTAGTGTTATGTATTTTTTGAACGCTTAGGGTAAGACTGAAAGCATTATTCCGATGTCACCTCATCTGTGTAATAACAATAATTATAGGAATGTCTATGCTGAGCATGATAGGACTGTTAGGCGGTTTAATACTGCTGATCATTTTAACGCTGCGTGGGGTAAATTTATTTATCGCTGCGCCAATCTGTGCACTGTTAGTTGCACTTAGTAGTGGCATGGCCATTTTCCCTGTATCGGCAGATACAAACTTTATTAACGCCTATATGGATGGCTTTGCAGGCTTCTTAAGTGCGTGGTTCTTTATGTTCTTACTGGGGTCGTTATTTGGTAAGTTCATGGAAGACACCGGTGCTGCAGACAGTGTTGCAAGCTACATTGTGGGTAAACTTGGTATGAAACACGCCGTTCTTGCGGTTGTGATTGCCTGTGCAGTTTTAACCTATGGTGGCGTGAGCGTCTTTATCGTTGCGTTTTCTGTTTACCCAATGGCATTGAGTCTGTTTAAAGATGCAAATTTACCGCGCCGCTTTATTCCAGCAACGCTGGCATTTGGTTCGGTGACCTTTACCATGACCTCAGCAGGCTCGCCAGAAATTCAAAACTGGATCCCGGTTAAACACCTTGGTACGTCACCTTATGCAGCATGGGAAGTGAGCTTAGTGGTGGCTATTTTCATGGCGACAGCAGGTTACTTTTGGTTAAACAAGATGATCAAAAAGGCCGTTGCTAACGGCGAAACCTTTGAAGCGCGCGATGATGATCCTGTCATTATTGAGCGTCGTCGTCCGCATCCAATTACGGGTGTGATCCCGCTGATCGTGGTGCTACTTTTATCATTTACGCTACATGATGTACTACAGCAAACAGCGCTTATTGTTGCCTTACTTGGTGGTGTACTGAGTATTGTGATTATTAACTTCAAGCATTTTCACGATATGGGTAACGCCATTAATGTTGGTACAACTGGCGCTTTAGTGGCAATCGGTAATACCGCTGCTGTGGTTGGCTTTGGCGCTGTGGCGAAAGTATCACCAGCATTTACCGCCGCTGTCGATGTGATGACCCATATGCCGGGGAATGAGTTGGTTGGTGCTGCGGTTGCGGTCAGTGTGATTGCTGGTTTAACTGGCTCTGCTTCTGGCGGACAAGCCATCGCATTACCACTTGTCGCACCAGGTTATTTAGATATGGGCGTAAACCCTGAACAACTGCACCGAGTAGTGGCGATTAGCTCTGGAGCCCTAGATACCTTGCCGCATAATGGTTATGTGGTCACAACAATACGCGCTATCTGTAAAGAAACGCATCAACGAGCGTATTGGTCAATGGCAGCACTCACTGCGGTTATTCCGCTTATCGGTGTCGCATTGGCACTTGGACTCTTTATTATCTTTTAAGGAACAGCAATGAAAACCAAATTAATAATTTTGCTATGGCTGGTTGTATTTAGTAGCACTGCGTTTGGCGCTGCAAATAAAGCCGACACCATGCTGGTGGAAAAACAGCATTTTACGACAAAAGATTTTACCACCGTGTCTGGTGTGACGTTAGAGCAAGTGGATATTGGCTGGGAAAGCTACGGAAAACTAAACGCCAATAAAGATAACGTGATTTTAATCACTCATTATTTCTCTGGTACTTCTCATGCTGCAGGTAAATATAAAGCGGATGATGCCCTACCGGGTTATTGGGATGCGATTATCGGCCCAGGTAAAGCTATCGATACGAATAAATATTATGTGATTAGCTCAGATACTTTAGTGAATGCCAACTGGCATGATGAAAATGTAATCACCACAGGCCCTGCATCAACTAATCCAAAAACAGGCAAACCTTATGGCTTAGATTTTCCTGTGGTTACGATTACTGACTTTGTGAATGTGCAAAAGCGTTTACTCGACAGCCTAGGTATCACTAAATTACATGCTGTGATGGGCGCATCAATGGGCTCGTTTCAAGCACTTGAGTGGGCAACACGTTACCCAGATAAAGTAGAGCGTTTAATTCATGTGATTGGCGCTGCAACGATGGATGCATGGACAGTCGCTGCACTTGAAAAATGGGCGTTACCAATTCGTTTAGATAAAAATTGGCAGCAAGGTAATTACTACGGCAAAGAGCGCCCGTTAGATGGCTTAGCGGCAACCATGCTTAATATTACGCAAGATGCGATGCATCCTATTATTTATAACGCGAGCTTCCCTGACTTTAATGTATTGGATGAAGGTGCATTAAAAGATATTCGTACCTTGCCTAAGTTAAACCAAGTACTCGCTCAGCGCGCAATGGCACGAGCGAAAACGCAAGATGCCAACCATGTACTTTATTTGGTCCGGGCATCACAGTTATTTACCGCTGGCATGCAAAGTGATTTAACAACGGCACTTAAAAATGTCTCTGCCAAAACATTATTACTACCCGCAACGAATGACTTACTGCTTCGCCCTGAAAACATGCGTACAGTGTTTGACACCATGAAAGCGGCAGGTAAAGACGTTGAGATTTCAGAAATTGAAGGGGGCTGGGGACACCTTGATGGTATTTTCTCAATCACCCCTAAAGCGCAGCTTATCAGTGAGTTTTTAGAGGAGTAGCCCGATGAGCAAAACAGTTTTAATTACCGGTGCAGCCAGTGGTATTGGTCTCTATGTTGCCCAGCAACTGGCGATGCAGGGTCACACTATTATTGTGACTGATTTAAATCAGCAAGCAGCACAACAAGCGGCAGCAGGCATTGTTGAACAAGGCGGCAGCGCCGAAGGGTATGCACTTAATGTGGCTGATAGTGATGCAATAGAGCAATTTTTTACTGAGCTTAATCAGCCAATTGATGTACTTATTAATAATGCAGGTATTCAGCACGTTGCGAAGCTTGAAGATTTTCCGGCTGATAAATGGCAGTTCTTACAGCAAGTTATGCTCGTTGGTCCGGCGATGATGACCAAGGCGGTACTCCCTCGCATGCGTGAGCAAGATTTTGGTCGCATCATTAATATTGGCTCAATTCATGCCATGGTGGCTTCTAAATATAAGTCGGCTTATATCGCTGCAAAACATGGCTTAATCGGTTTTGCTAAAACCATGGCACTCGAAACGGGTGATGCCAACATCACGATTAATACCGTGTGCCCAGCGTATGTAAAAACACCGCTTGTGGAGCAACAAATTGCCTCGCAAGCTAAAGAACATGGCATTTCGGAGCAACAAGTGATCGACACAATTATGCTAGCACCGATGCCGAAAAAAGCATTTATCGGCTTAGATGAGATCCTGCATACCGTTAGCTTTTTAATGGCCGATGCAGCACGCAATATTACCGCCCAAGCAATCGCCATTGATGGCGGTTGGACTGCACAGTAGGAGGAGCCAATGGCAGGTTTTGATAAAGTAGTTACAAGTTACAGCGAAGCGATGGCTGGTCTTGAAGATGGCATGACAGTGATAGCCGGTGGTTTTGGCTTATGTGGTATTCCTGAAGGACTGATTGCGCAAATTAAACGTCAAGGCACCCGAGATTTAACAGTGGTATCGAATAACTGTGGCGTTGATGGTTTTGGTTTAGGAGTGCTACTTGAAGACAAGCAAATCAGTAAGATGGTTGCCTCTTACGTTGGTGAAAACGCGCTATTTGAGCAGCAACTATTAAATGGTGAACTTGAAGTTGAGCTCACACCGCAAGGCACTTTAGCTGAAAAAATGCGTGCTGGTGGTGCGGGTATTCCTGCATTTTATACCGCAACGGGTGTCGGTACTCCGGTGGCTGACGGTAAAGAAACTCGCAATATTAATGGTCGCGATTATTTATTAGAGCCAAGCATTACTGGCGACTTTGCGATAGTTAAAGCGTGGAAAGCAGATCGCTACGGTAACTGTATTTATCGTCATACGGCGATGAACTTTAATCCGATGGCAGCAACCGCAGGCAAAATTACGGTTCTTGAAGTTGAAGAAATTGTTGAGCCAGGGGAGCTAGAGCCAAGCCAAATTCATACGCCGGGTATCTATATTGACCGAGTGATTAAAGGTGAATTTGAAAAACGCATCGAGAAAGTTACCACTAAGCAAGAGAATCAATAAGGAGCACGCTGATGGCATTATCACGAGAACAAATCGCTAAACGCGTGGCGATGGAACTACAGGATGGTTACTACGTTAACTTAGGCATAGGTATTCCAACCTTGGTCGCTAATTATGTCCCTGATGGCATCGAAGTGATGCTGCAATCTGAAAATGGTTTACTCGGTATGGGGCCATACCCAAGTGCAGACCAAGTTGATGCCGATATGATCAACGCAGGTAAAGAAACGGTCACCGCTGCAACGGGGGCGGCTATATTTAGCTCCGCAGAAAGCTTTGCCATGATCCGCGGCGGCCACGTTGATTTAACCGTGCTGGGTGCCTTTGAAGTGGACCAAAACGGCAACATTGCCAGTTGGATGATCCCGAAAAAGTTGGTTAAAGGGATGGGCGGTGCGATGGATTTAGTAGCCGGTGCTAAAAACATTATTTGTACCATGACCCATGCCAACAAGCATGGTGAATCAAAACTGCTGACCGAATGTAGTTTGCCGTTAACGGGTGTTGGTTGTATCAATAAAGTGATCACCGATTTGGCTCTTTTAGAAATAAAAGACGGTGCATTTCATTTATTAGAGCGTGCCCCGGGTGTCTCGGTTGATGAGATTATTGCTAAAACACAGGGCAAACTTATTGTCTCTGGTGACGTTCCTGAGATGACTTTTAGCTAGTTTTGCGACTTTTAAGCAGCTAATTTGCCTAGATTTTATACTAACCCCCCAGTAATGTGCTTTTTGTTCATGAGTTTTATGAACAAAAAGCCATTTATCACCATCAATGCAACTTACCCCCTAAACATTTCGTTAATCTATCGTTAACACTATGCTCCAAACCAGATCGCCGTTTGCAGTAGGCCGATCAACGACAACAAATAATTATAATCTGGTGTGGAGTAATTCATGAAAGCAAGTAACACACAGCTCGCTTTAGCCGTTGCAGCGGCGTTAGCAAGTACATCAGCATTCGCACAAAGCGACACTGAACAACTACAGCAACAACTCGATGCACTTCAAAAAGAAGTGGATTCATTAAAAACATCTAGCGGCTTCAACCTAGAATTTGGTGGTCGCGTGCAACTTGATTACAACTATTTCGACGGTGCTTACAATGCCGACAATGATGGCGCTGGAGGCAGCGACTTCTTCCCACGTCGTATCCGTACTTATGTTGAAAGTGAACATGGCAACTGGGATCACAAATTACTACTCGAATTTTCTGAAGGCACGGCTGAAATCGTGTTAGCGCGGGTACGTTATGCATTCGACAACGGCTTAAAAGTAAAAGCCGGTAAAATCCGTGAAGACATGTCGCTCAATGCGCTAACCAGTTCTAAACACATTAATACTATTGAGCGTAGCACCCTTGCTAACACCTTCTCGCCTTTCTTCCGCTGGGGTATCTCGGCTTATCAATACTTTAAAGATTCAGGCTTACGTTACGCCGTGGGTGTTTACAAAAACGATGCGTTTGGTGCATCGGGCCATGACGAAGATGACAAACTAACATTGGCTGTAACAGGTCGCTTAACCTGGTCAAGTGCAGCGCCGGGTGATGTGATTCATTTAGGTGCTTGGCACTCTTATCGTGATATGGGCGACAATGATTTGAGCGCTCGTTTTGCCCGTGGTGAAGTGCGTGAAACCAATGTTCGCTTAGTGGATTACGCAGTCGGTGGTGAAGCCGCAGCGCTAAATAGCATGTCGCAAAGCGGTCTTGAGTTTGCCTACCAAGCTAATGCATTCACTCTAGAGGCTGAATATGCCAGCCGCTACCTCGATACGGTTGATAGTAGCAACGAACTTGATGGTGAACGTTTTGATGGCTTTCATGTATCGGCAAGTTACTTCTTAGGTGGTGAGCAGCGCCGTTACAAAGCAGGCTCAGCATTATTTGTACAACCGAAAGGGATTAAAGATGCATGGGAGCTTGTTGCCCGTGTGTCACAAATGAACGCTAGCAGCAAACAGCAAGGTACCGACGTAACCACTTATACATTAGGCACATCATATTACCTAAGCAGCGATATCAAATTTATGGGCAACCTGATTTACAGCGATGTTGATGGTGCCGGTGCTTCTACGCTGGTAGGTGATGAAGATTCAGGTATGGGCATCAGTGCTCGTATGCAGTACTTATTTTAGGAGTCGTGCATTATGACTATGTTTAAATCATTAAAAAGATCTGTTTTAGCAGCTTCATTATTAGTAGCCAGCCCACTGGCTTTAGCAAACTTACACTTTTTGGTACCGGGTGGCCCAGGCGGCGGTTGGGATACCACCGCGCGTGGTGTCGGTGAAGCAATGGTAAAAGCGGGCATTGAAGACAATGCATCGTTTCAGAATATGTCGGGCGGCGGCGGTGGCCGTGCAATTGCTTACTTGATTGAATCGGGCACTAAAAAAGGCGATATGTTGATGGTTAACTCAACGCCTATCGTACTGCGCGCATTATCAGGCAAAATTCCTTACAGCTATCGCGATTTAACACCCGTTGCCAGCATGATTGCTGATTATGGTGCGTTTGTTGTGCGTAATGACTCGCCATTTAAAACATGGCAAGACGTTATTGATGCAATGAAAAAAGACCCAGGCTCTGTAAAAGTAGCAGGTGGCTCTGCGCGCGGCAGCATGGATCACTTAGTGGCTGCACAAGCGGTTAAAGCGGCGGGTCTTGATGGTCGTCGATTACGTTACATTCCTTACGATGCCGGTGGTAAAGCGAAAGCTGGTTTATTGTCGGGTGAGGTCAACTTACTTTCAACAGGCTTAAGTGAAGCACTCGAAGTCGCTAATGGTGGTCAGGCACGTATTTTAGCGGTGACTTCTGCAGATAAATTGCCAGATTACCCAGCAATTCCAACCTTAAAGTCGCTAGGTTACGACATGGAGTTCGTAAACTGGCGCGGCTTTTTTGCAACCCCAGATTTACCAGCAGACAAACTTGCCGAGTACACAGAAAAGCTACGTAAGTTGCAACAAACCCCTGAATGGGAAGCGGTTCGTGCCCGCAATGGTTGGCTAAATCTATTTCAAGAAAAAGAAGCGTTTATTAAATCGCTTGAGCAGCAAGAAGCGCAATTACGCGTTGTAATGAAAGAACTTGGTTTTATCCGAGGCTAAGGTTAGACGATGTTAAACCGTGAACTAATTGGACCGAGTTTATTCTTGGTCCTCTTTACCCTCTACGCCCTTGTGGCTTGGAAAATTCCACTTATGCCATTTGAAGAGTACGAAAGCGTTACTTCTGCAACCTTACCAAAAGTGTATGCAGTATTTGGTATCGTGGTGTGTGTACTTTCGATTGGTGCCAACTTATTAAAGCAAGCGCCAGCAGAAAAAGCAGAGCTACTCAGTAAGGGCAACTTACTACGTACCTTTGCACTGCTGGTTTTAATGGTTGCTTATAGCGCCATGCTTGAACCGTTCGGCTTTTTAATTGCCACCAGTGCATTTTTAATTACGGGCTTTTTTATCATGGGCGAACGCCGTAAGGCAGTGTTGTTGTTTGCTTCTGTGCCTGTGGCCGTGGTTTTTTGGTTTTTAATGACACAAGTACTGGGCATTTACTTAGTACCTGGCAATCTGTGGAGTTAAGTTATGCTTGATGGAATTATGTTAGGTTTGTCGACCGTACTCGACTGGAACAACTTGTTATATGTGATCGTAGGCTGCTTTGTTGGCACGTTCATCGGTATGCTACCTGGCCTTGGCCCAATTACCGCGATTGCGTTGATGATCCCGATCACTTACAGCATCGGTGCTGATTCGGGCATGATTTTAATGGCCGGTGTTTACTACGGGGCTATATTCGGTGGCTCTACTTCTTCTATTTTGATTAATGCGCCGGGTGTGGCGGGTACGGTAGCGTCATCGTTTGATGGCTACCCGCTAGCAAAGCAGGGTAAGGCAGGTAAAGCCCTTGCGATTGCAGCTTATTCATCCTTTATAGGCGGGACGATTGGCGCCATTTTATTGATGGTGGCTGCGCCATTATTAGCGAAAGTGTCATTAAGTTTCCAATCGCCTGATTATGTTGTACTGATGTTTTTAGGCTTAACGGCCATTGCCGCGTTCTCTAATAAAGGGCAATTTTTAAAAGCTATGATGATGACGGTATTTGGTTTAATGCTGGCAACGGTAGGTATTGATCCCTCTTCAGGTACCGAGCGCTTTACTTTTGGCCAAGCTGATTTATTAGATGGTATTAGCTTTTTATTAGTAGCAATGGCAACGTTTGCGTTGGCTGAGGCGCTGATTAATGTGGCACGCCCTGAAGCTGAACCAGATAAAAAAATTGATGATCCTGATACGCCAAAAATTGGTTCAACAAAACTGACTAAAGAAGAAGTAAAAGACATGGCTCCTGTAGTTGGGCGCTCATCTTTACTTGGCTTTATTGTCGGTGTTTTACCGGGCGCAGGGGCAACCATTGCCAGCTTTATGGCCTATGCCACTGAGCGTAACCTTGCTCCAAAGGCGCTGAAAGATAAATTTGGTAAGGGCTCAATGCGTGGCTTAGCGGCACCTGAGTCAGCTAATAATGCAGCCTGTACTGGCTCATTTGTACCATTACTGACTTTAGGTATTCCGGGCTCTGGTACAACAGCGATCATGCTAGGTGCATTAATTGCCTACGGTATTCAGCCGGGCCCTATGTTAATGCAAGAAAACCCAAGCGTGTTTTGGGCAGTTATTGTTAGTATGTACTTTGGCAATATTGTACTGCTGATTTTGAATCTGCCGTTGATCCCATATTTCGCTAAAGTGTTGGCAATGCCTAAATCTGTGCTGACAGTAATGATTTTATTCTTCAGCCTGATTGGTGTGTACTTAGTGTCATTTAACACCTTTGATTTATTTATGATGGTGGGCTTTGCGCTGGTGGCTTTGGTGCTTCGATTATTAGCTTTCCCGATGGCGCCTTTATTACTGGGCTTTATACTCGGTGATATGATTGAGCGAAACTTCCGTCGTGCCATGATGATTTCAGATGGTTCACTAAGCTTTTTATGGGACCGCCCATTAACACTGAGTATTTTTGTGATTTCGATCTTAGTGTTGTTGTTCCCGCTGAAAGACTATATTGTCCAACGTCGTAAAGAAAAAGCAGCTACGCAAGCAGAGCAACATGCGTAGAACAAGGCACTGATATGAGATACACCAATAAGCTAAACCCATTTCAGCATGTGGTTAAAAAACCTAAGCGCTTAGAAACGCGGCTCATCATTTGGGTTACCGGTCTATGTGTTTTACAGGCTGTATTGTTTGGCGCTTTGGTGTATCAGATCACTGCAGAAAGCTTACATAACCACATGGGTGATAAAGCGCTTGCGCTCGCAACCAGTATTGCCTCACGGGATGACGTGCAAAACGCATTGCAAACCAAGCAAGGGCTTGATGAGTTAAATACGCAAATAGAGCATATTCGTGAACTAACCGCAGCTAGCTTTATCGTGATTGGCGATAACAATACCCGCCGCATTGTTCACCCAGACCCCGACAAGCTAGGTAAGCCGATGGTGGGTGGTGATAGTAAAGCGGCGCTACGTGGTGAGCGTTATGTGTCGATCGCAAAAGGAAGTTTGGGCGAGTCTATTCGTGGCAAAGTCCCCGTGCTTTCAGAGCAGGGCGAAGTTATTGGCTTAGTTTCGGTTGGCTTTTTAGTGCAATCAATTGAACCGCTTATTCGTGCTCGCAGTGCTGAAATTATGCTTTGGGGTTTGTTGTTAGTCGGTTTAAGTATTTTGGCCGCGGTGTATATTGGTCAACGGGTTCGTAATGCTATTTTTGGGTTACAGCCTGACGAAATAGCACGGTTGTTCTCTGAGCAAGATGCTATTTTGAATACTGTTCGTAGCGGCATTATCGCCCTCGATCCTGAGGGTAATGTACGTAACTTAAACCAGCGTGCCTGCGAAATCCTCGGTAAACCGACCAGCTGTATTCATCAGCCACTTAAGCTTGCAGACTTACTTCCAGAACATAGCGAGTTTTTAATGCATAACCAACAGCGTCCGATTGTTGGTTTTGAATTATTTGCCGCCGATAAACGCATTGTGTTGTCGCGATATGCATTGCAAGTGCAAGGTCAGGCTGATGGCATTTTGCTGAGTATGCGCCCTGCGGATGAGCTTGAATATTTATCGCAGCAATTAACCAAAGTGCAAGCCTTTGCTGAGTTATTACGAGTGCAAACGCATGATTACTCGAACAAGCTAAACTTAATTGGTGCGTTAATTCAGATGGGGCAAACGGATCAGGCGATTGAGCTAATTGGTCAAGAAAGTAAAGGCTCGCAAGCGCAGATCCATCATCTGCTCGAAAGGATCCAAGATCCGGTACTAGCAGGTTTATTGGTTGGTAAATACCATAAAGCCCGTGAATTAAACGTGATACTTGAGCTTAATCCAGATAGCTTATTAGGATCGATCACCCGTAAAGATATGCTTGAACGGGTTGTCTCGATACTTGGCAATTTGATTGATAACGCAATTGAAGCTGCTATTCGAGCTAGTGATACACGTACCCCTAAGGTTCGTGTTACGGTTGACGAAACCAGTAAAACATTATTGTTTGATGTTGAAGACAGCGGCTTTGGTTTAGGCGATGACAAGGATGTGATATTTACACCACAATACAGTTCTAAGTCAGGGGCAGAGCATGGTATTGGTCTTTATTTAGTTAAAACCAACTTAGATTCGTGTCGTGGTAGTTTAGAAATAGGTGAGTCTGATCTGATGGGGGCACGCTTAAGTGTCTACATTCCAAAATAATAAAAAATGATCAGCCTATAAATAAAAGGTAAAGAACATGACTTACTCAGTTGTCATTGTTGAAGACGAAGTAGAAGTAGCCCAATTATTGGCGCAATACTTATTACTTCCTCATGGCGTTGCTGGCCAACAAGGGGCACGGCAAACTCTACGTCAGGGGCAATATCAGGTTGTTGGTATTGCAGGCAATCTTGCCACTGCGAAAGCGCTATTATCGGCGATTAATGCCGATTTAATTTTGCTCGATATTCATTTACCCGATGGCAATGGTCTTGATTTACTTAATGAATTACGCCGCGAAGAAATGAAAAGCGAAGTAATGCTATTAACCGCAGCAAAAGAAGTAGAAACACTGGAAAAAGCCATGCAACTTGGTGCCTGTGACTTCTTAGTAAAACCATTAATGCTAAATCGTTTAGATCAAGCGCTGGCGCGATTCGAAGCAAGGCAACAATGTTTGTCAGATGCTGATGAAGTAACCCAATCTATGGTCGATACTTTATTTGGATCGCAAGAACAGTTAAAAGCCCCGGTCAGGTTGCCAAAAGGGGTGGATCAGCTTACTTTGCAAAAGATCTTAAAAGCTTTTAAAGCGAATATTGGCACGGCTTTTACTGCTCAGCAAATGGGTGATTTAGTCGGCGTAAGCCGCTCAACAGCCCGTCGTTACCTTGAATACTTGCTTGAAGCTGAGCAAGTCAGTGCTGATCAGAGCTACGGAAGTATCGGGCGACCCGAGCGTTGTTATAAAATGACAAGTAGCTAATCACATCATTTAATTGCCAAATCAGCGCTAAATTAGCGATTTTAGTAGCATAAACTCACTGTTTGGCACGTTAAAAAGTGCCGCTTATCCTGAGCATAGAAAAATTTTATAAAATTGATTGCATTTTAAGCGACTTCGATGGTGATGTTCGCTTTAAGTAATGCTATACTCCCGCCGAATAATTTTTCGACTTTATTAAGAGTAAAATAATGGCAGATTTATCGAAGTACAGAAATATTGGTATTTTCGCCCACGTTGACGCGGGTAAAACTACCACCACTGAGCGTATCCTTAAGCTTACGGGTAAAATTCATAAGACTGGTGAGGTACACGACGGTGAGTCTACTACTGACTTCATGGAACAAGAAGCTGAGCGCGGTATTACAATCCAATCAGCAGCTGTAACTTGTGAGTGGAAAGGCCACCGCTTAAACGTTATCGATACTCCGGGACACGTTGACTTCACAGTAGAAGTATACCGTTCACTTAAAGTACTAGACGGTGGTATCGGTGTATTCTGTGGTTCTGGTGGTGTTGAGCCGCAGTCAGAAACTAACTGGCGTTATGCGAACGAATCAGAAGTTGCACGTGTAATCTTCGTTAACAAATTAGACCGTATGGGTGCTGATTTCTACCGCGTTGTAGGTCAAGTTGAGAAAGTACTAGGTGCTAACCCACTAGTTATGACTTTACCAATCGGTATCGAAGACCAATTCATTGGTGTTGTAGACGTACTTGAGAAAAAAGCATACGTTTGGGATGACACTGGTCTTCCTGAAAACTACGAAGTACAAGACGTTCCAGCTGACATGGTAGACAAAGTTGACGAATACCATGAGATGCTTGTTGAGTCTGCTGTTGAGCAAGACGAAGACCTAATGATGGCTTACATGGAAGGTGAAGAGCCTTCTCTAGAAGACATCAAACGTTGTATCCGTAAAGGTACTCGTGATCTTGCGTTCTTCCCAACATACTGTGGTTCTGCATTCAAAAACAAAGGTATGCAGTTAGTACTAGACGCGGTTGTAGATTACCTACCTTCGCCTACAGAAGTTGACCCACAACCTCTAACTGATCCTGAAACAGGTGAGCCTACTGGTGAAGTAGCAACTGTTTCTGCAGATGAGCCACTTAAAGCGTTAGCGTTCAAAATCATGGACGACCGTTTCGGTGCACTTACGTTCATCCGTATCTACGCTGGTCGCATGAAGAAAGGTGACACAATCCTTAACTCAGCAACTGGTAAAACAGAGCGTATCGGCCGTATGGTTGAGATGCAAGCTGACGAGCGTAACGAACTTACTGAAGCACAAGCGGGTGACATCATCGCTGTTGTTGGTATGAAGAACGTTCAAACTGGTCACACTCTTTGTGATCCTAAGCACGAATGTACACTTGAAGCGATGATCTTCCCTGATCCAGTTATCTCAATCGCTGTTGCTCCTAAAGACAAAGGCGGTAACGAGAAGATGGGTATCGCGATCGGTAAGATGGTTGCAGAAGATCCTTCATTCCAAGTTGAAACTGATGAAGATTCAGGCGAAACCATCCTTAAAGGTATGGGTGAGCTTCACTTAGATATCAAAGTAGATATCCTTAAGCGTACTTACGGCGTAGACCTAGTTGTTGGTCAACCTCAGGTTGCTTACCGTGAAACTATCACGAAAGAAATCGAAGATAGCTACACGCATAAGAAACAATCTGGTGGTTCTGGTCAATTCGGTAAGATCGATTACCGCATCAAGCCAGGCGAGCAAAACTCAGGCTTCACGTTCTCTTCATCAGTTGTTGGTGGTAACGTACCTAAAGAATTCTGGCCTGCAGTTGAGAAAGGCTTCGCATCAATGATGCAAGAAGGTGTTCTAGCTGGCTTCCCAGTATTAGACGTTGAAGTTGAGCTTTTCGACGGTGCTTTCCACGCAGTTGACTCATCAGCAATCGCGTTCGAAATCGCTGCTAAAGGCGCTTTCCGTCAGTCTATCCCTAAAGCGGGTGCACAACTTCTTGAGCCAATCATGAAAGTTGACGTATTCACTCCGGAAGACAACGTAGGTGACGTAATCGGTGACCTTAACCGTCGTCGTGGTATGATCAAAGACCAAGAAGCTGGCGCAATGGGCGTTCGCATCAAGGGTGATGTACCACTTTCTGAAATGTTCGGTTACATCGGCCACTTACGTACTATCACTTCTGGTCGTGGTCAGTTCTCTATGGAGTTCTCACACTACGCACCATGTCCTGCAAACGTTGCTGAAACAGTAATCGCTGCAGAAAAAGAGAAAAAAGCTGCTAAGTAATTAGCCTTTTAACTTCTTTTAAAAAACCCGCACTTGTTGCGGGTTTTTTATTGCCTAAAAATCGTAAATGTATTGTCGTAATCTTTTCGATTACAAAGTAATCATTTCTTTCCTTTGTATGTTAATTAACCATTCAGCTTTGAGTTATTAATGTACCGGTACAGGTATCGCACTTTTAAAGTATTTTCTAAATAGTGAATACGATTTAAGTGCTGCTGCTCTTAAATTGTACGATTTTAATACAAATTTCATTTTCAAGAAATATATAAGGTTATTAGTAAGTTGTAAGCTAATCACTTTGTTCTAGTAAAAAAGTGCTTTTTTGTACCTTGTGTACCTTTTTTAGTCTATGTAAAATGGCGCCCGAATGATTTTTTAATCATTTTGTATTAAACGTCTGCTTATTAAATATTACAACTATAGAAATATACTCATGAAAACGATTAAGTTAAGTCCTAATTGGACTCTACAGGGAAGCAAGATAGCACTGGCTATTCTTGTTGCATTAAGCGTTACTTTGCTAGGAGCATCAATTTTGATGCTATTGTTGCCTGTTCTGCTATTTATTACTCTATTAAATTTTTTAGAACTGCGCTTCTTACACTGTTACAAGGCGGGGATTTGTTATTCGCGAGGATTAGGTAAGCGTTACATCAACGCTGAAGATATTGTCACTGTTGAATTTAACCCAATGGCATTCATCACAGTATTTAAAATTACCTTAGCGAATGGTAAAACACACCAGTTTATGAACTGGCAGATTGATGAGCAGCAACAGATTGACATTGCTAAGCTCTATAAGTCAAAAGCAGGTTGTGCCATAAAGCCTAATCTGCAATGTAAAGCCTAATACTAGCAAGTCTCAATAATGCTAAATTAAGTGAACTGAAATAAAAAAGGCCGCGAAATGCGGCCTTATTCATATGCAGTGTCGTTTATTTTTTCATACGACGACGAAGTGCAAATGGTAAAGCAAGTAAGCTTAACCAAGCAAATGAACCAGAATCATCGTCTTTTGACTCTTCTTCTGTTTCTTCTTCAACTTCTTCAGCTACATCTTCTGCTTCATCATCAGCTTCATCGTTTGTGATGTTGATGTATAGCAGTTGTGCTTCTGATAGGTTACCAGCGCTATCTTCTGCACGGATCATCAGCGTAAGCTTGTCTTCTTCTTCGAAGTCTAGCTCTTTAGCCACTGTGATTTCACCTGCAGCACTGATTGCAATCGCATCAGCATGCTCACCTTCAATGCTAAAGCTTACTACTGGGGTGTAATCAGCATCACCATCAGAGAAAACCAGTTGGCCAATCACAGCGCCAATTTCACTATTTTCTACGATTTCGAATGATTGACTCGCTTCGATTACTGGTGCCTGCTCTGCAGGAATAGGCTCTGCAGATTGAATATCAACAATTACTGGGTCGTGATCAGATGCGCGGTATGCATTGTCAGCGTATAGGCTAGCTTGTTGTGTCGATGACTTATACTCAAGGTTGTAGTCTAGGCTAATTGGCTCATCGGCATTGATATGCCAATCCGTAGCAGCAACAACTTTAGCAAGCATAGATTCAGAGACTAGTGCGTGGTCAAGGCTACCAATGCGGCCAGAGAAGCTATAAGAGTAACCTAATGTGTCGCCGTCTAGTTCAGCAACCGCACTCTTCAGACCTTTATCTGCAAATGCACGGATAGGATCTTCCATCGCATAAGAGTTCATATCACCGACTAGGATGATATCTTCATCTTCAACTTCAGTTGGGTAAGTTGCTAACCAATCAGCATATGCATTTGCACCCGCAACACGGATTTCATTCCAACATGCTTGACCATCGCCTAAGTCAGCATTATTACCTTCAGCGCTACCACAGCCGCCTTTAGATTTTAGGTGGGCAACGGCAACAGTGAAGATTTCTTCGCTTTCAAGAGATTGGAAGCTTTGTGCAATTGGCGGGCGATTACTGTAATCGAAAGGTTCTACTGTAGTATGAGCAGCCTTACCAACTTCAGATACTTTATTTGAGCGATAAATCAGTGCTGTAGTGATTGCATCAGTACCAATTTGGTCAACACCGAAATCAACAAATGCGTAGGTATTTTCTGCATCTTCATCATTAAGTGCAGATACTAGGCTAGCAATAGCGCTATTTTCACCGAAACCGTCATTCTCGATTTCCATTAAGCCAATAACATCAGCGTTAATAGCTGTAATTGCGCTAACTAATTTAGCTTCTTGGCGAATCAGCTCTTCTTCGCTATCAGCACCACGGCTAGTAGGGAAGCCTGCGCCTTGGCCATCACCATTGAAATAGTTTAATACGTTGAAGCTTGCAACACGTAGGTCTGCATCTTCGTTAAGCTCTGGTGCATCTGTACGAGGGTTAGTCGCAGTGAACTCAGGTTGTACTGTAGGGTGAATTCGGTAACGGTCGAAGCTGTAACCCATTACACCAGTAATTGTATTAACAGTATCGCCTAAACGTAACGTGTTATAGGCATCAAGGCCGGTACCTGGGTAGGCAATAGGATCAAGGTTTTGCTTTGTTGAACCATCGTCGATTAAGATTTGTTTTTTCAGGTTTTCAGCTTCAACAGCATTTGCAGCATCACCTGGTAGCGCAATTTGAGTCCCTTGGTATAAACGCTCAGTACCTAAGTCAACTTCACCATAGCGACCAAGACCGTAGTTGTTATTAACGACTAAAGGTTGATCTATGGTTACTAACATGCCTTCATAAGCTTCAAGGTTTGCTACGTCAGTAACTGGTAAAGAAATAGCGGTTGCGTCAGTAGATAAACCTGTCGCACAGATCTCAACTTGGCTAACATCGCCTAGTTGTGTTGCGCTGTAGTATTCAGCCACGCTACCTTTAACACGCACATGGTCACCAACAGCAACGTCGGTATCTGCGAAATAAACGAATACACCTTCAGAAGTAAGTGGGTTTTCATCAATATCAGCAGCAAGTGAGCTAATGAAGAAACCTTTTAGTTGGTCATCACCTTGGAAGTCAGCTGTAACAACACCTTCAACTTCTACTTCAGTGTCTATAAGCGGGCTGTCGCCGCCTTCACCTTGAATTGCGCTGATTAAGGTTTTTTCTGCACCACACTCAAGAGGAGTAACTGGCTCTGGTTCAGGCGTTGGCTCTGTGCTCTCACCATATTGACCTATATTGCTGAAATCGTCTTGGTCGAATTGCTCCCACTCATCGCTTGGGTTAAACGCTGAGGTTGCATCAGTACGGCCTGAAGTGATTGTAGCTTTACGGCGAAGTGTTTTATTTTGTGTTGAAACGCCACCTTCATCCCATGCTGAACCTGGATCTACGCCCAGTTGACCAAAGCTATCAACAATTGCACCGTCTTTAGTTAGCACTAATGCGTCATCACCGTTGAAATAAGTGATTGTTGATTCAGTGTCCGCGTTGGCTTTTAACTCATCTGCAGAGCTTGCATTAACAATAACGTAAGTTGCGTTTGCTGCAAGAGTACCGGTTAAAGCTAAGCTGTTATTAGGGTCTGCTAGATCGCCGTTACCATTTGAGTATAAAGAGATGGTGTAACCGTCAAGCGATAGCTCAGCACCAGAAGTGTTGTAAAGCTCTACCGCTTTATTGTTAGAGCTTCCTTCAACGTATTCAGAGATGATTAGGTTGGCAGAAGCAGGTGCGCTCAGGCTTGCAATTACAAGCGCGAGCGGCGTTAATTTTGTATTTATCATTATTTTTCCCGTGTATGTATTATAAAAGTCCCAATATGGGACACAGTACTTTAAGAAAAATCTATGACAAATTAAATACAAAATGTTAATAAAATAGGAATAATTACCAATTTTTAGAACATTTACTTTAGATTAGTTATTTTTTAACCAAATAGCTGCTTGTTTTGCAAAATAAGTCAGGATGCCATCGGCGCCAGCACGTTTAAATGCTAATAAAGATTCCATGATTATTGCTTCTTCTGCAAGCCAGCCGTTATCAATGGCTGCTTTATGCATGGCATATTCACCACTTACTTGGTAAGCAAAAGTGGGTACACCAAACTCATCTTTTACGCGGCGTACTACATCTAAATAAGGCATACCTGGTTTTACCATCACCATGTCTGCACCTTCTTGCAGATCGAGGGCTACTTCACGAATTGCTTCATCAGAGTTGGCAGGGTCCATTTGATAGGTCTTTTTGTCGGCACCTTTTAAGTTGCCTGCAGAACCTACCGCATCACGGAATGGGCCATAATAGCTAGAGGCGTATTTAGCAGAGTAAGCCATTATACGCGTGTGGATATGGCCTTCGGCTTCGAGTGCTTCACGAATTGCACCAATACGTCCATCCATCATGTCTGATGGTGCAACTACATCCGCACCTGCTTCGGCATGCGATAGCGCTTGTTTAACTAAGATTTCAGTTGTTACATCGTTAATCACATAACCGTCTTCATCGATAATGCCGTCTTGACCATGAGCGGTGAATGGGTCAAGTGCAACATCGGTGATCACACCTAGTGTAGGAAAAGCTTCTTTAAGCGCGCGGACAGTGCGTTGTGCTAATGCATCTGGGTTATAGGCTTCTTCAGCAAGTAGAGATTTTTTATCGCTCGGTGTTACTGGGAAAATCGCCACTGCTGGCACACCTAATTCAACGAGTTCTTTTGCTTCTTCAAGTAGTAAATCGATAGAAAGACGCTCAATGCCTGGCATAGACTCAATGGCTTCGCGGCGGTTTTTACCTTCTAACACAAATACAGGAAAAATAAGGTCATTAACGGTTAGTTGGTTTTCAGCCATTAGGCGACGAGAGAAGTCATCACGACGCATGCGGCGCATACGTGTATAAGGGAAAAGGTCGAGTCCTGATTGGGCCATGCTTTGTATACTCCTAGTCTGGTAGAGGATAACTCACTACGCGATTTCGACCCGTTTGCTTGGCATGATATAAGGCTTTGTCGGCATAGTCAGTGAATAAACTTGGGTTATTAATGTCTTCAGCAATTGCGCTGTAAACACCTGCACTCAAAGTAAATTTAATCGTTGTTCCGGCAACTATTATATCAGTATTTTCTGCGGCTTTGCGTATTTGTTCGGCAATTTCTAATGCACCTGTCAGTGGCGTATTAGGCAACAGCACGACAAATTCTTCGCCGCCATAGCGCGCCACTTCATCAAGAGGTCGTTTCAGGTGCTGTTTAATGACATCGGCAGCTGATTGAATGGTTTGATCACCGGTTAAATGACCGTAGGTGTCATTAATTACTTTGAAATGGTCAATATCTAACATGATGATGGCTAAAGGTGTTTGTTCACGTCGCGAGCGACGAATATCCATCAGGAGTTTTTTATCGAAGTAACGGCGGTTCTTGGTTTTTGTCAGCGCGTCTTCCATATTGAGTTGTTCAAGCTCTCGGTTTTTCTCTTCAAGCTCGCGTAATGTCACTTGTAACTCAAAGGTACGCTCCTCGATATTCGCTTCAAGGTCTTGGCGAGCTTGTTCTTGCAGTTCAAGGCGCTCGCGCATTAAAGTATCTTTAGCTTTGCTCTCAGCTAAGGCATTTTGTTGTGCTGCAACTTCAGCATCGCGCTGCATCAAAAACAGTTTTATAACTGCATAGCTTAAACTTAAGCTACAAACCAAAAAGCAAATAAAGGTAAGTGACAGCACTCCGATATTTAAATTAAACGGGTTAAATACCCCAAGTGCGCTGTAAATAATGGCGCAGAAGAAAGCGAATAGGGCGATTAGAAAAGCGCTACAAGGCTGTTTATACTCACGGTTAAACTGCTTTAGAGCAATACTTGCAAAGATGATTAGCACCACAGGTAAACTTAATAAGCAAAGTGTAATAGCAATATGAATAGGTAAGAACCACATTGTTACAGTAGTAAGTACGACCGCCCACGCTAGCCAATACTGAAAACGATTTAAGCGAGATTTGGTAAAGCCGAATATATAGCCTTGCAAGGGCACAAATAACGCACCACAAATGAAAAATAGGCTCGGTATGGCGAGTTGTTGAAACGATGAACCGCTCGGTTGTAAGTAACGATAACCATAGCCATAAAGGTAGGCTAGCGACAACCAAAGTAAGGTAAGTAATAACCCAGTGTAGGCGAAATAGCGGCGTCTAGAAAAGCCATAAAGTACTAAATTAGTGAGTGCCAGCGATAAAATAAAACCGACTAATAAACCGTACAATAAATTGAACTTACTTTTATGTTTTAGGTATTCAGAGGGGCTCCAAAGGCTTAGAGGTACTCTTAGGCCACCGTTGTTTTTAATTTTTAGGTAGATTTCGGAATGACTGGCTTTTGGAATAGTTAATGAGGCTAGCAGCGATTCATTTTTAATTTGCCGATTGGCTAAAGGAACGGCATCACCTATTTTGGTGTTAAATAACACATGCCCACCTTGCAGATGAAAGACGCTCACTTCATCGAGTAAAGGGTTATCTATCGATAATATCAGCGGTACATCATCTAATGAGGTGTTTTTTATCGATAGCTTTAGCCACAGAGGCTTTAAAGTCATGCCTAGATTTAAGGTTTCACCTCGGTTTTTCAGCCATTTTACATTAGCATCGCTAAACGCTTGTTGTTGAGTAATAGGATCAAGGGTGTACTCAACATTTAGCGTATGTTGAGACTTAAATTGTGAGCTAACAATAAGTGGGTTAGCCAATAAATAAGGAGTAAATAAAAAAACGAAGAGTACGCCACAAAGTGACCATAGGCGCTTCATCTTAACCCTTTATGGAAAATAATTGCTGAAAGTTTAGTGTAGTTTGTTTTGCCACTTCAGTAAATTCACAGCCTTTTAAATCAGCAATTTGCTGACACACATAAGGAAGGTTCTGAGGTTCATTGCGACGAGACTTCGGTCTTGGTCTAATATTTCTTGGCATTAAAAAAGGCGCATCAGTCTCGATTAACAAGCGATCTAAAGGGATTGATGGCACTAAGGCTTGTAGTTGCTCACCACGGCGTTCATCGCAGACCCAACCCGTAACACCGATATAAAGCCCCATTGCTAGGTAACTTTGTAGCGCTTTTTCATCCCCTGTAAAACAGTGCAATACGCCTCGTACTTTGAAGTCACTTAAAATTGCGAGCATATCTTCACTAGCATCTCGCTCATGCAAGTACACTGGCATATTCAGCTGCTCAGCTAGCTGCAGTTGGCGTCTAAAAACGCTGCGCTGAACGTCCCGAGGAGAAAAGTCACGATTGTAATCGAGGCCACATTCACCAATAGCAACTACTTCATGGTTTTGGCTAAGCGTTGTTAAGTGTTCTTCAAGGTGTTCGTCGGCGGTTTTTGCATCATGAGGGTGAATTCCTGCAGTGCAAAATTGCTTAAATTGTTTGGCGAGGTTAAGAGAGGCTTGGCTAGTTTGCAGATCGCAGCCAATAAGAAGCAGCTGCGTTACATTTGCCTCAGCGGCACGTTGTAACACAGCTTCATGAATATCATCAAATTGATGATTGCTTAAGTTGACGCCAGCATCAACCAGCGAAATGCTCATTAGTTAGTGCGCTTTACACGAATCGAACGGTTTTGGCCTTCAACTTTTAAAAGGAAAGAATTGAAAACGCCACGTTCAATAACCACAACATCTTGTTTTTTTAGACGTAAGCTATCAGAGCCAACTTGACGCCATTGTTGACCATTATCAAGTTCGATGATGAGTTCACCGTAAGGGGCTTTTTTCACGCTTTTTACACTAGCGCTAATTTGGTCATCGTTTACTTTAGCAACTTCTTTATGCTCTAAACCAAAGTCTTCATTTTTTGTTCTTACGATTTGTTCATTTGTTGCTCCTGCTGCGGCAACAGGTGCTGGGGAAGCAGCTACAGCTGAGCTTGCAACAGGTTGTTCAATTTGTTTTTTTGTCGCAGGCTTTGATAGTGATTTACCTGCCATCACGTTGTCGTAACAAAGTAAGCGGTTAAAATCATTTTCAACAAAAGTACAGGCTTGCAATGCTTGTAAGTTAACTTCGTTTGCTTGTGCAGTGCCAGTAATCGTTAACAGTGCAACTAATGGAATGAGTTGTTTTTTCATTTATTCCTCTGATTCCTGTTGAGGTTTGGCGGTATAAAATGCAGCCAAAATTAAACCTAATTCAAATAATAACAGCATGGGTAATGCTAGTAATGTTTGTGACAGTACATCAGGAGGTGTTAAGAACATGGCAACCACAAATACACCTACCACGATATAAGGTCGTTTTTCTTTTAAACTTTTTGTTGTTGTTGCGCCACTCCAGCATAACAGCATGATGGCAACTGGTATTTCAAAGGCAATACCAAAAGCAAAAAATAGTTTTAAAGCAAAACTTAAGTAGCTACTAATATCAGGCGCTAATGTCATCATATCAGGGCCAGTGTTAGTGAAAAACCCTAAAATAATAGGTAACACCACAAAGTAGCAAAATGCGATACCACTATAAAATAGCAAAATGCTAGAGGCCAAAATTGGCATTAGCATACGCTTTTCATGTTGATACAAGCCAGGTGCTATAAAGCTCCAAACTTGGTGCAGTATCATAGGAATAGCAGCAAATAACGCCACAAATAAGGTGAGTTTAAACGGTGCAAAAAAAGGTGCCGTTACATCCGTTGCGATCATGGTGGCAGTGCTAGGCAAGTTTGCAATAAGTGGTGCTGCAACAAAGCTATATATATCGTTGGCAAAGTACACCAAGGCGATAAATATTAGCAAAATGCTTAACAAAGCTTTCATGAGTCGATTTCGTAACTCAATTAAGTGGCCAACAAAGCCTGTGTGAGCTTGCTCGGTCATAGTTTACTATTCATCATCATTGTTATTGACCACAAAAGCAGAGATTAAATTCACTTTTTTTCGTCATTATTGTTACTTTCTGCTTTTTCAGGCGTGTCTTTTTTGTAACTGTGGGTGACTGACTGAGCAGCCTTTTGAAGTTCGTTTACAGAGTCTTGCAGATCTGGAGATAGTTCTTGCAAGTTTTGTTGCTCTGCTTTTTTTAAGTTTTCGTGAAGCTCATGGATACGGAGTTCTTCGTTCACTTCTGCTTTCACTGAGTTGGCGACTGACTTTAAGGTTTTTACCCAGCGGCTAACCGTGCGAATTGCCACAGGCAAGCGCTCTGGGCCTAATACAATTAGACCCACGATCAGTACGACAACAAGTTCCCACATCCCCATGTTGATTAAGCCTTATGGTCGTCTTTGCTTTTCTCTACGGTTTCTTTGTTTTGCGTGTTAGAAGCTTGTTCTATTTGCTCGCTTTTAGCGCTAGCTTGGTCATCATCAGATACGGCTTTTTTAAAGCCTTTTACTGCGCTACCTAAATCACCGCCGATGCCACGAAGTTTTTTTGTGCCAAATAACAATACGATGATTGCCAAAATAATGATTAATTGCCAAATACTGATACCACCAAAACCCATGGGTTACTCCGTTTTTTCAAATTTATCGAATAGACTTGTCTCGATTATACTCACCAAAACATAAATAGCACTTAGTTTATGCGCTACGCCATGCTGCAATAAAGCCTGCTAAAGCAAAGCCTGCGGTAATTGCACTGGCAACTAAGTCATGCTGCAAATAACATAAGCCTGAAACAATCAAGCAGCTGCCAGCAAAGATGCTGAGTAACAAAGGTTTAGCAGATTGCGGCGCTGGCAATTGTACAGGTTGTTGTTGACGCTTTAAGTTTTGATAAATTAAATCAGGTAATTCAGGCATTTTTTCTGCCCAAAATGGCAAGTTCGCATACATTTTTTTCATTACTGCAAGCGGACCAACTTGTTCTTTGACCCAATCTTCTAGAAAAGGTTTAGCGGTTTTCCATAAATCAAGCTGCGGATACAGTTGTCTGCCAAGGCCTTCAACATACAACAGCGTCTTTTGCAGTAACACTAATTGCGGTTGAACTTGCATATTAAAGCGACGAGCCGTATTAAACAGGTTGACTAACACATGGCCAAACGAGATTTCGGCCAGTGGTTTATTGAAAATTGGCTCACACACAGTACGAATGGCAAATTCAAACTCTTCAATGCTGGTATCGGCGGGTACCCAGCCAGAATCAACGTGTAGCTGCGCTACTTGGCGGTAATCACGATTGAAAAAGGCAATAAAGTTTTCTGCTAAATAGCGCTTATCTTCACGATTAAGGGTGCCTACAATACCGCAATCAATACCAATATATTTTGGGTTATGAGGGTTTTCGCGAGAAACGAAAATATTACCTGGGTGCATATCAGCGTGGAAGAAACTATCACGAAATACTTGTGTGAAAAACACTTCGACACCACGCTCAGCTAGTAGCTGCATATTGGTATTTTGTGCCAGCAATGCTTCGGTATCAGATACTGGAATACCGTAAATGCGCTCCATTACTAATACGTTACTGCGGCTGTAGTCACTGTAAACAAAAGGAATGTAGAGTGAATCTGAGTCTTCAAAGTTACGGCGTAGCTGAATCGCATTCGCCCCTTCACGCATTAAGTCGAGCTCATCGAGCAAGGTTTTTTTGTACTCGTTTACTACCTCAATAGGGCGTAAACGCTTGGCTTCTTTTAATAACTTAGCCACTAAGCGTGCGACTTTTTGCATTAGCATTAAGTCGGCATCAATTTGCTCTTTAATGTTAGGGCGAATGACCTTAATCACTACATCTTGTGGTGCGCCATGCTCATCAATTAAGGTTGCCGTGTGAACTTGTGCAATCGAGGCTGATGCTAAAGGTGTTTGCGAAAAATCACTAAACAATTCACTAATATCATTAATACCCAGCGCCTTTTCAATAAGCTGCTGGGCAAGTTCACCTTCAAAAGGTTCAACCTGATCTTGTAGTAGTGCAAGCTCTAATGCGACATCATGAGGGAGTAAATCACGGCGTGTTGAAAGCATTTGGCCAAACTTGATCCATACAGGGCCAAGCTCTTGCAGAGCAAGTCGTAAGCGCATACCTGCAGGTTTATCTTTATGTTGGTTACGTAACCAAAATAAGCTGCCACGGGCGAGTTTGGCAAACCAAGGCACTCGTTTACGTGGAATTAATTCGTCTAAGCCATAGCTCAGTAGGGTTTTAGTGATGTAATAAAGACGAGCAGACGACACACAAGTTCCTTAGCGCATTAGCGAGACTGTAACAGCGCGTTAATTCGCATCTCTAATTGAGATACTTGGCTTTTTAATTGGCGGTTTTGCTGTTTAAATTCAGCAAGCTCAAGAGGGTGTATAGTCACTGCTAACTCATCTTGGCAAAGCGTTGTTAAGGTGTTTTCTAACTTGCTTTTCGTTTGTGAGCCACGACGTTTTAAAGCTTGAATAGAGAGCCACAACTGTTGCGCTGGGGCATCGCCAATGTACCGAGAAAAATGTTCTGGCCAATCAATATCAAGCTCAGCAAACGCATTGCTAAAACCTTGTGCAAGATTTAAGTCGCCTTGTAAGTCGAGCTTATCTTGGCGAATGAGTTGCGTGAGCATTGATGGATCTTTAAGCGCCAACAAGGTGTCGATATCGGCGCTGATCATGCAATCAAAACAACGCTCTTGCGTACTGTATAAGTGAATTTGCTCGTCGCTGTAAACACACAAAATTGACTGTTGCCAATCACGTATCTCAATCAACAGCTGTTTATCAGCAATTGCTGCAAGCTTGCCCTGTAACTGGGGGTCTAACTGCAGCAGTTGATTAATGATTCGTTCGACTAGTGATAACAGAGCGTTTGCTAACATCGCGTTACCTACTTAATTTACAGAATTTTTAGTATTTAAAACCACGGTGAAGGGCAACAATACCGCCAGTAAGGTTTTGATAACTGGTTTGTTCAAAACCAGCATCTTCCATCATGCCTTTTAATGTTTCTTGATCTGGATGCATACGGATTGATTCAGCAAGATATTGATAAGACTCGCCATCATTCGCAACCAGCTCACCCATCTTAGGTAAGATATTAAATGAGTAGAAATCGTAGGCTTTACTTAATATTTCTTGTTCTGGTTTTGAGAACTCAAGCACGAGTAAACGGCCACCTGGCTTAAGAATACGATACATTGAACGCAGAGCTTTATCTTTATCGGTCACGTTACGAAGACCAAAGGCAATCGTAATTAAGTCAAAGCTGTTATCAGGAAATGGTAATGCTTCTGCATTCATTTGAACATATTCGATATTGCCAACACGACCAAGGTTACGCAGTTTCTCACGGCCAACTTTCAGCATTGAAGAGTTAATATCGCCTAAGATAACCTGACCGGTCTCACCTACTAGCTGACTAAATTTAGCGGTTAAATCACCTGTACCGCCGGCAAGATCTAATACATAGTGACCTTTGCGAACACCTGAACTTGCAATAGTTTGGCGTTTCCATAAACGATGAATACCGAACGACATAAGATCATTCATTACGTCATACTTTGCAGCGACTGAGTGGAATACATCTGCAACCATTGATGCTTTGTCGTTTTCAGCAACGGTTTTATAGCCAAAATGCGTGGTCTTTTCTTGATTCTCGTTCATGATTAATCTCTATCGTGGCAATAAAGACTAGTGTACTTGATTGTAGCTGTGGGGTGCAATTTGATTATAACTAAATCATCAGATTAGCGTGGCTTTTCATGACTTAGCGCAGTTTTAAACTTTATTGGCCGGCAATAAAACTACTTTGTCCAAGTGACTTGGCTTTAGCGGCTGCTAAAGAGGCTTTACGGGCTAAACTGTTAAAGTCGCCATCGCCTTCATGTTTAGCGATCCCTAAAGCAAGAGTGATAGCAGGAAGTTTGGTGCCACTTTTTGAGCTGACAAAGCGCAGCTTTTCTACGCCATTTCGTACTTTTTCGGCAATTAAGTTTGCAGTTTCAGGCTCTATATCAGCAAGTAAGATGGTAAATTCATCTTTACTTGTGCGCCCAGGTAAACCGCTTTCTTGTACGTACTTTTGCACTTGCTTGGCGACTTTACTCAAAATGACTTCACCAATGACATCGCCATAGTTTTCAATAAAATGATTTAAGTTCTCAATGTGAATAGAGATAGCACAAACCGCTTTATTTTGGCCGACCCAGAGTTGGGTTTGTTGATTCAAGTAGTGGCGCTTGTATAAGCCAGTTTGTTGGTCGGTAATGTGTTGTTTGCGTAATTGAGTGAGTTGTTTTTGAGTTTTTTCTTGCAGTGATTTGGCTTTTGCTATTTCTTGCTTAAATTGACGATGCTGGTTGAGCAGTACTTCTGATTGTTTACTGAGCATTTTTAATGCGTGACGCGTTTGCTCAATATTGTTTTCATCGATTGAATGCACACAGTCACTAACTTGATCAGCAAAGCGGACAATATTTTGTTCGTTATTGCTAGCATTACGTGAAAGGGTGTTAATTACTGAGTCAACGTTGCGAACAATGGCGGTTTTCATTTTATGGCCTTGCTCTATAAAATCGAAATAAAGCTGTTCTACATAGACACAATCGATGGTTTTTCTTTGTGCGATGGCACGGTCAATAGCGGCGTTAAGTTTTGGGTTAGACTGGCTGACGTAGGTGTAAACAACTTGGTAGTTAAGTGGTGACGGCGGTAATGCATGATGTTCTAAAAAGATACATACCTTTGTCATTTTTTCTTGAGCAATAGCCATGGGATCATGGAACATCATTTTTCAATACCACTAAATACGCATATCAACCAATTAATCATCTCTTCCGTAAAGTTTATTTGCTTCCAAGCATAAATACTGAGTCTACAGTAATCTGTAATCAGTCTATTTAAAAGCAAAATCGCTAATTTTGGAACTTAAATTTGTTTCGTTTGCGTCTATTAGCTGATTTTCTCAACAACTTTAACAAGTGTAATTAAAAATTGCTTAAACCTTGCTCATTCTTATCTACACTGCGCTGTTAATTTGAGCGTATTTAACCTGAGCTTGGTCGCATTTGCTTGGGTTTTAGCCAGTGCTGCGCTACTTTAGCGATACTGATTAAAACTAAAAAGAATGCTATGAAACAAACACTGTCGCGAACTTTAAACCGTTCTGTTATTGCGGTTGCTTTAGCTTGTACTTTAAGCGCTTGCCAAGTAACAAATATTGATGCTGATCAGCAATTTACTCAAGTAGCCGAAAATATTGTTAATTACCGCCAAAGCATCAGCCCATATGGTAAAGAAAATGGCGTTGATGGTTATTTATTAGAAAATCTATCGGCTGAATTTTTAGAACAAAAATACAAGAAGAATACTGAGCTACTTGCCGAGCTAGACGCTATCGACCGTGATAAGTTATCGGAAGAAAACCGCATTAACCTGACTATTTTGCGTGGCCAAGTGCAAAATAGTGTCGATGAATATGTGTTTAATGCGCACTATATGCCGCTGACATCTGAGTATGGTTTCCACTCTAGTCTATCATTTATGATATCAAGCTCAGATTACACAAAACCACAAGATTACCAGCTATATCTTGCTAAATTACAGCAAATTCCCCGCTATTTTTCGCAAAATATCGGCTGGATGCGTAAAGGTCTTGAAGTAGGTTTAACCCAACCAAAGGCTGTTTTAGAAGGGTATCAAGACTCAATCACGGCTTATATTGTTGATGATGCGACACAGTCTGAATTTTACAAACCATTTTTAAATAACACGGCAGGTGTAAGTGATAGCGAGTTTGCAGCGCTACAAAAGCAAGCGCAAACCATTATCACAGAACAAGTTATTCCGGCATATCAAGGTTACTTAACCTTCTTTAACAATGAGTATCAACCGGGTGCACGTACAGATATTGGTATTTCAAGTACGCCGAATGGCAAAGCGTTTTATGAAAACCGTGCTAAGTACTACACCACCACAGATATGACGCCAAAAGAAATCCATGAGCTAGGTTTACAAGAAGTCGCGCGTATTCGCGCAGAAATGGAAAAAATTATTGAGAAAGTAGGCTTTGAAGGCTCGTTTGCTGATTTTGTGCACTTTTTACGTACTGATCCGCAATTTTACGCAAAAACACCAAAAGATTTGCTAAAAGAAGCGTCTTACATCGCCAAGAAAATGGATGCGCAGTTACCTAAGTTATTCCACACCTTGCCAAGAATGCCGTATGGTGTTGCGCCAGTGCCAGAGAGTATTGCCCCTAAATATACAACCGGCCGTTACTCAGGTTCTCGCCGTGATGACCAAGCAGGTTATTACTGGGTTAATACCTATGCGCTAGATAAGCGCCCGTTGTATGTTCTTGAAGCATTAACTTTGCACGAAGCTGTACCAGGGCATCATTTACAAATTTCACTTAATGCAGAACTTGAGTCATTACCAAGTTATCGCCGTAATGCATATTTGTCGGCATTTGGTGAAGGTTGGGGCTTATATTCGGAGTTTTTAGGTATCGAAGCGGGCTTTTATCAAGACCCATACAGTGATTTTGGTCGTTTAACCTATGAAATGTGGCGTGCAGCACGTTTAGTAGTTGATACAGGTATGCATATGTATGGCTGGAGCCGCGAACGCGCAATGAAATTTATGAGCGAAAACACCGCGCTATCATTACATAACGTGAAGACCGAAACTGACCGTTATATTTCATGGCCTGCACAAGCGTTGTCATACAAAATTGGTGAGCTAACAATTAAACGTTTACGCCACGAAGCTGAGCAAGCACTTGGTCAAGATTTCGATATTCGCGAATTCCACCATCAAATATTACGTCATGGCTCAGTGCCAATGTCAGTGCTTGAAGAGCAAATTCAACTTTATATTAAAGCTGAATTAGCCAAACGAGCAGCATAGCGGCATAAAAGAAACGAAAAGGCGTGACTTACATCACGCCTTTTTTGTTTATTGCACGTAATATAAACACCTTATATGCTTTGAAGGATGTCATTTCACAAAGGGGCCTTGGATGAGTGATTTTATAATTTTTAGTATCGATGTTTTTGCCAGCTTGTTTATTTTTGCACTCGGCATAGGTTTGCTGGTGATTGTGTGCTTTTACATTAGTGATGTGACGCAATCTAAGCAGGCGATTCGCCGTAATTACCCGGTGATCGGCCGCTTTCGTTATTTTTTTGAACGCCAAGGTGAATTCTTCAGACAATACTTTTTTGCCATGGATAGGGAAGAGCTACCATTTAATCGTGCTGAGCGAAGCTGGGTTTACCGCGCTGCGAAAAATGTTGACCGTACTACGGCCTTTGGTTCAACCCAAAGTCTTGAAGCAACGGGAACGGTGATGTTTATGAACTGTGCGTTCCCAACTTTAGATGAAGATGCACTCGATCCGAGCGAAGTTACGTTAGGGCCTTATTGCCAAGCTCCTTATACAACAAACTCGTTATTTAATATTTCTGGCATGAGCTTTGGTGCCTTATCTAAGCCCGCTGTTCGCGCACTATCGCGAGGTGCAAAGTTAGCGGGTTGTTGGATGAATACCGGTGAAGGAGGGCTCAGCCCTTACCATCTTGAAGGTGGCGCTGATATTGTGTTTCAGATTGGCACGGCAAAATATGGTGTACGAGATGAGCACGGTAAATTAAGCACCGAAAAACTCAAAGCGATTGCTGAGCACGAACAAGTTAAAATGTTCGAAATTAAAATGAGTCAAGGTGCTAAACCCGGTAAAGGAGGTATGTTACCAGGGCGCAAAGTGACTGCTGAAATTGCAAAAATTCGGGGTATTCCTGAAGGGCATGACTCTATTAGTCCAAATGGTCATCCAGAGATTAAATGCCCAGCAGATTTACTCGATATGATTGAAACGGTACGCAGTACCACAGGTAAACCAACCGGTTTTAAAGCGGTGATTGGTGAATACACTTGGCTCGAAACCTTGTTCAGTGAAATCAATAACCGAGGCATTGAATCTGCCCCTGACTTTATCACTATAGATAGTGCCGACGGTGGAACGGGCGCTGCCCCTCAACCCTTGATGGATTCAGTTGGTTTACCGCTACGAGAGAGCCTGCCTTTGGTTGTTGATCTGCTAAAAAAACATGGTCTCAGAGAACGAGTGAAAGTGATTGCATCGGGTAAGCTAATCGTACCGTCAAAAGTGGCTTGGGCACTTGCATTGGGTGCTGATTTTATTGTATCGGCGCGTGGTCATATGTTTTCGCTTGGTTGTATTCAGGCTCTACAATGTAATAAAGATACCTGCCCGACCGGTATTACGACTCATAATGAACGCTTACAGCGAGGCCTCGATGTGACCGATAAGGCACAACGTGTCGCCAATTATAATAAGTTTATTCATTATGGTGCAGGGCTGATTGCTCATTCATGTGGTGTATCAAGTGCCCGCGAGTTAGCTCGCCAGCATGTGCGAGTGGTACAAGAAAATGGTTTATCAGAGCCGCTCGATAAAATGTATGAGCACTACAATAAATAATCTAGTTGAATAATTAAAAGGCGCGTTGAGCGCCTTTTTACTTTTTGCTAGTTAATTTAATAAACTGATTAACAACGAAAAGAACTCGTCTTTATTGTTACAGCTTGTGGCATTAAGCATCAGTTGCTCGCCAAGTACGAGTGTTTGCTGTTGTACTGCTAAACGAGCTTGTGCATCTTCAATACCGTCTATATCTGCAACATGGGCTAAACCAATAGTACGGCGAATAAGTTCAGCGCCACAGTAGCCAATCGCATCACGCAATACGTGTTGTAAGTAATCTTCGCTAAAGGTGCGGTTTGCAAAGCTAATATCAGTTGCTTCGCTGCTTGCTAGGTTTAACCAATGTTGCTCAAATTGGCTATAACAGTCTTGTAAGCAGGTTAATAAATGAGTTTGATACTGACGGCGCTTTGCTTGCTCTGTAATACGGGCGTTTTGGGCACAGTAATTTAGAAGCAAGTTACCCATAAATGAGCCGATATCAAAGCCAACAGGGCCAAAAAAACCAAACTCTGGGTCGATCATTTTAGTTGTTTTGCTATCAACAAAAATGCTGCCACTGTGCATATCGCCATGCAATAAAGTTTGCGGGCAAGATAAAAATTTAGCTTTTAATTTCGCTGCGGCCAGTTTTAAAGCATCATTATTTCGAATACTTTCGACGTGCTCATTAAGCTCAGTTGGGAAGTTATTGCGCTCATGCTCAATGTACGGATCAGTGAAAAATAAGTCTTCTGTGATCTTACATAAATCAGGATTAATAAATTGACTGACTTTGGCTTTTTTATCTTCAGCAGATAAGTAAAAGTCTGAGTTATAAAAGCCTGTTCGGCTTAAGTAGAGCGCAACATGGCTGGCCAATAATGGAAATTGCTCTGCGTTGATTTGTGCGCCACGTAAAATTTGTAACTCACCTAAATCTTCTAACACGGTTAATGCTAGCTCTACATTGTGATGCAATATCGCCACGGTATGCTCTGGGCATAACTTACCATGATTAATCAATACTTCGGCTTCGATTCTGGCGCGGTCTAATGATAATGGCCATGACTCACCTACGCAGCGGGCATAAGGGAGTGCTTGCTTTAGAATTACACTGTTGTTGTGCTGATCAGCAACCCGAAAAACTAAGTTTAAGTTTCCGTCTCCAAACTCGTATGCAGTCAGTGCTGCATCAGCAGGGAAGACTGAAATTAGTTCACTTTTAACAAGTTCTTTAATGTAATCAACAGCATGAACTGCATTAAAGGCAGTGTATTTAGCCATGGCTCTATCTCGTAATACAATTAACTTTGAGCATTCTATACCTGTAACCGTTTAGATGTCCATACATCTAGCTTGTTAGTTATCAAAACTGATGTAAAATAACTATTCACTTAAATTAGTTATTCATTAGTTATTCGGATTCAGTATGCAAGATCTCATCGCCAGCAGTATTAAATATCAGCAAGGTACGCTAACCGTGCTTGATCAGTATTTGTTGCCACATCAACAGCATTGGCATGTATGTAACGATGTTGAAACGATGAAAGATTTGATTTTGACTTTGAAAATCCGGGGAGCACCTTTAATCGGCTTAGGTGCGAGCTTATTGGTTGCACACTTAGCTGAGCAAGGCATGAGTCAATCAGCACTTGCGGTTGCTATAGATGAGCTTGAAGCAACACGCCCAACAGCGGTAAACCTTATGCACTGCATGGCCAAGTTACGCGTAGCGCTTGCAGAGACTGACTTTGTAACTGCTGTTGTCGCGACTGCTGAGCAGTTATTTAAAGAAGATATTGCCCTTTGCGATAGCATGGCAGAACGTGGTGCTGCTTTGGTTGATAAAGGCGATAACATTTTAACCCACTGTAATACCGGTGCTTTAGCGACTGCGGGTGTCGGCACTGCATTAGGGGTTATTTATAAAGCTCAGCAACGCCATGGTGACATTCATGTTTGGGTTGATGAAACAAGGCCGTTACTGCAAGGCGGCCGCTTAACGGCTTTTGAGCTTGAGCGCTGGCAAATTCCTTATACCTTGATTTGCGATAACATGGCGGCGAGTTTAATGGCTGCGGGCAAAGTAGATAAAATCTTTGTAGGGGCAGACCGTATTGCTGCAAACGGTGATTTTGCCAATAAAGTCGGCACTTATAATCTCGCTGTGTTAGCGCATTTCCATAACATTCCATTTTATGTCGTTGCGCCACTTACGACACTTGATACACAAACGTTGTGTGGTGCAGATATCGAAATTGAGCAACGCAGTCCTAATGAAGTGCGCGGTGTTAGTGGTAGTTTTGGTGAAGCGATGTGGGCACCGACTAACGCGAAGGTTTATAATCCGGCATTTGATGTGACACCGGCGAGCCTAGTCACAGGCTGGGTGCTCGATAGCGGCGTTTATAACCAGTCCGATATCGAGCAAGGTATTCTAAAACAGTTAAAGTCGTAAATTACTCTGCGCTTTTTTTAGTGTAGAGCTCAATGCTATTTTGATTGTTGGCAGTTAAGAAGGTTACTGCCAGCTTGTCGTTTTTAGCATTAAGGCGCGATATATAGTGAGAAGGCTTCATTTGAAGTACTGACTCAACGCCCTGCATTGTGGCTAAATTAATGCTGAAAACTTCAGTATCAGTGGCGATATACAAACTATGTAGGTTACTTGCCATCGACACAATAGAAGGCTTTAACTCAGTTAGTTTGTCTGGTGTAGTCAGCTCACTATAGGTGTTGTTATCGCTGTCTAAAAGCAGGTATTTATCGTATTTAGAATGCACAATCAGCTGTGTATCGTCATACCATGCAATAGCTAGGGGTGTATCTATAGTGCTTTTAATCACTTCATCGCTGTTGGTGTGAAGAATCATTATTTGATTTAGCTGATTGCTAAGATCGGTATATAGCACGGCAATCTTGTTACCCCTTATAGCTGCCAGCTTGGTACTACCAGGAAGTGTCCAGTGCTTAATTTCTGAGAAATCAGCAGCATTTAATAATGTTAATTGCTGATCGGCTTTATTAAAGCTAACAAGTTGGCTACTGTCACTATTTGCTGCTATTACTGAACTATCTTCACCAATTTTGCCAGTGATATTGATGTATTGGTTTGCTTTTCTGAGCCAGTGTTGTCGTTCTGAAAACTCAAAGTCAGAGAAGTAAACATCATTATTGGCTAATGCGACTAAGTCGTCTTCATGCTTATTCGCTGTGGCGATGTAACTCATTGTTTTTGAATTAAGGTCAAAGACTGCGGCATCTTTATCGTGAAGGTCAGTACTGATCAACACACTTTCTTTGCTTAAAGGGTAAGCATAATTTGCTCGTTTTACTGGCGCTGTTATAGCGGGTTGTCGACTCATACTATCAAAAGAGAATGATTCAATAGTTGAGGTGCCGCGGCTATACCAAATTAGTGAGTTGGTCTGCTCATCATATGTGGCTACCCATGCACGGTAATCGTTGGTAGTTAAAAGCTTTAACGAGCTGCCATCTAAATTGGCCATGTATATCTCTACTTGGCCAACATTATGGCGCTCAAAGATGATGCGGCTCGGGTTTTTTATAGTTGTTAAAATAAAGTCCCCAGTGCCAGTGATATTGGGTGTGCTAATGCGAATTTCTTCACCGGTTTTTAAATCTTGTGCATATAAAGCATATAAATGAGTTAAGCCACGGTAATTATTACGCCTTGAAATTGCGACATCACCCACTTCAATGTACTGACTTGGCTGAGAATTAAGTAAAGATTGGTTGATACGTGGCTTTATTAACGCTTCACTTGATAACAGGTTGCTTGCTTGCCAAGTGATGCAATCGCTGTAGTTTTTGTTTTCACAAGAGCCGTAAAATAATCGCTCTCCATCCTCAGACCAACCCTGTAAAAAGATATTGCCAGAGGCAATCACGTATTCTTTTTTAGTGGTTAGGTCGACGACAAAAAGACGTTGACCATCATTTTCTAGAATATAAGCAAGCTTAGTTTTGTCATGGCTTAGCATTAAACGATAGTGAGAGCCTTTATGCCATGAAATGGTTTCAGCTTGCAGGTCTAAAAATGGCGCTTCGTTTTGTACTTCATCATTTGCTTTAGGCTGTTGTGAAAATAACCAAATAGCAGTAATCAATAAACCAAGCACTAACGCTGCAAAAGGCCATGGCCAGCGTGAAGAATGCGCTTTTTGTTCATTAATGGCCGTAGGTTTAACTTGAGTATCAGCGTCTTTATCTACTGTTATTATATTTTCTGTTTTTAGCGGCTCTGTACTCACAGTGTGATCAAGAGGCTTAACTTCAATAAATAGGCTATAACCTTTACGATAATGGGTTTTAATGGTTTGCCCGGGCTGTTTTTCTGATTTAAGAGTTTTTCTTAGTTCAGAGATAGCACGGTTAATGGCATTGTCATCAACAAAGCTTTGTTGCCAAATATTCTCAACCAGCTCTTGGCGAGTGATAATGCGATCATTATGCTCAATAAAGAAACACAGTAATTTAAATAATAAAGGTTCTAGTTCACGCTTATGAGTGCCATCGCTGATGGTTTGCTGCTGAGTGCTAAGTTGCCACTCACCCACATAAATAACGGTATCGCGTAAGGGTGAAAATGCCGACCCCATGTTTAGTCCTTTAGCAAATAATTAGTACTTATTAATGGGGAGGATAATAGCAGCTTTTGTTCTTAATTTGGGTCTTTTTGTTTTATATTTGTAAATTAAAGGCTGTTTTTTGCAACATATAGCCAAGCTTGCTTGTTACATTGGAATGTTTCTGCAATTCGCTGATAATCATCTACTTCGTAAGCATCTGCCTGAGCAAGCTCTTGTTCGGTGATTAAATAAATAGTGCCATTAACAATATCACTTGGTTTACTTGTTTTGATTAAAGCCGGGTGAAAACGTTGACCACTACTTTTAAGTACGGCTTCGTCGGTGATCTCGACTTCACCAATGACATACCCAGTTAGCGTAGCAGGTTGACCTTCGAGCAAACGCCCGAAGGTATCAAGCTGAACCTGCGGGTACTGTAAGGTACCGTACGAGAATAGCTTTTCCATGTTAGTCCAGCAGTGGGAAGTTGGTAGCAATAGTTGACTCAGTACTTTTAGCGACCCAACCTTCGGTATTATTGAATAAGCGAATTGCTGTGAATTCAGGGTCGCTGCCCATATCAAACCAATGTGGTGTGAGTTCTGGTACTGAAATTAGGTCGCCCTGTTGGCAAAGCACTTGATACACTTTGTCGCCTAAGTGTAAGCAGAATAAGCCTTGGCCTTTCACAAAAAAACGAACTTCATCTTCGCTATGTGTATGTTCAAACAAGAACTTGCTGCGTAATTCGCTGGCATTTGGATTACCCTTAGCAAGCGAAATAACATCCACTGTTTGATAGCCCCCTTCAGCTTTTAAGCGCTCTATATCGTTAGCGTAGGCAGTTAAAATTGCGTCATGACTGGTCTCTTGGTCAATCTGCGCTGTTGCTTGCCATTGCTCAAAGCGAACGCCAACTGTTTTTAGTTCATTGGCAATCGCACTTAAGTCTTCACTATGAAACAGTATGTCGTTTGCGTTGTTATCGTTATAAATAGTTAATTGGCTCATGCTAAAAGCTCCGCGCTAAATTCCGAAAAGTCGTTGATATATGGGTGAGCATCACTTACCGCTTGGCCATCGCGAACAAGGTGCAAAGTTCCAAGACCAGCAGCTTTGGCAGCATCAAGCTCTGCCACCACATCGCTTAAAAACAATACTTCGGCAGCGTCAAATGGCAGCTCGGCGATAATATTCTCATAAGAGCTTTGCTGTTGTTTTGCACCGACTTTAGTGTCGAAGTAATCACTAAATAAAGGTCTAACATCACCGTAGTCAGAAAATTCAAAAATCAGGTGTTGGGCTTTTACTGAGCCTGATGAGTAGACATATAAACTTTTACCAGCTTGTTTTTGGGCTTGTAAAAAGTCATAAGCATCAGGGTAAAGGTGGCCAGTAAAGTCACCATTTTCGTAGCCTGTTTGCCAAATTAACCCTTGTAACTGCTTAAGTGGGGTAATTTTTTGATCCGTTTCAATCCAATGAATTAAATGGCTAATAACCGTGTCGATATCGGCTTCTGGTTGTTCAATATGTGCTTTCACGGCCTCAATTTGGGCTGCTACTTCTGGGTCACTTTGATGTGACTTTACAAACTCAGGTAATTGCCCTGCCGCGTAAGGAAATAATACGTCTTTAACAAAAGAAATGCGGGTAATTGTGCCTTCAATATCGGTTAAAATCGCTTTGATCATGGCTGAACTCCAGCTTGAATACCTTCTAGTTTTAGGCGCTCAAGCTCACAGCTAAATAGGAACTCTAAGCCTTCTAAATGGCGAAGTACTTCTTTGATATCTCGGCCAACGACATATAAACCATGGCCACGAATTAATACGGCATGCTCAATAGGAGTGTGAAGGTGATGATCACTGACCAGTAAGCTTAAGCGGTCAATGTCTTGGTCATTATCAAAAATTGGAATACTTAGCGTATCTAAATGCGATTTAACACCACTTAAAGATTTTTGCATTTCGTAGCCATGTAAATTGATAGCGTGGCCTTTGATCACACGCGATAACACGGTTGCTGCAACAGAATGGGTATGCAAAACAAATTTAGCTGATGGGATCAGCTTATACATATTCAAATGTAGCTCAGTTTCAGCTGATGGATTGCCAGAGCCTTTAGTACGATTGCCTTCATGATCAAATTCAATAAATGCATGAGTGCCGAGTTGACCTTTATCGAAGCCACTTGCTGTGACGACATAACCGCTTGCAGTGCGGGCTGAAAAGTTACCACCAGTAGCAGGGACCCAGCCACGTTGGCTTACCCATTTACCAGCTTCAATTAGTTCTGAAATAGCGGTATTGTTATGCATATATTCCTCGACATTCTAAAAGTTATTTAGACGGCTATACATCTGTTTTAAGCAATGATAGCATCGCTTCGGGCGCAAAACCATCTTTAAGGAACCTCTGTGTTTGAAAGTAAATTGCCGAATTTAGGCACCAGTATTTTTAGTCAAATGACCGCTCTAGCAAATAAGCACCAAGCGCTTAATTTATCTCAGGGTTTTCCTGAATTTGATGCACCAGAATTACTAAAAAAACAGCTCAATCATTATGTACTTGAGGGGGTAAATCAATATGCGCCTTCAAGTGGGGTTACAAAGCTACAACAGCAAATAGCGGCTTTGATTGCTAGAAAATACCATAACAACATAAATTACGAGCAACAAGTTACCGTCACCTCAGGGGCAACAGAGGCATTATTCGTAGCAATTCAAGCGCTTGTTAAAGAGGGTGATGAAGTTGTGGTATTTGACCCCGCGTATGACTCGTATCAACCGGCAATTGAGCTTGCTGGCGGTCGCTCAGTTCATGTTGCTTTGCATGCGCCAGACTACAAAATCGATTGGCAAGCTGTAGCTGATGTTATAACAGACAAAACACGTGTCATCATCATCAACATGCCACATAACCCAAGCGGTAAAATCTTTAAAACAGAAGATATTAATGCCCTTAAAGCGCTTGTTACTAAGCATGATTTATATGTAATTAGCGATGAAGTGTATGAGCACATTACCTTTGATGGCGCTTTGCATTTAAGTGCGCTGACCGACCCTGAGTTATTTGCACGCAGTTTTGTGATCTCAAGCTTTGGCAAAACTTTTCATAGCACCGGCTGGAAGATGGGTTATTGTGCTGCACCCGCTCAGCTCATGGTGGAGTTTCGTAAAATTCACCAATATGTGACTTTTTCAAGCTTTACGCCTGCCCAGCATGCACTAGCCGATATGCTCGAGTTAGAGCCAGAACATGTTGATGAACTTAGTTGTTTTTATCAACAAAAACGCGACTTGCTCAGCGAAGCATTAGCACAAAGCCGCTTTAAAATATTACCAAGTGAAGGCACCTACTTTTTATTACTCGATTACAGTGATGTGTCTGATCTTGATGATGTTGAGTTTTGCCAATGGTTGGTTGAGCAAGCGGGTGTTGCAGCTGTACCACTCAGTGTGTTTTATAACAGTGCAAGCAGCGACAAAGTGATTCGTTTATGTTTTGCTAAAAATGATGACACATTAAAATGTGCCGCGGAGATTTTATGCCAACTTTAACCTTAGCTTTAGTGCAGTCATCACTGCATTGGCTTGATAAAAGCGCCAACCTTGCGCACTTTACAGAGCAGCTTAACAGTTTAAACGAGCAAGTTGATATAATAGTCTTGCCAGAAACATTTGCCACGGGTTTTGCGATTAATCTAGATTGCAGCGAACCAGAGCAAGGCGAGGTACTTAGCTGGTTAAAAGCCACAGCTAAGCAAAAAAATGCTGTGGTTGCAGGCTCTGTTTTAGTTGCAAAAGGCGACAAAAAGGCTAATCGCTTTTATTGGGTTTGGCCAAGTGGCGAAGTGAGGTATTACGACAAACGCCATTTATTCTGTTTAGGTAACGAAGGCAATTTCGTCGCAGCAGGCGAGCAGCGCGAGATATTCGCTATCAATGATTTTCGCATTTTGCCGCAAGTGTGTTACGACTTACGCTTTCCTGTATTTCAGCGTAATTGCAACGACTACGATGTGATGATCAACGTAGCTAATTGGCCAGCTGCTCGTCGCCATGTCTGGGATACCCTTCTAAAAGCACGCGCAATGGAAAACCTGTGTTATGTCGTGGGTGTGAATCGCATTGGTGCTGATGGTAATAATGTTGCCCACAGTGGTGGTACTGCCGTTTATGATTTTAAAGGCGACACCTTGGCGAAGCTTGAAGATGACCAATCGGGCATCATTATTCAGCGCTTAGAAAAATCACCGCTTGATGACTTTCGAAGAATGTTTCCTGCTCACTTAGATGCTGATCAATTTCAGTTACTGTAATTGCTCGAAGCCGCATACTCAAAAATTTGTTAAACTCATGGTTGGATTATTTACTTTAAGCAATCATGAGTCGCAAAATCACCCCCGTTATTCTTGCTGGTGGCATAGGTTCTCGTTTATGGCCTTTGTCGCGTAAAGCGATGCCTAAGCAGTTTTTATCTTTACTTAGCGAAAAATCACTCTTACAGAACACGTTGTTACGAGTGGCTGACTCACGATTTAATGCGCCAATTTTAGTGTGTAATGAAGAGCATCGTTTTATTGCTAAAACGCAAATTGCAGAAATCACAGATAACTATACTTTATTGCTTGAGCCTGAAGGTAAAAATACCGCGCCAGCGATTGCCTTGGCCGCTGAATTTGCATTGCAAAATGGTCTAACCGATCCCTTACTAGTGATGCCTGCAGATCACCATATCAGTGATTTTGATAAGCTTATTGCCTGCTTAGATAATGCGATAGCGCTTTGTCAGCAACAACAATTAGTAACCTTTGCCATTACTCCCACTGAGCCACATACCGGTTATGGTTATATTCGCCAAGGTGAGCCGTTAGCCCATGAAGATTGTTTTAAGGTGGCTGAGTTCAAAGAAAAACCAGCTCTGCAATTAGCAGAAAAATACCTTGCCAGTGGTGAGTATGGCTGGAATAGCGGCATGTTTTTATTTTTGCCAGATGTGTATTTAAGCGAACTTAATCGTTTTGCCCCAAAGATTGCTGACAGTGTCGCAAAGGCTGCTAGTTTCACCGCAGATTTAGGTTTTCAAAGACCCGTTGCGGATGCGCTCACAGCATGCCCAAGTGATTCTATTGATTATGCTATTTTGGAGCGTAGCGCTAACGTTGCTGTTATTCCTGTTGATTTAAATTGGAGCGATGTTGGCAGCTTTTCAGCATTGTCGAAAATCGCAGAAAAAGACCAGCATGGCAATTATTTAGCTTCACAAGGGGTGAGTTTAGATAGTGAAAATAATCTACTTATCAGCGAAGCTGACCACACTATTGCGGCGCTCGGCGTGAGTAATAAAGCAATTATACATACTCATGATGCCACCTTAGTTGCAGACAAAAGTGCGCTCGATAAGCTCCCAGGTTTACTTAAACAGCTTGCTGTTGTCGATAGCGATAAACTAACCCATCATCAAGCTGTATTCAGACCTTGGGGCAACTATCGAACTTTAATTGAAAGCACTGGCTTTAAAGTAAAGAAAATCATCGTAAACAGCGGTGCAAAGCTCTCAACTCAACGCCATCAGCACCGTGCAGAGCACTGGGTCGTCGTATCTGGCGTGGCAAGCGTGCGAGTAGGTGATGACGAATTTGAATTAACAGCTGATCAATCTTGTTATATTGCGGCTAAACAATTGCACAGTCTTGCTAATCAACAAAACACGCCACTGATCGTTATCGAAGTACAAACCGGAGCGATACTTGATGAAACTGACATCGAGCGATTTGATGATAGGTATGGGAGGGAGTAGGTTGGTTTGAGCGGAGCGAAACCCAACGTAAGCGGAGCTATCAGCTATCAGCTTTCAGACGTCAGATTAGATTGGTGGAGTTGTTGATCTGACCCCGATAAAGTAGACACGGGGTTTAATTAATTTGTTCGTACTGCATGGGACTTTTATACCCTAGGGTG
>NZ_JABVXE010000079.1:0-499 GCF_013350085.1 Pseudoalteromonas sp. 0802 | reverse complement strand
CTTCGCCGTCGTAGGCGCAAATGACTTCATATCCTTCTTTTTGCAAATTAAATTGCAAAATATCGGCAATCGGTTTTTCATCATCAACGACTAAAATGCGTTTTTCCATCTCGCTCACATCCTTCCTTTTGCGATGGAATCCTATCATTACTAATTTACCATGTTATGAACATGAAATCATCCTTTGCCGATTGCCATTTTGAGGAGCCTATCAAAGAAAAAAGCATAGACGCGCGCGCATCTATGCCTGTCGTTTGCCTTGTTTATACGCTGCCTGCCACCGTCCACTGTTGCCGCTTACGCGTAGACGCTGCGGACGACGTTCGTTTGCGAACGGTCCGGTCCGACGGAGAAAATCGAAAGAGGGATGCCGGTGAGCTGGGAAATGCGCTCGACGTAATGGCGGGCGTTCGCCGGCAGCTCGTCTAGACTTTTCACCCCGGTGATATCTTCCGTCCAGCCAGGAAGTTCTTCATAAATCGGCTCGCATTCGGCCAAC
>NZ_JABVXE010000078.1:0-540 GCF_013350085.1 Pseudoalteromonas sp. 0802 | reverse complement strand
TTAGCTCAGTTGGTAGAGCAACTGACTTGTAATCAGTAGGTCATCCGTTCAACTCGGATAGTCGGCACCATTTATTTTGCCCAGATAGCTCCGTCGGTAGAGCCATCGGGAATTGCATTGAAAATCTTTGTTGATATTCTGCATAAAAACTAAATATTGCCCAGATAGCTCAGTCGGTAGAGCAGAGGATTGAAAATCCTCGTGTCGGTGGTTCGATTCCGCCTCTGGGCACCATTATTTATAATCACAACGTGATTAAGTGCTAAACGCACACAGGTTTAGTGTGCCGACTTAGCTCAGTTGGTAGAGCAACTGACTTGTAATCAGTAGGTCATCCGTTCAACTCGGATAGTCGGCACCATTTATTTAATAGTTAGCATCTAGCTAATTGTTTTGCCCAGATAGCTTACTCGGTAGAGCCATCGGGAATTGCATTGAAAATCCCTGTGGATATTCTGCATAGAACTAAATATTGCCCAGATAGCTCAGTCGGTAGAGCAGAGGATTGAAAATCCTCGTGTCGGTGGTTCGATTCCGCCT
>NZ_JABVXE010000077.1:0-562 GCF_013350085.1 Pseudoalteromonas sp. 0802 | reverse complement strand
CTGGCTTTGACATCAACTCAAAGCAAACGGTGGTTGGTTCGAACGGTTTCGTGGCCGACAACCCGAAGTTTTTAAAGCAAGCAATAGAGAAGTTAAATCAATTGCAACGCCAGCTTGCACGTCGAACCAAAGGTTCAAATCGCTGGCTAAAAACAAAACAACGCATCAATAAATTACACGGAAAAATCTCAAGGCAAAGGCTGGACTTTGCGCACAAAACTTCACGACAGATAACCAATGAAAATGATATTTTAGTGTTCGAAGATTTAAACGTAAAAGCGATGCAAAAGTTCAATGGTAGTATGGTTGCAGATAAC
The DNA here is from genome assembly GCF_013350085.1 of Pseudoalteromonas sp. 0802. Taxonomy (NCBI): domain Bacteria; kingdom Pseudomonadati; phylum Pseudomonadota; class Gammaproteobacteria; order Alteromonadales; family Pseudoalteromonadaceae; genus Pseudoalteromonas; species Pseudoalteromonas sp. 0802. Next base: position 245 of record NZ_JABVXE010000077.1, on the reverse strand, counting down.
GTGATGGGTTTGATCACTCAGCTTTCAAAGTACAAAGCTGAGCTAGAAGGCAAGCTCTATCATGAAATAGGTCGTTTTGAAAAATCCACTGGAATTTGTTCGGAGTGCGGGCAACGCCATGTTTTAACATTGAATGATAGGCGTTTTACTTGTACGGCTTGCGGAGCGTATCAAAGCCGCGATCTAGCTGCAGCTAAAAGCATAGCTAGTACAGGTGAATTAGATATAATTGCGGCTGGAATCGT
>NZ_JABVXE010000076.1:0-611 GCF_013350085.1 Pseudoalteromonas sp. 0802 | reverse complement strand
TTATCATCGCAACCCCAAGGTTGTGCACCAACGGACAAAATACTGACAGAAACAAATTTGCGGCACTAGCTCAGTTGGTAGAGCGCAACCTTGCCAAGGTTGAGGTCACGAGTTCGAGCCTCGTGTGCCGCTCCATATTAGCTTTATCCACTTGCTTTAAATAGCAAACCCGATGCCCGGGTGGTGGAATTGGTAGACACAAGGGATTTAAAATCCCTCGCTGGTAACAGCGTGCCGGTTCAAGTCCGGCCCCGGGCACCATTTTGATAAAGAAAAATTTGCGGCACTAGCTCAGTTGCCAGAACGTTATCATCGCAACCCCAAGGTTGTGCACCAACGGACAAAATACTGACAGAAACAAATTTGCGGCACTAGCTCAGTTGCCAGAACGTTATCATCGCAACCCCAAGGTTGTGCACCAACGGACAAAATACTGACAGAAACAAATTTGCGGCACTAGCTCAGTTGCCAGAACGTTATCATCGCAACCCCAAGGTTGTGCACCAACGGACAAAATACTGACAGAAACAAATTTGCGGCACTAGCTCAGTTGGTAGAGCGCAACCTTGCCAAGGTTGAGGTCACGAGTTCGAGCCTCGTGTGCCGCTCCA
>NZ_JABVXE010000075.1:0-659 GCF_013350085.1 Pseudoalteromonas sp. 0802 | reverse complement strand
CGAACTCAAAATAACTATGAATTCATCAGCGCTAAAGCGAGCTATGTAGTCAGTTTTTTCTAATGGGGTAGAGAGGCGTTCAGAAACTTTAAGGAGTAATTCATCACCCGATTCATAGCCGAAAACATCATTCACATCTTTGAATCGATCTATATCGATAAATAGTAGAGAAAAGCCCTTTATATTGCTTGTTATAAGCTCATTAATAACTAACTCGATGGAATGACGATTCAAACAGTTAGTTATTGGATCATAAGACACCATTTTTTCCAAAGCTTTACGAACAGATACTTGCTCAGAAATATCAATATCTAAACAAAACATTTCAAACTCATCTCCCCTAGTTTTTAATAAAACATGAGATGAAAAAACAGGCACCGGCTGACCCTTAATATTTTGTAAAGTTAATTCGGATGATGGAATGGGAATGTTGTGTTCAAGCCAATTTTTATGTGCTTCAATGACATCCTTTTTCATTGAAGGAGGGATGATCAAATCTTCTAGTTTTTTTCCTAAAGCTTCAGTTTGAGTGTACCCATATAGAAAGGTACTTGCTTTATTCCAATAAATTACTTCACGATGTCGATTGTAGCCTTGAACAGCTACTTTTGAGAGTGATTCAATGAGCTCTAAGAAGCGAACGTCAGGCAAGTTTGTTG
>NZ_JABVXE010000074.1:0-670 GCF_013350085.1 Pseudoalteromonas sp. 0802 | reverse complement strand
TTGTTCTTTCTTTATTCCTGCTCCATTCCCAGGCCGCGAGTTCTGTCTTTAGTTCTTCCATACTTGCTATACGTCTATCTAAACATTGCTTATTCATATTACCAATTTCTATCTCGACCATATTCAACCAACTCGCGTGTTTTGGTGTGTAATGTAATTCTAGTTTATTTAAAATCCGGCGTGCTTCCTGTGGAGAAAATGCTTTATATAACGCTCCTTCTGTATGAGTTGATAGGTTATCTAATACAACTTTTATTTTGTTCGCATGTGGATAATGGAGATCAACTAAATCCCTCATACAATTAGCAAAGTCAATTTTCGTCTTTCTTTCTGTTGCTTTAACATGCCGCCACCCTCGATGGCGATCGAAGAATACAAATAAGTTGGCCACACCTACACGTTTATATTCATAATCTAACCGCTTAGTCTGCCCCGGCTTCATTGGTTGTGCCGGTCGAGTATCATCTACAAGTTGTTTCATCGCCTCATCAAAGTTAATTATGGGATTTAACTCATCTGCTGGCTCAGCATATAACTCGAGCACATGTTCCATTCGCGCGATATATTCAGCATCCATTGTCGCCACACACCACATCTTTTTTTGCCATGGTTTTAGTGCATTCTCTTTAAGACGTCTCCGTATTGTTTCATACGAGATACTATCTAAATC
>NZ_JABVXE010000073.1:0-677 GCF_013350085.1 Pseudoalteromonas sp. 0802 | reverse complement strand
GCCTCTCTACCCCATTAGAAAAAACTGACTACATAGCTCGCTTTAGCGCTGATGAATTCATAGTTATTTTGAGTTCGGAGCCCTCATCGAATCATGAAAAATTAACTCAGCTTTTGATTGATTCATTTAATTCACCTTTAAAACTGCATGACCAACTGATTTTTACTTCAATTAGTGTCGGGATCTGTCGTTTTCCAAATGATGGAAAGTCAGTAAGAACTTTATTACAGTGCGCTGAAACCGCAATGTACGACGCCAAGGAAAATGGACGTAGTCAGTTTAGGATTTATAACAAAGCGATGAGCGATAGCTCGCATTTTCAGATTGAGATATCACAGCACCTAAGAGAGTCACTAATACATGAAGAGTTTCACCTTGTATATCAACCCATCTACTGTGCTAAATCTGAAAAAATAGTTGCTTGTGAGGCCCTATTGCGTTGGGATTCTAATGCAAATAAAAACAATACTACTCCTGATACATTTATCCCCATTGCTGAAAAAGTCGGCCTCATGATCCCAATTGGTAACTTAATATTTCATATGGCCCTCAAAGAACTAAAAAAATGGCGTTCTAATGGTATAAATGATGTTCGTATGTTGATTAATATTTCAGGAAAGCAATTGCTCCAAAAGGAGTTCTTTTCACAGCTTTCTGAATTACTTGAAATATATGAA
>NZ_JABVXE010000072.1:0-677 GCF_013350085.1 Pseudoalteromonas sp. 0802 | reverse complement strand
GCCTCTCTACCCCATTAGAAAAAACTGACTACATAGCTCGCTTTAGCGCTGATGAATTCATAGTTATTTTGAGTTCGAAGCCCTCATCAAATCATGAAAAATTAACTCAGCTTTTGGTTGATTCATTTAATTCACCTTTAAAACTGCATGACCAACTGATTTTTATTTCAATTAGTGTCGGGATCTGTCGTTTTCCGAATGATGGAAATTCAGTAAGAACTTTATTACAGTGCGCTGAAACCGCAATGTACGACGCCAAGGAAAATGGACGTAGTCAGTTTAGAATTTATAACAAAGCGATGAGCGATAGCTCGCATTTCCAGATTGAGATATCACAGCGCCTCAGAGAGTCACTAATACATGAAGAGTTTCACCTTGTATATCAACCCATCTACTGCGCTCAGTCTGAAAAAATAGTTGCTTGTGAGGCTCTATTGCGTTGGGATTCTAATGCTAATAAAAACAATACCACTCCTGATACTTTTATACCCATTGCGGAAAAAGTCGGTCTCATGATCCCAATTGGTAACTTAATATTTCATATGGCCCTCAAAGAACTAAAAAAATGGCGCTCTAATGGTATAAATGATGTTCGCATGCTGATTAATATTTCAGGAAAGCAATTGCTCCAAAAGGAGTTCTTTTCACAGCTTTCTGAATTACTTGAAATATATGAA
>NZ_JABVXE010000071.1:0-736 GCF_013350085.1 Pseudoalteromonas sp. 0802 | reverse complement strand
AGCTATCAGCTATCAGCTATCAGCTATCAGCTATCAGCTATCAGCTATCAGCTATCAGCTATCAGCTATCAGCTATCAAAATTATGTAGGGCGTCATTTGTGGTGGCAAGTATTGATTCTTGGTTTTAGGTGCTAGGTGCTAGGCGCAAATAAAAGACATCGAGTTTCTTCTTTGAGTCACTGTTTTTGAAAACAACCCCAGATTCCACTAAGAATATATTTGGATTCAAACTAAGGTAGAATCCTCTTAATTTTTAATCATCAATAAGGTCGTAAAATAATTCTGCTTTCTTAATCTCGAGTTCCAACTCTTTTGTGTATGGCAGCCTTACAATATTTCCCACAAGAATTTCATTCACAGTGGTCTTTGCCTCTGCAATCGTCATTTTCAACTCTCGACGCAATACCTTATTAAAAGATATTTTTCTAAAACCCGTGGACCACTTCGTAATTTCAATAATCATTTTCTTCCAGCTTTATACTTACTGATCTAGGTTATTTACATACACATGGGCTTTTGCTTTTTGCCACTACCTCGCACATGGCGTCAGAAAATGATTTAGCTTATCCCCAATGGTTTTACTTAACTACTTATCACCAATCATATGCATGAAAAATAAATGGGTAACATTATAGTTGTCTAGTTTAGTTACTAGTTACTAGTACTCTTTCACATATATTTTGATCAGTTGCCCTTACTTAAATTCAGGTAACTGATCTTTTTCAATCAATAATT
>NZ_JABVXE010000070.1:0-760 GCF_013350085.1 Pseudoalteromonas sp. 0802 | reverse complement strand
TATAATTCAGCCTCTGAGCTTGAATCAGATTTATTGCAGCTTTGGCAAACTGAATTACCATTAATTGCACCTTTATATATCAATAAAGATGAAGTCATCAAAGAAGCAACTGCATTTAGAAATGTGGCAATTAACTGTGCTCCATACAGCGTTGCTAATGATGACTTTGAAACGCTAGCCGGTTGGCTTGTAAGCCGCGCGAGTCAGAATGACCAATAGCATCCATTCACTCGGTATCACACACCGACTACTTAAAGGTATTTTAGGGTTGTTTTTAACGAAGCAACTTGTGCGCTTTGTATTTATAAAATTTTATAGTTATTACAACCAACACAAAATGAGCCTATTGGGAGCGATTTTACTCCCCTTCTTTGTGCTTTTTTTGTCATTGTTTATTAAATTAGAAAACAATAAAAAACGTGAGTTAAAGCTCAAACTTAAACGCTTGTACCCTCATGTTTCTCAACCAGTACTTACACCAAGCAATTGCATTCGGATTGCATTGCAAAGCGTGTACCTTACGCTATTCAATACCACCACAACCTCACAGCAACATATCGCCGTTGAGCAGCGTAAATCTTGGCGTAAAATCACGCGATCAGCTCGCTTATTGAGACTGGCAGACAGTAAACTAGTACGCTCTTTTAAAGGGCTTTGGTTAGTTGCTAGAAAGCAAACAAAAACTAAACCATATAAAGCAGTGAGTCGCTCTCCACTTTGGAAAAACAGCACCTTAAAGGTCGCTTTTTTCACTCTCATT
>NZ_JABVXE010000006.1:84927-177907 GCF_013350085.1 Pseudoalteromonas sp. 0802 | reverse complement strand
ATCTTTTTTTGCCATGGTTTTAGTGCATTCTCTTTAAGACGTCTCCGTATTGTTTCATACGAGATACTATCTAAATCGGTTAACGTAACTAATCGCTCTCCAAGTAAAGATAATGTCCATCTAGCGTGACCTGTTGGTGGCTTAGTGCAAACTGTGGCGATTAACGTTGCTTCATCTTTCGCAGAAGTTTTTCTCATTGCACCACTTCGTGCACCTTCATTCAAAGCCGCCGCTAGATTTTCTTCAACAAACTGGCGTTTGACTCGAAATACGGTGGAAGAGCTCACTTGAACTGCTTCACATATTTGCTCTGTTGTATATCTACAACGGTCAGCTTTTAACAAAATAGCAGCACGCTTGTACTTTCGAACATTGACCATGCCTTTTTTGCAATAGTCTACTAATTCTTGTTTTTCTTCTTCTGATAATTCAACAATATACTTTCGGTTCATAACAATATTAAGTAAGTTTATATGAGTTAAAGGATCGTTGATTAGGGTAAAAGTTCATTATGAATAAAGAAGAGTCGCCACTGTTTACAGCAAAGCAAGGTCAGTATTTAGCATTTATTTATTACTACACAAAAGTGAATGGGATTGCGCCTGCTGAAAGTGATTTTGAGCGCTACTTTGGAACCGCATCTTCAAGTGTTCATTCAATGATTTCAGTTCTTAGGAAGAAGAAATTTATAACATCAGTTACTGGAAAAAGCAGGAGTATTGAATTATTGATTGAAAAAGATCAATTACCTGAATTTAAGTAGGGGCAACTGATCAAAATATATGTGAAAGAGTACTAGGTGCTAGGTGCTAGGCAAAATGTACCCGTAGGAATGGCTTTAGCCATGAATTATGTTTTTCAGCATTGCTGGTTCGGTTTTCTTGGTTCGGCAGTAAACTACCTCCTACAATGCTTTTACGTAAGGGTTGTTTTCAAAAACCAACAACCGCACCGCTCGGCTAAAAACTGACAGCTGATGGCTGATGGCTGAAAGCTTTTCAGGCATAAAAAAACCCCAGCAAAACTGCTGGGGTCATAAAAGTGGTACCAGTAGGCGGACTTGAACCGCCACGCCCGAAGGCAACGGATTTTGAATCCGTCATGTCTACCAATTCCATCATACTGGCTTCATTTTTCTTTAACCTTCTAAACACGAGAAGATAAAGAAAAACCACTTTAGAGCAAGAGCTTTTTTAACTGCTTTTGTCTCTATGCCAAGCATTATACAAAGAATGGGTAAGGCAGCAAGCGTTTTGTGCGGCGTCACTGATCAACCGCACAATAATTAAACAAGTTGTTAACTTTAGAGTTTTGGCATCATTCGCGAAACAATCGCCTGACAATCGATATCATGACTCAGGCAGCCGTACTGACTAAACCCTGCACTACTTAAACGACTTTTTACAAACGCATCGGCAATAAGTGGCTCGCCAAATTGTAGTAGTGTTGCTGCTTGCCAAAGTAGCGCGAGCTTCTCTATTATGCGCCGAGCATGCATTTCGAGGTTTGCAGTATCTGTAAGCATACCTTTAAGCTCGTCGAGCTTTATCGCAAAATCGGGGTGCAAACTGCGCGCTTTTTCAAGTTCTTTGATAAGCACCTCAAGTGACTCAGGCTCACGACTGAACACGCGTAAAAGATCAAGGCATTGCACATTACCAGAGCCTTCCCAGATAGAGTTAACCGGTGCTTCTTTATAAAGTCGGCTGGTAATGTTGTCTTGAACATAACCCACGCCACCAATACATTCCATAGCCTCATAAGTGTGCTGCACTGCACGCTTACAGATCCAATATTTACCGATTGCTGTGGCGCTACGTATTAATGCCACTTCATTGCTATCATCTTGGTTATCAAGGGCATTGGCAATACGCATTGAAATGGCTAGTGCAGCCTCTGCTTCGATAGCTAAATCAGCGAGTACATTGAGCATGAGTGGCTGTTGATGCAAGTTTCTACCAAACACACTACGCCCAGCGGTATGCCAAATTGCCTCTTTTACTGCTTGTAACATCAGCGAGCTTGAACCCAACATGCAGTCATAACGAGTTAGAGCAACCATTTGAATAATAGTGGCAATGCCTCGTCCCGACTCGCCGAGTAACCAGCCATGCGCGCCTCTGAATTCAATTTCAGAACTCGCATTTGATTGATTACCTAATTTACTTTTTAAGCGCTGAATATACATGGCATTTTTCTCGCCAGTTTCGAGCCAGCGCGGCACTAAAAAGCAAGATAACTGCTTGTCATCGGTATTAGCGAGTACCAAAAAGGCGTCGCTCATAGGCGCTGAGCAAAACCATTTGTGGCCGGTTAAAGCATATAATTGCCCTGCACCACTTTCATTGATGGCGTCTGCTTTAGTGGTATTAGCCCGAACATCAGAGCCGCCCTGTTTTTCGGTCATCGCCATACCTATGGTGACACCTTTTTTCTCTGTCCAAGGCTTATTGTCAGAATCGTAATGATTTGCCAGTATTTTAGGTAGCCACATAGCCGCTACATTTTCTTGACTCGCAATGGCAGGCACACTAGCAAACGTCATGGTTAATGGGCAACCAGAACCTGGATCAGCATGATTGTGTAGCACCGCCATTACCGCTCTTACAACATGGCTACCGGCTTTCTTTTGCTGCCAAGGCAAAGCGCAGTGCCCTTGCTCTATAGCATGCTGCATTAGCTGATGGTAACTTGGATGATAATCAACTTGGTCTATGCGTTCGCCAAAGCGGCTGTGAGTTGTTAATTCGGGTAAGTGTTTGTTTGCTAAGAACCCAGCTTGCAGTAATACACCTCCCACTTGCTCCCCAAACGCCGTTAAATGCGCAGTTCCCCATTGCCCAGCAAAACGATTTTGCCAGTATTGAAGTACCCTGTCGGCCTCATAGGCGTTGTAGTTTTCAAGTGGTTTGGGTTGATTAAATACTTGGTGAGTTTCGCTTTGAGAAACGGCCATAATTGTGTGCTCATTTTTATTATTTTCTCAACTATAGCAGGTCAGACCTGTTTGTCGACTTGCTAAACGGCCGTTAAGTATTTCTTGTTTGCGAAGGACTTTGCTAAACTACTGCGCAATTTAATTGGACGAGATTGTTTATGTCAGCTGAGTTTCCACGTGCCGGTTTCTGGCGCCGCTTTGCCTCTTTAATCTACGATACCTTGGTTATCATTGCCTTTGCGATGCTGACAACCGTACTGTATTTATTAGCTGTTCAAGGGCTAATTTCTTTAGACTTACTAAGTATTGGTGACGCTGAAGATGTATCTGCTTTCATTCAAAACTCGCCATTACTGTATGGCATTCGCAGTGTGTTATTAGTGATAGTGAGTGTTAGTTTCTTTAGCTATTTTTGGGCTAAGAGCGGCCAAACAATTGGTATGCGCGCATGGCGTTTAAAGGTGCAAACTCTCGATGGTCATTTAATTAGCTGGCATCAAGGCGCACTTAGAGCCATTACTGCACTATTAGGTTTAGGTAACTTAGTGGTGTTGGTCGATTTTAAAAATAAGCGTGCCTTACAAGATTACATCGCAAAAACAGAAGTAATCACCCTTACCAAAGAAGAAAATAAACGTATTTATCGCTCACTTGATTAAGTGATTAAGCAACACAGCAAGCACAAAAAAGCGTGGCTCAAACCACGCTTTTTTTGTGCTTTTTAAACGACTATCAAACTCGTTTATTCAATAGGTAAGTTGCAAACCCTATAAACAGTAGGCTTGGTAACACAGCACCAACCACAGCTGGAATTTGGTAAACCATCACCACAGGACCAAATATCTCATTAGTTAAGTGGAAAGTAATACCGGTTATAACACCCATGATGATACGTGCGCCCATAGTTACTGTGCGAAGCGGGCCGAATATAAACGATAAAGCAACTAACAACATAACGGCGATAGATACAGGCTGCATGATCTTACGCCATAGCGCTAGCTCATAAGTGCTGGTGTCTTGCTCATTTTGCTGCAAATAACCTAAATATGACCAAAGCCCAGTAAACGACAGCGCTTCGGGCTTAACCGACACCACTCCTAATTTTTCGGCGGTCAGTTGCGAGTCGTAAAATTCTTCTTTGTGCTGCTCAGTACTGATCTGCTCTGGCGTGATCATGACTTTATTTACATCACGAAGTAACCAACCATCTTTACGGTTTAATGCTTCTTCTGCTTTGGTAATTTGAGTAAGTTGCAACGATTTATCAAAGTGATACATATGCACGCCACGTAAAGTGCCTTGCTGATCGACATCTTCAATATTAATAAAATTGCTGCCATCTTTCGCCCACACACCTTGCTTAGCATTAAATACATCACCACCATAAATCGCTTGGTTACGTATTTCTTTTGCTTTGAGCTGTGCTTCTGGGGCCCCCCATTCACCTAGCGCCATCATACAAATTGCCATAAACATCGCGGTTTTCATGACTGATGCAATAATTTGCAGGCGTGACATACCCGCCGCTTGCATAACGACCAGCTCACTGTTTGAGGCCAATGCGCCTAAACCTGTTAAGCCACCAATCAAGGCTGCCATTGGGAAGAAGATAACTAAATCACCCGGCATGCTATACAGGGTGTAAATCAGCGCGGTTGCAATATCATAGCTACCACGGCCAACTGATTTTAACTGCTCAATAAACTTAATCAGGGTACTAATACCTACCAGCACCATTAAAGCAAAACCGGTGGTTTGAATTATGCTGCGGCCTAAATACCAGTCGAGTGTTTTCATCATGCGCTTAACTCCCGCTTAGTCACAACTGCCTTTAACCATGCGCCGAGCGGACGACCTTTGATAATCAAGAAACCACCAATAAACAAGGCTGATAAATGGATCCACCATAAGCCAATTGAAGGCGGAATTTTACCATCTTCAACAGCAAACTTAGCTGCATTCAATAAAATGAAGTACCCTAAATACAAACTGATTGCAGGCACCAATTTAGCGAATTTACCTTGGCGCGGATTCACCACACTCAAAGGTACTGCGAGTAAAGTTAATAATGGAATTGAAAGCGGAATAGCTAAACGCCACTGCCACTGTGCAATAGCTTCAGAGGTTTTCATTTTGAATAAATCAAACGTTGGTATAGCTTCTAACTTACGACGCTGGTGCTCTATTTCTTGATCTTGAATTTGCACACTGTAACCATCGAACTCTGTTAAGTTTAACGCAGCAGACTCGCCATCTGTTTCGTAGCGCTTACCATCGTTAAGAACAAGTTGCTGCTCACCGTTATCTTGCTCAATCACCACACCACGCTCTGCATATACTAAACGGGCTAAGTCACCTTTTTCACGATCTGGTAACTGCGCAACAAATACCTTGTGTAGCTCTTTACCGCTATTTTCGATGTTGTGAATGAAGACTACGGCTTTCTCATTCCCCGTTTGCTGAAAACGCCCTGCACGTAATGCCGATAAGCCTGCATCAGCTTTGGCTTGTTCTTTTAATTGATATTCTTGCTCACTGGCCCATGGCGCAACATAAAGTGTCAGCGCCCCAGCTAAAATAGCCATCGCAGTACTTGAGATAAGCGTGACACGAACCACATACCACTCACTGACACCACAGGCTTTGAAAACAGTCATTTCGCTGTCTGCATAAATGCGACTGTAGGCCAAAATAATCCCTAAGAAGATACTCAAAGGCAGAATAAGGGAAGCAAGTTGAGGAAGTTTTAGTGCAATCATCGAAAGCACAAGTTTAGCTGGAAGACCCCCTTCTGAGGCGTCTCCTAAAATAACAACAAACTTTTGAGACACAAAAATAGTCATCAAAGTTAAAAATACGGCGACCTGCGACTTGAAGACTTCAGTGGTCAAATAACGAAAAATTAGCAATGCTCGCCCCTGTTAAACATCGAGTTTCACTGGAATAGTAAGGAATTTTGAGTAAACTAGTTATTTTACTCACTTTATTATATGCCATCAAAGTTAAATATCATACCTAGCAAGAACATATAATCTTGCATAAATGGTGCAGATGGCGTCTATTATGTGATATTGATATTCACATTAAGATAAAGTTCAAAAACACATAAATAGAGTCATAGTTTATGTACTAAGATTAGTGCTATTAAACTAAAAAATGTAAGAAAGGACTCGAAAAAGAATTTCTTACCCTTATAAACTAAGGTTATACGACTCAATATCAGGAGTAACAATGGAATTTAGCGTAAAAAGTGGTAGTCCAGAAAAGCAACGTAGCGCATGTATTGTAGTAGGCGTTTATGAGCCACGTCGTTTATCCCCCATTGGTGAACAATTAGATAAAATCAGTGACGGTTATATCTCAAACTTACTACGCCGTGGTGACCTTGAAGGTAAACCTGGCCAAGTATTGCTATTGCATCATGTACCTAATGTACTGAGCGAGCGTGTATTACTAGTAGGTTGTGGTAAAGAGCGTGAGCTTGATGACAAACAATATAAACAAATCATCTCAAAAACGATTAACACGCTAAACGAAACAGGTTCGATGGAAGCGGTATGCTTTTTAACTGAGCAACACGTTAAAAGCCGTGACACTTATTGGAAAGTACGCCAAGCAGTTGAAACAACTCAAGACTGCTTGTACACCTTCAATCAACTGAAAAGCAAAAAGAGCGACCCACGTCGCCCACTACGTAAAATTGTTTTCAACGTCCCAACGCGTCGCGAGTTAACTATTGGCGAAAGTGCAATTGAGCATGGCTTAGCCATCGCTGCAGGTAGCAAGTTATGTAAAGATGTTGCCAACATGCCGCCAAATATCTGTAACCCTGCTTATTTAGGTGAGCAAGCACAAGAAATTGCTGATAACTTCGATAATGTAAGCGTTGATATTATTGGTGAAGAAAAAATGGCGGAGCTGGGCATGAATTCATACCTAGCGGTTGGCCGTGGTAGTGCTAATGAATCGGTTATGTCGGTGATCAACTATCAAGGTGGCGACAAAGACCAAGCGCCAATCGTATTAGTGGGTAAAGGCTTAACCTTTGACTCAGGTGGTATTTCGATCAAACCAGGCGAAGCCATGGATGAAATGAAATACGACATGGGTGGTGCAGCAGGTGTTATTGGTACTATGCGCGCTTTAGTGCAAATGCAATTACCGATTAACGTTGTCGGTGTTTTAGCAGGTTGTGAAAACATGCCAGGCTCAAACGCTTATCGCCCGGGTGATATCTTAACAACTATGTCGGGGCAAACAGTTGAAGTGTTAAATACCGACGCTGAAGGCCGTTTAGTACTGTGTGATGCACTCACTTATGTTGAGCGCTTTGAACCTGATACCGTTGTCGATGTAGCAACACTGACAGGTGCGTGTATTATCGCGCTGGGTTCACATGCCACAGGTTTACTATCAAACCACAACCCACTTGCCCATGACCTACTAAAAGCGTCTGAGCAAAGTGGCGACCGTGCATGGCAGTTACCTTTATGGGATGACTATCAAGAGCAACTTGAAAGCCCATTCGCTGATTTCACCAACTTAGGTGGCCGTGCTGCAGGTACGATTACAGCGGCATGCTTCTTATCTAAATTCACCAAAAAATACAATTGGGCGCATTTAGATATCGCAGGTACAGCATGGCGCAGCGGCGGTAAAAACAAAGGCGCAACCGGTCGTCCGGTGCCTATGTTGACTCAGTATTTACTGAACCGCGCAGGCGTGAGTGAAGCAAGTCACGATTAAGCCTTACCGTAAGCTTAAAACTAACCCTAAATAAGGCGCCAAATGGCGCCTTATTAATTGAAGCAATTCGCGTTCTATGTCAAAATCCCTGCTTTGATCTGTGTATCTGTGGGGACGAAAGTCACTATGAATATGAACGCACAATTTTACGTTCTAAAACAAGATGATAGTGCCCACCAAACGGCTGGCGCTGTTTTCGATCTGGCAGCTAAAATTGCTGCGGATCAGTATCGTCTAGGTCATCGCGTATTTATTTACGCTGATAACACCGACACGGCCCACACAATCGACGACATCATTTGGTCATTTGAACCAGATAGTTTTGTACCACATAACTTACAAGGTGAAGGCCCTAGAGGTGGCGCTCCGGTTGAAATTGGTATGACTCCACCTGTCGGCAACAGAAAAATATTAATCAACTTAGCTGAGCACCTACCGGATTTTATTCGCCGTTTTCAGCAGGTTTATGATTTCGTACCCGTTGAGCCAAATGCTAAGCAAGCCGCCCGTGAGCGGTTTAAAAAGCTACGCCAACTGGGCGCCCATATTGCAACGCAAGAAATTGACATTTAAGCATTTATTTAAGGTTCTGTGTAATGGATAAAACCTATAATCCGCAAGATATTGAACAGTCTTTATACCAAGGCTGGGAAGAAAATGGCTACTTTAAACCGTCTGGCCAAGGTGACGCATACTCAATTATGATCCCGCCACCAAACGTCACGGGTAGCTTACACATGGGCCACGCGTTCCAAGATACCATCATGGATACGCTAACGCGTTTAAAGCGTATGCAAGGCAACAACACTTTATGGCAAGTAGGTACTGACCACGCAGGTATCGCAACGCAAATGCTTGTTGAGCGTAAGCTTGCTGCTGAAGAAGGTAAAACACGTCACGACCTAGGCCGTGAAGCATTTATCGATAAAATCTGGGAGTGGAAAAACCACTCTGGCGGCACGATCACTAAACAATTACGTCGTTTAGGCGCTTCTGTAGATTGGGACCGTGAGCGTTTCACTATGGACGAAGGCCTTTCTGAAGCGGTTAAAGAAGTATTCGTACGTCTTCACAAAGAAGACTTAATTTACCGTGGTAAGCGCCTAGTTAACTGGGATCCTAAACTACACACTGCTATTTCTGATCTTGAAGTTGAAAACAAAGACAAACAAGGTCACATGTGGAACCTACGTTACCCACTTGCTGATGGCGTAAAAACCAAAGATGGTAAAGACTACATCATTGTTGCGACAACACGTCCTGAAACAATGCTAGGTGATTCAGGTGTTGCTGTTAACCCTGATGATGAGCGTTACCAAGATCTGATCGGTAAAGACATTTTACTACCTATCGTAAACCGCCGTATTCCAATTGTTGCCGATGAACATGCAGACATGGAAAAAGGCACAGGTTGTGTGAAAATCACACCTGCTCACGACTTTAACGATAATGAAGTAGGTAAACGTCACCAGCTTCCTATGATCAACATCTTCAACAAAGATGCTGCGGTATTAAGCGAAGGCGAAAGCTACACGTTCGACGGTAAAGAGCTTGAATTAGACGCGCCAATTCCTGAGCGCTTACACGGCCTTGACCGCTTTGATGCACGAAAAGCGATTGTGAGCGAATTTGAAGAACTTGGTCTACTAGAAAAAATTGAAGATCACAGCCTAACAGTTCCTTACGGTGACCGTTCTGGCGTAGTGATTGAGCCACTTCTTACAGATCAGTGGTACGTGCGCGTAGCACCACTTGCAGAGCCTGCAAAAGAAGCCGTTAAAAATGGCGACATTAAGTTCGTACCTCAACAATACGAGAACATGTACTTCTCGTGGATGAACGACGTACAAGACTGGTGTATTTCACGTCAGCTTTGGTGGGGTCACCGCATCCCAGCTTGGTACGACAACGAAGGCAACGTTTACGTTGGTCGTGACGAAGCTGAAGTACGCCGCGATAACAACCTTGCTGATGATGTTGCACTTAAGCAAGACGAAGACGTTTTAGATACGTGGTTCTCATCTGCGCTTTGGACTTTCTCAACGCAAGGCTGGCCGGCAAACACTGATGATTTAAAAACGTTCCACCCGTCTGACGTATTGGTAACAGGTTTCGACATCATTTTCTTCTGGGTTGCTCGTATGATCATGATGACCATGCACTTCATCAAAGATGAAGACGGCAAGCCACAAGTACCATTTAAAACCGTTTACGTAACTGGCCTTATCCGCGATGAAAACGGCGATAAGATGTCTAAATCGAAAGGTAACGTACTTGATCCTATCGACATGATTGACGGTATCGATCTTGAAAGCCTAGTTGAAAAGCGCACTGGTAATATGATGCAGCCACAACTAGCGAAGAAGATTGAGAAGAACACTCGTAAAACATTCGAAAACGGTATCGAAGCACACGGTACAGACGCACTGCGTTTCACCCTTGCTGCAATGGCTTCAACGGGTCGTGATATCAACTGGGATATGAACCGTCTTGAAGGTTACCGTAACTTCTGTAACAAACTATGGAACGCAAGTCGTTACGTATTGATGAACACAGAAGAGCAAGACTGTGGGTTCGCTACAGATGCTGAAAAACAGTACTCACTCGCTGATCGTTGGGTTTTAGGCCAGTTTGAAGCAACTGTTAAAAGCTATACTGAGCATCTAGAAAACTACCGTTTTGACCTAGCTGCAAACACCATTTATGAGTTCACTTGGAACCAATTCTGTGACTGGTACCTAGAACTTACTAAACCAGTATTGTTTAAAGGTAACGAAGCACAGCAACGTGGCACTCGTCATACCTTAATCACGGTATTAGAAAGCCTACTTCGCTTAATGCACCCGTTAATGCCATACATCACAGAAACGATTTGGCAACGTGTTGCACCACTTGCAGGTATCGAAACTGCGGGCACTAGCATCATGGTTCAAGGTTTCCCTGTTTACAATGAAGCTAATGTTGATAGCCAAGCGATGGACGACCTAGAGTGGGTTAAACAATTCATTCTTGCTATTCGTAACATCCGTGGTGAAATGGATATCAGCCCAAGCAAACCATTATCGGTATTGCTTGCTAATGCGTCTGACGAAGACAAGCGTCGCTTAACGGAAAACGAAGCTTTCTTAGCGTCTCTTGCTAAGCTTGAAGAGTTCACGTTACTTGATAAAAAAGACGATGCACCTGCGTGTGCAACATCGTATGTTGGTAACCTTGAGATCATGATCCCAATGGCTGGCCTAATCGATGTTGAAGCTGAACTAGCTCGTATCGCGAAGCAGCTTGAAAAAGCAGAGAAAGGCTTAGCTCAAGTTAATAACAAATTAGCTAACGAGAAGTTCGTAAATAACGCGCCAGAAGCTGTGCTTGCTAAAGAGCATGCTAAGCTGGCTGAGTTTACCGATGCGAAAGACAAACTATTAGCGCAAAAAGCGAAAATCGAAAGTCTATAACAGCATATATAAAGCGCGATTAATTCGCGCTTACAAAAAAGCCGCGCTATAACATTGTTATAGCGCGGCTTTTTAATGCTCTGTAGCAGCGACTTTACGTCGCGACAAAATTAAAATTTGTAGTTGTACTGAGCACCAATTAGAACTGCGTGACCTTTTGATTCATATTCCCATGAAACATCTTGGCCTAAAGAAGCCGCTAGGCTGTCTTTTTCAGAGAAGTTTTGTGTTTTACCACGAAGGATACTTACACCTAAGTCAACATTTGAGTTTTCGCTGAATGCGTAGTTACCACCAAACGAGAACCAGAAACGATCTGTATCAGGGATAGAGATTGAAAGGTGTGATTGGTCTGCTGGTGACTCATCGTATGCAATACCTGCACGAAGTAAAAGTGCATCGCTGTACTGGTAGTCAGTACCGATAGAGTAACGCATTGAATCTGAGAAGTTCTCTTCTTTAGAGAATACAGGCGTTTCAAGGCTTGGTGTATAAGCTTCTAATTTTTGGAAGCTGTCCCAACCAGTCCATAAGATGCTGTAGTGTACGCCTAGCTTCTTATCAAGTTGATGTGAACCAGAAAATTCAGCAATTGCTGGTAAAGTCAGTTTTAACTCACCCGGTACTTTAGTACCTGCTAAACCACCAACTGCAGCTGGAAGTTGGTTTGAGTACTCGCCTTCAAAGTCGATATCTGTTTCACTGCGGTAGTTAAAACCAAAACGGTTGTTTTCGTCTAACTGATACATCGCACCAATGTTCCAACCAAAGCCGTAGTCGTCACCTTCAAGGTGAGCAATTTGCGTGCTAGCTGGTAAACCAAATGGATTAGTACCTGCATTACGAACAACCTTTGCATCAGCATAAACATAGTTTAAACCAAGACCTAGGCTGAACTGTTCGTTGATTTTATATGAAGCGCTAGCATTCATGTTAACTGTTACGATTTCAGTTTCACCAGCAATAGAGCCCGCCGCGTAGTCATCTTTAAACTCAGTTGAAAGACCGAAGTTTGAAAAAGCACCAAAGCCTAAAGACACTTTATCGTTTAAAGGCATTGTGAAGTAACCTGCAGGGATAAATGCAGATGGTGCGATGCTATCGTCATCGATAGAGCTTTCATCTAAGCCGTATGCAGCACTTTCGCCTTTTAAGCTTACATCTGGAATGACAGCAATACCTGCTACTGAGATTTGCTTGTCTTTGAATAAAGACATAAGTGCAGGGTTACGAGCAACAACTGATGCGTCATCTGCAACAGCTGCTTCACCAGCGTATGCACGACCTAAACCTGAAACGTTTTGCTCTGCTAATTGGAAAGCTGCAGCAAAGCTGTCAGCAGAAACAACAGCAAGTGATGCTGCAATTAGTGTTTTAGTGAACTTCATAAATCTGTGTCCTCTTGCAAACTTGTGCGAAAGCTAATCCAACAATGAGGGCAACCTATTAGTTAAGCATAAAAGATTAGCGCTGTATGTTGGTATTAGATGTTTTATTCTAATGATTACAAACTTTCGAACATTACCTTAATTAAGATCAAAAAACTGTAATTTTTCGTTAGAAATAGGTAAAAAACCCGCATTTTAACAACAAGATAACAACTTATTAAAACTCATCAGAGCTCTGATAACAAAAACAACAAACGGTAGTAATTATCATTTGCATTGACATCAGTTTATTGTCCCATTAGACTAAAAATAAAGGTTTTACTGTTGAGTTTGAGTATGGAAATCGCATTGATTATTGCGGCACTGATGTTATGCGGTGTGAGTGTTCATTATTTTTGTAAAGCAAACTATTGCGCGTGCACTAAAGCAGGTGATTGCGATAACCCAGTTAATCACTATTGGCTAGGCGCCATGCTGAGTGCTGTTTTATCACTACTGTTATGTTGTGTGGCCTTACATGTAGAAAAAGGCACATTGCTGTGGTTGGTATTAATGACGAGTTGTTTTAGTGGTGCATTTATATCAGTAAAACGCAGTGCCAAAAAACGCTGTGTTAAGTCTAAACAAGCAGATGCTCTTTTAACAAACGAGCCAAATTAAGCTGATAATCTAGAGGCTTAATACTAGCAATAATTTTTAGTTCTTTTTCTACGCTTAAATCGACATCTTTGGCAGTAATATGATGCTTATGCTTGGCATTATAGAAGATCTTTATTTTCGGCTTAATTGGGTTTTCGTGGTTACCTTCCATCACTAACGCCAAGCGCTCATTATTCAACTTAACAATAGTTCCAACAGGGTGCACCCCTAGGCATTTAATAAAGCGTTGCACCAACTCAGAGTCAAACAATTGCTTATTGGCAAGTAAATAACGCAGCGCTGAGATTGGCTCTTCACCCATTTGATGAGGCCTGTCTGCTGTCATAGCATCATAAACATCGACGATTGCCATCATACGGGCTGCACGGCTCAGCTTTTCAGCTGCAATACCGCGAGGGTAACCTGTACCATCTAAACGCTCATGGTGATTCACTATCATATCGAGCATTAACGGCGTAATGCCCTTTTCGCCTTTCACTAAACCTAAACTCTGTGCCACATGCTTTTTAACAACTTGCATTTCGTTGTCGTTCAAGGCACTTGGTTTTGACAATACACCTTGTGGCATTTTCGCCTGACCGATATCGTGCATCAATGCACCCATTGCCAGCTCTTTAATTGTCTTTTCTTTGTAACCTAGGTACTTAGCAAACACACTCACCAAAATAGCGGTATTGATCATGTGCCGCCAGTTATAAATATGTTTATCTTTAAGGCGAGTTAAAATAGTTAAGGCATTGTGATTACGAAATACCGAGCTGACTATATCAACGGCGATATCATCAAGCACAGCTACATTCATCTTTAAACCCGATGTGATATCTGAGTAGAAACCTTGCAATTTTCGGCTGTGCTGCTCGTAATGCACGCTGGCTTTTAGAAACTCTTGTTGAACCGTGATCCCTTGCGGTGCTTCGTTAGCTGCAGGTTTTTGTTCAACCTTAGGTTTAGCTGGTTCAGGCTTTGGTTGGTATTTTTTAGGGAGTGCAACATCGCTTTGTGTAAAGTCGATGAGTAGCTCTTCAACCCCCTCAGAGATCAGGCGTTGAATAATCGTTTTATCACGCACTAAACCACGTGTTTTGATTTTAATACTATTTACATGCTCTTGTTGCTTACTGACACTGTCAACAAACATCCCTGGTACAAGTTCGGCAATGGGTAAGGTAATAAGCATATGTGAGCTTAGCGCATAAAAACATCGAGTTTTTTATTATCGCTAATTGATTACAAATGTCTATAGATTGGGTAGCGAATACGAAATAGGTATTAGTTATGGGGTTAGAAAGGGGGAAGTTTCTAGGGGAAAGTCAGAAAGAGTAAAGTTAGAAAGTAGCAACTCGCTAACTTTATCCCTGAAAGCTGATAGCTGATAGCTCTCTAGCTGTTTATTCCTGAAAGTAAGTACCCCAGCCGTCGTATTCAACGTCGGTTTGCTGAGCAAGTGCTTCTAGCTTGTCTACGTCTTCCATAATCGCTTCTACGTCAAGTTCACACTCAACAACCACGTCAAAGCTCCACACTTTCTCGCCGTCTTCTAGCTCAAGTTCTGCAGGTTCTTCAACATCGTAACCAAGTTTAAAAGCAGCTAAAGCGGCTTGCTCTAACTTTTCAAAATTTTCGCTAACAAAGTGGTGCTCCACTTCATAAAGTACTTCAGGATCTGAGCCATCTTCAAGTAATGAAGTAACTATGTCTTCAGTAATTTCGCGCCAATTTTCCATTATTTGTTTCTCACTTGAGCATCTAATTCAGTTATTTTAGCAGCCATAATCTGATGAACATGTGAAGCATGGTCACGAGCAGATACGTCTTTATCAAGATAAATCGGCGCTAACATTTCGAGGTAAATTGTACCATTATCCCAGCGATTTAGCTTAATAGTTTTGTGCGTTGTACTCATACAAACTGGCACTACTGGCACATCAGCACTCATTGCTGTGTGAAATGCCCCTGTTTTAAAAGGCAATAAACCTCGGCCATAGCTTCGCGTACCCTCAGGAAACATCCAAACCGATAAGCCTTTTTGTTTTATTTTCTCAGCTGATTTAGAGATTGTGCCTGCTGCTTTTGAACGGTTAGCGCGGTCAATTAAGATATTTCCCGATAACCAATACAGCTGACCAAAAAACGGGATCCATTTGAGGCTTTTTTTACCTAGGCTTACGCAGTTCTCCGGCACCATGGCAGGTAAAGTGAATAGGTCATAGTTATTTTGATGATTTGCTACATAGACAGCAGGGCCAATATTTTTTGGAGTCTCGTGATATTTAAGCTCTAGTTTGACACCTAAAATTTTAGCTACCTTGCAAAACCAACCCGCAATAATATGCACGTTATTAGTATGAAACGGCTTAACGATGCATAAAAGCAGCCCAAAAACACAGCTTAAAACAATGAATAACGCCATGAAAATTATGCGAAAAATAGCTAACAAACGAATTCTCCTCGTACTAATCAGCGCGCATTATAACGTGAAAAATACCATTTCCATAGCTTTAAGCGCACATGTGTACGCTTAAAATTTCATAACGTTTTAACAATAAAAAGGCCTGCAATTGCAGGCCTCTGGTTTTTACTCTGTTACTTCGCTTGGCGACTCATCACTATCATCTGTTTGAGTCACTTCGACTACAGCTTCATCAACACGCTGTAAGCCTCTGGGTAATTTATTACCTCGTCTACCACGTTCACCATGATAATGCTCAAGATCAGCCGGTTTCAGTGTCAGTTTTCGTTTCCCTGCATGCAGAGTTACGCTACTGCCCTCAGGCACCACAGCCAGTACTTTTACAAACTCTTCACGAGCTTGCACTTTCGCACTTGGGATAGAAATAATCTTATTGCCTTTACCTTTACTTAGCTTAGGTAAGTCGCGCAGTGGGAATAACAACATGCGGCCTTCGTTAGAAATTGCCATACAGTAATCTGTTGCTACGTCAGTTACTCTAATTGGCGCGAGTAATTCACCGCCTTTAGGGACACTAACCAGCGCTTTACCGTTTTTGTTCTTACTCACCAGATCTTTAAAGTCGCTTATAAAGCCATAACCTGCATCTGAGGCCATTAACAACACTTGGTTGTCTTCTGCCATCACCACATGCTCAAAGTTGGCTCCTGCGCTTAAGTTAAAGCGCCCTGTCATTGGCTCACCTTGGCTTCGAGCTGAAGGTAAACTGTGTGCATCAGTAGCAAAAGCACGACCACTTGAGTCTAAGAACACTGCTGGCTGGTTACTCTTACCGCGTGCTGAGGCTTTATAGCTGTCGCCTGACTTATAACTTAGCCCTTCAACATCTAAATCATGGCCTTTACCAACACGTGCCCAACCTTTTTCAGATAACACAACGGTCACTGACTCTGAAGGAATAAGGTCTTTTTCACTTAACGCTTTAGCTTCAACACGTTCAACAACTGGTGAGCGACGATCATCGCCATACATTTCAGCCGCTTCTTGGATTTCTTTTTTCATCAAGGTCGACATACGACGTTCTGAACCAAGCGTTTGCTCTAGCTTGTCACGCTCAAGGGCAAGCTCATCCTGCTCACCTTTAATCTTGAACTCTTCAAGTTTTGCTAAATGACGTAGTTTTAACTCTAAAATCGCTTCCGCTTGAATATCAGTTAAACCAAAACGCTCCATTAATACAGGCTTTGGTTTATCTTCAGTACGGATAATTTCGATAACTTCATCAATATTTAAAAAGGCCGTTAATAAACCTTCTAAAATATGTAAGCGAGCTAATACTTTATCTAAACGGTGCTGTAAGCGACGGCGAACCGTTTCACGGCGGAACGTTAACCACTCAGTTAAGATACTACGTAAATCTTTCACTTGCGGACGACCATCAAGGCCAAGCATGTTTAAGTTTACGCGGTAGTTCTTTTCTAAGTCTGTGGTTGCAAATAGGTGCGCCATTAATGGCTCAGCCTTGATGCGGTTAGAACGCGGCACAATCACGATACGAGTTGGGTTTTCGTGATCAGATTCGTCACGTAAATCAGCAACCATCGGCAACTTTTTAGCATTCATCTGGGCTGCAATTTGCTCAAGCACTTTAGCACCTGAACACTGATGAGGCAGCGCAGTGATCACTATGTCACCTTGCTCTTCAGTGTAAATTGCACGCATCTTGATAGAACCACGTCCGGTTTGATAAATCTTACGAATATCGTCTTTCGGTGTGATGATCTCAGCTTCTGTTGGGTAGTCAGGCGCATGCACTAACTCAAGCAACTCTTCAATTTCAGTCTTTGGCTTATCAAGTAATAGACAACAGGCACTAGCAACTTCTCGCACATTGTGTGGTGGAATATCAGTTGCCATACCTACTGCAATACCCGTTACACCATTAAGTAAGATGTGCGGTAAGCGCGCAGGTAACACCATTGGCTCATCAAGTGTACCGTCAAAGTTTGCGGTCCAATCGACCGTGCCTTGACCCAGCTCTTTTAGCAGAACTTCTGAGAACTTAGATAAACGCGCTTCGGTGTAACGCATTGCAGCAAATGACTTAGGGTCATCGGCAGCACCCCAGTTACCTTGGCCGTCCACCAGCGGGTAGCGGTAAGAAAACGGCTGCGCCATTAACACCATCGCTTCGTAACAAGCACTATCGCCATGGGGGTGGTATTTACCTAGTACATCACCCACGGTACGGGCTGATTTTTTATATTTTGCTTGCGCCGATAACCCCAGCTCGCTCATTGCATAGATGATACGACGCTGTACAGGCTTAAGACCATCACCTACATGAGGTAAAGCACGGTCCATGATGACGTACATTGAGTAGTTTAAGTAGGCGTCTTCAGTAAAGCGCCCCATTGTTTGTTGTTCTACGCCTTGCATCAGCAAGGTATCTGTATCACTCATTAACGCTTACCTATTTTTTCTTAGCACTAACGCGATAGATCACATTAGCAAAGTCGTCTGAGATCAATAAGCTGCCATCTGCAAGCTCTGCAAATGCAACCGGGCGACCAAATGTTTCTTCGTTTTGCATAAAGCCTGTGATGAACGGGGTGTACTTAGTAATACGACCTTGCTCAACATTCGCTAGCATCACTTTATAGCCTGATTTTTTACTGCGGTTCCACGAACCATGCTCAGCAACAAAAAGCTGCTCTTTGTATTTAGCAGGGAACTGCTTACCGTTATAAAAATGAATACCTAGAGGAGCAACATGAGCACCAAGTGCAAGGGCTGGCGATTTGTAGTCAGCAATACTTTTACCTTTGCCAAACTCAGGATCTAAAATCGCACCAGCGTGAACATAAGGGAAACCATAATGCGCGCCCTCTTCACCTTCACCAACACGGTTAATTTCGCAAGGTGGCATGTCATCGCCCATCATGTCACGGCCGTTATCACTAAACCAAAATGCATTCGTTGTAGGGTGATAATCAAAACCAACTGAGTTACGAACACCTTTGGCGATGGTTTTAATTTCTTTTGTATCCACATCTAACGAGAAGATGCGGCCGTATTTGTCGTCTTCAGCGCAAATGTTACATGGTACACCCACAGGTACAATTAGCTCACCGGTTGGCGCAAAACTAATAAACTTCCAACCATGGTGACGATCAGTTGGAAACTTGTCGTATACCACGTCAAATTTAGGATCTTTTAGGTTTTTGTCTACGTCTTTAAAACGAATGATACGTGACACTTCAGCCACATATAAATCACCATCTTTAATCGCTAAACCTGATGGCATTTCAAGGCCAGTAGCAATGACAATCTTTTTATCCGCAACACCATCACTGTTATGATCAATCAGTGCATAAACATTACCTGCTTTACGCGAACCTGCGTAAACAATGCCTCTTTTTGATACCGCGATTTGACGCGCGTTTTCAACATCATCGGCAAACAGGCTTATAGCAAAGCCATCAGCAACTGTTAACTTATCAAGAATATCTTTTGCCATTACAGGCGCTGATAACAAGCTCAGCGATAATAATGAGGTCAGTAGTTTTTTCATTTTTGTCTTGCCCTTTAATTCTTTGCTAGCAACTAGGTTGCTACACCCTTTATTAAACTTCTGCGCGGTTACCATGATCTTCTAACCACTGACGACGGTCTGACGAACGTTTCTTCGCAAGTAGCATATCCATCATCTCCATGGTTTGCTCTTCTTCGTCTAAGGTTAATTGCACTAAACGACGCGTATTAGGATCCATGGTGGTTTCGCGTAATTGTAATGGGTTCATTTCACCTAACCCTTTGAAACGCTGTACATTGACTTTACCGCGTTTTTTCTCAGCTTCAATGCGCGCTAAAATACCGTTCTTTTCGTCTTCATCAAGGGCGTAGTAAACCTCTTTACCAATGTCGATACGAAATAGCGGCGGCATAGCTACATACACATGGCCTTGTTTGATAAGCGATGGAAAGTGGCGAACAAACAGCGCACAAAGCAAGGTAGCAATGTGCAATCCATCCGAGTCAGCATCGGCCAAAATACAAATTTTGTTATAACGCAGACCAGATAAATCACTTGAATCAGGGTCAATACCCAAAGCGACAGAAATATCATGCACCTCTTGCGATGCTAAAATCTGCCCAGATTCAACTTCCCAGGTATTTAAGATTTTACCGCGCAGCGGCATAATTGCTTGGAACTCACGGTCGCGCGCTTGTTTTGCTGAGCCACCCGCTGAGTCACCCTCTACTAAAAACAGTTCAGTACGGTCATTATCTTGGGCGCTACAGTCCGTTAATTTACCCGGTAATGCAGGGCCTGAGGTAACACGCTTACGCACAACTTTTTTAGCAGCACGTAAACGGCGCTGCGCATTTGAGATACATAACTCAGCTAATAATTCTGCCGTTTCTGTATGCTCGTTTAACCATAAACTAAATGAGTCTTTCACTACACCAGATACAAATGCAGCACATGAGCGAGATGAAAGCTTCTCTTTTGTTTGGCCAGCAAATTGTGGGTCTTGCATTTTAACCGATAATACGTAGCTACAGCGCTCCCAAATATCATCTGGGGTTAGCTTTACACCACGTGGTAATAAGTTTCTAAATTCACAGAACTCACGCATAGCTTCAAGCAAGCCTTGGCGTAAACCATTAACATGTGTACCGCCTTGCGCGGTAGGAATTAAGTTTACATAACTTTCAGCGATTGATTCACCGCCTTCAGGTAGCCAAACAACCGCCCAGTCAGCGCCTTCTGTTGAACTTGAAAAGTCACCAATAAACGGCTCTTTTGGTAATACTTCAAAACCTTTAACTGCTTCAACTAGGTAATCTTTTAAGCCAGTTTCGTAATACCATTCTTGGCTTTCTTTGGTTTGCTTATTAGTAAACTTAATGCGCAGGCCTGGGCATAATACCGCTTTGGCTTTTAATAAGTGATTAAGCTTAGTGATAGAAAAGTTAGCTGAGTCAAAATAGCTCGCATCAGGCCAAAAACGCACGGTTGTACCTGTATTACGTTTGCCCACAGTGCCAATGACGTTTAAGTCTTCAACCTTGTCACCGTTTTCAAAGGCCATACGAAATTGCTGCGCATCACGGCGCACAGTGACTTCAACACGAGTCGATAGCGCATTTACAACCGAAATACCTACACCGTGTAAACCACCAGAAAACTGATAGTTTTTATTAGAGAACTTACCACCGGCGTGCAGCTTGGTAAAAATAAGTTCCACCCCTGGAATACCTTCCTCAGGGTGAATATCAATTGGCATACCACGGCCATCATCGATAACCTCAAGGGAGTTATCTTCATGAAGGATGACATCTATTTTAGTGGCATGACCTGCCATTGCTTCATCGACACTGTTATCGATAACTTCTTGACCTAAATGATTAGGTCGAACCGTGTCGGTATACATACCTGGGCGGCGTTTTACGGGCTCTAATCCGTTTAAGACTTCAATTGCTTCGGCGTTATAATTTTGCTGACTCATAGTTTTTATATCTTTTATGCGCTTAGCTATGTTTTACGTGATTTTAAGAAAATCTACAATACTTGCAAAGGTTTGTTCGAAGCCGATAAAACTATGATCGCCTCCAAATTCAACGTGTTGCTTACACTGAGAATAATATTTAACCGCCTGCTGAAACGGCAGTACTTCATCGCCCGTTTGCTGTAGCAAATAAATCAATGAAGGGGTGTCTAATTGCGGCAAATATAAGCTGCGCAATGCATCCATGTGACGAGTATCAAGTTCATAATGACTATCTTGATACGGGTTATAGTTTTCCCCTAAATAGTTATCGAGTAACTCAAATGGGCGAACCGCAGGGTTAATGACCACCGCAGGTATCGAATAACGTTGCGACAAATAGGTCGCATAAAAACCGCCTAATGAACTACCTAGTAATACAGTATCATCATTTAGCAGTTGTTCTAATTGTAAAATTGCATGTAATGGCTCATGAGTTAATCGCGGCACCTGATAATCGACATCAAATTGCGCCATGTGCTCACCAAAACGAACTGCTTTATAAGATTGCTCAGAGCTATTAAAGCCATGAATATAAATTACTCGTTTAGCCATACTACATCCGTGCTTAACAGTAAGTATTGTTGCTCATCAATTATTAAGTCGATGATTCGAAATGCGGGGCCTAAATCCTCTTGCTGCCACGCCATAGTGTGTTTGGTAAATTGGATTGAGCTGGCTGGAGTCGCATACACACTAAGGTCACGGTAGGTTTGCCTGTACTCATGATGCACATGACCATGGAACATACCCACACACTGCTCAGTATTAACGCAGGTATTTAAAAACTGCGGGCCATTTTCTAGCATATGTTTATCTAGATAGGCTTGAATAGGCAGCGGGTTATGATGACAAAACACCACGCTAGGTACCTGCCCTATTGCTTGGCTTAATTCATCTAAATGCGCTTGTGTTACCCAACCTGCTGGCGTCGGGCCTTTTGAGTTTGCCAACAGCAACTGCCCACCTAAAAAGGTAATTCGCTTATTGTTTAAAATTTGCGGGCTTGTAAGCTTTTCATATTCACCGAGTTCATCATGATTACCCGGCAACCAAAACACCGGACAACTCAGCGCTGAGTCTGCTATTAACTTAGCAAAAAGCTGGTAAGACTCCGTGCTGTGATCTTGTGTTAAATCACCACCAAATACCACACAATCCACATCGAGCTCAGCAATAGCCTGTAAACAACGCCCAAAATACGCTGCCGTATTTACGTTAAAGTATTCACCCGTTGTGTCTTTTGATAAGTGGCAATCAGTGATATGGGCAACTTTCAGTGCTGTTTTATCAAAATGGTAGGCGTTACTAAACCAAGCCATTATTTACATCCCAATTTAAAACTGCTCGGCCGTTTTCAACACAAGCCACCAGCCAGTCATATAAGAAGGCGTTAAGCTGATATTTTTCATCTTTTTGATGCATATTCGGATTCGGGTAAGCATAGGAAGGCTTGATGCGCTGATGAAAATCATGATGCACAATTTCAGCGACTTTCGCATCATGATACATACGTACTGTTAAATACAAAGGCTTAACCGAAGGCAAATGACCGGCTTCTTGTTTGATAGAAATATCTGTGGTGTATTTTGCTGTATCGTCAACTTTAACCGCAAAAGTGCTGTGCCCTAATTGTACCTTTCGCTCCTGACCTATACGGCGCTCATTGGGTAATAGTTTGAGCGCACGCACGTAATTATGCTCACACAAAGTTAAGTACTTAGGTAAGCTTTGAATATAACGCTGCTGGGCACTGACGTACGACAAAATAATCCCCTATGAGTTTTTCCAATCAGACAGTATACGTTGCTTATTCAGTGCTAACCACTGTAATGAGATAACTGTCGCTGCATTATCTATTTCGCCCTGTTCTAGGCGCAGCATAGCTTCATCGTATGACATTACATGGGTTTTGATATCTTCATCTTCATTATCAAGGCCAAAAATACCGCCTTGATACCCAGCTAAGTCAGTGCGCGCTAAATATAAATACAAACGCTCAGTGGTGCCGCCGGGGCTTGAAAGATACGACATCATAAATTCTAGCTCATTAAGCTCAATTCCCGCTTCTTCGAATGCTTCGCGCTTCGCTACATCTTCATAATCAGTACTGCCATCTGCCATGCCTGCAATACACTCAAGTAACCAAGGGGACTGTTTTGATGCGAGCGCGCCAATTCTGATTTGTTCGATTAACAAAACTTGGTCAGTCGCAGGGTCATAAGGAAGTACAGCAACAGCATGGCCGCGCTCTAAAATTTCGCGTTTAACTTCTACTGATTTACCACCAGCAAACAATGCATGATGAAAGCGGTAAGTATTAATTTTAAAGAAACCATCATAAACACGCTCAATCGGCTTTAACTCTATGTCATCATGATTAAATTGTGAGATTGCTGATATTTTCATTCACTATTTCCTTTGCGTTTTAAGTAAATGTTACGGCCAATTATATTCTGTTACACTTGAACATGCAGATTTACGTAATTTTTTTTTGGTTATTCATTAAAAAAGAGTACCATGGTGATAGTACAAAATTGTCTAAGGACTGAACGAACAATGAAAAAAACACTACTCGCTGCGCTGATCGGTTTTTCAAGCGCACTGACTGCAACAGCTAGTTATGCTGAAGACTTACTACAAGTTTACGAGATTGCGACAGCAAACGATCCTACCGTACTTAAAGCAAAAGCCCAAGCAGATGCACAAGCCTATGAGAGCGATCGCGCGTTAAGTGCACTATTACCACAAATTGGTCTAAGTCTTGGTTACCAATCAACCAAATCAGATCTTTATGAAGGTAATGATGCAACAGGTTATACAGGATATGACTACGAGCCTGATGAATTTAGCCGTGGTATTAGCTTAAGCCAAACACTGTTTGATTTAGGTGCATGGAATTCACTGGGTATTGCAGATAAACAAGCATTACAAGCAAACGCTCAGTATGATTTTGCTCGCCAAGACTTAATCGTTCGTGTAGCGGAGGGTTACTTCAATGTACTAAGTGCAATCGATAACCTTGAGTTTGTTCAAGCAGAAAAACGTGCCATCGAGCGCCAATTACAACAAACTAAAGAGCGTTATGCGGTAGGTTTAACTGCAATCACTGACGTACACGAAGCGCAAGCTCAGTACGATAACTCTGTTGCACAAGAAATCGTTGCTAAGAACAGTGTTGAAACAGCGCGTGAGCAACTTCGCGAAATCACTGGTAAATACCACGCGAAATTAGACATGTTGAATACTGAAACGTTTTCAACAGTTGCACCTAAAAAGCAGTCAACTGACTACATTGAAATTGCAAAAGACCAAAACTTAAATCTGCAAGTTTCAAAAGTAACGGTTGATATTGCTAAAGATCAAATCGATTTAGCAAAAGCTGGTCACTATCCGAAGCTAACATTAAGCGCTTCATACGGAGACAGCCTTACTGATCTAAACAGCAACTCACACCAACCACGCGAAGATAGTACAAGTATTGGTGTTAACTTCAGCCTACCTATTTACTCGGGTGGTGCAACAACAGCAGCGACAGATCAAGCACGCGCTTTCTATGTTGCGGCAAGTGAAGATTTAGAAGCAAGCTTACGTGCAGTAACTCGCTCGGTTATCACATCGTACAACCAAGTAGTGTCTGACATTGCTACTTATAAAGCGCTACAACAAGCTGTTGTTTCTGCTGAAAGTGCGCTTAAAGCAACTGAAGCAGGCTTTGAAGTGGGTACACGTACTATCGTAGACGTACTGATCAGCACGCAAAACCTTTACAATGCAAAAAGTAATTTAGCAAACGTTCGTTACCGCTATGTTGTTTCAACACTTCGCTTGAAACAAGCTGCTGGTACACTAACTAGCGAAGACCTTGTTGCAATTAACCAAGGTTTAAAAGAAATCTAAGCATTTCTTCTATAAAGTCCTTATCGTAAAGCCAGCCTCGTGCTGGCTTTTTTGTATTTTTATAGACATACAGTTAAACTAGCTTTTTTATTTTTAGAGATTTTTTTGTGGTTAGTTCTTCTCCTTTTAAAGCGTCTTTTTTAGGCCCTCGTTACTGGTTAACTTGGATTGGCGTGTTCTTTTTATATCTTATCTCTTGGTTACCACATAAATTACAATTAGCGCTTGGAAAACTGCTTGGTCGTCTAGTACACCGTTTTATGAAACGTCGTCGCCATATTGCGGAGGTAAATATCCGTTTATGTTTTCCTGATATGCCAGAGCATGAACAACGCGAATTAGTTCGTAAAAATATGGAAAATACCGGTATTGCAATGATGGAAACCGGCATGGCTTGGTGGTGGCCCCAATGGCGAATCAATAAAGTGTTTGGTTCTGTTAAAGGCCTAGAACACTTTGAAAAAGCTCAGCAATCAGGTAAAGGTGTGCTGCTACTTGTGCCACACTTTTTACACCTAGAAATGGCGAGCCGTATTATGGGTGTAAAACACCAAGGTATTGGCTTTTATCGCCCGCATAACAACCCTTTAATGGAATATTTCACGACTAACGGTCGTCTTCGTTCTAACGAATACTTAATTGGCAAAAAAGATGTTAAAGGCTTACTGCAAGCACTTAAAAATAAAAAGGTTTGCTACTATTTGCCAGATCAAGATTACGGCCGTAAGCGCTGCGAATTTGCGCCTTTTTATGCGGTAAAAGAAGCTGCAACAACAACAGGAACACTGTTATTTTCAAGTAGCCGTAACTGCGAAACAGTAAGCTTAACGAGCCGTCGTGATGAAGAGGGCCGCTACCATCTAGAGGTATTACCTGCACTTGAAAACTTCCCAAGTGGCGATGACCTTGCAGACGTTACCCACGTAAATCAGCGTATGGAACAAGCTATCGATTTAGCGCCTGAGCAGTATATGTGGCTTCACCGTCGCTTTAAAACTCGCCCAGATAAGAATGCACCTTCTTATTACAAGTAGAGTGACATTTTGCTGTTTGTATGGTTTTATAAAGCTAATCAACAACAAGAGTATTAGAAATGTGGTTTTGGGTTAAGCATTTATCATTAGCTGTTATTTTGATTGCTGCTGCTATTTACTTTTTATTTGGTAGTGGTCCAGTAATGGACATTAAAGATACCAAAAATGCTGCAGCGCAAGGATTATCGCGCTTTTATGCGGCGCTACGTAACCAAGTAAATAACAAGAATAATGAGCGCGATAAATACGTTCTTAAATTACCTACGCCAGAAACCAGCTTAGATGTCGCACTTTTTGAACGCGAAAAAGTCGTAGAACCTTCATCACCTAACTGGACTGGTGATATTCAACCGCGCCGCTTTGAAAATGGTAACACCTTAAAAGATGTACTCTCTGACTATGCTCGTCACGAAGATATCGTACTGTACTGGTATTTAAGCAAAGACTATGTTGTAAAAGATCATTTTCGCGTTGATAGTAACTTTGTCTCAACCCTTTATCAGGTTGGCCGCGCTATTAATGATGATTTCGAAAATGAGGTTTACACCTATTTTTGCTTTAAGCAAAGAGCCGCAGTAATCACTGAGCTGCCCTCTGCTTATGTGCGCGAAAACTGCCGTCGCTTAAAAAGCTAAAACACCTGCTGCCACGCCTGACTTACTAAGTCGATGTGCTGAGTTAACTCAGCACGTGGCGCACAGCGTCCCTGCTGATTCAAACTCATGACATGATAACGTGAACGATAGGCAATATACGCAGCCACTAATTCTTGCTGCATTTGCTCAGTAATACAGCCTAAACGTGCAGCATCAGCTAAAATACGAACATTGTCGGACCAGGTCGTTAGCTCAGAGTGCTGCATAGCATTATTTAGCACCAGATACTGAGTGATAAACTCAATATCTGTGATACCACCTCTATCTTGCTTTAAATCAAACAGATCATCATTGCCTTTAGCAAGGTGAGCACGCATTTTTTCGCGCATCTCAACGACATCAGTCTTTAGCTTCTCATTATCGCGGGCTTGGCACAAAACGTCTTTGCGGATTTGTGCAAAACGCTCTCGCAACGAATCTTGCCCATAAATCATGCGTGAACGAACCAAAGCTTGATGTTCCCAGGTCCATGCTTGAGTTTGCTGATAGTGGTAGTAACTTTCTAAATTAATAGCTAGTAAACCCGATGCCCCTTCAGGACGTAAACGAGTATCAAGCTCATACAATATGCCTGACGCAGTTCGGGTGTTGAATAGATGCATTAAACGCTGCGCAAGCTTTAAGTAAAACTGACGGGAATCAATCGACTTATCACCATCGGTATAACTGCTGCCATCGTGGTTATGCACAAATACCAGATCTAAGTCTGAATCGTAGCCAACTTCAAAGCCGCCAGTTTTACCGTACGCAATAACCGCAAAGCCCTTTTCTTGATCTGAGGTATTCGCTGGCCGACCAAAGCGCTCAACACATGCATGCCATGCAATATTGACCGCTTGCTCTACAATAGCCTCAGCAAGCGCAGTAAGATGATCACTTACCTTCATCACACTCAGTACACCGGTTGCATCGGCTGCAGCAATGCGTAACTGATGCGTTTGTTTAAACTGACGAAGTGCTTCCATTTGCAGCTCTAAGTCGCCATGCTCAATACGTAAGAAATACTGTCTAATTTCATCTTTGTAAGCAGATAAAGGCGTTGGTTTATAGAGCACCTGCGGATCTATCAGCTCATCAAGTAAAATTGGGTAACGAGAGATATGCTCGCCAATCCATTTACTATGGCAGCAAAGTGCTACCAGTTGATTTAAGGCACCTGGGTTTTCGTACAACAGCTCTAGGTAAGCAGTTCGTGAGATGATCTTGTTCAGCACTTGGCAGATCATGGTAAAAGCATCGCTACTGGCTTTTGTAACTGTTAGCTGTTTAAGTAAAAGGGGCATTAATTTATCGAGGATATCACGACCTCGACTGCCAATTTTCGCCTTAGTTAAGCGCGCTTTAAAATCTTCAAGCGCCGCTTGCCAGTCAAGATTTGGCTCACACATCAGGCTAACATCAGTCATTTCCCAAGCGCTAATGTACTCACTTTCACACGGATCCGCCGTTTCACTTTCAAAGCCAATCACTTGTTCAAACTCACCATGGACTTGAGACATGGTCTGCTCAATGCTAGTTAAACACTGATTAAAATCATCTTTATTGAGCAAATAGCATAAACGATGCTGGTTTAACTCGTCATCAGGTAGGGTTTGCGTTTGCTTATCATCGAAAATCTGTAGGTACTGCTCAATTTGACGTAAGTCTAAATAGTTTTGTGTTAATAACTCAGCCTCTTTATTCGACATCACCTGGTTGTTAACCAGCTCTTTTAAAGCAACCAGCAATGACTGAGTTTGCAAGTTAGCTTCACGGCCGCCTCGAACCATTTGCAGTGCTTGCACTACAAACTCTACTTCTCGAATACCTCCGGCACCTAATTTAATATTGTTTGTAAGGCGCTTTCGGCGCACCTCTTGGGCAATCATTTGCTTCATCTTGCGCAGCGATTCAATCACCGAAAAATCTATATAGCGGCGGTACACAAATGGCCGTAGTAATTCATAAAACTCATCCCAATAACGGTTTTCAGTGCCAATTAATCGCCCTTTTAGCATGGCGTAGCGTTCCCACTCACGTCCTTGTTCTTGATAATAATCTTCCATTGCATGAAAGCTCATCACCAAAGGCCCACTTTCACCAAATGGGCGCAGGCGCATATCAACCCGAAACACTTGGCCATTTACCGTGGTTTGGTTAAGCGCCATAATTAGCTTTTGCGCTACTTTGGTATAAAACACCTGGGCTTCAATGGAGCGGCGCCCCCCTTGCGTTGCAACATCGCGAGGATAAGAAAAAATTAAATCTATGTCAGATGAGTAATTGAGCTCTCCCCCACCAAGTTTGCCCATACCTAAAACTAACATTGGCATTGCATTACCGTCATCATCAAGCGGCATGCCACTGACTTTTGCGACCTGCGCAAAGGCCCACTGATTGGCACTATCGATAAGCTGGTTTGCAAGGGCCGAGATATAAGCGATGCTATCGGCAATTGGGTTTGCACAGCACAAATCAAGAAAAGCCACTTTCAACCAGTATTTTTCTCGATACAAACGTAGCTTTGCCAGCGCAGCATTGTCATCCAGTTCATTGATTTCAGTACTACTTAACGGAGCTTCAACTGCGCGATTAGCAAGCTCCTTATCATCGAGTAACCAGTCTTTTAAATCAGGCTGAGATTGTAAGCAGTTCCACGCAAAATCACTTAAAGACAACAAGTTAATAATTTTTTTTTGTTCTTTTTGCCCCTCATATAAGCTCGCGAAGCGAGTTTGGCCTAACTGATGAAGTGACTCGGGAAGCGCGTGTAAATTACTCATTAAATACTCTCTTTTAACTTGCCAATAACCGTACTAGAATGATTATCAAAGAATTATTTAGCAGGGACCTGCATGTCATATTTATCACTATCTAACACTAGTTTAGTCGCGATTGCTATTAGTTTCGCTGTAATTTGCGTCACTATAGTACTGCTGCGTATTCTAACGCAAATCAAAGCAAAACAAGCGCTTAAAGAAGAGCTTGCGCAACATGATAACTTTGCCATGGGGATCAGCTTTGCCAGCGAAATTATGGTCGTTATAGCCACCATCGCTTATATATTTGATGAAATTAGCTTAAGTGCAGCCCAATCTAACCCGCTAAAGGTACTTTTACTCATTGTGCTGTTATTTGCCTTTATAAAAATAGGTCATTTAATTCATCGTAAATGGATTTTGCATCGCTTTAATGAAGAAGCAGCCATTCTAAAGCAAAATGTCTGCGCCGCTTTAGTTGATTCAGGCATGTTAATCGCAAACTGCATTATCGCTCTTGGCCTTTATAACTGGTGCCATACCCAAGGTTACAGCAGCTTATTGATCGCCACTGTGAGTTTTTTTGTGCTGCAAGGAATGTTTGCCCTTGATAGTAAAATTCGTGAATATCGCTTTGCAAAAGCCAACCAAGGTGCATCACTACAAAGTAACTTTAACCTTGAAAATACCTCTATTGGCATTCGCTACGCGGGTAAGTCTATCGGCCTAGCACTTGCGGGCTATGCTGGTCTTGCCAGTGCATCATTTATTAGTGGTAAGATGGTAGAAAATTTATTCACTCTAGTATCTCATTGCGGTGCAATGTGGGTATTGTTATATATTTTGAGCTACATTATTAAATATATCTCTCTACCTAATATCGACACATCGTTAGAAGTAGATCACCAAGATAACATTGGCATAGCCTGTATAGAGTTTGCCGTTTTCGGTGCAATAGGCTATTTACTAATAAGTATGTTTTCAATTTGATACGGAAGTATTTGAATCGTGAGGCATTATGCCCTTTAAAGTTAATAATTATTTATTAGTTGATATAGATGATGAGTTTAGCCGTGCATTTGCTCAGCACTACTTTGCAAATGCCGAAAATTCGACTCTAGTTGTGGCTGGCGCTAATAGCCGCCATATGGTTAAACTCATGTTTGATCAACTCGTTAAGGATTATTGCTATTGCGATTTTAGTAATGAAATTAGTGTCTCAGAACTCGCCAGCTATTTACATGAACACCACGATATTCAAGGTGTACTGATTAATCACACCGACTATCAGCTGGCGAATGATGCACAAAAATTTATTTATAACTCACTTCACAAAATACGTTACTTAGTGCAACAAGATGGACATAGCTTTAGTTTTAAACCTTGCCCAGATGCTGCTCACATTAACCACCTTTCTTGCCAATCTGAGATTGCCGAAACCACTGCACATGATTTAAGTGCCAAAGACGAATTTAAATAACAAATAAATAATTGCACCTAAGCCGCTGTATACTTACCATATTGCTAAATTTATTGATAAGTGACAGCCATGCGAGTTCCACATATTTACCAACCTTCAGCGATTTCTTTAAACACCCCAGTAGCACTTGATGATGATGCAGCAGGTCATGTTGGCCGTGTATTGCGTATGCAAGTCGGTGATAAGGTTTCGATTTTTAATGGTGAAGGAGGTGAATACCTCAGTGAAATTATTGAAGTCAGCAAAAAAAGTGTCGTCGTTGTGCCACAGGAATTTGTTGATCATGATGTTGAATCGCCTTTAAAAATTCACTTGGGCCAAGGCATTTCTCGTGGCGATAAAATGGATTTCACTATTCAAAAATCTGTTGAACTGGGTATCACAGAAATCACCCCAATTTTTAGCCAACGTTGTGGCGTAAAACTAAGTGGTGACAGACTACAGAAAAAACATCAACAATGGCAAAAAATTGCAATTGCAGCCGCAGAACAATCAGGCCGTAATTTTGTGCCTGTTGTACACCCTCCTATCGATATAAAAGAGTGGCTAGAACAAGCAAGTGATGCGATTAAACTTACTTTGCACCCACGTGCTGAGCACAGTATTAAAACTATTCAAGTACCAAACGAAGGAGTGCGCTTTTTAGTCGGCCCAGAGGGTGGATTTACCGATGCAGAAATTGACATTGCTAAACAGCAAAACTTTGTTGATATTCGCTTAGGCCCACGTGTTCTGCGAACAGAAACAGCCGCTCTGACGGTATTGAGCGCTTTACAATTACAGTTTGGCGATTTAGCGAATTGAAAACCGTAAAAATACCCATATATCAAAGTAACAAAACATAGTATGGCATACGATTCTAAGGCAAAAATATGGCAATTAAGCTAGGCATAATCTCTGATCCAATTAGTGGCTTTAATATTAAAAAAGACACTGGCTTTGCAATGATGATGGAAGCGCAACAGCGCGGTTACGAAATTTACTACATGGAAATGGATGACCTTTCTCTACGTCAAGGTCAAGGCTTTGCAACAGCCGCCAAAGCCCGTGTGTTTGATGATGTAAATCACTGGTATGAATTAGAAGAAAAAGCCACCATTGCTTTAGCAGATTTAGACGTTATTTTAATGCGTAAAGATCCGCCTTTTGATACTGAGTACATCTACGCTACCTATATTTTAGAGCGTGCTGAGCAAGCTGGCACGCTTATAATCAATAAGCCGCAAAGCTTACGCGATGCTAACGAAAAGCTATTCACAGCTTGGTTTAGCGAACATACGCCAGATACTTTAGTAACACGTAGCAAAGCAGACATTCGTGCATTTTTAGCTGAGCATAAAGATATTATTTTAAAACCGCTAGATGGTATGGGTGGTGCATCTATCTTTAGAGTTAAAGAAGATGATGCCAATATTGGTGTGATCTGCGAAACGCTAACCGAACATGGTAGTCGTTTTGCAATGGCACAAAACTATATTCCTGAAATCAAGCAAGGCGATAAACGCGTACTTGTGGTTGATGGTGAAGTAATGCCGTATTGCCTAGCTCGTATCCCACAAAATGGCGAAACGCGCGGTAACTTGGCAGCAGGTGGTAGAGGTGAAGCACGCCCGATTAGCGATTCAGACCGTAAAATTGCAGAGGCTGTAGCACCTACGCTGAAAGAAAAAGGCCTTATTTTTGTTGGTCTAGATATCATTGGCGATCGTTTAACTGAAATCAATGTCACTGCGCCAACGTGTGTAAAAGAGATTGAAGCCGCTTATGACATTTCAATCACTGGTCACTTATTTGATGCCATTGAAAGAAAACTGAGCCATACTTAATTTAAACAACAAAAGGGGCGACCTATGCAGTCATTAGAGAATCATTTCTTAATCGCGATGCCGAGCATGCAAGACCCTTTTTTTAAGCGTGCAGTCACTTACATTTGTGAGCACAATCAAGATGGTGCGATGGGCTTGGTAATTAACCAGCCTATCAATATCACCGTGGGCGAGCTACTCGATAAAATCGAAATTGATAACGACAAAAGCAAGCAAGCTGCAGGTTTAGCTGTGTACGCAGGCGGACCTGTAAAAACCGATCGCGGATTTGTTTTGCACTCACCAAAACCAGGTTATGCAGCGAGTCAAAAACTTAGTAGTGATATTATGATCACCACTTCAAAAGATGTGTTAGCAAGCCTGACCACGAGTGAAGCACCTGAACAATTTATTATCACACTGGGTTATGCTGGTTGGGATCAAGGACAGCTAGAGCAAGAACTGCTAGAGAATTCATGGTTAATTATCAAAGCAGATCCTGAGATCATCTTTAACACACCCGTTGAAAAACGCTGGGAAAAAGCCGTTTCTATGCTGGGTTTTGATATCGGGCAATTAAGCTCTGAAGCTGGCCACGCCTAACATTTATAAATTTTAAGACTATGACAAAACGAACTTTTAAGCCACTCGGTGAACGCACCGTAATGGGTTTTGACTTTGGCACCAAAAGTATTGGTATTGCCATTGGTCAAGAACTCACTGGAACAGCATCAAGCTTACAAGCTGTAAAAGCGAGAGATGGGATCCCTGATTGGCAACTTATTAAAAAACAGGTGGATGAGTGGCAACCAGATTTAATGGTGGTTGGTTTACCGCTTAATATGGACGGCACCAATCAAGAAGTTACCTTTAAAGCTAAGAAGTTCGCAAATCGCTTACACAACCACTTTGCTATACCGGTTGAAACGCAGGACGAACGACTAACAACGGCAGATGCCAAAGCGCGTTTGTTCGAACAAGGTGGCTACCGAAACCTTGGTAAAGGTAATGTTGATAATATGTCTGCGGTGATCATCTTAGAAAGCTTTTTTGAGCAGTTTTATGGCGACTAAAGCGCCTTGTTAATCACCGTATAATCGTTTAAATCTGGAATAAAGCCTGCCTCTCGGTAGGCTTTTTCAATTGCGCCTGTTTTACGAAGCTGCGCAAGCCCTTTTTGAATTGCAACAAAGGCCGCTTTTCCATCGGGGTGACTCTTCGAAATAATAAAATGACGGCTATCATTAAGCTGGAGCACTAGGTTTGGCACAGCTACCAGTTCAATGTTTTCTAATGTATAGCGATTATTGAGGCTAGGCATTAAGGGCATCATCATAAAATCAACCCACTGCATCGATACAGTGCGGACTTGCCCAAGCCACTCATCTTCTCTGAGCAACTCTTTTAAGGGCAGAGCAGATAACGTTTGCCAATCGGTTTGCCAGCGTGGCGTTGACACTGCTGTTAATTGTTTAAAGTCAGCAAGCTGTTTTACTTGCTGCACTTTCTTATTGTTCGGTGAAGTGAATATACCTGCAAAATACTCACCATCTCTAATCACAGGATCAGAGATATATACCGACTCAACTAGCTGCTTTGCATCAACAGACCAAACACTATCGAAGCTTAATAGTAGCTGGCCATCTTCTAACAGCTTGGTATTGCGATAATTAACATTGCCTTTGTGATAACGAAATGGCTTGGTAAAACCGCCTAAACTCAATGCTTGTTGAGCTATGATCATATCGACCACATCACGGCGTATGTAGGCACCACTGAAGTCTTTAACTTCAAGAGGTTTGCGACCATTCAAAAAGCGACTGTAATCGTCATAAACATCATCGCGAATAAAAATAACCACGCTTTTATTATCATTGCCATATACCTGAAAGGTACTCAGCAATAAAAATAACCAACCGATTAAATTTACTCGCAAACACATTTATTCGTCACTCTTTCCATCAAGACCATCGATAGTCACGCCTTGTAAGAAGCCCGCACCACTTTGTTCATTGTTTTGCAGCTTAATCATTAGGCGTAAGTCATTTGGCGAGTCAGCATGGTGTAACGCATCAGCGTAGTTAATACGGCGCTGTTTATAAAGCTCAAATAAGGCTTGGTCAAAGGTCTGCATGCCCATTTCTTTCGATTTAGCCATGGTTTCTTTGATAGAGCCAATATCACCACGCTTGATGAGCTCTGCAACCATAGGTGAATTAAGCAAAATCTCGATAGCAGCAACACGCCCTTCCCCATCGGAAGTTGGCACCAACTGCTGAGCAACAATGGCGCGAAGGTTAAGTGCTAAGTCGTACTTTAACTTATCGTGCTTTTCTTTTGGTACTAAGTGCATGATACGGTCAATGGCTTGGTTGGCATTATTCGCATGCAGTGTCGCCACACACAAGTGACCAGTTTCGGCAAAGCTGAGTGCGTATTCCATGGTTTCTTGTGAACGGATCTCACCAATTAAGATCACATCAGGTGCTTGACGTAACGAGCTTTTCAGCGCTGATTCAAAGCTTTCAGTATCCAAACCAACTTCACGTTGGGTAATGATACTTTTACGATGCTCGTGAACAAATTCGATAGGATCTTCAATGGTAAGAATATGACCACGCTGATTGCGGTTACGATAACCTAAAAGCGCTGCAAGCGAGGTTGATTTACCCGTACCCGTACCACCCACAAACAGCACTAAACCACGTTTTGCCATAATCACGTCTGTTAATGTTGATGGCAAACCTAGTTCGTTGACATCTGGGATTTGCGTTACGATACGGCGAATAACCATACCCGCTCTATCACGCTGCCAAAAAGCAGAAACACGGAAACGGCCTTCATCAGTTGCAATTGCAAAGTTACACTCTTTACTGTCATGAAATTCTTTGCGCTGTTTGTCGTTCATTGCTGACTCGACCAAAGCAAGTGAATCCTCATCAGAGAGTTTTTCATCGCTTAAAGGTATTAATTCACCGTTTACTTTTGCACTGACAGGCAGCTGGCTCGAAACAAACAAGTCTGAGCCTTTTTTGTCGATCATAACTTGTAAAAAATGATTTAAAGGTAAAGACATTTTAAATAGCTCCGTTAACCACCAAATTGGGTTTTATCTTGCGCTTTAGCTCGCGCATCATTGGTTGTAATAATGCCGTAGTTAACTAAGTTTGCTAAACATTGATCCATGGTCTGCATACCATGCGATGCACCGGTTTGAATTGATGAATACATTTGTGCAATTTTATCTTCACGGATCAGATTCCGGATTGCAGGAATACCTATCATGATCTCGTGAGCTGCAACTCGGCCACCGCCCACTTTTTTAAGTAAAGTTTGCGAGATTACGGCACGTAATGATTCTGACAACATTGAACGTACCATGTCTTTTTCTTCACCTGGGAATACGTCAATGATACGGTCGATAGTTTTAGGTGCAGAGGTAGTATGCAAGGTACCAAACACCAAGTGACCTGTTTCTGCCGCAGTCATCGCTAAGCGAATTGTTTCAAGGTCACGCAGCTCACCCACTAAGATTACATCCGGATCTTCACGTAGTGCACTTCTAAGCGCATTAGAGAAGCTATGCGTATCACGGTGTACTTCACGCTGGTTAATAAGGCTCAGCTTATTCTCGTGTACGAATTCGATTGGATCTTCGATAGTTAAAATATGGTGATGCTTATTTTGGTTAATATAATCAACCATCGCCGCTAATGTGGTTGATTTACCAGAACCCGTTGGCCCGGTGACTAGCACCAAACCACGTGGATTATCGGAAATAGTTTTAAAAATATCAGGCGCACCTAAATCATCCAGCGTTAAAACATCACTTGGGATAGTACGAAACACCGCCGCAGGGCCACGGTTTGAATTAAATGCGTTAACACGAAAACGCGCAAGGTTTGGTACTTCGAAAGAAAAATCCACTTCGAGATTTTGTTCGTAGTCCTTACGCTGATTATCGTTCATAATATCGTATACCAGACTATTTACATCTTTTTGTTCTAATGCTGGAATATTAATACGACGCACATCACCATCAACACGTATCATAGGTGATACGCCTGATGACAAGTGTAAATCCGAGGCTTTGTGTTGCACACTAAAGGCCAATAATTCGGTAATATCCATTATGACTCC
The DNA here is from genome assembly GCF_013350085.1 of Pseudoalteromonas sp. 0802. Classification (NCBI taxonomy): domain Bacteria; kingdom Pseudomonadati; phylum Pseudomonadota; class Gammaproteobacteria; order Alteromonadales; family Pseudoalteromonadaceae; genus Pseudoalteromonas; species Pseudoalteromonas sp. 0802. Next base: position 141,005 of record NZ_JABVXE010000006.1, on the reverse strand, counting down.
ACAACCAACTGATAATTATATGGTTACAATAGCAGAACGACTTACATCCGCCTACGCAAGAATTGCTCAAGCTGCAAAAAATAATCACCGCGATGAGCAATCAATCAGCCTATTGGCTGTTTCAAAAACAAAACCTGCCGACGATATTATTGCTGCCTATGAGCATGGTCAACGCCAGTTTGGCGAATCATACGTTCAAGAAGCGGTAACAAAAGTTACAGCACTGGCAGATTATAAAGACATTGTTTGGCACTTTATCGGCCCTATTCAATCAAATAAAAGTGCCCAAGTAGCCACGCATTTTGATTGGGTACAAAGTGTTGACCGCACTAAAATTGCAAAACGTCTTAATGAGCAACGACCAGCCGACAAAGCCCCGCTCAATGTATTAATTCAAGTTAATATTAGTTTAGAAGAGGCTAAGTCAGGCTGCCACCCAGACGAGCTAATGGCATTGGCCGAATTCGTCAATCAATGTCCTAATTTATGCCTGCGCGGTGTGATGGCGATTCCTGCCAAAACCGACGATGCCCAGCTACAATTACAATATTTTGAGCAATTAAGCGCTTGCTTTGATAAACTAAAGGCCCAATATCCCCAAGTAGACACCTTGTCGATGGGTATGAGTAACGATGTTGAAGCGGCGATTGCAGCAGGTTCAACCATGGTACGCATTGGCACGGATATATTTGGCCAACGAAATTAAAAGGTGATAACAGACATATGTCAGACAAAAAAATCGCATTTATAGGCACGGGTAACATGAGCTACGCCATCATTGGCGGCATGGTAAAGAACGGTTTTGCAGCAAAAAACATCATTGCAACCAATCGCAACCAAGAAAAATTAGCTAAGGTTGCTGCTGATTTCGGGGTGCAAACTACCGCGGATAACAACGCGGCACTTCGCGATGCAGATGTGATTGTCTTATCTGTTAAACCACAAATGATGGGCGATCTTTGCCAATCATTCCAAGATTCAGGCGTTGATTTTAGCGACAAGCTATTTATTTCAGTAGCAGCAGGCCTTACCGTTAGCCGTTTACGTGAAATGCTAGGTCAAGATGTGAAAATGGTGCGTTGTATGCCTAATACACCATCATTACTAGGTCGTGGTGTTTCAGGTCTATATGGCGCTGGCGAAACTGCTGAAGAGCACGAGTTTGTACAACAAGTTTTTGAGTGTACAGGCATTGTTGTTTGGGTTGAGCAAGAGTCACAAATCAACGACATCATTGCTGTTACAGGCTCATCACCTGCTTACTTCTTCTTATTTATGGAAGCTATTGAAGAAAAAGCGAAAGCACTTGGCTTTAGTGATGAAGATGCACGCCGTTTAGTGCAACAAACCGCACTGGGTGCTGCCGAAATGGCTCTTTCGCAACCAGACATCAGTATTTCTCAGCTACGTGCAAACGTAACCTCTAAAGGGGGGACGACTCACGAAGCTGTTGAGCATCTTAAATCACAAGGTTTAGTCGGCACAGTTGCAGATGCAATGGATGCCTGTATTGCTCGCGCTGAAGCGATGGAAAAAGAACTTTAAGCTTACTTTTTGAAGGTAAAACTATGCAAGCCATGCACTTTTTAGTTGGGATTATTTTTGATCTCTTTTTAATGGTGGTCCTTTTACGCTTTTGGTTACAAGCGGCAAAAGCTGACTTTTACAACCCTATGAGCCAGTTTGTGGTGAAAGCCACTTCGTTCGCAGTGAACCCACTTCGTAAAATCATCCCAGGAGTGGGTGGCTTTGATATTGCCTCGTTAGTGCTTGCTTATTTAGTTGCTGTAGCAAAACTCAGTGTTATTTTTCTGATGTTTTATAACGCTTGGGCGCCAGGTCCGGTATTTATTCAAGCGTTAATTACGGTAGTTAAAGAAGGCCTAAACTTACTATTTTGGGTATTAATTATTCGTGCTTTACTAAGTTGGGTAAGCCAAGGCTACAACCCAATTGAGGCTGTATTCCACCAGCTAACTGAGCCGATGTTACGTCCCATTCGTAAGGTTATCCCACCACTAGGTGGTCTAGACCTATCAATCTTAGTGTTGATTATTGGTCTACAGTTTTTACAGTTTTTAGTAATGGATTTAATTGGCTAAGCGTTTAACGTTAAGCAGTAAGGGGCCGAAAGGCCTCTTTTGTTAAGTGAGATATACCATGAAGCAATTTATTTATTTTTCTTTGATTGTATTGAGTTTATTTACAACCTTTGCCAAAGCTGATGAACAAGCAGGCGCTCAGTACAAGGTTCTTGGCCCTTGGGAAGTTCATTACATTGCATTTCCATCAACTTTTATTCAGCCAAACATTGCTAAAAACTATGATTTAGAGCGTAGCCCTAGCAAAGGGATTATTAATATTTCGGTATTAAAAAACAGCGATAAAACTGCGCAGACTGCAACTTTAACTGGCACTGCACGTAACCTACTTGGTAATAAAAAACAGCTTACATTTAAAGAAGTTGTGGAAGGCGATGCGATTTATTACCTCGCGCAAATCGATTACAGCAACGAAGAAATTTACCGTTTTGATATCGAAATTAATCAAAATGGCAAAGTACAAACGCTGAAGTTTCAGCAAAAATTTTACGTAGATTAATAGACCTATGAACAACACCTTGGTTTTAGCCACGGGTAACCCTGGCAAAGTAAAAGAGCTGGCAAGTATGCTCAGCTCACTTAATATTAACGTGGTTCCACAAAGCGATTTTCAAGTGCCAGACGTGCCAGAAACAGGCACCACATTTGTTGAAAACGCCATTATTAAAGCGCGCCATGCAGCAAAGATCACAGGCATGCCTGCGATTGCTGATGACTCTGGCCTTGAAGTAGACGGTCTAAATGGTGCACCAGGTGTGTACTCTGCACGTTTTGCCGGAGCGGGTGCCAGCGATCAAGATAATATCGACAAGCTACTGAAAGAGCTTGCTGATAACCCAGTTCGCAGTGCGCGTTTTTGGTGTGTGTTAGTATTAATGCGCCACGCCGACGACCCTACACCACTTATTTGTAGTGCCAGTTGGGAAGGCGAAATCACCCATAGCCAAGATGGTCAAGGTGGTTTTGGTTATGATCCTGTTTTTTACGTACCGTCTGAGCAATGTACTAGCGCTCAGTTAACTAAAGAGCAAAAAAATGCCCTTAGCCATCGCGGCCAAGCTTTAAAACAACTACTTGCGCAATTGCAGCAAAAAGGCGGCCTGTGAGTTTACCGCCTTTAAGTTTATATGTGCACGTGCCTTGGTGCGTGCAAAAGTGCCCATACTGTGACTTTAATAGCCATGGCCAAAAAGGCACGATCCCCGAAAAAGAATACGTTCAGCATCTTATTGATGATCTCAAGGCCGATTTGCATTTAGTGCAAGGACGTAAAATCCACAGCATCTTTATTGGCGGCGGCACCCCAAGCTTATTAACCGGTGACGCTTATACTCGCCTACTTGGTGAAGTCGATAAATTAATTGGCCTAACTGATGACTGTGAAATTACCCTAGAGGCAAACCCTGGTACTGTCGAAACCGGTCGCTTTAAAGAATATGTTGCCGCTGGCATCAATCGTATTTCGATTGGTGTGCAAAGCATGCAAAATGACAAGCTAAAAGCCCTTGGCCGTATTCATGGTGCTGATGAAGCAAGTTATGCGGCTAAACAGGCGCATCAAGCGGGGCTAAACAGTTTTAACCTTGATTTAATGCATGGCTTACCTGGGCAATCTGTTGCAGACGCCTTGGGTGACCTTGAAAAAATTATCGCCCTTAATCCACCTCATATCTCGTGGTATCAACTAACCATTGAGCCAAATACTCAGTTTGCTTCTAAACCACCGACCTTACCTCATGACGACACCCTTTGGGATATTCAAGAACAAGGTCAAGCGTTACTCGCAGCAGCAGGTTATGAGCAATACGAGATCTCAGGCTACGCGAAGCCCGGTTACCAATGCCGTCATAACTTGAATTATTGGCGATTTGGCGATTATCTCGGTATCGGCTGCGGTGCCCATGGTAAAATTACTGATGAAAATAAAGTCATCACCCGTACGGTGAAAGTAAAACACCCTCGAGGTTATATGGATCTTGCCAAACCGTATTTATACGAACAATGGCAAGTAGCAGAAGACGACTTAGCTTTTGAATTCTTTATGAATCGTTTTCGTTTAGTCGAACCCTGCCCCAAAGCTGATTTACCTTTGCTTACAAGTTTGTCACTGCAAAGTCAGGAACAAGCCTTGACTGATGCAATTGCAAAAGGCTTACTAATTGATGATAAAGATAACTGGCAGGTAAGCCAAAAAGGCCACCGCTTTTTAAATGACCTGCTAGAATTATTCGTTTAAGAATTATAATTAAATTTCTAACAACTACAAAGGAACGATAATGCGTAAACTGACCTTCATCGCTGCGGCGGTAAGTGTTGCATTACTTGGCGGCTGCCAACAAATGCAAGAGCAACCGAAGCCTGCACCAAGTGTACAAAGCCAACCTGTACAAAGTGAAATCGATAAAGCTAATGCCTTCTTCGAAGATACTTTTAACCGTGATGTAATGAAAAGCCCGATCTATCAAACATACATGGGCATCAAAAAAGATTACGACAAATGGGACGATGGCAGCGAAGAGCGCGTTTTAGAAGACTTTGAACAAACTAAAGCTGACCTAGTTGCGCTTAACGCAATTAACCGCGACCTATTAGATGACGCAACAAAAGTAAGCTACGACCTTAAAAAGCAAGATTTAGAAAACGAAATTGCTGATTTCAAATGGCGTCATTACAACTACCCTGTGAACCAAATGTTTGGTGTTCACTCGATGATCCCTGCGTTTTTAATCAACCAACATCAAATTGCCGATGTATCTGATGCTAAAGCGTATATCTCACGTTTAAATGGTGTTACAACGGTTATTGATCAGCTAATCACAGACCTTGAAGTACGTGCAGATAAAGGCATTATCGCGCCTAAGTTTGTTTTTCCACACGTGATTGATTCAAGCAAGAATATCTTACGCGGCGCCCCATTCCATGACGGTGAAGACTCAACGTTACTAGCTGACTTTAAACGTAAAGTTAATGCGTTAGAGATTGCCGATAGCGAAAAATCAGCACTTATCAGCGATGCTGAAAAAGCCCTAAAAGCAGCAGTAAAGCCTTCTTACACTAAGCTAATTAACTTCTTAGCTCAGTTAGAAAAACGCGCTGATGACCGCGATGGTGCTTGGAAATTCCCTGACGGTGAAGCGTTCTACAATAATGCTTTAGCACGTACCACAACGACTGATTTAACAGCAAAAGAAATCCACACAATTGGTTTAGCTGAAGTCGCGCGTATTCACGACGAAATGCGTGAGATTAAGGACAAAGTAGGCTTTAAAGGTGACCTTAAAGCATTCATGCAATTCATGAAAACTGATAAGCAGTTCTACTACCCTAACACCGCTGAAGGTAAACAACGTTACCTTGATGAGGCAACAGCGCTTATCGATAACATGAAATCTCGTCTAGACGAGCTATTCATTGTTAAGCCAAAAGCTGACCTTAAAGTTAAAGCTGTTGAAGCATTCCGCGAAAAAGCAGCAGGTAAAGCGTTCTACCAACAACCTGCACCAGATGGCTCACGCCCAGGCATTTATTACGCAAACCTTTACGACATGGAAGCAATGCCAACATACCAAATGGAAGCACTTGCGTACCACGAAGGTATTCCGGGTCACCACATGCAAATTGCTATCGCGCAAGAACTTGAAGATGTACCTAAGTTCCGTAAGTTTGGCGGCTACACAGCGTATGTTGAAGGCTGGGGTTTATACTCAGAGCTAGTACCAAAAGAAATGGGCTTATACGAAGACCCATATTCAGATTTTGGTCGTCTTGCGATGGAATTATGGCGTGCATGTCGCCTAGTAGTAGATACAGGTATCCACGCTATGAAGTGGACACGTCAAGAAGGTATCGACTACTACGTAAATAACACACCAAATGCGACGTCTGATGGCGTTAAAATGGTTGAGCGTCACATTGTAATGCCTTCACAAGCAACGGCATACAAAGTGGGCATGCTGAAAATTTTAGAGCTTCGTGAAGCGGCTAAAGAAAAACTAGGCGATAAATTCGATATTCGTGAATTCCACGATGTAGTACTTAAAAATGGTGCAGTACCGTTAAATGTACTAGAGAAGTTTGTTGACCAATGGGTTGCTAAGAAACAAGCAGCTTAACCAATAAAGACTTGAAAAAGGCCGCTCAGCGGCCTTTTTTATTTATTTAAACAAGTAGTTGAGCTATAAATGTATAAATAATAAAAAACGAGTATTTCCATGCAAAGCGCGATTGAGCAATTGAACAGCCGACTTCAACATCATCAGTTAAAAGAACTCATTGCCGATTACCAAAGTTTATCGGGAGTTTTGCAAGCGGCACAATTACAGCACATTTATCAATTAGCTTGCAGTAGTGAAGTTAAATACTTGTTTTTACAAAATGTGGCAGCGCATTTACTCGAAGCATACCCGCTGCCAAGTGAAGCTGTAGCCTTAATTGATGATATCGATAAACTGAGCTTTTTCACGCCTGGTCTTAAGTTTCAAAATGCTTTTTGTGTAACAGACAATCAGGGCAATACCTTACTACATCATTTATTTACGCAATGTCAGGCTTATAACCTACCCTTTAATTACTTGCGTTCGTTAATGTTATTTGAAAGCAACGAAAGCTTAGGCAAAGCGTTAAAAACATTAAATAAACAGCAGCTCACTCCTATTGGTTGCTTTATAGCGCAAAATAGTACGACCCAAATGCTAGCCAAACATGAGTTCTCTGCGTTATTAGCTATGATGGAAGTCGACCAAAGCCATAGCCCTAGCGCAGTCAGCGCCTTAATACATACCCTTAAGCAATTTTATGTTGCCAATCAACCAACGAGTAGCGACAGTAAAGTTCTACTGTGCGCGGCCTATTTGCAAGTGCCAACAGCGCAGTTACTAAACGCGCTCAATCAATAACTCCATGAATAAGGATGTTGTTAAAGCGTTTTTATCGCTCAGCAGTTTTACAGCCCTTAATCACGGTAGCCGTATTGTGCTTACCTTATGCCTTGCAAGGATATTAAGTACTGATGAGTTTGGTACTTTCGCGGCGTTACTCGCACTGTGTGAAATTCTGTTATTACCCGCGAGTATGGGGTTTGCATCGTCTTTAATGCGTATTAGCTACCCGCTCTACAAAGCCCAGCAACATGATTTACTACGTGGCTTAAAACATGTTTATTTAGCGGCATCTTGTTTATTCGGAGTGATTTTTGTCGCCGCTGTGGTGATTAGCTTTCAGGCTATTTCACCGCACCAAAGCGCTCAAGAGCATGTGGTCTATTTACTGTTACTGGTGCCGATTGGCGCCATTATGCAAAGCCAATCGGCTTTTTTAGTGGCTTTGAATAAACCAAAAATTGGCCTGATAACGCAGCAGTGTATTTTTGAATTGCTAACCGCGGGGTTTTGCTTTTTCGTGTACTTGATACGTGGCGATTTATCTTTAGTCGAGATTTGTATCTTGTTGTTTTGTAGCATCTTGTGCGTAGTCATTTATCAATATTGGTTAATCAAAAAAATGCTCGTCGCAAGCACTGCCCGCTACCAAACCAAGCAATGGTGTAAAGACTCCTTAATCATGCTCGCCAGTGGCGCAGGCACCGTATTAGTAGCAAAACTCGATGTATTACTGGTGCATCACTGGTTTGGCGCACAAGGCGTGAGTATCTTCTTTCCTGCGGTAGTGATCGCCGGGTTACTAACGATTTTAGGCAATGCGGCCAACCAATATTTAAAACCCATTTTAATGGCCGATGAAACGACCGAGCAGCAACTTAGCGAGTTAATGAAAGTGGTATGGCGCTTTAACTTTGCCGCTATCTTGCTACTCGCCTTGCTCGCAAAACCACTACTCAGCCTCTATGGCGAAAGCCAATTACAAGAAGGGTTTTGGATTTTAATGCTACTGTTACTCGGGCAATTGTTACTACCAGCGAGAATTTTAGCTAGTAGTATGATCAAATTAAAAGGCAACCCACTCATCAACTTGTACGTATTACTAGGCGCAACCAGTGTCACCGTATTGATGGCTATAATTTTAAAGGATCAGTTTGGCTTATTGGGGGTGGCTGTGGCATTTAGTGGTGGCTTTATGCTTGGTGCGCTTTGCCGCATGGTGATTGTATGCACACGCATGCGGCTGCCTTTATCTGTGGTATTGGGTTTAGTCAGATAGATAATATTCAACACTGGTAACAACACGCACTTTTTTCAGCTGAGGTGTGTTTGAATCTCTATCAGAAATTGAAAACTGCCCCTGACGCGCTGTTTTAATTTTACCTAATTTAGACTGTGAATCTTTGGCAAATTTCATTGCCACTTCACGGGCTTTTTCGGTTGCTTCTTGAATCATATTTGGCTTAATTTCATTTAAGCCATTAAATAAATATTGAATACGCGTTTCGTAATTGTCTTGTACTATCGCAATGCCTTGCTTGGCTAATTGGCTTACTGCGCCTAACGCATGTTGCACTTTTTCGATGTCATTTGAATAAACAATGACATTATTACGGGCAATATAACGAAACTGTTGATTCTCCCCGCCATACTCACGGGCTTGTTTATCAATAATTGACTGACTACCAAGGCTGATTTCTTCATCACTAAAACCATGTAGCTTTAAAAAGGCAACGACTGCATCGCTTTTTTCTTCAACCCGCCCCACTAATTTTTCAAGGTTGTTATCGGCATCAGAAAACTGTAACGGCCAAATTACGGTGTCGGCTGGCACTTCCATTTCAGCTAACCCTTTAACGTGAACAGTGCGCTCCATGCCTTTCACATCAAGGGCTGCACTTTTCAAAATAAAACCTAATCCAAGCAAACCAACCGCCAATGCACACGCTGCAATAACGATATTAAATGGTTGCGCTTTATTCATGCTTTTCTCCTTGATGTAGGTCACTGTTTTTGACTCGAAAAGTAGTTATAAACAGGTTATCTTATGAGTATAACTTTTAATACTTTAGAAGCGTGTCAGTTCTAGTTTGGGTGTATTAAACTTAACAGACCCTGAAGTTTTAACAAACAGCGCAAGCGAAGGAAACAGCATGAGCGTTAAACGTATTAGCCAATTTTTTAACCCTAAATCAGTCGCGGTCATTGGCGCCTCAAATTCTCCTAACCGAGCGGGGTTTGTGGTTATGCGCAACCTTTTACAAGGGGGCTTTAAAGGCCCAATCATGCCTGTTAGTTTAAATCACAGCGCAGTACACGGCGTACTAGCCTATCCGAGCATTGCTGCACTTCCAAAAGTACCTGATCTTGCAGTTATTTGTACTAATAAAAACACCTTAATCAACATCATTAATGAGCTTGGGGAGCTTGGCTGTAAACATGCAGTGGTGATTGCAGCCGGCTTAAACGCCGACCAAAAGCACGCATTAAAAGAAGCAGCTGCTGAGGCAAATGTCTCTTTACTTGGTCCTAATTGCTTGGGCTTACTTATTCCTCACATTGGCTTAAATGCTAGTTTTTCGCATACCGTTGCAAGCCCCGGAAAGCTCGCCTTTGTATCGCAATCAGCGGCGGTTTGCTCAACGATTCTTGATTGGGCGAAGAACAAAGAGATTGGTTTTTCATATTTTGTGTCTGTGGGTGATTGCCTTGATATCGACTTTGATGAATTACTCGACTTTTTAGGTCGAGATGCAAAAACCAAGGCTATTTTGTTGTATATCGATAATATAGAAGATATTCGCAGCTTTATTTCTGCAGCGCGAGCCGCTGCATTTAGCAAACCCGTCATTGCCATTAAAACCGGTAAAACCAGTGCCGGAGCCCTTGCTGCAGAAATACACACTGGTGGCAAACAAAGCTCTGATGCGGTCTATGATGCGCTATTCCAGCGAGCGGGTATGCTAAGGGTAAATGACTTACGAGAGCTTTTTGCTGCGACACAAACACTGGCAATGCACCCCAAACTACTTAAAGTCGAACAGCTGACTATTTTAACCAATGGCGGCGGCCCAGGTGTAATGGCGGTTGATACGCTTTTGCAAAGCTCAGGGAAACTGGCAGAGCTTAGCGACGAGACCAGAGCAGCGCTGAATAAAGTGATCCCACAATCAGAAATGACCTCGAATCCGGTGGATATTTTTGGTGACTCAGCACCGAGGCGATATCAACAAGCCTTAGAAATCTTGCTGCAAGCCAAAGAAGTTAAAAACCTGCTGATCATTCATACCCCTTCTGCGCTTGCACCGAGTGAAGACTATGCTGAGATTATTGTCGAAACCTTAGAAAAAATCCCGAAGATGGCTCGCCCTTATGTTATGACAAACTTTATGGGTGAAGATGCCGCGTATGCTGCGCGAAAGGTCTGCGCTAATAATGCCATTCCGACCTACCGTACACCTGAAGGTGCGGTTGGTGCGTTTATGCACTTGGTAAGTTATCGCCGTAACCAAAAGCATTTAACGCAAACGCCAGAATCAAACACCGATGATGCAAAAATAAATAAAGACGCAGCACGCAATGTCGTAAATGAGTTTTTAGCCGAAGAGCAAAGCTATTTATCAACCCATGAAGCAAGCCAAATACTCACTCATTATGGTATTGATTGTATTCAAACTGAGGTTGCTTACACACCAACAGAAGCCAAAGAACAAGCCATTGAACTAGGCTTTCCGGTAGCGTTAAAACTAATTAGCCCAAGTATTCCTTCTAAATCAGAAGTCGGTGGTGTGGTCCTTAATTTAAATGATGCACAAGAAGTTGAGCAAACAGCCTTTGCCATGCTGCTACGAATCAAAAACACCTACCCTGACGCCCATATTGAAGGCTTTTCATTGCAGAAGATGGCGCCGCGAGCAGGTGCTAATGAGCTACGAATCGCTATTAAAACAGAGCCGAACTTTGGCCCAGTGATCTTACTGGGTGAAGCAGGCACCGGACTTGAATTCGCTCAAGCTGCAGTGGCATTACCACCACTGAATATGAACTTGGCAAAATACCTGATTGCTGCGGCGCACGATAAAGGCGTACTTAAAGACCGCGTGCTACCAGAAAAGGTCGATAAATACCGTTTATGCGCCCTACTCACTCGTATCTCGCAGCTTGTTATCGATCAACCTGATATCACCAGTGTTGAATTAAACCCTATTTTAGCCAGCAACGGGCAGTTTTTGGTCCTTGATGCGACTATCGGCCTTAGCCGTTACAAAGCAAAAGCGAATCGTAAACGCTTGTGTATTCGCCCCTACCCGATTGAATTGGTTAAAGAAGTAACCCTTAAAAACAATACCCAAGCACAGCTAAGGCCAATTAAACCAGAAGATGAGCAAGCTCACTTAGAGTTTGATCAATCATTAAGTAAAGAAGACAGATATAAGCGTTTTTTCGGTGAATTACCGCAATTTAACCATGATCAGCTCGCGAAAATGACGCAAATTGATTATGACCGAGAAATGGCGTTTATTGTTAGCCAAGAGCAAAATGGCTCAGCCTGTACATTAGGGGTGTCTCGTGTACTTATGGACCCAGACAAACTCGATGCTGAGTTTGCAATTGTGGTGCGCTCTGATTGCCAAGGTTTAGGGCTTGGCACAATATTAATGAATGCGGCGATTGAGCATTGCAAGAACCAAGGCGTAAAACAAATTGCTGGTATTACCTTGCCAGAAAACACTGGCATGATTGAACTGGCACGAAAACTCGGGTTTAAGATCACCCGCGACTTTGAAGAAGGCAGCATTAATATGGTGCTAAAACTTAACTAAAACTGGATCATTATTTTGCATCGTTTAAGAAATTACACTGCACGAGTTTTTGAAGGTAACGGTAAATATCGACGTATAGGACGCGCTCTCGACGTATTTTTAATGTCGCTGATCATGGTCAATGTGGTGGCGATTGTGCTGGAGTCGGTTGGCCCTTTAGCAAAGCAATATCATCACGAATTTTTAATGATTGAGCTGATTTCTGTCGGTATCTTCACCTTAGAATATGTGCTCAGGCTTTGGTCTTGTGTAGATAAAAGCGTGCATAAAGAAAGCCCGTTAACAAATTCAAAAATTCGTATTAAATATTTCTTTTCGCCGTTGGCGCTAATTGATCTTATCGCGATTTTACCTACCATTCTGATGGTCTTTGTGAGTGTTGATTTGCGCTTCTTACGAGTGCTTAGGTTAATGCGTATCTTTAAGCTGACACGCTATTCAAGGGCGATGCAGCTATTATTAAACTCGTTCAAAGAAGAAAGTAGTTCACTACTTGCGGCATTTTTTATTATGGCCGTAGTGCTGATCATTGCTTCATGCGGTATTTACTTAATTGAACACGATGTACAGCCAGATAAATTTGGCTCTATCCCTGCAGCAATGTGGTGGGCAATGGTGACATTAACAACTGTTGGTTATGGCGATGTCGTTCCTGTGACTCCCCTTGGTCGCTTATTTGGTGGTGCCATCACACTAGTGAGTATGGGTATGGTGGCTATTCCAACCGGTTTGTTGGCCTCAAGCTTTTCTGAGCAGTTACGTAAACGCAGACAAGTGTTTACCGATGCAGTCCACGAAGCCGTTGAAGATGGGCACTTATCACCTGTTGAAGAAGAACACTTAGAAAACTTACGGTATAAACTGGGTTTAAGTCAGCAAGAGGCGAATAAAGCGATTCATAACGAACTTAAAAACCGCAATCGCAATCTGTATTGCCGCCACTGTGGTAAACGCCAAGATTAACATAAAGGGTAAAGCTTTAGCTTTACCCTGAAAATTCATCATCCCACTGGGTATCTAAAAGCGCTTTCACTTCATCACCTGCCACAGGTTTGCTAAACAGATAACCCTGGAAATATTCACAGCCTAAAGAGCGTAAGAACTGCAATTGCGTGCGGTTTTCAACTCCTTCTGCTACACACTCTTTACCCAAACTTTTTGCTAAGGTAAGCGTTGAGTTGATAATCGCTTCATCACCTTTATCAATTCCAATATCATTAACAAAGCTTTTGTCTATTTTCAGCACATCAACCGGAAAACGTTTTAAGTAGGTCAGTGACGCATAACCCGTTCCAAAGTCATCCATATAAATACGACAGCCTAGGGCTTTGAGTTTTTCCATACTTTGCTGCGCTTTATCTGAATCGTGCATCATCACTGATTCGGTGATCTCAAACACTAGCGCGCTCGCAGGTACTTTAATTGCACTTATTGATTGATGTATTTTCTCAACCAGATTTTCGCTTTCAAAATCAAGGGCAGAGAGATTAATAGAAATATATAAATCAGGATGCGTGGTACGCCATTGGCGCAGCTCAATCAATGCTCTTGATAGAGTCTGCAGCATAATTTTGGTGATTAGCCCGGAGCTTTCTGCTGCATTTGCAAAGTCTTCTGGTTTATATTCATCATTACTCGGCCAACGTAACAACACTTCAAGCCCCGCCACTTGGCGAGTCTCAGCGCTCACGATTGGCTGATAAAAATTACAAAACTCATGTTCTTGGTAAGCTTTACTTAACTGTGATTCAAGGTGCAAAGTACGCTGCACTTGTAAATTCATTTCTTGCTTATAGAACTGATAACAGCCTTCAACATGACTTTTCGCGTGGTACACTGCCACATTAGAGGCTTTTAATAAGGCTTTGGTGTCCTTTGCATCATCAGGGTAAACAGCAACACCAACACTCAGGTTCACTTTTACAGCTTGCTGGCTCAATTCAATATGAGTATCGACACAATCCATCACTTTTGCACATAACAGCAGTAACTCATCAAGCTGTTTAAAATCTTCGGCAAGGATAACAAACTCGTCACCATCAAAACGAGCCACGCTATCTTGTGGACGCAACACCTGTTTTAAACGCTTAGCAACACGCTTAATTAATTCATCAGACTCTTCACGGCCTAGCGAATCATTAAAGTGCTTAAAGCGCTTAATATTAACGTTTAATAACGCCACTTTTGTTTGATGGTAATCAGCTTGTTCAATAGCGTGAACGACTCGGTCGTTGAACAAGGTTTTATTTGGCAGTCCCGTCAAAGCATCGTAGTTGGCCAGTAGATGCAGCTCATTTTCAGCCAGCTTTTGCGCGCTAATATCAGTAACTATAATCACATAGCTATCAAGTTGGCGATTATTGCCTGCAACCGCACTTATTTTTATTAATACTTGGCGCTTTTCACCGCCAGCAACTTCAACAACATCTTCGGCTGAAAAGTGCTCACCCGATTCAAGTTTTTGCATAATGCGTAAGTAATGGATACGGGTAGATATAGGCATTCCAAGTGTGAGCGAACGGCTAGAGCGAGGCTCTGCAGGAAAACCAAAGGCATCTTGGAATGACTTATTGGTAGCGCGAATACGCAGATTTTTATCTAAGATAAACACCCAGTCGCGAGTTTGTTCAAATGCCGCACCAAACAAGCGGGCATTTTCTTCAAATACCAGCTCTCGGGTCATATTTGTGTAGGTACCAGCTACTTTTTCAGGGGCGCTGTCTTGCCACTCAACCACTTTGCCAAAGTCTTTATACCAACGCCAATTGCCATCAGCATGGCGCAGCCTGTAGGTGCAATTGAAGTAGCCTTTTTGTGTAGATAAAAACTCTAACCACTCTAACCGGAAAGTTTGTTTATCATGGGGGTGAATCTTTGCTAAATAATCATCTAAATTAACGCTGTCTGTTTCATAACCTAACTCATTTTTAAGGCGCGGCTGATAAATAATAGGGCTTTGCGAAGACCAATCCCACACTCCAGAATGGCTACCTTCAAGAGCAAGTTTTAAGCGTGCTTCACTCTCTTTACTTTCTTTATGGGCGGCTAGCAATATTTGTTGCATACGGTTACGTCTAAACACCCATGCAGCAACAAACAGAGCAACCAAAATTACATACAAAACAATAAAGTGAGGTGCACGCCAAGGTGGGTATTTCACTTCGATATTTAAAATTGCCGGCGGCGTTAACTCTCCGGTTAATGGATCTTTTGCCCATACCTTAAGGTGGTATTTTCCTGCACTGAGTTTTGGGAAGAGCACTCGGTTGTTATTGCGGGTATAAGTTTTTTGACCATCACCCAGCTGATATTCATAGATGATACGTTCTTGATAGTTAAATGCCATCGCCGAAAAGGCAACTTCAAGGCCTATATCATCATGCTCAAGGACGACACTATCGATTGGCTGTTTTAGCTCAGCGGGTAAATCGCGCGACATCAAATCAAGGTTAGTTATATTTACGTGATCAATTAAAGCTTGTTGATAGTGGTTATCCATAGGGTAAAAATAGGTAAAGCCTTTTAGCGTACCATAGACAATTTGCCCTGACTCAAGCTTAGTAAATGCACCACTATTAAACTCGGTTGAGAATAACCCTTCTGAGCCAGTAAATTGCTGAAAATGTAAATTATCAGGGTTCAGTCGCCAAAGTCCTTTGTGGCTACTCATCCAGATCATACCTGCTTCATCAAGCACCATGTCGTATAACAAAGTACCTAACTTATTCTTCTCAAGGTCGATGGTATAAATATGTTCGTAAGTGCTGGCGTCTAAGCCGATTAAGCCAAAGTTTGAAAGCGATAACCACAACACATTGTTGTTATCTATGATGTAAGACATCACATTCACAGCAACATTTTCATGCTGTTCAGGCACTTTGTAAATCGTCGAGAGCTCGTATGTATCAGGGTCAACTTGATACAGAATACCTGCATTATAAAATAACGGCGCTTTTGGGTTTGACGACAACGCAGGTAAAAATCCGTAGGCTAAAAACGGCTCAAACTCATCAAACTTGCCGCCTAGTCGGGTCACTTTTTGGCTATCGATATTATAAACAAACATGCCGTAATCAGGGTGAACATAGTAAAGATCCCCCGATGGCATCAACAATATGCCATGCACCCAATCGTTAATTAAAACTTGGTTCTCGGGGTTTGCGGCTTTGACTGGGGTGGCCTGCCCGGTTTTCGGATCAAAGCTTAATATACCGCGATTAGTATGCAGCCATAACTTATCTTTGTACGGCATGATTTGGTAAATACTGAATTCAGTAGTTATAAGGTCAACCTGATAATCTTTTAAAAACACTTCACTTTCGTAGGTTTCTAAATCAACCGCTGTTAAACCATTATGGGTGGCAAGCCAAAGACGATTTTGAAACTCAGTGATACTCCAAATTGAATGATGCGATAGCCCATCGCCTGTTAATGAGTTGGCTGTTACATTGATAAAATTGTAATTGTCGTATGACTGATAGAATGCACCATCATTTTTGGTTGCCAGCCACATTCCACCAGAGCGGTCTTTCACAATATCAATAATGCTGGTGTCAGCTAGTGTGTAACCACTTTCCTTTAGGCGCATATTCTTAGCTAACTCACCCGTTTCAGGGTTATATTCAAATAACCCTTTATCAGTGCCAAGCGTAATAGAGTTAGCCTCAGGAATAATCTTCCAAATATTTAATTCACTGATGAGTGTTTTATTTTTAAAGGCGATGTCTGGGGTATCAAACATGGCTTTTAAATTGCTAATATCAACCTGATAAAGCCCTCTAACAGCCCCCACTAGCAATGTTTGTTCATTGATAATAGCGAACGATTTCACATAATTTTGATAAATATGAGTTGGCTCATTTTGCAAATGCTCAAGTTTACGGACTTTTCCTGATGCCAGCTCATAGACATAAGCACCATTACTGGTGCCCATAAAAATATAACCTTGGTACGCGAAAAGCTCTCGAATAACACTGCTTTTAACTCGCTCAGGAATTTCAAAAATAGAGGTGATTTTTTTCGTTTCTAAGTCTAGTTTGGCAAAATCCCAGCCTCGCCCTAGCCAAAGTGTTTTGTCATCAACAGCTACCATGCTAAACACCGACTCAATAAAAATTTGCTCTTCAGTGGTTGGTTTAGCAATAAACTGCTGATAAGTATCGGAAGTGGGATCATAGCGGAATAAACCCGCTTGTAGTGAAGCTATCCAGATATAGCCTTGTGGATCTTGGTAAATACGGTCAATGATGGCATCTTCAAGCTCACCATTAGGGCCTTTGATATGAACCACCTGATAACCATCGTAGCGATTGAGGCCACCTTCAGTCGATAACCACAAGTAGCCACTGTTATCGATAAGCATAGTGTTTACATAACTTTGCGATAAGCCTTCACTGGTTGATAAACGTTTTACCTGCGAGATAGCGGGATGGCTAAACAAGCCACAGGTCAAAATAAAAAATAACGCTATACTGGAGAAGAACTTAGTCATTGACGTTCCAAATTGCTAACTTGGCACTGTGTCACGCGTAAAGTGCATCGCAACTACGTTTCGATGCGCATATACCTCAAACAACGATTGCAAAGAATTGGGTAATGTTAATGCATAGTTAAACCCATTTTGTAGATAAAAATCAATCAGATTTTGGTACACGAAGGTAAAAACTGTCCCTTTTTGTGCGGCGGTGACAGCCGCAAGTAATTGTGAGGCAATTTTTTGACCCCGCCATACTTCATCAACATAAAGGGTAGACAAAAATAACAGCCCAGCTTGGTTTTGAACTCGGCAAGCGGCAATTATTTCTGTTCCTTTGTAAGCAACCCATACTTGGTCAGCTTTGCTCGCTCTGCCGCGAGCCTTGTGTTTATCATAAAATTTGTTTACTAACGGCGTTTTAATTGGCTCAAGTAAACAAAATCTAAACACAGCCATGGTTAGCTCATTAACGAAAGGTAATGCTCAAATTGCTGCTTAAGAAAAGCTTGCTCAGACATAGGGCGATTATTTATTGCAGTGTAAACACCTTCGCGAGTGTTCTTACCGCGCTTTATTTGATAAGCCCAAAAAGACGCTTCGTAATCCAATTGAATTTGATATTTTTGCTCTCGTGGCAATTTACATAAATTGAAACTCATACTTTCTCAGCAATAAATTTTTGATTTTGCAAGTATAACAAAATTAACAGGCTTTAATCCCTTTTATTAGCTTAAAAAGCCCACGGATAAGCTTGATTTTGGAAACACATATCAGTAAATTAACGAGCAATTTATGTACGCAAGGAACGCACGTTGTCGAAGTATCTGAGTCACAGATTTGCCTTTTTTTTGCTGTTTTTTTGCTTCTCAAGTAGTGCCAGCACTAATTTATTGATCTTTAATCGCCCCGCCGATACACCACAAGCTCGCTATGTTATTGATTTAATTAAAATGGCATACAAAGAAATTGGCTATGAGATCCATATTATCGACTTTAATCATCAAAATGCCTTGGTTGCCGCGAATCAAGGAGTACTCGATGGGCAACTTGGCCGCATTGCCAATGTTAAAGATGATTACCCTAATTTATTGAAAGTAGACTATCCGCTTTTTGATTTTAATCTAGTGCTACTGAAAAACTGCCGACAATGCCAATATGAAGATCTTAAATCGTTAGCAATTCAGTCAAGCTACCCGGCTGCACAGAGTTATATCGATAACCATCCATTTGATGGTGATGTGATCAAGGTCAGAAATGTCACTGCGCAGCTTAACTTACTCACGCAAAAACGTGTTGAAGGAACAATATTACTAGAATTTTTACTGTCGACTAAGCACCCGGGGTTTGATCAAACAGCCTTTCATAAACAGGTTTTAATGCCGATGCAGAGCTTTCACTTTGTGCATAAACGACATAAAGCGATTATTCCGCAACTAACTAAAGTACTTAAAAAGCTTGATGAAAACGGCACGGTGCAATTTTTAAAATCGAAATACAGCCTCAGTAAATTTTAAAAATCAAAACCGCCTTGCTCAGGATTTTTTTGTTGCAGCTCTGCCTGCTGTTTTTTCTGAAGGAAACGTTTATAGCGCTGTTGGCATAAGCTAATGACTTTACGTTTTTCTGCATTGGTAAACTTATTCCAATAAAAGCGCTCATCACGACTACGGTAGCAACCTTTACAATAGCCTCGGTTATTAACTTGGCATATTCCTTTGCAAGGGCTTGGAATTTCAAATATTTCAATCTGTTGCATCACAAATGCCGGTTAATAAGTAATATTAAAAGTATAGCCTGAAAATTAACCATAAAAAAAGCCACTTTATAAAGTGGCTTCTTAAACTATCTGTTTCGCTTACTCAGATTCGCTTGTGGCAAGTTCTGCTTTACGATGAAAAGGTTTAGCATACATAGCTAATACCAAAGGTTTTAGCTCCTCTGGCACTTTTGCTAGTCGCTCGTTAAAAGCTGCAGCATCTTTTTCGTCAATCACAGCTTGCGTACAACCACCCGCTATGTAGTTACCAGGGTGTAAGAAAAACGAATCAACAATTTGCTGATCAATGGTTTTTGCCAGCTCTTCAGGTGATTCGCAGCCCGATTCAATTGGTTCGCCAAACGCTAAATGTACATGCCCTTTAGCTGTACTAAAGCCTTCAACAATACTAGCAATATCTTCACCTTGCTGTTTCACATACTGACCATGTTGCTGTTTATGATAAAGCTCTTTCGCTTTAGCAATCGCGCATGGCTCGTATTGATAAGAGATAGACACTGGCACAATTTTTAATTCGCGTACGTACTCAGCAAATTCTTTTTTCTGCTTACGACCTTGTAACTGCAACATTTTAAGTAAGGCAGGATCTGTTTGATCAAAACCGTCTTTTGCTCGGCCTTCTTTTTGCGCTATCCAAATTGAGTGGCCTTCAGCAAGTGAGTCATAGATATAAGCAGACAGCTGCGACAACGCTTTTAACATCTCTTTCGGAGCTTTCGCTGAGCGCTTTACAATAAAGCTTTTGTTTAAACGCATTAACTCAGTGATATAAGGAATTTGCAGTAAGTTATCACCAATTGCGATGCGAACTGTCGGCATGTTGTGCTTGAACAAGCCCCAATTCACCAACGCAGGATCAAGCACGATATCGCGGTGATTAGAGATAAATAAGTAAGCTTGTTTTGGGTCTAGTTTATCGATGCCCGAAAACGTCACTTCTGAAGTCGTACGGGTGATTAGTTTATTTAAATAATCAGCCACTTCATGCTGAACTTGCTCAACCGATGCGGTGTTGCCCCACTTTTTACGCAGCTGACTGCGCACTAATGGGCGAGTAATAAATGGGAAGTTCGATAAAAAGCGCGGTAGGTTATACTTAGCGATTACATCTACAAAGGCATTATCAGCAATCAAACGCGCTACTGAATCAGCTACTTCATCATCATTGTAAGGTCTTATGTCGGCGTATTTATCCACACTTTCACTCATTAAAAACTACTTAAGTTAAAAAACGGCACGCAGAGCGTGCCGTTAAAAATAATTGGCGGATTATAACTCAGGCAATTTTAAATGCGAACCGAGACGCGATAGTTAACCAAATTAAATGCCAATTAATGTGGAAAATATATATTTATAACAAACAATTAAGCAATGCTCTTACCAGTTTGCGACGCCTTTTTTAATACCATTTTTAGCAGTAATCTAAGCATTAAAATTGCCAACACAATACCTGCCCCAAGGCTTAACCAATGTGGTAGAACTTCATGCTCTTCCCCCATCATCGGCGCCACCACAAAACCATATTGCGCCACTAAATAATCGGTTAAAAAGCCAAATGCCAGCGCCGTGCCAATCACTCCTATTAAGTAGGCAAATACCGCACGCTTGCCAAGCTCTTTTCCAACCACACCAAGCGTTGCAATGTTAGTTGCCGGCCCTGCCAACATAAACACCAACACCGCCCCCGGAGACACACCACTGAGTAATAAGCCTGCCGCGATAGGTGTCGATGCAGTAGCACAAATATACATAGGAATACTGATTAAAATAACCACCAGCATCGCCAGAATGCCATTACCCCATTGGCTTAAATAAGATTCTGGTACATAAGTTTGTACCAGAGCAGCAAAAAATAAACCGATCATTAGCCAAATCATGGTGTCTTCAAGCAGCTTGTTACAACTAAAGCTCACCGCGCGTTTCAGTTTGCTAAAACGACTTTCAACGACTTTAGTTGACTGCTCAGTGCTGCAACAGCTTTTCTGCGAAGGTGCTGCTTTTTCAGTTGCGCAACTGTGTTGCGGCTCCTGTGTTGGTTGCGATTCCTTGCTACTACAACAACTTGTTGTTTTAGCAGGCTCAAGTTCTTGAGGTGATTGCTTACTACAACAACTTTGTGCGGGCTTAGTAGATGCCTCTTTGCTACAACAACTCGCTGTAGTCACAGGCTCAAGCTGTTTACTGCTACAACAAGATGTTGATTCTAAGTCTTTTTCATCTGATTCTGAACTTTGCACTTGATGAAGTTCACTGTCTTTCCCTACTAAGACACCGGCCACAATGGCACTACACACGGCGGCAATAGGACGTATCACCGCCATAAATGGACCTAGTAACACATAAGAAACCGAAACCGAATCGACCCCAGTTTCAGGGGTTGAAACTAAAAATGCTGTGGTAGCACTTTTTGACGCTCCTGCCCTTCTTAAACCAATGGCCGCAGGGATCACACCACATGAGCACAAGGGCATTGGGGCACCAATAAAGGCTGCTTTAACTGTGGTCCATAACCCTTCTTTGCCTAAATGTCGGTTAAGAAAGTTAGCAGGCAAATACACATTGAGAAGAC
Organism: Pseudoalteromonas sp. 0802; assembly: GCF_013350085.1. Classification (NCBI taxonomy): domain Bacteria; kingdom Pseudomonadati; phylum Pseudomonadota; class Gammaproteobacteria; order Alteromonadales; family Pseudoalteromonadaceae; genus Pseudoalteromonas; species Pseudoalteromonas sp. 0802. The sequence continues at coordinate 119,381 of NZ_JABVXE010000006.1, read as the reverse complement.
CTGCTATGAATAAGCCCAGCATTAACCAAGGCGCTGAGAGTAAAAACAGATGCCAAAAATTATTGAGTAAGTCCATCGATATCCTCCAGCGTCGTTAGTATTGAGCAGTTTTCAGCAGGTTCTTCTCCGCCACAACATTTATCTGCTAATAATGAAAGTGAGTCATAAAAGCGAGTAAGCTCTGCAATTCGTTGTGCAACGAGATCACGTTTTTGTAACGTCATCTCTTTAACTTCATGACAAGAATGCTGATCTTTATGAAACTTAATTTGCAGTAGCTCTTTGATCTCAGCCAGACTAAAGCCAACATTCTTTGCTCTGAGAATAAACGCCATTTGTTTATAGTCATTCTCAGAATAAAAACGATATCCCACGTCTGAACGCGAACTAGGCGTTAACAAACCATGCTTTTCGTAGTACCGTAGCGTATCTGTTGAGACACCCAACTGACGGGCAAACTCACCTATTTTCATCACCGTCTCCATTGTGAAGCGTTTATTTATTATGCTCACTATAAACCTTGGAGTACACCCCAAGGTCAAGCAATAAATTAAAAAAGGAAAGCACATGAATATTACTGTCCTTGATGCAGCGACATTAGCCAACACTTCGTTAGATGCCTTAGCGCAATTAGGTAAGTTAACCTGTTACGATTTAACCGCTCAAGAACAGGTTGTTGAGCGCTGCCAAGATGCAGATATCGTTATCAGTAATAAAGTGGTGATTGATCAGCACGCCATGAGCAAATTACCTAATTTAAAATTAATATGCGTTGCAGCGACAGGGACTAACAATATTGATTTGGTAGCAGCCAAAGAGCATAACATCGCAGTGACAAATGTCGCGGGCTATTCAACACCGAGTGTGGTGCAGCATACCTTTACTCTTATCACTAATTTACTGGGCAATACTCACAGATACATTAATGATTGCCAGCAAGGCTTATGGCAGCAAAGCCCTATGTTTTGCCGTTTAGATTACAGCTTTAATGAAATTGCCGGTAAAACACTGGCTATTGTTGGCTATGGTTCACTGGGTAAAGCCGTTGCCGATGTAGCACGCGCCTTTGGTGCCAATGTCATCATTAGTGAACGAAAAGGCCAAACGCCTCGTCAAGGTCGTGTTAGTTTCAATGATGCCCTAACCACAGCCGATATCATTAGTGTTCACTGCCCGCTTACTGATGAAACGCGCAACCAAATCGCTGCGGCAGAATTAAGCATGATGAAACCGTCAGCTATCATCATTAATACTGCTCGTGGTGGGATCATCAACGAAGCCGATTTAGCTGACGCATTAGCTAATAATGTTATTGCTGGAGCCGGTGTTGATGTACTTAGTAAAGAACCCGCAGAGCAAGAAAACCCGCTGGCACTATACAAAGGTAAAAATTTATTACTTACTCCACATATCGCATGGGCCAGCCAAGAATCTATCGTGCGCCTAGTTAACGAAATTGCATTAAATATCCAGGCATTTAATCAAGGCGAAGCACGTAACAGGTTGGTCTAAACCGCAACTTATTAGTCAATAGAGCTAAGTAGTTAGCAATTTATTACTTAGCCCATTGACTAAAAACAACATAAACAATTGATTTAGTTACAATTTATAAGTTTGGCAAGCAGTTTGCTTTTAAGTGAATAACTATAAAACAATTTCTTCGGGATAAAATAACATGAAAAAAGCACTTCTAATTGCCGCGCTAACTGCACCATTTTTAACTGGTTGTGTCATTGCTGTTTCTGACGGCGAAGCCGATACACATTGGGCTGGTAACTCTTCTAGCTGGCAGCAACAGCATAAAAATAACCGTGAAGTGATTTCTAATCTTGCATTAGATACGAGCTACCAAACTGTATTAAACAAACTAAATACACCTAACTTTACCGAGTTATTAAAGCAAGGTGATGATGTTTACCAAGTATTATTCTATGCAACACATAGTATTCACTCTGATGGCAAGATGACTAAAGACGAGTGTACGCCACTCGTATTTAAAAATGATAAGTTAATTGGCGTGGGTGATACGATTTATAAATCACTTAGCAATGGTTAATAAATAATTTGAAACGAGCGAGTAGGCTTTGCCTACTCATGTTCATTTACTGCGATCATTCTCGATACTATCTGATCTCGTCCGGCATCTTTAGCCTGATAAAGACCTAAATCAGCTTCTTCAAGTAAGGCTTGTTCTGCATAAACCTGACCATTTTCTGTGGTCGCAATACCAATACTAATTGTGACATGTTCGGCATTTAGCGACGCTTTGTGAGGGATGTTTAAATCATTCACCGCATTGCGCAGTTTATTTGCAAACGACATAGCCTCTTTAGCTGAAGTATTGGGTAACACCGCAGCAAACTCTTCACCACCATAACGAGCAACAAAGTCACTGCCTCGTTCACACGCCCCAACTAAGGCATGAGCAATTTGTTTTAAGCAATCATCACCTGCTCGGTGACCATAGCAATCGTTGTAACGTTTGAAGTGATCAACATCCATCAATAACACCGATAACGGGGTTTGATCTCGACGGCAACGACGCCACTCTCGCGCTAAATTTTCATCCAAATAACGTCGGTTAGGGATCTCGGTTAGGCCATCAATTGAGGCGAGCATTTCTAGCAAGTCATTTTTTTGTTTGATCAGCAGCTGATTACGCACTCGAGCACGCACAATAGCAGCACTAAATGGTTTAGTGATGTAGTCCATCGCGCCTAATTCAAGGCCTTTCGCTTCATCATCGTGACTGGTATTGGCAGAAATGAATATTACAGGCAACATACTGGTAGTCGCGCTTTCTTTTAACTTAGTAAGCACTTCGTAGCCGTCAATGCCGGGCATTACAATATCCAAGATCAACAAATCAACAGTTTGCGTTTTTAAAAACGTCAGTGCTTTTTCGCCACTCTCAACACAAAAAACATCATAGTCTTGCTGCAATGTTTTCTCTAATACCAAGCGGTTTAACGGATCGTCATCAACAATCAGTACCTTGGCTCTTTTCAACATCAGTAGATCCTTGTTCGATGATGAATGCGATGACCTGTTTTATTTGCCACTGCAATTCATCATTTAATTGTTCGGGCAGTTCGCCATCTGCTTTAAGCCTAGCTTCACATTGCTGAGCGCACGCTGACAATCGCTTAAAACCGAGATTTCCGGCTGACCCTTTTACATTATGAACCACACGGACCAACTCATCGGTAGTTTTTAATGTAGAGATTTGTAATAACTGCTCTGCTGCCATAGTCGCAAACTTCGACAACATAGTTAATACTAACTTAGTATTGTTTGCAAACTGAGACAGTATAAAAGCTTGATCAAAAAAGACTTCTTTTGTGTTATCAAGTTCACTCATTGCTAAAAACAACTTACTAGCAACAATCGGTTTAGTTAAATGCTTATTCATACCCGCCGCGATGGAATGCTCAATATCTTCGCTTTCACTGTGTGCAGTGAGTGCGTAAATCGGCATTTGCTCTTTGGTGAATGACTGACGAATAATACGCGTTGCCTGACAACCATCCATTTCTGGCATCTGAATATCCATAAAAATGAGATCGGGCCTTAAGCTATTTGCCAGCTCAATGCCTTTTTCACCACTATGTGCACACACAACGGTGACATCAATTTGCTCTAAAATGCTTTTAATAATGCTTAAATTAAGCGGGTTATCATCCACAGCCAGCACTAACATGCCAGATAAATCAGTACTAGAAGGCAATGAAACCAGCTCTTTTTTCACAGGCTCCGCGGCTTTATCTAGCTGTAAGCAAAAGCAAAACTCACTGCCTTTACCTTTTTCGCTTTCCAGCTTAATTTCGCCTCCCATTAGCGCAACTTCGTACTTAACAATCGCTAAGCCTAAACCAACCCCCTGATGAGAGCGCGTTAATGATTCATCACCTTGAGTAAATGCATCAAATAAGCGGCTTTGATCTGCCTTGCTAATACCAATACCGGTGTCTTTAACAGTAAAGCAAATGAGTTGCTGCTCAGCTGACTCTTCCACCAGCATTAAGTTTAATGTCACTGTGCCTTGTTCGGTGAATTTGGCAGCGTTGGTCAGTAAATTAGCCAGTACTTGCTGCAAGCAAATTTGATCACCCACTAAGTTATCGCTAATGCTTTTATCGCATTCGACTTTAAACTCGATATCTTTATTTGCGCATAAAGGGGCTGTTATTCCCTGACAGTAGTCGATTAAGTCAGGTACGCTAAAAGGGGCTTTGTTAAGTTGTACTTGCGAGCTTTCAGCGCGGGCAAAGTCGAGCATACGATTCAATAAAGTAAGCAAGCTATTGGCTGCTGATTTTGCTTGTTCGGCATGATTACGCTGCGGCTGTGTTAAACCTTGCAATGCAATCACGTCAATTAAGCCTAGTACAGCATTGAGTGGTGTGCGTATTTCATGACTAAGGTTTGCAATGAAGCGGCTCTTAGCTAATGTAGCCCGCTCTGCGTCATCTTTTGCTTTTACTAAATCCGTCACATCCTGTACATGAACAACATAGTAATCAGGGGTTTGCTCAGCATTCCAAACTAATGACACACTAATTTGTAGCCAGCGCTGTAGATCTTGCTGTTCAAGACTAAAGTGATAAACTTTTTTCTTCTCATGCAACAGCTCTGTCAGGGTATTTTTTAATGTCTGATAAGACGTCTCAGCAAATAAGTCTATTAATTTGAGCTCATTGGCGTTTTCAATTGCAAAGATTTTACGTGCCGCTTTATTTGCTTGCAGCACCTGATCGTCAAGCGATACCAACAGCACCCCATTAGCGGCATACTCCATGGCGCTACGTAATTTTGCTTCGGAGCTTTGTAATGCATTGAGCGCATTATGCTGCTCGGTAATATCACGACCAATCGCCATGGTGCCGAGAAATTGCTGATGCTCGTTATAAAATGGCACGATGCTAAATAGATAACTGTTATCTTCTGTGGTCAATCTTTTTTGATAAGCTTGGCGGTCTTTGAGTACTTGCTTTTCAAGCTCGTTTAACTCGCCATTATCATCGCTAATATCACATAATTGCTGCCCAACTAACTTCTCTTGTGGCAAGCCGATATAGCGCTCATACGCCTTATTACAGCCTAAAAATGAACCATCAATATTCTTAAAATAAATTAGATCCGGTACGTTATTGAGCATGGTATTTAATAGCGCTAAGTGACGCTCTTTCGCATCAATACTACGGCGTAATTGTTTTGATTTTACCTGTACTTGCGAATCAAGCGCTTTATTTGCCTCTTGTAACGACTGAACGAGCTCTTCATTACGGCTAAACACCTTTTTCACACGGCTGAACCAAGGCTGCCAATCAACAGGAATACGATAATGAACTAACGCTTGTTTGCCTTCATCATGCTGCTCAAGATAATTCATCAAGTGTGTCATTGGTTTTACAAAAATACGCTGACTTAACCAAAAAACAGCGCTGAACATCATCACTAAAAACACACTCAAAAATGCGAATTCTAAAAAAATGTCGTAGCCTACCGGTTCACTCAGGGCTTGCTTTGATTCATAGAAACGAGTGTAAATAGGTAAGTTTGTTGCTTCTTGCACTAAATGACTGTGGTTATTCTTGCTCATATCTACAGCGACATTCGGCCAATGCTCGCTAGCACTAATGGCAGTATTAAGTGCTGTTTTTGAGCTGGCAATAACTTGGTTATCTTGGTTGATAAAAATATACTCACCATAGTTAGGCGCTATTTTTTTTAACCAGTTAGAAATTGCTTTAAGGTCATAAATCAACACGATGTAATCACGACTATTGGCAGCTCGTTGCTTGCCAATAGCAAAGTAGGCATGACCATTAATCGTCAATACAGAGCTCGAAGCAAGTTTGTTGCTATTTATTGATAAAGGTCGAAATTTGTTATCTAACACGCTGGTCAGAAATTCACTTTTTGCTGTGCTACGGCGCTTAATATAAACAAAGCCTTGCTCATTAACATAAGCAACCGCCTCTAAAGATTGAATAAGCGACAGCGTGGTATTAAAAGACGGGCCGAGGGCAATAACTCGTCGCCATTGATTAATTGCATAAGCGGTTGAGGCAAACTTTCCTTGCCCGACAACCTCCCCCACTCCATCACCAACACTTTGGTAATAATAGTGATCAAACTGGTTCACATTGCGTGCCCAACTAGGATCAAAATCATAAGAAAGTGGCTGCTCGTAAAGCTTGAACATGGTGTCTATAAGGCCATCTGCGGCACTCATAGCATGGCTAAGCTGAGCTGATATATTATCAAAACCGTTTTGCCTGCTTTCTATCGCCCGCTCAAGTTTTAAATTATATAGGTGTAAACACAAAAAAAACGCCACCAGCAGTGGCACAATAAGTGCCACTGCCAAAGAGCGATAGTAATGCTTTAACGGTAAAAAATTCACTGGCTTATAAGTACCTTACCTCGATAACAGCTAGGTTAACGAGGCATAGGAATACTGGCAAGTTATAAATTTTCTTCAGCAAAGCTGGCTAAGCGGCTACGTACCACACCGTTTAAGTTAACAGTGGCACTGCCCTGAAAATCTTTAAAACGTTCAACAATATAAGTTAAGCCTGAGGTAACTGGCGTGAGGTAATTACTATCAATTTGCGCTAGGTTACCTGAGCAAATGAGTTTAGTGCCTTCGCCGCAGCGAGTAATAATGGTCTTCAGTTGTGAAGCAGTTAAGTTTTGACTTTCATCCAAAATCACCCCCGAATTGATATAATACTATCATACCCTTAATAAACTTGAACAAAAAAGCTTTTACACACATACTCTAGCTAAGAATCAAAGGTGAACGAAAATGATACTTCGAAATACAACAAAAACTAAAATAATTAAAACATCAGTCAACTTTGGAAAAGGAATGTCTTTTCATCTCGATAAATCAGGGCAACCTATTAAGACTGAAAAAGGCATCAGAACTCACTCATATAGGCACGATAAAATAGAACCTAATTTTCCAGTGCTATATCACCCGACTCGCTTCACCGAATGCCAAGAAATGAACTTATTTTTAATGCACCGCTTTGAAGGTCATTTCAGTCTCAAAAAGAATCAAATAGACAATGAGGCTTTTAGTGACGCTTATCATGCCAGCCAACCGGGAAAGCCATTAGATGTTAAGTCTGTTTGCAGTATAGCTAAGCACTTAAAAGCTTTCTTAGATTGGTTGGATAAAGATGATGCATCCTATTTTGAAGTAATAGCTGCACCACTTTCAAAACAATCTGTAGATGATGATATTTCTAGGTTACCTGTGTGGAGATATCACAAACATTTATGTGAAAGAGTCGAAACCAAAGATAAGTCTAAACGCATAAGCTTTAACAGCGCTCAAGAACGAATTAGAGCTGTTAAAGCATTCTATATATGGAGCCATAAGCGCGGGGCTATAGATAGCCTCCCCTTCTCACTTGAATACAAACAGGTACGTATTAAATCGAAAGCTAAATCAAGTGTAAGTTCATTGTTTCAATTACCTACTAGCAACACACGTTCTGGAGGCTTATGGAAGTGGGTTAGTAATTTGAGCATTCCAAATACATTGAAACAAAAGGAAGACTCACCCGAAAAAGATCTACAACCATATTCTCCAAAAGAACTTAAACAGTTGCTGGAGACGGATACGGCTCAAAAAGAGACTTATAAGCTTTATTTGCAATGTGCTTTGCTAGGTGGACTTCGTTCTTTTGAGATTTCAGCCATCGACCAGAAAGACCTTTTTGATCCTGATGAAAAAGAAAACGAGAAACGTATTCCAAAATTGAACATTGTACGAAAAGGACATAAGCCAGTGAGATTAACAATAGCGCGAGTTCTAATGAAGCTTTTGTACAATCACACTTTGACAATTCAAAATATGAAGCGACGTACCAAACATGAGACTAATCATGGTATGGACAATAGTGAACATCCGCTTCCTTTGTTTATGAATAGTTCAGGATCGCGGATAAGCGAAGATACACCGGGGAATACTATTTCCATAGTTAGAAAAGAACAAAGGAAGCAGGGATTAGAAATACTATTACGCACATTCCATGACTTACGCGCTACCTTTGCTACTTATGTCGCTAAATACCTAATTGACAAAGGTGAATCGGAGAGTTCCATCAGACAGACACTAATGACCTTGATGAGTCACGAAAGTTTTAAAACAACCAAACGTTACATCGACTTTGCCAAAAGTGTAGCAGTGGATGCATACGGAGCAATGTCAGAGTGGGTGAAAGATATCTACGGTGATGTTGACGAATTACTGATGCGTGAGGCTGAAGATGCAGCAGCAAGTTAAAACGCGGAAGTCCAATCGTATTCCTGCTAGATTTAAACCTCATTCAATTGTTCTAGCCAAACAGTTAGACGTTTTATTTAACAGGGCATATGACAAAGAAAACAATATTAGCGCAGATGACGACACTGCTATTTCAATGAGTCGCTTGCGGAATGCTTGTGTCAGTTTACAACATACTCTTCCTCTAGCCCTTAATAAGGTTAGTACAGATACTGCGACATCAATTCAAACTTCGGGATTAAATGCTCTATCAGACTTTGAAATTTGGCAAGAACTGGAATACTTTTGCATTAATGAAATAAATGATGTCAAGCTACCTAGTTATGCTACTCGTATAGAAGAAGCCTTAGAAAACTTAGCTAAGTTTCATTTTTATGATAACGCTATCAACGCTCCTTTTAGGCTAGTAAATGGGGCTACTTCAATCGACATAACTAAATTATTCGAACTTGAATTCCATCAAGTAAAAGAGATTCGTAAATTACTAAATAAATATCTGGACTATCTCGTCCTTCCAGAATTAAGCCTCAAAGATTCTTCTATTAGGGACAATATCCTCAAAACTGCGACAGCTATTATAAATCTTTGTCTACATGATACTTTTAAGAATACTGAACGCGTCAAACTGCCATTATTGGCAACATTACAGGATAGGGAATTCGTTTCATCATTTATATGCAATCACAACTTCCGTACTTTTTTAAAATTTATACTACCCGATGTGTGGGGTAAAGCTAGAGTCAATCAATTTAAAACTGAAGCCGAAGTAATAGGGTATGCACAAAGCATATCATCCAAATTTGGCAATGAAGTTGATGCTTTTTTGAAAAATCAGATAGCAAGCGCTTCGGAAGCTAATACAACAAGAGTTAGATCCTCAACTTTATCATTTCCAAGGTGGTTGAATAGTGCTGGTAGCGTAGCATCACCAATAATTAAGCTGCTTAGTGAGCGTGGAATTCAAGGGTTTGCAGAAAATGGCCTTCAGGGATTTAAATACCTTTATAAGCATTACCAAGAAGAAACTCAAAATAACCAGCAGTTTTTACTGCTACTAAACGCTGCATTGGACCTTTACCACTTTGTTACGGGTGAAAAAATCGCAAAGGAAAGTTTATTACCCTACTCATTGGGCTATTACCTTAAAGAAAGTGACACTACCGAATGGCAGAAGCATGAGTGGGTATATGACAATGCCTATAAATTTTATCAAAACCTAGTCGAATACCATAAAGTTTTTACAAAGCGAATTGATGGCGAGAGCATAGGTATCGTCACTCTCAAAGGTTACATAGGTAGTATGGCTAGAGCATTGAAAGAAAATGCATCATCATTAACAGATGAACAAATGAAGCTTATTGCCAGTCATGGGGTTCATGCTTTTGTTGAAAATAACTGTGAGATACTAAAGGCTATAAGAGAGGCAATTCAACTAAAATCAAAACAAGGCGATTTGTCGGTTTTTGTTGGTAATCAATATCAGAGCGCTATCGACAAATTACTATCGTTTTATGGTCTAGATACTATTAAAAGCTTTCCGGTCAACACCGAATTAACTGCACAACATCAAGAGCAACTATCTCAGAATCAAGATAAACTCTACTCATATAGAGAAGTAGTAGAATTAGCATATTACATAGAAAAAGGGCTTTCTGAGACCTTACTCACAATTAAAGACAAAGTTACACTTTATGCAGCAAAAGTCATATTGAAAACTGGTTGGAATTCAACTCCTACGCTAGAGCTTGATACTGACGACTTATTTTTCTTTAACACGCCATTACATTCAAGTAAAACTCCTGCTCTTCGTTTATTTAAACGCCGAGCTAATTATCAAACTCAATGGCATAAATTTGAAATTAAAGCCGAAGATCTAGAAAAAGAAGGCGTCTTATACGGCGACGTTGTCGAACCAGTAATATTTGATATTAAGGCTGCGACTAGACTTACGTCTATTTACCGCCCTTCTATTGAGAACCTATCAAAAAGAATTTTTGTTTTTCCCAAAGTAAATAGTATTGGAGAAGTAAAGATTCAATTATTAACAGCATCACGTTTCAAGACCTCTATAGATAGGATATTGACTGAGCTTGGGTGTGATATCGTATTTAATTCGCAAAAGATCAGAAAATCAGGGCTTAACTACATTTACCGAAAAGTTGCCAAAGAATTTAAGTGGTATCAAAAAGCTGGCAAGCACTCTTATGAAACGTTCTTGCGTCATTATTTAATGCAAGATAACAAAGATGTTGCAATGACAATCAACAGAGCGACAAAAACAATGGCAGACTATTTTGTTCGCGATGTTACCGACAAAGTAATCATTTTGCAGACTCCACCAGAAGACGGTAAAAAAGTCCCGAATGGCACATGCATTAACTCAAAAGATAAATCCGCAGTAGTGGCATTCGAATCTCAAAACAGGAAATTATTAGACCAGCGAGATACAAACGAGCATGCATGTGCCGACTTTAACGCATGCTTGTGGTGTCCGTTCTATCGCTGTGTTGCTGACGCATTGCATGTTTGGAAACTTTTGTCATACCGGGATTTTGTTGTTGCTGATATGGAAAACTCAGCCGCAACATTTGACTCTGTAACAGAGCAACTGGAAAACATAGAGCAGTTGAAAAATAGAGTTAACGAAATATTAACTGATATTGCCAAGCTTAATGCTCAAGCTGTGATTGATGGAAAAGAATTATTGAGAACAGAGGGTATTCATCCTCATTGGAAAAACACAGGTTTGCTATGACCAAAGAGATAACTAAAACAAAACTACTTGATATCGCTGTTGTAAAAACACATACAGGTCAAATCACTATAAAACCTTTGGTTCAGGTGTTAGAAGATTTTAAAGTTGATGATACTAGCGCTTTTAATTCGATTGCTTTGTGGGAAAACAGAGCATTGAATATTGCTAAACATGGCACTATTCACTTTGGCGATGACACTTGGATAAGCTATGAAGAAACGCAAAGAAATGTGAATTTTAAAGGTGTTGATGAATTAGCATATCAAATTCGAATTTATTCACTAATTAAACTCACACATGGTGATGTTGTAGGCGGTAAACCTCTAAAAATCTCTACACTTCAAAATGATGTAACGTATCTAAATTTAATTGCAGCCTTCTTAAGACAAAGAGGTTATCACTCATTTCATGAGTTGGAGTTCAAATCTGACTTAGTTATTAGGAATCTCATAAAAGACTATTTATATGAAGTCGGGAAAATAGCTATTTACAGACAATCACACTCATTTACTAAACTATTTGACGTGCAACGAAGCTTTCGTCTTTTTGGCCCTAAGGTGTGTAGTGTTTTTATTGATGTGCTTAACCAACTAAACGAGTTACACCATCCGAGACCAGTCACTTATTCGCACCCTGTCATTCCTACTAAAGTAATGAAAAAAATTCTGAAGTTTGCAGAAAAAATAGTTGAAAACTCTAAGGATAAGATAGAACGATGGCTAGAATTAAATGCACGCTTAATAGATAGTTTACATGAAGGCTCCATTGAACCACCGCCCAAAATGAATACAGGTGAGCTAATAGCAAAACATGTAAGAAACTTACCCAATGAAGAGGAATTCATTCAATTATCCGAAGAATTAGAAGATTTAAAATTAGCCACATACATTAATATCTTGGCCTATACAGGTATGAGATATAACGAAGTACTTACATGCAAGGTTGGCTGTGCCAATTACAAAGATGATATTTATTACATTACGGCAATTATGACCAAAACCGACAACAGTAAGGTTGAGATGGAATGGTTTTCAAACGCTGAAGTACATGAGTGTGTTGGTATTTACGAAAAATATGTGATCGGTATGCAAGAAAGGGCAAAAGCTGTACTTTCTTCATGCAGAGCCAATATAACAAGTAGTCAAGCACACAATTTGAAAGAAGGGTTAGAAAGAAACCGTCTTTTCGGGGTTTCACATAGTAGCTGTAGTGTTAGTTTTAGCGATACTGGGCGATTCACAAAATTTGAGGTTAAAAACAGTGAAAACATTGAGCTTTTTGACTTAACTCTAGACGATGATGATATAGCAGAGCTTGAACGCCTTGAATCTAACTACAAAGAAGTTAGAGGAGAGAATAGAGGTGTCCCATACGAAGAAGGCGATACGTTTAGATTAACCGCTCACATGTTTCGACATACGTTGGCCTACTTTGTCATTGCCAATAAATTAGGTGAGCTTGATGATATTAGATATCAATTTAAACATTTAACTAGCCTAATGACGTTTGTTTATACTCGAAGAGCATTTTTGGCCTCAACAACTTTAATTAAAACTACTGAAGAGTTTAATGAGATTTTAATTGACCGTGTTGCAGAAGAGTTAATAGATGAAGCCGAGTCACAATCACTTAAAGGTGGTGCTGGTGAGCAAATTAATAAAACATCTAAAGATCTGATAATAGGTATTACTGATAGTCAAAGTAAAGATTCGACTGTGATTAAGCAGATCCATTTCAGTTCAATTGAAGAACTGAAAAAATTTCTCGTCAAAAATATTAAAAACATACGTGGCTTACCTACGGGGTACTGCACTGCGGGAGAAGCTTGCAAGATAAAAGGAGCAGGAATCCCTAGTGGCTGTGTGTATTGTGGTAGTAAAATCATTACCAAACGCCACAAGGTCAATTGGCAAATAATAAAAAAAGAAGCAACGCAGAAACTAGAGGCATATGCGGCATTAACCAAAGAAGAGCAAGAAGATTACGAGCTATTTGCTATTCACTGGAAAAATAATATAGCAGCAGCTGACTATGTATTAGATGAAGGCAAAGCGCATACAAACCAAGGAGAACAAGCATGAGTAGCGCATACGATGATATAAAACGTGCTTTTGAAGAGATGAAATCTGATGGCAGCAAGATAACCAAAAATGCAGTAGCAACGAGAGCTAAAAGAAATATTGCAAATCTATCTAAAGAAGAAGAAAAATGGGTAAAGTTACGAGAAAATATTGAAAAAGCTCAATTAACTTGGGAAGAAAAAAATAAAGATAATTTAATAAAACAACTCAGAACAAAGGTAGCCGAACTAAAAAGCAAGCTTGCTAAAGAAAAGCAAAAAAACGAGATTGACCCTAAGGAAATCGATAAGGATTTTGAAAAGCTACTGGTGCGATTACAAGAAATGTACGCTGAAATAGATAAGCTCAAACTGATTAATGCTGATTTAAAAAATCAACTTCAGCACTCAGGGCAACATACAGAAATAAGAGTGGATACGTCTACTGGTGAAATTATTGAATTAGTTTCAACGAAACAATAGATTAGATGTAGTAGCTCATATCTCATCTTACAGTTTTGTTGATTAGGTTTAGACTTCACCTGACAGGCAGCAAGAGCGAACAAGAGACGGTCAGAGTGATCTGGATATGTGAACTTAATTCTACAAAGCGGACGCTTAGCGACCCCGTTCATGCAATAAAATTGAGTTTAGGCAATCCGCATTAATTGTATAATGATGTCTCTGCTTCTAAAGAGTATGTTTATGAGAACCATTGGAAAACTGGCAAAAGATTTAGATATCAATGTTGAAACGATCCGCTTTTATGAGCGCCAAGGTTTAATAGAGCAGCCTCCAAAACCCGAATCAGGTTATCGAAAGTATGACGAGACACACGCTAATCAACTCAAATTTATTCTGAAAGCTAAAGCATTAGGGTTTACGCTGAAAGAAATTGAATCACTGATGTCACTAAGTAGCAGTTGCGCTGATATAGAATCGATGGGATTGCAAAAACTTAATCTCATCCGTAATAAAATTGCTGATTTACAGCGGTTAGAGAAAGTAATTCAAGATATGACAGATTCTTGCAAGGCCAATCAAGACCCTCAATCCTGCCCGGTAATAAATTCACTTAAATAGCTATTGACCCCGTACTTATGTACGGAGTTTATACTACCTTAAAAATTGAGGTAGATAGTTATGATCAATAAAATTCTAGATAAAGTAGGTTCTGGTGGCGTTTGGCTAGCCGCCCTTAGTTGCACAGCATGTTTTCCTGCGCTCGGCTCATTGGCATCTGCGCTTGGGTTAGGTTTTCTTTCACATTTTGAAGGGATAGCGGTGAACACCTTATTGCCATTATTTGCTTCACTAGCGTTGTTAGTTAATTTCTATAATTGGTATCAACATCGAGAGTCATTAAGAGGCATTTTAAGTGTCATTGGCCCAATTGCAGTATTGCTGACCCTTTATCCTTTATGGCAATACGACTGGAGCACTTACTTATTTTACTTTGGGATCATTTGGATGGTCGTAATGTCTATTTTAGATATTGTTAAGCCCATTAAGGAACCAGTATGCAAGGTATAGAATTAAAATCTAAGATAACTTGCCCTGAATGTGGATTTAGCAAAGTTGAAACCATGCCTACAAACGCTTGCCAATGGTATTACGAATGCGAAAGCTGTAAAGCACTACTTAAACCGTTCAAAGGTGATTGTTGCGTTTACTGCTCTTATGGAACAGTTAAGTGTCCTCCTATTCAAGAAGGCAATGCATGTTGCTCAGGTAAGTAGCCTAGTATTCGGTGGTTCTGTGCCAACCAAGTAATATCTTAAATGCGATTGCGATTAACACTAAACCACCAAATAGTTCAGCTTTAGACTCCAGCCATACGCCACTTCTTTCGCCGATATTCACACCAATCTAGCTAAAGGCAAACGTCGTGACGCCTATTATCAAGCAAGCTACGGCTATGTCTACCTCAAGCAATGTGATTGCATAACCTGCCGCCATTGCATCAATACTGGCGGCAATAGCAAGAACAAATAGCACACGATGAGTAACATTAGCAATATCTTCTTCAATTCCTTCAGATTGGGACTCATAAATCATTTTTGCCACCGATAAATAATAGCAAAATAAAAGCTATCCAAGGTGCATAATCTTCAATCCAAGATGATCATCCTTTACCGCTGTAATAGCCTAAAAGAGGTATAAAGCCTTGGAAAAATCCAAAATAAGCAACGGCTTTAATAAAGAGTTTTTCAGCATTTGCTACTTTTTTAGAACCTAAGCCTATGGATACTGCAAACACGTCCATACTGAGTGCTATAGCTAATACAAATACTTCAAACAAATCGATTAAACCTGAATAAAATTGTTATAAGATTACGTGACGTATAATTAGTTACTTGACTGATGTTAAACACCTAAGGTTTGCTGACAGTTGCTCAATTATCGAAGCCTTATTTTTACACCAAATTTCAGCCAGATATTCAGTAACAGTGCCAACACTTGAAGGAAACAGAATATTCCCCGCCACTTTGGCGAAAGGGCCATCAGTTTCGAGTAAAATCCTATCTTGAGGTATCCACGATATTACTTTTTTAGCTCTGGCTGAAGTAAGCATGGCTGGCCCAATAGAAAAGAAACAGCCTAGCTCGACGGCTTCTAGAACTTGCTTCTTAGTACCTAAAAACCAATGAAGAATAGAAGTACCAGCATTGGGGTATAACTTAAGTTGTTCAAGTACTTCACCTGTCGCATTAAGACTATGGATAGTTAGTATTTTGTTATCAAAGTCTTCACATTTTTTCAAAATATGCGTGAAAACCTCTAATTGATCATCAAAGTAATCAGCATAACCTTTTGAGCCATCCAGCCCAATTTCTCCAATATATCTAGTTCTATCAACTAGCTTATCGAATAGAGGTAGTTCATTTTTCCTTAAATGAGCAAGTTGAGGGTGAAGCCCCAAAGCCGTTTTACAGTGTTTTATGCCACTTGTTAACTGAACAGTACCTTCAAAAGCTGAAGGCACCGTAGTTACTGATAGCACGTAATAATTACTGCTTTTTATGTCGTTCAATACCTCTTTATGATCTGGATATAAATCAACATGGCAATGAAGATCCATCATGATGATTTATCCGCTTGGAGAAATAATTCAACCTCTGCTAATCCTCGCTTAATAGTTGATTCTAGTTTTTCTCGTATATCTTTATCTTGTGGTATTGGTCCTGACTTTCGAAGCCAAGAACGATAATTGTCAGTCTGTTTCAACCGGATAATGGCAGTTTGAACCGCTTGGAGATCATCGCGAGTATCTTTTTCTTTAATAAGACCTCTCAACCGCTTTGTCTTGTATGGCGCATCTTGTGTAAAACCAGCATGAAAAACTGACGCTCTTCGAATAAGGCAAGGTACACAATGCCCACACTGTTTATGCTCTCTGTGCCAATGACTACAAGAAACACTCAGAGGAACTGCTTTTCTAATTGCGTCTTGATCAACACATTCCGCTAACATTTCACCTTTAGTTTTGAATTGATAGGGGTTTACAAATTTGACATGAAACCCAGTGTCTCTAAGCAAAGATTCAAGCCTGCTTAGAAAATTAGGATGAGTAGTTCTAGTACTATGGCTACCAATCCGTCTTCTGGTAAGCGGTGGATTTATAGAAATATAGCCATTCTCAGGGACGACAATAGTTTCAATACTGCTATCGCAATTAGCATTTCTTAAGGCTGATATACCAAGTACCGCCATAGCTAGGAAGTTGAAGCTTCTTCCCCTCATGCTAATGTCAGTTTTACCTTCTAAATGCTTGATAATATGAGGAGACATTGAATAGGACAATTCGCCGAATGGCGGGGATAATAAATGCTTAATATCTTCCTGTTTTGCGCCATCACCACGATAAGCGTGACTAACCAAAAGCGGTTTTAAGGCTGACTCTCCGTTTAAAATGTCAATTGCACCAACTGCGCTGTCAAGACCTCCTGAAAAAAGGCAGACTGAGTTGAGTCCAATTAATGATTTTGCTTTTGCTTTCGCTTGCTCACTTGTTTTAGGAGTCGGCATCGGCATAGTTGTTTTTTCAAAAGTAAACTGCCATTGATCGCCCGTTAGAAAGTTGAGCAAAGAACTTAGTTCAGGCTCAACAGTATTCCACATATCCTCATCGGTAACAGGAACATGTAAATGCATTTTTCTAGCCCATGCATTTTCTGCATTATCCCTCAATTCAAATGTATCAGCGGCGGTAACGGCGGTTGCAATTGTTATCAGATCTATTGCATCAGCATCTACATGCAATCCTAAATCACGAACTGTTTGTAGTAGTTGTTTTGACACCAAGCTGTGCTTAGTGATGTCATTTTGATGCGTGTGAAACATTTGGACAGGATGACAGTCTTCAGAAAAATCAGGCAAGTTAGCTGGGTCATGGTTAAAATAAAAATTAGTCATCAAAACTCTCCCATTCATCCACTGTCATTGCAATTGCATCAGCTTGAATTTTAGTAATATTTTCCTTGCTAATAGTACTAGGGTTGCCATTAGTTACTTTGTCTAACTGCTCTTGTGTGATCACTTTTATTAATTCCCTTAATTCTACTTCCATTTGATGATGCTTACTTGCAGGCTCAACATGAAACCAAGCTCTGCCCATGCCTTCAACCACATCCTGAAAAATAAGATCTGTTAAATAACAGCCTATGGCTTCTTGAATAACTTCGTCAGTAAAACTGTTTGGGTCAAATTCTTCTGTATCGGGGAGTGCTTCTTCTAGTGCGTAATCCAACGCAACTCTTACAGCATCCGAATCGGCATTATCAGGTGCCAAATGACTAGCAATTTTGTCAATTGCTTGGTCAGTCGATAACCCAGTTAGATCACCTAATGATAAGCTTTGATTATTAACCGTTACGGTGTCGCCACGCATGACACCAAGCAATCCAGAACCAGCCGTTATACCGCTTGCTAGTCTCCGGCTTGTGCTTTTACCTCCGCCAGAGCCTTTTCTAGAGTAACTTTTTAATGAACGCCTTAGATCTGAGGTTGAGCCACCTGTTTGTGCATATTTACCAAATGCTCTTCTGGCGCTGGCAAACCTATTTGGAGGTGGCGTTGCTGTTGGCGAACCACCGATTTCTTGTTGAACCTTGTCATTGTCAATATCGTTGGTATGGTCATTCTGATCATCAGATTGATTGTTATCAGAACCAGTTTGATCATCCCCATCAGTACCTGATGCAGGCTCTATTGTGACGGGATCTCCTTGCTCTGCCCAAGATGGAATTAGCGGACTCTTGTTATTCGGTCCTGTAGACGATGCGGACGTACCCATATTACTTAATTCCCTCTAGTTCTTTTAAGATTGGATTGAGCCACCTTTGACGAGGCAAGCTTTTTAAGAATGTAAGAAGACTTAAGCAACATTTATCATCCTGCTTGGCAAGTAACACGGCTCCATAGATGCCTGTTGGTTTTTCGGTCCAATCACCAATCAACTTAAAGTTTTCAATCAAACCATCCATGACTGACATGTACTCTTCCTTCGGAGTTGTGGTAATCGCAGTAGAGTTAACGCCACTGACCCTTACCTTTTGCTTCATTAATTCTTCTACAAGTTTTTGAGCAGCTCCCGACATTACCGCATTAACAGCACCCATTGGAATGCTTTCTCGGCTAAGGTATGCCGCTGGGGTCAAATCCATCTCAGTAAACATTGGAGGTAATTTTGACCATTTATCAATAAAAGCTAGGTCGAGTTTCCACTCTTCAGGTAACTTTATTTCATCAAATTCAACTTCTGAATTTTCGAGATCCGCTAAAACTTTTGGATATCCGTTTTCCTTATCAATTAATTCATAAAGCTTGTTAGTAGCCTGAGTGCCTAAGCACCTCTCAAAAATTACCAGCTTAGTGATAGTTTTCTCGTCAAGCTGCATTCCTCGACGGTGAGCCGTTTTCTTTCTCATCTTAACTTGATTGAGTAATCGCTTAACTATGCGAGGGTTACCGTTAATGTTTGTGGATTCAGCTAATAGTGGAGCTAACTGTTCAGCAACTACAAATTTGCTTCTGAGTCCTGAATGCTTTTCGATATCGTGATCCTGAAGAAGCTCATCAACGGTAATTTGTGGTTGTTTCCAAGAAAGCCTTAATGATTCTTCAAGGGCACATCTTATCGCTTCTAACTGAGCATCTGTCACTCCGTGGTCTTGAGCGGTGAGCATCATTAAATATGCCCTTATCTCAAGAACACCGGGCCTTGGTACATGCACAGGAATTTGAATAAGCTTGTCTAAATAATCAGTTTGATGTCGTTGAGATGCACCTTTGTGATATTCAGGTACTGCCAAACGGATCATGTCTTCATCGGCGGCAATGACAAATGCGGTATTTGGTAAAAATAGAAATAATCTGATCGCCTCAAGTGTTGAAATGGCATTAAATGGAGAGCAGCGATCTAAATTATCGACATAGACAATAAGTGGCTTATCAAACTCCTTTAACAGATCAGAATATGCTTTTCGGAATTCTTTAATTTCTTTAGGAGGTGAGAATGATTTCTTATCTTTGATCAAACCTTTGTTTTTCTTCGCAACATCCTTAGCGCCATCGACAGCACCTTTTACATCATCAACATCAAGTTCACCATCGTCACCACCACTGAATAGTCCCATGATCTTCTGTATACCACCCATAGTCGGTATACCAGCTAATGCTGCACCACCATTCATTAGCAGTCCCATCAGTCTGATCTTATCTATTCGTCCAGCAAACTCTATTGCTTTTGCACTTAGATTTTTATCGTCTGCTGCTTTTTTTACTAAAGTAGATGCAATTGTTTCTAATAGCGCTGCTTTAGCGTCATCGTATCCTTGGAAAGTCCATGCATCGAAATGCACTTGGATATATTCTTGTTCATCAGTTTCCAAAGATGCTTTGGTAAGTTCAAGAATCGTGGATTTTCCAGCGCCCCAATCACCAAAGACACCTATACTAATAGGCATTAATTCCTTTTCAGTGATAAGATCTTTAATCGACTCAGCCGTTTCATTAAAGTTTAAGAAGTCAATTTTCGACTCTTTATCAGACCACATAACATCTCCTTTTGTTTATTATTTTTTTGTTCCATTCTTTCAATAGTTCGATGAACCGTCGGGCGGCTAACAGAATATTTCTTCGCTAATGCAGAGATCGATTCACCATTTAATTTATCTTTATATAATTCTTTCGCTTGTTTGTCTGATAAAGCAGGCAACCTACCCATATGTTTGCCTTTAGCCTTCGCTTCTTCGCGACCTTCTGCGGTTCTGGCTTTTATAAGATCCCGCTCAAGTTGAGCGAATACTCCACATAGGTTGATCATGGCGGTGGCAAACGGATTATCATTTTTAGTATTGAGAGAGCCGTCGATAATATTTAAACAAGCCCCCTTTTTGTGGATACTTTCAATAGCCTCAAGAATAGACTTTAATGATCGGCCTAGCCGATCAAGGCGAGTAACAATTACCTCATCACCCTCCCTGATAAAATCGATGAGTTCCTTTAGCTTTTCTTCATTTCTAATGGAAGCACCTGACTGTTTTCCTTGAAATATTTTTTCACAGCCATGAGCGTCCAACTTGGACAGTTGAATATTTAAATCTTGCTCTTTAGTTGAGACTCTTGCAAAACCAACTTTCATATGTACGAAACCTGTAACTTTCGTACATCTTAACAATCAAGTGAACGAAAGTACATTAAATAAATTTCGTACATGAACGTAATAAAATATAGTTATTCGTACACAACACGGATAGAAAATGAATGACAATTCTAACTATCAAGTGACTTAATTATTCCACACGCTTCAATGGTGTTTTCAGTTGTACACAAACTTGCCATTTGTTGAAGCTCAGCTTTTAGTGCTTTGAGTTCTCTCATTCGATTGTTAACTAAGGCCAATTGTTGAGCAATGAGCTTATTAACACTTGCACAGCTTTCTTCTGGCTTATTTTTCAGTTCCATAAGGCGTTTAACATCTGTTAGAGGGATATCCAAACTTCGGCAATGCTTTATAAACTCTAATTCTTTTAAAGCCCGTTCACCGTATAACCTGTAATTCCCTTCAGTACGTTCAGGAGTTGAAAGCAACCCTTCTTTCTCGTAATACCGAATTGTTTGTATCGAACACCCTGTCGTTTTTGAAAGTTCACCTATCTTCATAAAACTTTAGTCCTAAATCTTGACTCTATAGTCACTATAGACTTTATAGTTAAGTTATCAAGCAAATAACTAAGGCCGTGCAATGAGTGGTTGTGGTTGCGAAGTCGAACTAAAAGATGCGAAACAAAAACATGTGCTGTATTGGTTGCTAGGTATTAATGCGGTTATGTTCTGCGTTGAGATTACTGTGGGCCTATATGCAAACTCAACGGCTTTGATAGCAGATTCAATGGATATGCTGGCTGACGCAATTGTCTATGGTATTGCTCTATATGCCGTGAGCCGATCTTTAAAGCATAAAGCCAATGCAGCCCTTATCAGCGGTTACTTTCAGCTGACACTCGGAATACTGGTAATCTTTGACATAGTAAGAAGACTCGGAGAAGGTGAGCCTCACTCTTGGTTCATGATCGGCTTTGGTTTTGTAGCATTAATAGCAAACGTCATTTGTTTAGTTTTAATCAGAATGCAAAGCAATGGTGAAGTCCATATGCGTGCAAGCTGGATATTTTCAGCCAACGATGTGATCGCAAACTTGGGGGTCATTGCTGCTGGTGTTTTAGTGATGCTACTTGATTCTCGCTGGCCTGACATTGTGATTGGTAGTGTGATTGCAACCCTAATTTTAAGAGGGGCTTACCTGATTATTACTGATGCGAAGAAAGAGCTGAGCAACGCAGAGTTAACAAGCGAAAACAATAGCTGTAGTGGAAGTAAATCAAAATCATGTTCTTAAAGGAGATGGATAATGAGTGCTAATTATTTAGAGAAAACACAAATATTAGACTTAGATGATCACAGCATCCAATCTCTAATAGCAGATCGGAATTGGAATACAATGGATGAATACAACACAATAGGAGCTGCTTACACCTTTGTTAAAGATGAGATTCAGTTTGGTTACAACCGCAGCGATGATATATCTGCGAGTGAAGTTTTAGCGGATGGCTATGGACAGTGCAATACCAAGGGAAACTTGTTAATGGCTCTATTCCGAGCGCTTGGTATTCAGTGCCGATTTCATGGTTTCACGATTGACCAACAGCTTCAGAAAGGCGCTATTCCTTCTTATGTATTTTGGCTTGCCCCAAAATCCATTATCCATAGCTGGGTAGAAGTGCTCTATGAAGGTAAGTGGATCAATTTAGAAGGCTTCATTCTCGACGAAGCTTACCTAAGTTCAATTCAATCCAAATTCAGTCAAGCTAAAGATAATTTTTGTGGTTATGGAATAGCTACTACCTGCATAAGTAACCCAGAGACGAACTGGGTTGGTAAAGATACTTATATTCAAAAAGAAGGCATACACGACGACTTTGGCTTTTATGACTCACCCGATGAATTCTATGCTGAGCAGGGAACCAATCTAACGGGTATTAAACGTTGGGCGTACCAAAACTTTATCCGTCATATCATTAATTGGAATGTACAAAGGCTTAGAAGAAAAAATGTAACCGCCGAGGCTCAACATGCATAACCACTCTCACGGTCATGATCACCCTCACAATGATGAGGACGCTTCGAGACGCATTGGCTGGGCTTTTTTTCTAAACCTCACGTTTACCATCATCGAATTTATCGGAGGTTGGTTAACCAATAGTACGGCAATCATGGCAGATGCTATCCATGATTTAGGAGATAGCATCTCCATAGGCACCGCATGGGGATTAAATAAGCTCAGTAACAAGCCTGCCTCTAGCCAGTTTTCATATGGTTACAAGCGCTTTTCATTGCTTGGCGCATTGATTAACGGTTTGGTATTAACTGTTGGTTCTGTTTTTATACTAATTGAGGCCATACCAAGATTAGCTAACCCCGAAATGCCTCAAGTCGAAGGAATGCTTTTATTAGCTATTTTTGGCATGGTGGTAAACGGTTACGCTGCCTATAAGCTAAGTCATGGAAAGACCTTAAATGAACGAGTTTTAAACTGGCACTTGCTTGAAGACGTTTTAGGTTGGATAGCTATATTTATTGTATCAATCGTATTGATGTTTGTTGAATGGCCCATACTCGATCCTATTTTATCAATTGGGTTTACCCTTTTTATTTTATTTAATGTTGTAAGAACACTGAAAACGACACTTATGCTCTTCTTGCAAGCGACACCAGATATTGATCTTATTGAAAATATTAAATCGAAAATAGTTTCTAAAGCCATTGTGGGTGAAGTACATCACTTACACATCTGGTCACTTGATGGTGAACACAACGTTTTAACCGCCCATATTGTTTTAAACACTGAAATATCTAACGAAGAGCTGAAATCGTACAAGCTAGAGTTGCGACAGGAGCTTAAAGAGTTTGATTTTGCTCATACAACAATTGAAATAGAGTTCATAGACGAGCAATGTCGTGACGCAAGCTAAACGATAGTGTTAACATTGGCATAACTAAGAGATAGTTGAAACGAAATGAATATTAAACAATTCCCTGCATACATCATGATAGTGCTGATATTACTTCAGTCATTTTCTGCTGTGGCAAAAGTTGCTGATGTTCATATTGTTGATTCCGAGCATATAAAAACCGAGCATGTTCATGCTTTAGATGACCACATTTCTTCTGAAAAATTAATACAATCATCAGCAGATAATGACCAACACAACCCCGCTGATTGTCATCATTGCGGACACTGCAATGGCTCGCATGTACAGTTTGCTACGCATGTTTACATCAGTAGAGACATTGATTTCAAATCAAGTCAGGTATTTGATTATTTAAAAGTAGTCATTGAAGCTCCCCCTTCCAGATTACTTCGACCTCCCAAAAGTTAGTCCTTTTATTTAATTGGCGCGTTAGGCGGTGAAGCCAACGCTCGTTTCATAAAATAAACAGGACAAAATATGAATATGTCTTATTTTAAGGCCCCCGTACTTGCTTGGAAGAAAGTAAAACGGTTGCTTCTGTTGTCGTTTTTAGTGACAACTAATAATGTATTTGCAAATGACTTAACTGTTGATTCAGTTTCATTGTCAGAGGCAATACAACGAACACTTGCAAACAACCCACAGCTAACAGCTTTTAAATACAAACAAAAGCGTTTAGACGGCGAGTTAGCTACCGCAGGGTTAAAACCTGAATATAACGTCAGCGCTGAATTGGAAAACTTTGCAGGTACAGGTGATGTATCTGGATTCAGCGACGCTGAACTTACCTTATCAATATCTTCCGTGGTGGAATTGGGAGATAAGGTAAATAGCAGAAAGCTTTATGTTAATGCCCAACAGCAAGCAATAGCTGTTGAAAAAAGAATACAAACACTCGATATTTTGGGTGAAGTAGCAGCTCGCTATATCGATGTTTTGACGTTACAGCAAATCATGCTCGTCAATGAAAATGCAGAAAAGCTAGCACGAGAAACCTATCAAACTGTCTCCAAAAAAGTTCGTGTTGGTTCGGCACCGTCATCAGAGCAAAAACGAGCTGATGCAGCTTTAGCAACAGCTCGACTAAAGACGCTAACCATTTCCAAGCAGTTAGAGGCCAGTGTTCGTAAGTTAGCTATTATGTGGGGAGAACAATCACCGCAATTCTCTCGTGTATCAGGCGATTTATTTGCACTTCCCAAAACAATATCACTCGAATACATCATGGCTCAACTTTCTCAAAGTCCTCATATATTAGCTTATGCAGAGCAATCGAGAATTCAGCAAGCTCAATTACAATCAATCAACGCACAAAGCCACGCTAATATAACGTGGAGCGCAGGTGTGAAAAGACTTGAAGGTAGCAATGAGACTGCGTTGGTTGCAGGAATTAGCGTCCCTCTGTTTACGAGTGATAGAAATAGAGGCAGCTATCAATCTCAAAAAGCAAAACTCGATGAAGTTGAGCAGCAACGGAAAGCCAGTGAGCGAGCAATTTACAGCCAATTAGCGACATTTTATGCGGCTCAGGAAGAGGCTCGCCTTACGGTTGAAACCTTACAAACCAGTATTATTCCGCCTCAAGAAAGTGCTTTGTCATTAGTGCAAAAAGCCTATTCGGACGGGCGCTTTAGTTATTTAGAGCTAGTTTCAGTTCAAAAAGAGCTTATTGAGATGCAATATGCGCTTATTTTTGCCGCAAGTGAGGTTCACAAACAAAGCGCCTCCATTGAGTCCTTATCAGGCATTCCATTAATTTCTTCCGGCAATACAGAAAGCCAACTTTCAAGCTTTATTGAGAATTAATCATGAAAAAGAAAAATATATTAAATTCACCAATCAGCCTTTTCAAATTAATGCTTGTTGCTGTAATTGGTTTCACCTCCATCACGACCTCAGCCAGTGAAGAACACAAAGATGAAATAGTCTCTATGTCTGTTGAGATGGCTAAACAAAACAGCATTGAAACAGTAGCAGCAACTAGCGGTGTTATTCATAACGAAGAAGTTGTATATGGAAAAATCGTTGCCGATCCTGCCTCACTTGCGCACGTTAACGCTAGATTCGATGGTGTTATTAAGGAAGTAAAAGTCAATCTCGGCGAAGAGGTCAAAAAAGGTGAAACGTTGGTAGTGATTGAATCCAATGAGAGCTTAAATCAATATTCGATAAAAGCACCAATGTCTGGGCGTATAGTCGCTAGGCAAGCCAATATTGGCGAGCTTACAAATGGTGAAAACTTGCTGACAATAGCCAATTTTGACGTGGTTTGGGCACAACTATCAGTGTTTCCTACTCAGCTAAGTAAGGTTAACGCTAACCAGCAGGTGCTAATTCATAGCACTGAATTTAATCAAAGTGCGCAAATTAGCTATTTAACACCATCACTAAACGACAAGCCATACTCATTGGCATTTGTAAAATTGGATAACAAAACCAACAAGTGGCCGCTTGGCACTGTAATTAAAGGTGCGGTTACGACCAGTCAACACTCTGCTCCAGTTGTTGTGCCAAAAGGAGCCATTCAAGAGTTTGAAGGCAAAGATGTTGTTTTTATTAAAGAAGGCAATGAATACCACCCTAGCGCCGTAAAAACTGGCGCTTCAGACGCTATCAATATTGCTATCATCGACGGTTTGAACGTCGGCGAAAGTGTGGTTGTAAAGAACAGTTATCTGCTAGTTGCTGATCTAAAAAAATCGGAGGCTGGACATGAACACTAATCTCCGACCTTTTTGTCCTCTACATATTGGCTTCAGTATTATCGAGGTGAAAATATGATCGCTTGGATACTAGAATTATCTATCCGTAGACGTGGTACTATGTTGCTTATGGCCTTGTTTATCATCGCTTTAGGAATATGGAACTATCAGAAGCTACCTATTGACGCTGTGCCAGATATAACCAATGTACAGGTACAAATAAACACGCAGGCTCAAGGTTATTCACCTTTGGAAACAGAGCAACGGATTACGTTTATCGTCGAAACGGGCTTGGCGGGTTTACCTAAGCTGGATTATACCCGTTCACTTTCTCGATATGGCCTGTCGCAAGTGACTGTTGTGTTTGAAGAAGGCACAGATTTGTATTTTGCCAGAAACCTAATCAATGAGCGACTTAGCGCAATTAAGGAGCAACTACCGTTTGGCATTGAACCAGAAATGGGACCAATTGCTACGGGCCTCGGTGAAATATACATGTACAGTATAACTGCCGACGAAAGTGCAAAGCAGAATAATGGCTTACCCTATGATGCGATGGCGTTAAGGGAGATCCATGACTGGGTAGTGAAACCACAACTTGCATTGGTTAAAGGGATTACGGAAATCAATGCAATTGGTGGCTATAAAAAGCAATACCATATCAATCCCGATCCGTTAAGGATGTTGCACTTCGGTATTACCAGTGAAGCACTATCAAATGCAATAATGCGAAATAATGCAAATCAAGGGGCTGGATTCATCGAAAGAAGCGGACAGCAAATTCTTGTTCGTTCACAAGCTCAGTTGCAATCTATTCAAGACATCCAAAACGTCATTATAAAAAGCGACGACGGCACACTTGTAAAAGTTAAAGATGTCGCCGAAGTTGCGATAGGAAAAGAGCTAAGGACAGGAGCTGCATCACTGGAAGGCAAGGAAAGTGTGATTGGCACCGCAATGATGCTGGTAGGAGAAAATTCACGCTCGGTGGCATTGGCTGTTGGTGACAAGCTTAGTGAAATCCAAAACAGTTTACCTCAAGGCGTGTCCATAGTTCCCTTATATGACAGGACAACTCTGGTTGATAAAGCAATTAGCACCGTACAGAAAAATCTTATTGAAGGTGCATTACTGGTTATCTTCGTATTGTTCCTATTACTGGGTAACATACGCGCCGCTTTGATTACCGCCGCAGTAATTCCTTTGGCAATGTTGGCAACAATCACGGGCATGGTTCAAAGCAAAGTCTCTGCGAATTTAATGAGTCTGGGAGCCTTAGATTTTGGATTGATTGTCGATGGCGCGGTAATAATCGTTGAGAACTGCATTAGGCGGTTAGCAGAAAGCCAAAAACGAAATAGTTCTGTCATTTCCCTGAAAGAACGCCTAGACATTGTTTATTCTGCTACCAATGAGGTTATACGACCTAGTGTTTTTGGCGTATTGATCATAACGATTGTCTATTTACCTTTGTTTACCTTATCGGGTGTCGAGGGCAAAATGTTTCATCCGATGGCCGCAACGGTGATAATCGCTCTATTGTCTGCAATGGTATTTACCTTCACGCTAGTCCCCGCTGCGGTTGCTTTATTCTTGAAAGGCAAAATCAGCGAAAAAGAAAGTCCAGTAATTGTCGGCGCTAAGTCAGTTTATAGTCCTGTTTTGAAGTGGGCTTTAAAACTACGTTGGCTAGTTGTTTGCGGCGCTGCTTTACTTGTGACATTTAGCATATTACTTGGTAGTAAATTAGGATCTGAATTTGTTCCTCAACTTAATGAAGGTGACATTGCACTGCACGCGATGCGTATTCCGGGCACGGGTATTGACCAAGCTGTAGAAATGCAGAAGGTACTTGAACAACAAATTATGAAATATGATGAAGTTGTTACGGTGTTTTCAAAAACGGGCACAGCAGAAGTTGCGACAGACGCGATGCCGCCAAATGTGACTGATACTTTTCTGATATTAAAGCCGAGAGAGCAATGGCCCGACCCTAATTTAACGAAAGAGGATTTTGTTGAAAGGCTGGAAAAAGATCTCAGCTCTATTCCCGGCAATAATTATGAGTTTACTCAACCAATTCAGATGCGATTTAACGAATTAATTAGCGGAGTAAGAGCTGATTTAGGGATTAAGCTCTACGGTGATGATCTATCCCAACTTGTCATTTCTGCACAAGAAGTTTTGGCTACACTCAATACAATTTCAGGTGTTGCTGATGCGCGGCTCGAACAAGTTGATGACGTGCCTATCTTTACCGTTAACCCCAAGCCTGAAGCATTAGCGCTATACGGGTTGGATGCAAGCGACTTACAGTCTTGGTTAAAAACAGTCGTGTCAGGTGAAGGCGCAGGGTTAATATTCGAAGGTGATCGTCGATTTGAAATTGTAGTTAGATATCCTGAGCTGTTGAGAGCCAACCTTGATCAGCTAGGTAATTTGCCAATCGCGACAGAAAGTGGTGAGTTTGTACCTGTAAGCGAAGTTGCAGAGTTAAATTATACGACAGTTCCAAGTCAAATAAGCCGAGAAAATGGTAAGCGACGAATTGTAATTACAGCAAATGTTAGAAACCGAGATCTAGGCTCATTCGTACAAGAGGCACAGCAAAAAATTCAACAAAATGTTGAATTGCCTGCTGGTTATTGGCTTGAGTACGGCGGAACATTTGAGCAACTTGAGAGTGCAACGCAAAGATTATCCATCGTAGTACCTGCCACATTGTTTGTAATTTTGACACTGCTTGTCATAGCATTTAGTTCAATAAAAGATGCCCTGATCATATTTAGTGGTGTGCCTTTAGCACTTACAGGCGGCGTATTGGCTTTGTGGTTAAGAGACATGCCTCTTTCAATTTCTGCTGCTGTTGGATTTATCGCTCTTTCAGGGATAGCTGTATTAAATGGACTGGTGATGCTGTCATTCATTAAACAGCGATTACTTGAAACAGGAGAGCTAATAAACTCAATTATCGAAGGTGCAACTATCAGGCTTCGCCCTGTATTAATGACCGCTTTGGTTGCTAGCTTAGGTTTCATTCCTATGGCATTAAACGTCGGAACTGGGGCTGAAGTTCAGAGGCCATTAGCAACGGTGGTAATTGGAGGGATTATTTCCTCTACTTTACTTACTTTAGTTGTTTTGCCTGTTCTATATAGAATTGTTTACAGTAAATACAAATCTTAACTTTAATTTAGAGGCTTCTCGTAATGTTTTCGAGAAGCCTTTTGTTAAGTTACTTTTGCTCGTTCAGGTGTGTAAAAAGACCTATTTAAAACTAAATTACTTTTAAGACGCCGCGATACATTTGTATCTGACAATGAAACTCATGCTCTCCCTGTGACAAGTTTAATAAGGTAATTTGAGTAATTTCATTTAACTTAAGCTGTTCGCTTATATCCAATGAAGGAATAAGCATTATTTCAGCGCAGGGGGATTGCTCTTTATGACCGTTATGAACGCACGTCATTATTGCTAATTGCGCAGATTATGAATGAAACTGGTAAACGGATTATCATTTTTTGTACTGACAGAACCATTAATAATCTTTGAACAATCGCCCCGTTTGTGAGTACTTTCAATGTCCTCAAGAATAGACTTTAATGATCGGCCTAGCCGATCAAGGCGAGTAACTATTACCTCATCACCCTACCTGATGAAATCGATTAGCTTCTTTAACTTTTTTCATTTCTAACCGAAGTACCAGACACATTGCCTTATAATATTTTTTTACAACCATAATAGCCCAACTGAACAGTTGAGCATTCAAATCTTGTTCTCTAGTAGATACTCTTGCAAAACCACTTTCATGTGTAGGAAACTTTTAGCTTTCGAACATGAACGAGATAAAAGATCAATATTCGTTCATTTAAAAAGTGAAATAAATGACAACTCTAACTATCAAGATTAATTCTTCCACATGCTTTAACTGTGTCTTCACTTGTACACGAGCTTACATTTGTTGAAGCTCAGCTTGTAGTACTTTGAGTTCCCACATTAGATTGTTAACTAAAGCCAATTCCGCCTGTGTCTATCACAAGTTCAAAACTCAAACTCTAAATATAAGCTGATTTGATCTCCTTCAAAGAAGATTTTTTGCCCATAAACTCTTACACCGAAATGTGTAGATTAGTACTGATTCACAATAATTGCGCTGAAATTGAGTCAATCGTATTACAAATACTCTTATTGATACTGGCTCATTACTTGCAATTTTTCGAGAACATGACCACATGTAGAGAATAATAGGCTAACAGTGGGAAATATTTACACTATCAATGTAAGGATTACTTATGAAATACTCAAGATTTGCTGCAATGATCATCACCTCAACCATTGCTATGTTTGTCATGATGTATCTCAACACTTACGCAGTATCACATATATGGTTTAGTGAAACGCGTATCTATATGTCGTTGTATATGGGAGCAGGTATGGCAATGATCATGCTGGCCTTTATGCTTGGCATGTACAGTAACAAGAAGCTCAACATGGCTATTTTTCTATTGGCGACAATACTGTTCGCCATATGTCTTTATCTTGTTCGCTCTCAAAGCACAATTTCTGACACTGCCTACATGAAAGCGATGATTCCTCATCACTCCATTGCTATTCTTACTAGTGAGCATTCAACTTTGGAGGATGTACGCGTGCGTGAATTGGCAAATGGTATTATTAAAGCCCAACGAAAAGAAATAAAAGAAATGGAATGGCTGATTAAGGATATTTCTGAAAATGGAAAGGTCAGCTCACAAGCTCAGGCTGAGCAACGACCGCTCCCAAAGTTTGAAGGCACACTGAACAAAGGAGGCTAAGATGACTAAGACAGCTACCCTGTACAGAATGGTCACTGACGAACATATCTGCCCCTATGGTTTAAGGTCGAAAGATTTGCTGGAGAGGCAAGGGTATGATGTAGAAGATCATAAGCTCACGTCAAGACAACAAGCTGATGACTTCAAAGATAAGCATGATGTCAAAACTACGCCACAAACCTTTATTGAAGGAAAGCGTGTCGGAGGATACGATGACTTAAGAGAGTATTTTGGTAAAGATGAAGCAGGTCAAACTGGCACAACCTACACGCCAGTTGTAGCCATTTTCTCGATAGCTGCACTTCTTGCTGTCGCATCTCAACATTTTGCTTCCGGCTCATTTATCTCCATCAGAACACTGATGCTATTTATAGCTTTTTCAATGACGCTCTTAGCGGTGCAAAAACTGAAAGACCTATACAGTTTCACAAATTCGTTTATTACTTATGATTTACTAGCGATGAGATGGATAAGATATGGTTATATTTATCCCTTCATTGAAGCATATGCAGGTATTGGTATGGTTGCCCAACTACAGCCTCTCGCAGTGGCACCATTTTCATTGTTTATCGGCACAGTTGGAGCAATTTCAGTTTTCAAAGCCGTTTACATTGACAAACGCCAGTTAAAGTGTGCCTGTGTAGGCGGCGATAGCAGTGTGCCACTTGGATTTGTATCGCTATCTGAAAACTTATTTATGATCGCGGGAGCATTGATTATGCTGCTGATGTAAAGGTATAGCTCTATTCGGCGGCCCCTTAACTGTTAAGATTAGACCTAGGATGCCAGCCCACACCTTTCTAATCCATATGTAACATTTTTTTCTGTCGTACTGGCATCAAGATAACCAGAACTGAGCAAACAATCTCAAAGGTTGTACAAAATAACACTAAAGCTTTTTCATTAAGTTTTATTGTTATGCTCTTGTGGTGGCTTTCGCCACCACTTTA
This sequence comes from Pseudoalteromonas sp. 0802, assembly GCF_013350085.1. Taxonomy (NCBI): domain Bacteria; kingdom Pseudomonadati; phylum Pseudomonadota; class Gammaproteobacteria; order Alteromonadales; family Pseudoalteromonadaceae; genus Pseudoalteromonas; species Pseudoalteromonas sp. 0802. Next base: position 87,261 of record NZ_JABVXE010000006.1, on the reverse strand, counting down.
TTAGTTTTCAAGTTCCACCATATCTTTCGCTGCAATGTCACCAGACACTAGCTTTACAGTTGCGAAATGATCATTCACAATTTTAGTAATTTGTACCGTTCCTACCTTTTCGATAGTGTAGGGATCTTCACCTTCACTCAATACTATTCTTTCATGGAATCTAATAACACTGTATTTTTGCCCAACCTCTGCGCCATGCTTAGCACCAATACAGATTAGAGTTCGATTATCAGAACTTTCTACTACCTGACCTCTCATCATGTATTTATGATAAAAAGTGGTATTGGAACAACCCACTAAATATAAACCGAATGTAAGCAATAAAAGAGCTTTTATATAGGGTGTTTTCATCACTGTTACCTCATTTGACTAACTAATTATCTATACACTTTTTTATGAATTCATTTGTTTTTCCGGCCAGCCCCCGAAGGTGCTTGATGACAACTCCAAGGCTTATGAACAGAGTTATCTTTGATGTTCTGATCAACAAATTTATAGTAACTTTCTTTAGTATGTGTCCACCAATCATCATGAACATCTGCGCCATACTTACGGATTACCTCCTCAATCCCATCAAGGCTTACGTTTGCGGCATCATAGGCAAGGTGTATTTCACCTTCTTTGATGTTGTAACTAACTTCATCTATACCAAAAAGCTGATCTATTTCTTTTACTAACTCGTCACAGCTTTCTTCTGTGACATGGCTAAGCTTTAGATTTCGAACAACTAAATTTTGCTCTCTAACGCCAACTCTATGATCTAAATCGCTCATAATTTTTCTCCTAATGTTTGTGTGAATGCTGTTGATTGCTATCTTTCATTTCTTCCATTTTCCGGTTCATCTGCGGCATCATGTTCTCCATCATTTCTAAATGATGTTCAGTCATCTTGATTTGTTGATGCATTGGCATTTCTTCCATGTTTTTGTGCATGGATTGCATCATCTTCATCATTGAACGGTGATGTTCAACCATCATCTGCTGTTGCTTGTCAGGATCTTTTTCAGTTTTAATGGCATGGACTTCCTTTTTCATTTCCATCATCTTTTTATGCATTTCTCCCATGTTCTCATGTGGTATTGTCATGCCTTGATGCATACCAGCTTTGTTCGCACCTTCATGTTTATGCTCATTGTTTTGGGCAAATAAGCTAGTGGTTATCAGTAGTGAACCAATAAATAAAATTGATTTAATTAACGTTTTCATGATTTTTACCTTCTACACTTTTATTAAAACTTGGGATCCAACTTGGTGTCGATTCCATATACCTGTGGTACTCCGAACCAAATTCAGCAATCGCCTGTGCTTCTTCGCGTTTCGCTAGCTTGACGTAAACAACGACTAAGATCGGAAACATCGCAAGTGTTGGGATTGTCGGCCACTGCAATAAAAAGCCGAACATGATTAGAATGAAAGCTACATACTGTGGGTGGCGACATCTTGCATACCATCCAGTTGTAGCCAATTGATGATGTTTTTGCGCGTGATGCAATACATTCCATGCTGAAGACAACATAAAGAAACCTGCAACAATAAACACCATACTCACTATATGAAATGGGTCCCAATGGGCATCACCTTGAAATCCAAAGAAAGTATGTAATAAATGCCCATTTTCATGCGCAAAGAAATTTACTTCTGGATAGGTCTCCGTCAGCCACCCCGACAGAAAATAGATAGTTAAAGGAAAGCCATACATTTCAGTAAATAGGGCAACAATAAAGGCAGAGAACGCGCTTAGACTTCTCCAATCAGTTGATGTTTTTGGTTTGACAAAACTAAAGGCAAAAAAGATAAAAATTGCTGAGTTCAGTATCACCATTGACCATAAGCCATAATCATATGTTTCATTCATCACTGCTCTCCTTTTTATGTGATTCCTTACGTGCCTTTTCTAAGCCTTGTATGTAGCCATCGCGATAGGCTGCATTTTTATCCGTGAGTTCTTGAAAGCTCTCTTCCTTTTTTTCATCAGGCGCATGTGAATGATCGTGACCATGTTTACCATGACTGCCATGCATAAATACGTGCATCAAGGGGCATAGCAATAAAATCAAGTAGGGAAGAAATTGCAGCGTATGTTGACCATGCTCAAGCACTAAGAAGTAGGTCACTGCGGCAATAAGTGCCAGTGCAGCCCAGCCTGTAGGTGTTGACCAAAAATTAGGGTGTTGATTTTTCATATTGCCCTCCTAAACGACTTTTAAGACACCGCGATACATTTGCATCTGACAGTGAAACTCATGCTCTCCCGGTGACAAGTTTAATAAGGTAATTTGAGTAATTTCATTTAACTTAAGCTGTTCGCTTATATCCAATGAAGGAATAAGCATT